>JAFGBD010000048.1 GCA_016933335.1 Bacteroidales bacterium | reverse complement strand
CGGCGGACAACACCGGAAACCTTTGAAACATTACTACCATGATGCCGAGGTTATTATCACATCATACGGAATTGTAAGGAATGATGTGGAAGAGTTCAGAAGTTTCGATTTCCTTTATATTGTTCTTGATGAAAGTCAGCTGGTTAAGAACCCGTTGTCAAAAACATACAAAGCACTGTTGCAGCTTAAATCATCATACAGGCTGGTTCTTACCGGAACTCCCATTGAAAATTCGCTGGATGATTTATGGTCGCAGATGAACTTCCTGAATCCGGGCTTGCTGGGGAGCTACCAGTTTTTCAAAAACGAATTTGTTTTGCCCATCCAGAAGCACCAAAGCGAAAACAAGGCCAAAAAGCTGAAAAAACTGATACAACCCTTTATACTTAGAAGGAATAAAAGTGAAGTGGCCGCAGATCTTCCGGAACTCTCAGAACAGCTGATTTATTGCGATATGTCTGAAGACCAAACCAGTTACTATGAGAAAGAAAAATCAAAAGCAAGGAATACCATATTGCAAAACATCGGCAGGCAGGGTATTGAAAAATCATCGATCATCATTCTGCAGTCACTGACACGCCTTCGCCAGATAGCAAACCACCCTGTGCTTGTCAATGATGACTTCCCGAACCACTCCGGCAAGTTTGACGAGATAACCCGCAATCTTCTGAGTATCGTGGCCGAAGGACATAAAGCGCTTGTTTTCAGCTCATTCGTAAAACACCTGGATCTCTTTGTACAATTCTGTGATAACAACAAACTGTCCTACTCATACCTTACAGGCGACACAACAAATCGCGGGGATATCATCAGGCAGTTTCAGGAAAACGGGGATATCAGAATATTCCTGATCTCATTAAGGGCCGGCGGATTCGGGTTAAACCTGACGGCCGCCGACTATGTATTCCTGCTGGATCCGTGGTGGAACCCTGCAGTGGAAGAGCAGGCGCTCAGCAGGGCACATCGCATCGGACAGGAAAAAAACGTATTTGTTTACAGGTTCATAGCCAAAGACAGCATCGAGGAGAAAATACTGAAACTGCAGGAAAAAAAATCGAAGCTGGCCGGTGTGTTCATCGGCAGCAACAATCCGTTCAGTGGCATTTCCGAGGAAGAGGTTTTAGAGCTGTTTGAATGAATCTCCGATTCTGCAGCTCAGACCTACGGATTTACCTTTGTCAAGCCAAGTTCTGTGGATTTTTTTATCATAAAGTCATAGGCCTCACGGTAATCATTCCTGATCTCACCATCCAGGATGGCTTCCTTGATGGCATTTTTGATGATGCCTACTTCGCGGCAGGGCGGAAGTCCGAATGTTTTCATAATTAACTCCCCGTCGATGGGCGGCTGGAAGTTCCGGATGTGATCTTTCTCCTCAATTTCCACCAGTTTTTTTCTGACCAGCTTAAAATTACTCAGGTACCGCTGCACCTTTTCATCATTCTTCGAGGTAATATCTGCCTCGCATAAAGTCATGAGGTCATCGATGTCATCTCCTGCCTCAAAAAGCAATCTTCTGACTGCCGAATCGGTTACAGCATCGTCAACCAGCGCAATGGGTCGCAGATGCAGCCTGACCAGTTTCTGTACATAGTGCATGTCATTGCCGAGCGGCAGTTTCAGTCTCCTGAAAATAGGCGGGATCATCTTTGAGCCGGCATAATCATGTCCGTGAAATGTCCATCCGGTCTGTTTATCAAAATGTTTGGTCACCGGTTTTCCGATATCATGCAAAAGACCTGCCCATCTTAACCATAGTTTGTTGCTGACTGCAGAAACATTATCCAGTACCTGCAATGTATGATAAAAGTTATCCTTGTGACCCTGGCCTTTGACAACATCCACCCCTTTCATGGCCGTAATTTCCGGCAAAATAATATCAAGCAACCCGGTGCTGTCGAGAAGGTTAAAACCACCCGAAGGCCGGTTGCACAATAAAATCTGATTCAGCTCATCGGTTATGCGTTCAAAGGATATGATCCTGATCCTGTCACGGTTTGAACGGATGGCTTTCAGGGATTTTTTTTCAATCGTAAAATCAAGTTGTGAGGCAAAACGTATGGCACGCAACATTCTTAAAGGATCATCCGAATAGGTGATATCGGGATCCAATGGTGTCCTGATGATTCTTTTCTTTAGGTCTTTTTGTCCTTCGAACGGATCAATCAGTTCACCAAAGCTGTCCTCATTGAGCGAGATCGCCATTGCATTGATGGTAAAGTCCCGCCTGTTCTGATCATCTTCAAGCGTGCCATTCTCCACAACCGGTTTCCTTGAATTACGTGAGTAAGATTCCTTTCTTGCACCGACAAATTCCAGCTTATAATCCCTGTATTTGATCATTGCAGTGCCAAAGTTCCTGAATACCGTTACCCTGACACCTTTGCCCAAAACTGATGCTACCCTTCCGGCCAGCTGAATACCGCTTCCAACAACCATAATGTCAATATCTTTGGAAGGACGTCCCAGAAGAATATCTCTGACATAACCGCCAATAACATAACAAGAAAGCTTGTCTTTTGCTATCGCTTTAACAATGGGCCTGAAAATACTGTCATTTAGATATATATTCATATATAGATATGACAATTTGTACAAAATTACCTGACAAAGTTACAATTATTTCAGCTTTTCAGCCTGTTGTTCGTTTAATTAACAAAATGGCATATGATTTGACCTGATGATTATAAATGAATTTATTTATGTATCTTTTAACATCAAAAAATTTTAACTTATAATTATAAAATCATGTTGGAACATTTAACAAAAGAGACTTTCAAGCAGAAAATATTTAATTTCGAAACAAACAAGGAATGGAAATTTGAAGGTGACAGGCCGGCAATCATAGATTTCTATGCCGACTGGTGCATGCCCTGTAAAATGGTTGCTCCTATTCTTGAAGAATTATCCGAAGATTATAAGGGTAAGGTTGATATCTATAAGGTCAATACTGAAGAAGAACGTGAACTTTCAGCTGTCTTCGGCATACAGAGCATACCTTCATTACTGTTCATACCCAAGGAGGGTCAACCCCAGATGGCAATGGGAGCCCTTCCAAAAGATACATTCATCAAAGCTTTTAAGGATGTATTGAAAGTGGAAAAAGAGAATTAATTCATCAGCCGGTGATTGTTTGATCATCTATCAGAGGTTGTCTCAAAGAGTAAAAGCAACCTCTTTTTTATTGATATTATCCGTACCCCCCTGTGAGAGCACTTCCAAATACACAATTCTCCGGAGTATAAACTGACTTCTGATAAACCCTCTTTTATTTCATGTATGATACGGGTCCGGGTTAAAAAAGGGCAATAACTATTATAAGAAACCGAAATTTATAAAAATTGTTAAAAAGTTTTAAAAAAGTCAGTATATGCGTAACAAAATGATGGTTATTTTCGTTATAGAATTAGTTGGGTTCATAACTTTAAGGTTTAGTTAGGTTAATAATTGTTCTCGTAGGGTTTTCGTAAAATTTTTAGGTTTAATTTTTTAGGGTTTTACCAGGGATTCAGAAAGAATCCCTGGTTTTTTTATGACTATTCCCTTTTAAAGGCTGCTTGTATAATTACTCAATCTTGATTCTCCTCAATTTGATTTTCCGTATCGATATCGTTCAGTATCTTTTCAATTTCCTGTTCGGTCTCAAAAAGTTTACCCTTGCAATATTTTATCAGGTCAGATGCGCTCCTGACAAGTTTTGTCAGTTCATCCACATCCGGTTCTTCGCTTTCGATTTTATGGAGGATCTCTTCAATCTGTCTTACAGCTTCGGAGTATTTCATTTCTTTTCTGGCCATATCATTTTATTTTCAAAGGTCTGCACCTGGCAAAAATACAAATAAATACTTACCTAAAATTTTATTCTTAACATGACATCAATATCTGATTTAACATTTCCGGATATTTCCTCCATGCCGTCACTGATTGTGTTCTGATCAAGGTATTGTGTAATACCATATCTCAACCAAAAGGTTATATATTTACTTAAAGCACATTTCAACATGGAATAGAACCTTCCACCCTTATTGTTAAAAAAGGGTACCGAAAATGAAAAAGGAACAGTGTTTTCGTATGCATAGATCCTGGTATCATATGAATCACAATTAAAGACTGCAAATCTTAACCAGAGTGTGACCGGCATTCCGGAAGACGCAAATACGATATCATGACTCAGGTACCATCCGTATTCCTTTGATCCCTCTTCAGGTATTAAAGCATTGAATTCCAGTCTGTTTTTAAAATTTATCTGTTTTGACAAATAATAGCTTGCATGTACCCTGGCCTTGTTAATTGTATAGTCTTTTACCACAGGAATGGGTGCGGTATCATCATGATTATCCTCACTTTTGGTTTCGGACTTGTACCTGGCATAAAACTCCGTTTGTTTTCCGGGAGTGAAGTCAATCTGCACCAGAAAGTCCCTGCCTGCAGAGGGTGAACTTACGTTATACCTCAACCAGGGGGATTTGAAAGTGTCGTAATAAGCCGTTATTTTGAAATACCTGAAAGGATAAAACGTTGTACCAAGATACAATCCATGCTCATTATTTTTCGAAGCATATTCTGAAAACGGATTATTGCGATAGGCAAAGTACCCCCTGGAATAGTTCCTGTAAAGCAGTGTAAAAGACGTTAGTTCTCCTGCCTGAAGAAGAATCCCGTCCAGAATTGCCCAGTGCTCATTTCCATAGGATACCTCGCCGAAAAGTTCCACATTTTTCAATCGATACCTGTAATCAATACCTGCGTTCAGAAGGGAAGATCCCTTGAAACTGTAAATATTATATGATCTGTCAGAAGGACTGAACTGACCCCCGAATGAATAATGAACCAGCGTGCCGCCAAGTCTGAGCCTTTCTGTTTTATATAAAATATTTGTTCCTGCTGCCAGTTCACTTACTGACCTCTTATCTTCAATTTCCAGTGGTGTTCTGTGAAATCCGGAGCTCTGAAACGATGAAAACTCATCTTCACCTTCATCAAGGGTATCGGTAAGATTTGCATCCACTTTCTTATTTGAATAAAACAATGATATTTCAAGACTTTTCCACTCTGCTGCAGCTGCCAGGCCTCTGAAGTAATTATTTTCATCAGCAGAGGAATATCTCCTGACAGCCGGTGTTCTTTTAATAACATCCGTGCTAAAAGCAGATTTGCCAAATGCAAGTCCGCTGAACAGGGTAAGTCCCTGACCGAACTGAAGGTAATAATCACCTATGGTCAGGGTTTTCAAAGGTCCGATATTATTCAATTGCAGAAAACCGGAGTAGAAATCGAATCCGTTTTTATTGCTGCCTTTAAAAAATTCTTCGCCCGGATCCTTTTCAGCCTGAATGCCAAACATGATCTTTTCATAATAATTATAACCATATTTCACCCTCAATTTATAAGGATCTCCCAGGTACCTGCTTTTATCCGGATTGACCGACAGTATCGAATCAGGTACCGGTATGTATCCTGCCTTTTGCTGGAGGCATCTTGAACCGGTGATCAGTAAATCATGCCTGCCATATCTGAGCATCCTGTCCGGGCTTATTACATAACTGGCTTTGGACGGACCTGTAACGGTAAAATGTGCAAGATACCCGGCAAGCTTCTCATTGAAGCCATAGACATACTGCACTTCATAAACCGAGGTCATTGGCCCTTTTGTGCCGATATATTCCAGTAGGCTTCTGATCTGATAGTCTGTCAGAAAATGCAGCTTAGCCAGTTCTTCGTAACCGCCGGAATTCAGGTTGATAGGATTTTCATGGAAATACCACAGGTCTTCAAGCAGAATGGTATAATCAAGCTGATTGTCTGAGTTCGCGGCGATCTCCTCGATCACATCCTCAATGGCAATCATATTGAACGGTTCCTGGGTAAAAGCAATGACAAAAAGGAATGAAAGGTAAATAGTTACAAATAAACGGTTCATAACCAATGAATTGTACGGTATCAATCTTGTTGTTGTACCGGCAATTTAATAAAAAACTGAAGAATACCAAAAAATAGTTACCGAACAAAAAGTATCGCTTACCCCGCAGCAAAGCTACGGGGAATGCGCTCGCCGGGATTCAATTCAGATGTAAGGATAAAAAAGAATGCTGAAAGAAGAGCTAAAACTCATATTTCAGGTATTTTCCAGTTTTGTTCCTAAAAAGAATAGCTTAGCGAAAAATGCGATGAATATCCAAGGGTTTTATGTTCTGAAAAAGCCAGATCTGCCCTGATTCTTTTCTGCTTGAAACCGATACCGAATGAATAATTGGAATACTTGAAAGTTGAGACCCCTGCCCTGGCACATACACTGTTAAGGACATAATATTCCGTACCTGCAATGACAACAGTCCTGTAACCGATTTTCTTCTCCGCCTCAGTCACAAACAGGAGCTTTTCAGTGATCTGGTATCCAAGTCCCCATTCAAATATCACTGGCACCTCTTTATCTGTAAATTCTTTAAAATGAGCACCGGTAGGGTTATAGACATACAATCCCAGTGTGATTTTTTCTGTGGGCTTTGCCATGATACCACCTTCTGCCGCCAGTGTGACGACATTACCATAGTCGTGCGATTGGTAGATACCCAGCATATCCAGCTGTATACCTGCTGCAAACTTCTTTCCGAACGGTTTCCCGAATGCAAGAGAGATTTTGCTTTCAAAATACCCCGGATTTCCAAAAACAGCCATATTCCCTCCTATGGTACCGCTTTTTGTAGGAATGGCCATGGCAAATGACTGTAGTGAGAACGAAGAAAAAGCGAATTTATTCTCATAGTGAAATCCCACGGTGAAATCCTCAATTCCTGCAAGACCTGCCTGGTTGTGATAATTCGACCACAAATCTGTCATTACGGTACCTGCACCTGATAAACCTGACACCCGCGCGCCGGATGAAAAGTTATGTTCTTCCTGGGCAGTTATCACCGGCCAGGAGAACACCAAAAGGAATAACGATGAAATGATCCTTTTATAAATGTATATGCTCTCAATTTTCAACTTATGGCTGGTATGTATTGAAACCAGGAAATGAACAGATCCTGAGCAGAAAACCATCAGATTTTATCAGAACACCGGTATGTTTAATCCACCTTAAACCTGAATTTCACATTTTTAAGTTCATCATTGTCCTTCAATACTTTGCTTTTTAAAGCCTCCTTGAAGGCCTTTAAACCGCTGGCTATTTTTTCATCATCAAGGGCCAGTATTTGTGCAGCCAGTATACCTGCATTCTTCGCTGCATCAATACCGACAGTTGCTACAGGTATTCCGGGCGGCATCTGGACAATGGCAACCAATGCATCAAGACCATTAAGTGAAGCATTGATGGGTACTCCGATGACCGGCAAAGTAGTCATGGAGGCAATCACACCCGGCAGATGGGCAGCCATTCCGGCTGCGGCAATGATCACCCTGATACCTCTCTCCCCTGCATTTTTTGCAAATTGTTCCACCTTTTCAGGGGTTCTGTGAGCCGATAGTGCAGAAATCTCAAAAGGTATTTCCAGTTCATCAAGAACCCTTGCAGCTTCCTCCATGACCGGCAGGTCTGATTTGCTGCCCATGATAATGCTAACCCTGGCTGTCATTATTGCTGATTTTTAGTTTAACCAATTTGAACCTAAAAATAACTCAATAATTTGTAATTTCGCAACTAACTTTTTGATATAGCGGTATAATGAATGAAATAACCATCCGGGATAAGCGTTTCGAATTATTGATACCGCATGAAAAAATCATTCATGCCATCGGTAAAATTGCAGGAAGGATGAACAGCGAACTGGCAGATAAAGATGTGGTCTTTCTAGGAATTCTAAACGGGGCATTTATGTTTGCTTCTGATCTGCTGCAGTTGATAAATTTTCAATGCCGGATATCATTTCTGAAGCTGGTTTCCTATCAGGGAACCGGCAGCACAGGAACCATAAAGAGATTGATCGGACTGAATGAAGATATTACCGGTAAGGTAACAGTGGTTCTTGAAGACATCATCGATTCAGGCATGACCATATCAAATATCATGCAGCAACTGAAAGGATTTGAGCCTGCAGAAATAAAAATTGCCAGTTTACTGATCAAACCGGATAACTTTCATTCCAAAGTAAAAATAGATTATACCGGATATGAAATTCCCGATGATTTTGTTATCGGTTATGGCCTTGATTATAATGGATATGGAAGAAATCTTCTGAACATATATAAAACAATTGATTAATAACCCATAAATTTAAAGTGTATGCTGAATATTGTATTGTTTGGCCCTCCGGGCGCCGGTAAAGGAACACAGGCAACAAAAATAATAGAAAAGTATCAACTGGTCCACCTGTCCACAGGAGACATTCTGAGAGCTGAACTTGCAGCAAAGACCGCCCTGGGCCAGGAAGCAAAAAAATATATGGATAAGGGTGAGCTGGTTCCTGATAAGGTTGTCATCGATATGATCGGATTAAAGATCGATAAAAATCATGATGCCAGCGGTTTTATTTTCGATGGTTTCCCACGGACGACTGCCCAGGCAGAAGCACTGGACATCCTGTTAAATAAAAAGAGAGCCCCTATCTCGATCATGCTCTCTCTTGAGGTTGAAAAAGAAGAGCTGATAAAAAGGCTTCTTGGACGCGGAAAAGTCTCCGGAAGAAGTGATGACCGGGACGTTTCGGTCATTGAAAACCGGATCAGGGTTTATAACAATGAAACTGCGCCTGTTAAAGGATTTTACGAAAAACAGGGTAAATACCGGGCTGTTGACGGAATGGGCACCATTGAAGAAATATTTGAAAGGCTTTGTAAGGTCATCGACCAGGTCAGGAACTGATGTCATCAGACTGGCTATGATGTGCATCCGGAAACCCGGACTTTATACTTACGGTATTAAAAAAATCCGGCACTGTAGTACTCATGGCATCTATCAACAGCTTCATGCAAACCAGGCGATTTTATCTTCAGATATTTGTAACTTCAGTTTCTTTAAACATTCATCATATCAACCACTTCATACACTTGTAACTGAAAAATGCCGGAATCAAACTTCATAGATTATGTCAGGATCTTCTGTCGTTCAGGCAAAGGCGGAGCCGGCTCGGTGCATTTCAGGCGTGAAAAATATGTCCCGAAAGGGGGACCTGACGGAGGAGACGGAGGAAGAGGCGGTCATATCATCATTAAAGGGAACAGGAACCTGTGGACATTGCTGCACCTAAGATACATGAAGCACATATTTGCAGGTGACGGCGGCAATGGCAGGGGTGGACTTAAAACAGGCAGCGGCGGAAAGGATATTATCGTGGAAGTTCCGCTTGGAACCATCGCCAGGAATACTGAAAAAGAAACAACCCTGTTTGAAATCACCAGCCATGATGAGACACAGATATTGATCCATGGCGGACGCGGGGGTCTTGGCAACAATCATTTCAAGTCACCGACAAACCAGACCCCGAGATATGCACAACCGGGCGAACCGGCAGTTGAAGGATGGTACACCTTCGAGCTGAAGATTCTTGCAGATATCGGGCTGGTAGGATTTCCAAATGCAGGAAAATCCACCCTGTTATCTGTACTGTCTGCGGCAAAACCCAAAATTGCCGACTATCCTTTCACAACGCTCGTGCCAAATGTCGGAATAATCTCCTACCGTGATAATAAATCCTTTGTCATGGCAGATATTCCGGGTATTATTGAAGGTGCCAGTGCAGGTAAAGGACTGGGTTTAAAATTTCTCAGGCATATTGAAAGAAATTCGCTGTTGCTTTTTCTTTTACCTGCCGATAGCAATGATATCGTCAAAGAATACCATATCCTGCTGAATGAGCTGAAAAAGTACAATGCAGAACTTCTGGATAAAAAGAAAGTACTGGCCATATCAAAATCCGATCTGCTGAATGATGATCTCATCCGTGAAATAAAAAAAGATTTACCCGAAGTCCCGTCAGTGTTCATTTCCGCTTTAACAGGCTTTCATATTGACGCGCTTAAAGATATGCTCTGGAAAGAGCTTAACACCTGAAAGTCAGTAAAAAATAATCAGAATGCTGGAGTATATAATTAAATTCGATACCGGTTTGTTTTTGTTTCTGAACGGATTCCACTCTCCTTTGTGGGATACCATTATGTGGGTGGTTAGCGAAAAACTGGTATGGATTCCGTTATACCTTGCCGTTGCCGGTTGGCTCATTTACAAATTACGGTGGAAATCTGTGCCCGTGATTGTTGCTGTAATTGTTTTAATAATCCTGAGTGATCAGCTGTCTGTCCGGCTTTTTAAGGAGACAATCCAGCGCTTAAGGCCATGTCATAATCCTGGGATACAAAACCTGTTACACCTTGTCAGAGGACACTGCGGAGGTAAATATGGTTTTATTTCAAATCATGCTGCCAATTCATTTGCCTTTGCTGTTTTTACATCGCTGATTCTTAAAAACAGGATTTACACCACTTTGATTGTCCTCTGGGCAATTATAGTGTCATACAGCCGGATATACCTGGGTGTTCATTATCCCGGCGATGTTATCGGGGGTGCCCTGTTCGGTTACCTGCTTGCCCGCCTTGTCTATTATTCATACATCAATACAGGCAGGAAATTTTCGTTCCTTCCCGGATAATAAGTCCCGGACCTGTCTCAGCGGGTAAAGACTTTAATCAACAATCCTGTTATCAGCAAAAGAATTGCCACGACCAATACCCCAAGTATGGTATTGATCTTCGCCTTTTCTTTATAATATTTCCTGAACCTCTCTTTTCTTCCATCAATTATCCATCTGATAAAAGCACCTGGAAGTGACAGGATCGTTACTTCAAATAATCCTTCAACAACAAATAAGATAATCAATATGAGAAAGATAATAAAACTGCGGAATTCAACCATGGTGTGGTGTTTTATGATACCGGAAACTATGTATTATCCTGATTTTTAATCTGATGCATAATTAGATATATATTATTTGTGATAAGCTGCCATCAATCAAAAAAACTTTTAGTCTTTCAGTGCATTCAATTCGGCTATTTTAACGATGGTCATTACAGCTTTCTCCATCGAATGAACCGGAATGTATTCATACCTGCTGTGAAAATTATGTCCTCCTGTAAAAAGATTCGGACAGGGCAATCCCATAAAGGACAACCGCGCACCATCCGTACCTCCGCGTATCGGAATGACTTTTGATTTGATCCCCAGTTCTTTCATAGCTTCCAGTGCGAGTTCCACAACATGAAAACTGGACATGATTTTTTCCCGCATGTTGTAATATTGATCAACCATGATGATCTTAACGGTTCTGGGACCATATTTTAAATTCAGGTGATCAACAATTTTTATCAGCAGGTCTTTTTTCCTGTTGAATTCATCCTTGTCATGATCCCGGATAATATAGTTGACGGATGTATTCTCTACTGTTCCTTTAAATTCAGTAAGATGGTAAAAGCCTTCATAATTTTCGGTATGTTCCGGCGTTTGATGACCCGGCAGCATACTGTTCAGTTCCATGGCAATCAGCATTGAATTTTTCATTTTGTTTTTAGCTGAACCCGGATGGACATCCAGTCCCTGAATAGTAATCCTGGCCTTTGCAGCATTGAAGTTTTCATATTCAATCTCTCCAAGTCCCCCTCCGTCAATGGTATATGCAAAACCGGCATTGAATCTCTCAATATCAAATTTATCAGCTCCCCTTCCGGTCTCTTCATCGGGTGTGAAAGCAATCCTGACAGGACCATGGCTGATCTTCGGATTTTTTACCAGATACTCCATCGCTGTTACAATTTCTGCAATGCCGGCCTTGTTATCTGCCCCAAGCAGTGTTTGTCCGTCAGTCGCTATTAATGGCTGCCCGACATAATTGTTCAATGAAGGAAAATCAACAGGAGATAAAACAATATTTCTTTTCTGGTGAAGAACAATATTCTTACCGGAAAACTTCTCTATGATCTGAGGATTTACATTCTCTCCTGAAAGATCAGGTGAAGTATCAAGATGCGCAATAAATCCGATTACCGGAACCTCTTTTTCAATATTGGCAGGCAGGGTAGCCATCAGGTAACCGTTCTTATCCAGCAGGACATCCTCCAGTCCGATGACTTTAAGTTCTTCAGCGAGCATCTCTGCCAATACAAGCTGGCCTTCGGTACTGGGTGTGTTTTCAATATTTTCATTCGATTGTGTATTGATTTTCACATATTTAATAAACCTTTCGACAAGTTTTTCCTTCATATTATTTTGTATATTTTGAAAGTTAAAATACAAAATTTTTAATAAAACTTTTCCCCCGTCAATATTCCATGTGTTAATATCTTTATTTTTTACGGATTTATGGAACGTGTCATGCTTTTTAGAAGTTGCCCTGTGTCGTATCATAATGATTCAACCATTGACATTTCGATAATAACAAATGAAATTTTAACTTTATCATCAGAATTGAAAGCAGGCTGACTTTTATCCGGCAGGAATGATTTGCATTCTAAGTAATACTGATGATCCTTATTTTAATCTGGCTGCAGAAGAGTATTTACTTAAAAACCCTGATGAAGAGGTTTTTATGCTATGGCAGTGCGATTCCGCCATTGTAACAGGTAAACACCAGAATGCGCTTGCGGAGATCAATTATCCGTATGTAAGAAAAAATGGTATCAAGGTGGCAAGAAGATTATCAGGCGGAGGAACTGTATTTCATGACAAAGGAAATGTGAATTTTACCTTTATCAGAAATGGAGAAAAAGGAAAACTGGTGGATTATGAAAGGCATATGATCCCGGTTATCAATATATTGAAAAAAATGGGGATCAACGTACAGCCAGGTAATAAAAACGAGATTTTTCTGGAAGGTAAAAAAATCTCGGGCAATGCAGAACACATTTATAAAGAAAGGATTTTACATCACGGTACGCTTTTATTTGATTCCGATATTGACAGGCTTAACAGGGCGATCAAGGTAATTCCGGGTAAATATCATGATAAGGCTGTTCGATCCAACAGAAGCAACGTCACCAATATCATGCAGCATCTGGATGAGAAAATCACTGTGGAAGAATTCAGGATCCGTTTGTTTCATGATGTTATGAATCTTAATCCGGATGCCCGTCTCTATCATTTCAGCAGTACTGATTTACTGAATGTGAATCATCTTGTCAGGCAAAAATACAGCACCTGGGAATGGATCTACGGGTATTCCCCCGCTTACAGGTTTGAAAACAGAATTGCATTGGAAGGGAAAGTGATCAATATAAAGCTGGATGTGGGAAACGGGATAATCCGGTCAGCTGCTGTCAGCGGAGATCTTTTAACTGCCAGTCAGGCAAAGCTGCTGGCTGGCACCCTGGTCCGGCAGAAACACAACGAATCTCAGATCAGGAGGATAATTGACAGTTGCTTCCGGAACCAGTTATATAATGACATGATGGGAAAAATGGTTGAGGCTTTTTTCTGACCGGAATCCGGTCTTGATTTTACCTTCCCCCAACCTGCAGGTATTAAAAAAATATCTATACTGATTATTTGATATCTTCCTCAGGCGGTTCGTAACCATAAGCAATTCCTTTTATCACATATCCGGGATATTCTCCGTAACCTCCGGTTTTTTCCTTATAGGTAACCAGAACAACACTTCCCTTCATATTTGCAGTTCTTTTCTGTAACTTGATGATGGCACCCTTTTTTGCAGCTTTCGGGCTTCTTGCACTGGGCGGAGAGGTTGATTCAACCTCACCAAGCTTATACAGATTGGCCACGTCTTTTTTATCCTCGGTCAGCCAGACAGCTTCCCATGAATCTTTTGGTATATCAATAACTACCGGCTTATTTAACTCCTCAATACGGCCGTTTTTATAGATTATTTTATGAACATCTTTTCTTTCTATGGTATAGATTTCATTCTTACCCGGGTAGGTAAAACTTACATACGCCGGGGTAACTGTTGTAACATTTACCGGTAATACTTTTGTATCAATTCTGAAAATGGTATCCGAAGGTTCTTTGTTTGTAACTGGTTGTCCGGATATGCCCGTACCTGTAAAAATAACTATCAGTATGACCAATATTCTTCTCATCATGGATTGTTTTTAATTAAAAGCTTTAATTCTTTGATGACTTTACGGGATGTTCCAGATTTTTGTTTGAAAAACATAAAACAAACTTCCGGTTTTTTTATTAACTGTCATTTCCTGTTGATAAAAAGTAAAAGGCTATGGATGCAGGCAAAAGATATCCGAGCAGATGTTCTCCAATATCACCTGAAAATGATTTTATCAGCAGATAAAACGAAAGCAGAAAAAGAATGAATGCTGAAATAACAGTCAGTGACGATTTCGATAAAAATCCGCCGATAAATAACAATGCTCCGAAGATTACATAAACTGCAGCAAAATAAAACGCCAGGCTATTGAATTCAAAACCCTTAAAAGTTTCGAAATAAGCAAAGAAAATAAACACTGCCAGACTGAGTCTTAATAACCATCTGGCCAATGGGATTGTGGATTTCAGAGGTTTCATGCTTTTAGGTCTTAAATAATTAAAATAATAATTATAATTCTCTCCGATGTCAGTATTGGTCTCAAAAATCAGACCAAATTGGTATTTATAACTCACCTGACTGAATCGGATGAGACTAAGATACTAAAATCAGTTTATTGACCGGATATAATAACACCTAAATTTGTCAACTTTCACAATGAAGTCCGTCCCCGTTTCGGGGTGAATATTATTACGTTTTGGATCACTGGTTTGAAGCTTGTTTTTACTGATACGATCCTGATAATTTCAGATAATCCGGCATCAAAACGATATCAAATTGATGAATGCCGTTCTTTATCAGGTATTTCTTGTCCTCATCCAAAATCCTGGAAAACCATTCATAGTCATCATTTGATTCTTTTACAGATTGCCGGTAATTTTCAATTGCAGCTTTCTTGTTACCCAGACACCATTCGATATGACCCATATTAAGGTAATCATTTTTATTCCCATCTTTCGATATTGTCTTTGCCAGGTATTTTCTGGCATTTTCCAGCTGTCCGAGAATAAAATAGCACCAGGCTATTGGCCGGTGGATCCTGTGATTATCAGGCTTGTGATACTCTACTTTAAAATAATACTTCAACGCAGTTTCATACTCTTCAAGTTCCATATAAGTCTGGCCTAACAAAGCCTGGATCTGCATATTGTCAGGATCAAGCTTTTCTGCTTCAAGATAATATTCAACAGCCTTTTTGTGATCCCTTGTTTTTCTGTAGCACAAAGCAATTTTATTATAAAGCCATTTTTTATTCTTCTCCAGATATTCTGCTTTATGATAGAATTCAAGAGCTTTCTGAAAATCACCTGTCTGCTGATAACAAAAAGCTGTTTTTTCAAACAGTTCATGGTTGTCATTCTTCTTAACCTGGCATTTTAAAAAAATACTCAAAGCTTTGCTGAAATAACTGTTTTCAAAAAAGAATTCCCCGATATTGCGCAATATACTGCTATCTTCAACAAGAATCTGAAAGAAACCTGCATTGTAAATTTCCAGGTCCAGATTGAATATATCATCAAAGTCATTTCTCCAGGGATGCAGTTTATAAAACCGGTATAAATCCTGAAAATACTGTGTGATGATGGCTTTATTGGCAGCGGATGCATTGATTAATTCATCCTCTTCCTTCATTTCATTCATTGCTTTAAGCTCCATATTGAACAATTCTGTCATCATCGACTTCTGGGGAGGTGGTAAATGCTTAACGTTCAAACAGAAAGAATATTTATCTGAATTACACATAAAGGAGGTCTTTTCCAAACCCTCGGTAAAAAGCCCCACATCCAGATTATCACTAATGGTCTCAAGGGAGTTTTTTACGAGTTCATTCTCCCTGTAAAAAGGTAAAAACCAGTTGCTCAGTTTATTAAAAAAGTCAAATTGTTTAAGCATGGCAAATGCACTGAGAAATACATCAGCCCCGTCAAGCTGCATATTCGAAAACTCTTCGAATTTCTGATACACATCCGGCGAATCTTTAAAGAAATTCTCCCATTCAGGATTCTTTTCTTCAAAGGATGTAAATGAGGTGATATTATCCAGGTCAAGTTTTTCTTCAAGTTTAGACTTGATCTTCAGTACTTCCGGCAGAATTTCATCACGAATTTTCTTTGTGATTTTTTCCGTCTCTTTGGCCTTAATAAATTGTATTACAATCATCTCCATACTTTCGATAAGAAGCCGGTCACCCTGCATTGAGGTAAGCCGGTCAAGTATTTCAGGATAATACTTCAATCTCTTGTCATAAGCATGCAATCCGATTATCCATCCGGCCAGTGCCCTTTGCCATACCTGATTTTCACCGTCATTATAAAAATCGATCAAAAGCATGATCTTATTCCTGTCAAAATGTCTGATCAATGAAAGTGTCAGCGAACTGACCAGGATGCATTTATCATACCACGGTATGGATTTCGTTTTGCGTATTTTGTTCAATAATCTTATCTCTGCTTCTCCGAATTTATCTTTTAACCAGATATATTCGAATATGTTACCAAGGCTTGTTTCATAATTATCCGATACCTGGCGGGTTGTCACTTTTCCCATATTCCTGACTCCCAGTATCTGCTGCACCTCTCTCTCAAATTCCAGTTTCTCAACCATTTCGTCAGATTCATGATTTGTAAAATGATTTGATGACTGAATTTTACTTTTTAACCTGTGATAATTGAGCAATCCTAAACCGGTAATGATGTCTTCCCTTATGTCATCTGCGAGTTCTGTAAGTGATTTTATCAGCTTTTGATAGACTTTTTCCTTCTCGGGGTCATCTCCAAGCTCAAAGGAATATCTGAGTATATTTCTGTATGTGTCAAAAGCTTTCTCCAGTTGAATCTTCAGGTCATTGTTACGGCAGATTTCTGCCATTTGTCCCATGACATCAAAAGCTTCTTTCAGCTGCCCCAGATAGATATATTTAAAAACCAGATGATATTTCTCCAATATCTGACTATAATTCATTACTAAGAATTTAAGCGTAAAAAGAAACCGGATACCATAAAAATCTGTTCAAATATCAGGCCAATCCTGAATGAGATAAAATTCAATCCTGATCATGTGTTATCTGGAAGGGTAAATTACAATTTGAAGCGAATTCTTCACCCATTTCCTTCATCTCTGTGTCACCTGAATCGTAGTACCAGATTACTTTGGCATTACCCCCGTTCTTAATAATAGATTCGAGAGATGAGATAAGGTTATGAATCATTTTTGTGGATGAGGTATTCAGGTAATCAAATTTAAGTTCAAGATGTGTTTCCTGGTTTGGATTTTTACAATAACCATCCATCCAGTCTATTAGCGGATGATAGAATTCAAAAATATTTGCCGGCAATGATACACCTTTGATTTCAAACCTGGGAATATATTTATCAAAATATACCATTGGGGTATCTGCTGTTGCCTCTATGATTAATGGCTTCATTTGGTTAAGATACAAATAAAATCTGCCTGTGGTCAGCAGCCCTAAAAGTAATAAAAAGATATCTGAATTCAAATATCAGGATATCCATGCCCCATCTGATATGATATCTGATATGTGTTTGAGATGTGCTTCCTGATATGATATACAGAGGAGCATAAAAAGCACAAGTGTCACATAAGAATGTGCAATTTGTTATTAAATAGGTTGAAAATCTTGAAAAATCCGGATTTTATGTTAAGAAATTATTAAAGATTTTATTATAACTTTATTTTTGAAACAGAATTCCTAACAGATAAATCAAAACTGACATGAGACGATTTTGCAGACTGAGAATTCTATTTATGCTGCTTTCTCTAACAATTACAGTCAGAATTGTTGCATCAACAGGCATAATTGTTATTTCTGAATATTATAAGTCCGGTTCCCCGGCAAACATCAACGCACAATCACAACCCGAAGATAAAAAAACGCGATACAACAAACATATATCGCTTGGAGACAGTCTAATGCAGCTGAAGCAGTATGATAATGCAATGCGGCAGTTTCAGAAAGCTGCAGAACTGTTACCTTTCGAGGAATATCCGCGCCTGCAGATGCAGAAGATCGAGGCCATAATTGGCGTTCAGCAGCTGGAGGAAAAGAAAAAGCAGAAGACAGCAGACCTGGCAAGAGAGGATAGTCTGAGCAAAGAACAATCCATGATAATAACAGATGAAATAAGCAAAGAAGCAGGGATTTCTCCTCAGAAAAGAGATAGTGTCCGGAATCAGATTATTAATAAATATCAAAGTACACTTGAAGATATCGAAGCAAAAGATGATGACGAAAAAGCAAAAGTATTTTCCGGGATCGCACAGGAATTTAAAACTGCAAAAGATTATTCCATGGCCCTGGATTATTACAACAAATTACTGACCGTCGAAGAAAACCAGGGTGATAAAGCCGGTATTTCAGACGTTCTTACCGATATGGCAGAAGTGTATCTCGATTCCGGTTTATATAGCACCTCTATACAAACCTTCGAAAAATCAGCTGCCATAAAAAAGGAAATCGGAGATGAAGAAGGGGCATCCAAAGTTTTAAACAACCTCGGGAAGGTATTTGAAACAACTTATGATTTTGATAAAGCACTGACGAATTATGAAAAGTCAGCCGAAGTTAAACAGAAAATTAATGATGAAAAGGGATTGTCCGATGTTCTGGATAATATAGGTAACATCTATTATAAAAAGCAAATCCTTGAGAAATCAATTGATTCCTATAAAAAATCAGCCAACCTCAATGAAAAACTGAATAACCCGGATGAACTCGGAGCAACATTTAATAAAATGGGAGTTGCTTACTATGAACTGGGGAACTATGATGAAGCCGAAAAGTATTATGAACGTTCACTTAATCTTAAGAAACAAACAGGTAATTACAAAGATGCTTCGATGGTATTAAACAATCTGGGAAATATTAATTATAACCAGAATAAGTACCGAAGGGCTATTTCCTACTATGAGCAATCGCTTGATTTAAAAAATAATACAGATTATACATATGGTAAAGCGGTAAGTTATTTCAACCTGGGTAATGCCTACCGTCAGATAGAATCCATACCGGATGCGATTAATTATTATGAAGCATGTAAAAATCTTTCATTACAGAACAATTAT
Source organism: Bacteroidales bacterium (assembly GCA_016933335.1). Lineage (GTDB taxonomy): Bacteria > Bacteroidota > Bacteroidia > Bacteroidales > UBA10428 > JAFGPL01. The sequence goes on along the minus strand of JAFGBD010000048.1, from coordinate 34,817 downwards.
GAAGAACTTCTGGCAAGGAGCCTGAAAGTATTATCACAGTTATATCAAAAAGACAAGCAGGATGACAAGGCGGCTGAGTATGAAAGGATGTTGTCAGCTTCGCAATATCAGGATGTTGACTTCGAGATGCAATTATCAGAAAGCCAGATCATAGGCGAAACGGACGTAAGCCAGGAAATCATTTACAGATTGACTGAAGAGGTAAAAAAACAAAAGGAGATTGCTGAACGTGAGGCTAATGAACGGGCACGTGAAAATCTTTTAAACAGCCAGAGAATCCGGCTGAAAAATGAACAGATAAAAAGGCAGCGTATAATACTGGTCTCGATGATCGCGGTAATTGCTCTTGTAATTGGCGTGCTTGGCCTGATATACTACCAGATGGTACAGAAGAAGAAAGCAAACAAAGTTCTTACCGAAAAGAACACCCTCATATCCAAACAGGCCAAATTAATCACGGATAACATAAAATCTGCCAGTGCCATCCAGCGCGCGGTAATGCCACCTGAAAACCTCATGAAATCAGAGCTGCCTGAATACTTTATCCTTGATATGCCAAAAGATATTGTAAGTGGTGATTTCTACTGGATGGAAAAACGGGACGGAAGGGTATTTATTGCTGTTGCTGATTGCACTGGCCACGGGGTTCAGGGTGCAGTAGTCAGCATGCTCGGGATGGCACTTCTGAACGAGATCGTCAATAAAAGCTTCGCCAGGCATCCCGGTGAAATATTGAATCAACTCAGTGTTAAACTCAAGGAATCATTACATGCAGGGGGCGATGTTGACGAAATACGGGAAGGAATGGATATTGTTCTGCTAAAATTTGATAAAAGCTTTAATGAGATTGAGTTTGCAGGTGCCAATAATCCTGTTTATATCATCAGAAATCATGATATCATTGAGCATAAGGGCGATCGTTCTCCAATAGGCTATTACAGCAGGGAGGTGAATTTTACCAGTCAGAACATCAGGCTGCAGCCAAACGATTCATTGTATATGTTTTCCGATGGTTTTATTGATCAATTAAACGGAGAAAATTACAAAAAGTATCTGGCAAAACGATTTAAAGCCCTGCTGATAGAAATCAATGATCTGGATCTGAAAGAACGCAAGAAAAAACTCCTTGAAGAATTTCAAAGCTGGAAGGGCAGTTTTCAGCAGGTTGATGATGTGATGATCCTGTGCATAAAAATCTGATTTTACAGCAGCGAAGACCTCCGGGTATCATCTCCGGTTGTATGCACTGATTGAGATTTATTGTTCATCCGTTTCAGCAGAACTCAGTATTTCATACATCAATCCTTCCTTGAGTGCAAAATTTGACTGGATAAGGGTTTGAATCCCGGTTTTCTCCAGGAGGAATTTCACAACCATGGCTGCCAGAACAATAAATTCAATGCGCATCGGTTCGAGTCCTTTCATCTTTTTCCGCTCTTTAAGGGTGGAATTTACAAGACGCCATGACAAATCTTCAAACTCTTGAAGATCAATTGTATAAGCTTCTGCTTCCAATCCGGTTTCAGATACATGCTTTTCATCACCTTTTATCATCGCGGCAAAAGATTCGAAAGCACCTGATGCACCTATCATTATCTTCACCTGGTTTTTCTTTATCTCTTTAAGAAGTTCGGTGAGCTTCTCTTCAAAAAAGTTGGAAATGATCTCAATCTCCTCAATCGAAAGTGGATCAGAGGGTTTAAATTTTTCGACCAGGTAAGCAACTCCCATCTGATAGCTCTTTTTCCAGTATATCTGATTACTGTCAGCGATAATAAATTCACTGCTGCCACCGCCAATATCCACAATCAGCACCTTGTTGTTCATATCAACGGTATTTCTTACACCGTAATATACCATTTCTGCTTCCCTGTCAGCTTCAATAACCGAGACTTCAATTCCAAATTTATCCTTCACCGACTTAATAAACTGGCCTGCATTCCTGGCATTCCTTATGGCCGCAGTGCCATATGCATAAATCATGTCGACATGGTATTGGAGGGTTATCTGTATGAATTTTTCAATCGCGTTGACTCCCCTGGTGATGGCTTCTGTTTTTAATTCTTTCTTATCAAAGCTTCCCTTCGCCATTTTCACTGCCAGTTTGCTGCTATGCAGAATCCTGAAAGAGGTATGGCCGGTTTTTTCAGCAATAAGAAGATTAAATGTATTTGTTCCCAAATCAATAACGCCAATTTTCATTTTTTTTTTAGCATGAACGATTCATAGATTCTGCTTATATAACTGGTCATATGAGATTAAAAAGACAAAAATAGAATTAATTTTTATACCTGATCCATTTCCATAACTCTTTATATGAGACCTTTTTACCATACATCAGGATACCAGTGCGATAAATCTTCCCTGCCAGCCATGTGGTACCAAGAAATGTAAGCACAAGAGCTACCATGGAGGATAAGATCTGGATCAGCGGAATATCAAATCCGATCCGTCCCATCATCACAACCGGTGAGGTCAGCGGGATGACAGAAAAAATAACGGCCAGCTGCCCTTCAGGATTGGTAAATGTACTGATCATGATGAAGAAGCTCAGGATAAGCGGTATGGTTACCGGCAACATGAATTGTTGTGTATCTGTTTCGCTGTCTACTGCTGATCCAATGGCTGCAAACAAAGAACCGTAAAGCAAAAATCCCCCTAAAAAATAAAATAAAAAAGCGGCAAAAACCTTTAAGAAAGGTATTTCTCTGATCCCTTCAACATAACCATTAAATCCGGTTGTTTTATCCGGTGTGGTATTCTGGTTCTGAACGGGTCTGGCTTCAAAGATGCTTTCAGGGGTCAATTCAGAAGACTCGGTTACCGGTTTGCCTGGCCTCATAGCCTGTTGTGTCACCAGGACAATTCCGGAAGTAAGGATGATCCAGACCAAGAACTGCGTCAGACCAACCATGCCGACACCGACAATCTTTCCCATCATCAATTGAAAAGGCCTGACAGAAGATACAATTATTTCTACGATCCTGTTTGTTTTTTCCTCTATCACACCACGCATTACCTGTGCTCCAAAAAAGAAAATGAAGAAGTATATCAGGAATCCGCATATATAGCCTATCCAGCGTTTGATATCCTGCTGGTTCTGTTCCTGGTAAGATCCATCCTTGCCAAGTCTGATGGTCTTAAGTGCAATATCTGTCCTGACCGAGCTTAAAACCTCCGGAGGAATATTGTTCTTTCTGAGCTTCAGATTATAAATATATTTTTCCAGGCTCTGTGTGATGTGAATCTCAACTCCGAGGCTGGGCTGCTTCTTGGTATACAACTCGACTGTCTCCGAGTTTATCACATTATAAGGGATATGGAGAACTGCATCGTATTTTGAAGATGACAGTATATTTTTAAGTACATCAAGAGAGGCAGGAACATACTCAAATTTGAGGTTTTCTTTATCAGGGATGACATCTGCAAAAAAACTCAATGAATCTGGTCTGGGTTCATTAAATTCATCGGTTTCTAATACAGCTATGATTTTTTCTCCGGTATCTTCAACCTGTGACAACCAGGCCGGTAAAATCAGGAAAGTCGCAAATAAAAGTGGCCCAAGGATTGTCATGATGATAAAAGATTTCTTCCTCACCCTTGAAAGGTACTCTCTTTTAATAATCAAAGGAATTTTATTCATCCGTTTACTATGTTACTTCTGCAAAGCTGAAACATTAATTATCTGACTGTTTTGTTTTTTGGGCGTTCTGAACAACTTTAATAAATATTTCATTCATTCGCGGAATGACCTCATTAAATGAGATTACATGAAAATAAGGAATGACATTGCTTAAAAGACTGTTATCATCGACACTTTTATCCAATGCAATTCTGGCAAGAAAATGATCATCAGCTCTTTTTAATTCAACGAGGTTGTATTTATCTCTGAAGAATTCCGTGAGTTTTTTCACATCCCCATCAAGGCCAATCTCGTAAGTATTGGACTTATATTTTTTTCTGATCTCATTGATGTCACCTTCAAGTATCGATTTGGACTGGTTGATAAGGGTAATCCGGTCACAAAGCTCTTCCACCGAACCCATGTCGTGGGTTGAGAATAAAATGGTAGCACCCTGGTTTCTCAGGTTAAGTATTTCTTTCTTCAGCATTGTGGTATTGATAGGATCAAATCCGCTGAAGGGCTCATCGAAGATCAGTAATCTGGGTTGATGGATAATGGTGATAATAAACTGCACCTTTTGCTGCATCCCTTTTGACAGCTCTTCCACTTTCTTATTCCACCATGCCTGCATTTCATACTTTTCAAACCAGTGTTTCAGTCTCTTTAGCGCATCATGCTTCGAAACACCTTTAAGCCTTGCCAGATATACCGACAGTTCCCCTACTTTCATCTTTTTATAAAGGCCTCTTTCTTCAGGCAGATATCCTATCTGAAAGACATCATCTGATCTGAATTTTCTGTCGTAAAAAAACAGTTCACCCTTGTCAGGTGCAGTTATCTGGTTGATAATTCTGATAAGTGTGGTTTTTCCCGCACCATTCGGACCAAGAAGTCCGTATATGCATCCTTCGGGTACCGCGACAGAAAGATTATCAAGAGCCAGGTGGTTTGAAAATCTTTTTTCTATGTTCAGGGCTTTGAAAATTTCCATCAATTTGAAATTGAGCAACCTGTGTTAATATGTGCTAATCAAAAATATTTCTCATTTTTTCAAAAAAACTCTTGTCTGATGAGCCGGGACTGGGTTTGAAGTTTGATGACTCTTCAAGTTTTTCCAGTAACCTTGCTTCTTCCCTTGAAAGGTTTTTCGGTACCCATACATTAATGCTGACCAGTAAATCGCCCCTGCCGTAACTGTTGACTTCAGGAAGGCCCTTACCTCTTAATCTTAATATTTTACCGGGCTGGGTTCCCGGTTCGATTTTTATTTTGGCTTTTCCTTCGATGGTAGGAACTTCAATCTGAGCGCCAAGTGATGCCTGAGGTATACTGACATACAGGTTGTACAAAAGATCGTTACCATCACGGATAAACTGTGGATGTTCCTCTTCTTCAATGAGAACGAGCAGATCACCATTGATCCCCCCCCTCCTTGCAGCATTGCCTTTCCCGCTGACAGTCATTTGCATACCTTCTGCAACACCGGCGGGTATTTTAACACTGATGACTTCTGTATCTTTAACGATGCCTTCACCGTGACAAACAGTGCACTTCTGGGCAATGATTTTACCTTCACCGCCGCAATGCGGACAAACCGCAGTGGATTGCATCTGTCCGAGAAAAGTATTGGTTACACGTGTTACATAACCTGAGCCACGGCAGGTGGAACAGGTACTGTATGAGCTGCTATCCCTGGCCCCGGTTCCTCCACACTCTTTGCAGGAGACATATTTTGTGACCTTTAGTTTCTTCTCGACACCTTTTGCGATCTCTTCAAGATCCAGCTTTACCTTAACACGCAGATTTGTACCCCTGTTTGTTTGCCTGGACTGCCTGGATTGCCTGGAACTACTACCGAAACCCCCGAAACCCCCAAAGCCGAGATCCGAAAAAATATCACCAAAATGGCTGAATATATCTTCCATTGTCATTCCTCCGCCGAAACCTCCTGAGGAACCCACACCTGAATGGCCATATCTGTCATACCTGCTTCGCTTTTCAGGATTGGAAAGCACTTCATAAGCCTCAGCAGCTTCCTTAAACTTTTCCTCAGCTGTCTTGTCGCCCGGATTTTTGTCGGGATGGTATTTCAAAGCCTGTTTGCGGTAAGCTTTTTTTATTTCTTCGGGGGTTGCATTTTTCGAAACCTCCAGTATTTCATAGTAATCTCTTTTTGTCATTTCAGTTCTTATTTGCTTTGCCTGTCTGCAATGCTATTCCCCGATCACCACCTTGGAAAATCGAATTACTTTCTCATTCAGTGTATATCCTTTCTGGATGACATCGACCACTTTGCCTTTGAGTTCCTTCTTTGGAGCCGGAATTTTCGTTACTGCTTCATGAAGATCAATATTAAAGTCCTTTTCCCTGGCATCTATTTCCTTTATGCCGTTCTGATTCAAAAAACTCTTAAATTTATTATAAATCAATATCATTCCCTCTTTGACTGCACTTATTTCCTTTGAATCGTTCAGATTTTGTATGCCCCTTTCAAAATCGTCGATTACAGGTAAAAGACTTAACATCATTTGCTCACCTGCCGCCCTGGTGAGATCTATCTTTTCTTTAAGTGTGCGTTTCCGGTAATTATCAAATTCTGCTGACAACCTGAGATATTTATCATGCCATTCCTTCAGCTTTTCATTCGATTCTCTAAGCTTTGAATTCAAATCTTTCAGTAATTTATCTTTATCCTCTTTCTTTTTGGTTTTTTTTGATGCGGAAGACTGTTTCTTCTTTGGCGCCTGCTTTTTTTTATCAGCATTTATTGTTGCCTCCATAACTGTTGTATCCTTTTTAGTCATACTTCTTGAATTTAAGATCATGATCCTGAAATTATTCTCAAGCCAAATTTGCAAAATTACTGCCAATTATGTTTAACAGACAATTTGGCAGAGAAAAGGCTCAACGGGATGCAAAAATAGGAAAAAGTGAGTATTTCCTTCCTTCCTGTTTTTGAAGACATGTATACCCTGGTCGTCTTTTCCTTTTCTCAGGAAGCTTCCTTTTTGAACCCTCCCCTTCATTCATTAACTGAAAAACCCCTGTTATCCAATTGAATTACAGGGGTTAACAAAATATGCTGTGGTAGCACCTGGAATCGAACCAGGGACACACGGATTTTCAGTCCGTTGCTCTACCAACTGAGCTATGCCACCCTTTGTTTAAAGCGCTGCAAATGTAAAGAAAAAAAATGTTATACAAAAATAATAACCACAATTATACCTGATTTGTCCTGGCCTTTGTTAATTTGTGAAAAATTAGTTCATAAAGCAACACGGAAGTCACATATATCATTAAAATCTGTATAAAAAACAGCGATTTCTGATATCGGGTAAAATGTGAAACCAAAATAAACGGGATCAGATATAGAATGTAAACAATTGAACTGGCCTGAAACAGGTATAATTTTCTGATCTTTCTGACAAACAACAAAATAATAATACATAGCAAGGGTAATGGTGATAAAAAGATACTCTTTAAAACATAGGGAAGCGTTCTGCTTCTCTTAATGATTTCTTCTTTTGCAGCTTTCCATTCATCATATATGAATATCTTATTGTTCAGATCCAAATCCTTGATAGCAGACTTGAATTCTTTCTCGTCCAGGTCAAGACAAATCCATATATCATCAAAAATAAGCTTATTATTAAATAACTCTTTGAGATCATTTTCCGAAAACAGATCATGATTTCTTATGATCTCAGTATCCTTAATTGTCTCTGAATAGACTGTTGCATTAATTAGCCTGTTTTTGACTTTCCATAAGACCAGTTTCGGATTATTCTTTATAAATTCCCTGCCGGTATCTTCAAAAGTCTTTAACCATTCCGCTTCTCCCATTTCCATCACCGATCCGACATTTACTCCTAAAGAAGGATGGGCTTTAGGTGAGGTTGAGTATGAAAGTACTCCGTCTTTGTCAATAATGTTAGACAAATAAAATTCAAACCAAAGATTTGATTTTACAGGTATAAACCTATTGAAAACCAAATAGTTTCTATATCCCCAGACAGATAATGAAAGTATAAAGAATACAAAACAGACAATATACCGTTTGATAAAATCCAGTATGTGTTTGGATCTGACAAAACCAAAGAAAGGATGTTTCTTAATATCAGTATGGGCTTCAGATAAATAATCAGTATAGTGTAATCTGAAAAAAACAAATAACAGGGCAACCATGATGGCCATTGAAATACTTGGATTAATCCATGTACTTATAAATGATATAAATACCAGGTAAACAAAATACTTTGTTGATTTATCATAAGTATAGTATGATATCGCATAAATAAAAAGAGAAATAATAAAAACATTCAGCCATAAATCCTCAATGTGGAGAAAGTTTGAGTTGGGAAACATGAAAAAATAAAAAATAAACAAAATAAAAAGCCATACAGGATATACTTTGATCCCGCTAACCTTTAATGATTTTACTATCATTAAAAAACTAAGGGCAAAGGACAGCATTTTAATAACCGAGAGAAACAGGAAAGCCATCAGAGTGTCACCGAACAATACAAAGAAAAAGGCTATTAGATATGGCAGAAGTGGCGGTACCCATGAAGAATGTCCTGTTATCATTCCAAAAGGATTTGAGAAACCTCTGCCTGCTGCAATACTCCTGGCAATATTGCCAAATTCACCCCCATAGCCAGGTATGAATTCTTCCTGTATTAGTATATAGAGGATATTTAATATAAATAAAATCAGAAAGACACCAAGAAAAATCAGTTTATGATTTATCCCTGTATTTTTAAATTTCATTTTCGGTAATGCATTAAATCAGTGAAACATTTATTACAAATTAAAAGAACAAATGTATTCATTGTGTGATAAATTTAATTAAGTTGGAAAATGCATTTTTATAAAAATATAATATCATCTTTCAAACAACTCTCTTTTATAATTACATTTTTTACTCCGGCATCGGCCATAAAATGAATCCAAAAGAATTACCACGCACTTGTTTTTGATTGACATCATGAGGTCAGTGATATCAGTCCAAAGTGTTCAACCCTTGCCTTTGCTGGTAAATCCGGCTAAAAATCTTTTCTGACAAACTTCAGCCAATTAAGATTAACTGTTGATTTTTTAATTAAGTTATTCATTTTTCAGTAATTGTATAGCGCAACCACCTTTGATTGATTTACTTAATTGTTCATTGATTACATCCTTTATAAATACTGTTTTACTGAATTTTTGGCAGTACTTAATTTGCATCCAAAACAAAAAAATATAAAAAAGCATACTGCACCATGCTATTCAAACAAATAAAATATCATTTTTTTAATCTCCAAATTTGCTAAACTTAAGAAATAATCTATATTTGTAAAGGATTTGACTAGTTATCTGAATATTTTACTAACCCTAAAAATTATTTATTATGAACAAAGCACAATTAATTGATGCAATCGCAGCTGACGCCGGTCTGACTAAAGCTGGCGCCAAAAAAGCTTTAAATGCTACCATTAAAGCTGTTACTGGCGCCCTCAAAAAAGGAGACAGAGTTGCATTGGTTGGATTTGGTTCATTCTCAGTCTCAAAAAGAAGTGCAAGAACCGGAAGGAACCCCCAGACAGGAAAAGAAATTAAGATCCCTGCCAAAAAAGTCGCAAAATTCAAGGCAGGAGCAGAACTGGCTAAAGCTGTAAAATAATTGTGTCAATAAAGCGTTTAAGGGAGCCTGGAGCTCCCTTTTTTTGTTCATATAAAACAGCCGATGAAAGAAAAGCTTCTCCCGTATCTTGAATCATTTCTTACAAAGCGCAGATCTGATTTAATAGATCAGGTGCTTGAGAACAGGACAAGATATATCACCGTTGCATTGGAAGATATATACCAGTCCCAAAATGCAAGTGCTGTTTTGCGCACATGCGATTGTACGGGCATTCAGGATGTCCATATTATTGAAAACAGAAACCGTTATCATATAAATCCTGAGGTCGCGCTGGGTTCAGACAAATGGTTAAATCTTGCCAGGTACAGTAAACATGATGATAATACCACTGAAGCCATCAATAATCTAAGAAATTCAGGTTACAGAATCATAGCAACAACACCTCACATCCTGGGTCAGAACCTCGATGACTTTGATATCCATAAAGGGAAAGCAGCATTTTTCTTAGGAACGGAACTAAACGGACTATCAGACAGGGTGCTGAAAAATGCTGATGAATTCCTTCAAATACCAATGTTTGGCTTTACCAGAAGTTATAATATTTCTGTTTCCGCTGCCATTATTCTTTATCATATAACCAAAAGGCTGAGAGACTCTGAAATAAAATGGCAATTATCAGATAGTGAACGCAAAGCCTTGAAAATAAGATTGATAAAGAACAACCTGAAACTGGGAGAATCATCGATATGCACCATGGAATAGGATAAGATATACATATATTTTCCCCGGAATGATAACCATGAATTTTTAACGCAAAGTGCTTTTTTTTTTATATATTTGGTCATATTATTGACGAATGTATAAAAATGTTTGACGAAAATTATTCGCTATGAATTGTATAATAATAGACGATGATTTAATGTCCAGAAGAATCATTGAAGAATTTGTAAACAGAACAGATCAGCTTAATCTGCTGAGTTCATATGAAAATGCTGTCGATGCAATAAATGCTTTTGGTACTGAAGAAGATATCGACCTGATTTTCCTGGATATCGAAATGCCGGAAATGAGTGGCATTGATTTTCTTGAGACATTGGTTAATCCTCCTCAGATCATTATTATATCGTCTAAAGAAAAGTATGCACTTGATGCATTTAATTATGATGTAACAGATTATCTCCTCAAACCGATATCATACAGCCGCTTTTTCAAAGCTGTCAACAAAGCAAATCTCAGATTTAAGAATAAAATTGAAAATAAAGAAGACGAGATATTTATTAAGAAGAACTCTGCCCTGGTCAGGCTTAAATATGACGATATCTTATGGGTGGAAGCTCTTGAAAATTATGTCATCTTTGTAACCTTTAATGAAAAATACACCATCCACTTCACAATGAAGGCCATTGAACAAAAGCTGCCTTCCAATAAATTTACTAGGGTGCACCGGTCTTTTATTGTCAACACCAAGGGGATCTCAGTCATCGAGGACAACTCCGTCATCATCAAGACTCATGATGGAAAGAAATCAATTCCCATTGGCAAATCTTACAAAGATAAACTTCTGGGGGATATCAATCTTATCGTTAAATAACCGGTAAATCTTGAGATGCTGGTGGTACGATTCTTGTTAATTTTCCATGAATAACAGCCGGAACTGATACATTGATATGAATTATATCAGAATCTTATTATTGACCTTTCTTTGCCAGGAAATCATATCATTCACATCAGCCCAGGAAAACCAGCCTAAAGATCTGATCACCCTGGAAAATCAGATTTATAAATTGTTTCAATTCATGTCAGACGCAACCATTGATAAAGATAAAGATCTGATTAACAATGATATCATCACTAATTTCGAAAAAGCCCTTGAAATTCCCGGATCATTTAATTATGCTTTTGACTCTCTGAAACACATGGGCAGGATCTTATCATCTGATCAACAACTGAGAATCTACACATGGAATATTCCCTATCAAGATGGTACACATAAGTATTATGGTTATCTGCAATATATTACGGACAAAAAAGATCAACCTGCGGTCTTCAAGCTTAACGATCAATCGGAAAAAATAACAAATCCTGCGGAAGCCGTTCTCAATATCAGGAACTGGTATGGTGCATTGTATTACGATGTTATAACAGTCAGAGACAGGGAAAACAAGTACTATACCTTACTCGGATTTGATTTCAATGATATTTTCAGCTCAAAAAAAATGATTGATATCCTCTATTTCAATGATCATAATGAACCAGTGTTCGGCAAACCGGTATTTCAACAGGAAGGTAAACTGGTAACACGTATCATATTTGAATTTTCGGCACGTGTCAGTATGAATCTCAGGTATCATAAGGAAAAAGATATGATTATTCATGATCATCTATCCCCTTCCAGGCCCTCACTTACCGGAAAATTTCAGTTCTACGGACCTGACATGTCATACGACGGATATAAATTCGAAGAAGGAATCTGGAAAGTTCATAAAGACATTGATATCCGCAACCTTACCTATTGACCTGCCCGATTTCTTTTATAAATTACCCCCGCCACTGACAAATTTTATGATCTGTTGTTGTCAGAAATGACTTTATGACAGTTTCTGTTTATTGGCACAGGCTTTGAAAAAAAGAAATACGATATTGAAAATGTTTCATTAAATTATACGGGCTATGCAAAAAGGAAGAATCGGAGTGACCACCGATAACATTTTTCCAATCATCAAGAAGTTTTTATATTCAGACCATGAAATTTTTCTGCGTGAACTCATATCCAACGCGGTTGATGCCACCCAAAAGTTAAAAACCCTCTCAAATCTAGGCGAATTGAAAGGGGATCTGGGTGATCTGACCATACGTGTGAAAGCTGACAGGAAGAAAAAAACACTGACTGTTACAGACCAGGGAATTGGCATGACTGACAAGGAAATTGACAAGTATATTAACGAGATTGCCTTTTCAAGTGCCAATGAATTCCTCGAAAAATACAAGAACCAGGAAAATGCAATCATAGGGCACTTTGGACTGGGATTCTATTCCTCTTTTATGGTTTCAGAAAAGGTGGAAATTTTCACTAAATCATATAAAAAAGGAGCAAAAGCAGTAAAATGGGAATGTGACGGAACTCCTGAATATCATCTTGAAGAAGCTGATAAAGAAATCCGGGGAACAGAAGTTGTCCTGCATCTGGATAAGGATTCAAAAGATTTTCTTGAGGATCATAAAATTGAAGAATTACTGAAAAAATACTGCCGTTTTCTTCCTGTTCCGATTGCATTCGGGAAGGAGAAAGAGTGGAAAGACGGCAAAGAAACTGAGCTTGACAAGGATAAAATCATTAATGAAACCAATCCTCTTTGGACCAGAAAGCCGGCTGATTTAAAAGACGAGGATTATAAAAAGTTTTACAGCGATTTATATCCTTTTGTGGATGAACCTCTCTTTAACATTCACCTGAATGTGGATTATCCTTTTAAGCTGACCGGGATTCTCTATTTTCCTAAAATCAGGAGCAACTTCGAAATCCAGAAAAACAAAATCCAGCTTTATTGCAATCAGGTATATGTAACTGATTCTGTTGAAGGTATTGTACCTGAGTTTTTAACACTTCTGCATGGAGTCATTGATTCTCCGGATATCCCGTTAAATGTTTCCCGAAGTTTTCTGCAAAGTGATTCCAATGTAAAAAAGATTTCCAGCCACATTACCAAGAAGGTTGCTGACAGGATGCATGAGATTTTTAAAAATGACAGGGCTCAATTCGAAAAAAAATGGGATGATCTGAGGCTTTTTATAGAATATGGCATGATAACGGAAGAGAAATTTTATGAAAAAGCAGCAAATTTTGCACTTTTTAAAAATACCGATGGTAAATACTTCACATTTGATGAATATGAAAAACTGATTAAAGATAATCAGACCGATAAGGATAAAACCCTCATTTACCTGTATGCCACCGATAAAGATAAACAATATGGTTATATTGAATCTGCCAGAAATAAAGGATATGACGTGCTGCTGTTCGATGGCCAGTTAGACGCGCACTTTATTAATCACCTTGAACAAAAATTCAAAAGCTGCAGATTTACCAGGGTAGACTCAGAGGTTGTAGACAATCTCATCAGAAAGGAAGACAGGAAAGATTCCAAATTATCAAAGCAACAGCAGGATGATCTGGTTCCGGTATTTAATGGACAATTACCCAAAAACGCAAATTTCAGCATTACGTTCGAGAGTCTTAACGAACAGGATATACCCGTACAGATAACCCAGTCTGAGTTTATGCGCAGAATGAAAGACATGGCCCAGCTTGGAGGAGGATTGGGCTTTTATGGTGATATGCCTGACAGTTACAGTGTCGTAATTAACTCAAATCATGAGCTTATTCTGCGCGTTGCTGAAGAGAAAGATAAAAAAACAGGTAATGCAATTCAAAAAATTGATGATAAAATCAAGCCCATCAAAGCAAACAAGGAAGAACTGGATAATGCAAACAGGGATAAAAAAGATGAGGAAATCAGCCAGGCAGACAAAGACCGCATCAAAGACCTTGATGACAAAATGAAGGACCTCAACAATAAACGTGAAAAGATCCTGTCTGACTTCGGATCCAAATACAAGCTGGTAAAACAACTGATTGATATCGGATTACTCTCGAATAACATGTTGAAAGGTGAGGATCTGAACAAATTTGTGAAACGCAGTATTGAACTGCTTTAATATTCCGGAAAGCATTGTTAACATATAACCGGGATCATGCCCCGGTTTTTTTTTATTCCTGACCAAAGAATTCCTGATAATAATTCTCTTCAACAGCACTATTCTGCTGCAGATACTCCAGATTTCACATGTTTCATTAGGGAATCTGAAAAGTAATTTATACATTTATATTATTAACCTTCCTCACATGTGCAGGCGGATGACAGATGTTTTTCGTTCGGGCAAAAGCAACCAGGGACCAGAATTATTGAACCTAAGAAACAGACTGGTTAATGGTTTGCTGGTCATCCTGGTTGCCATTGGCCTTCCAACCTTGATTATGGCGATTGTATCGGCAAAATATACCGGTAACTTCCCTGTTTTAAGCACAATCGGATATTCTCTTATTGTTCTGGTATGGTCTCTGCGCAAGTACATACCTTTTTATATTAAAACCGGTGTGCTGCTGTTAATCGGATATCTGATAGGTACACTGGCACTGGTTTCAGAGGGTATTATCAGTGACGGTTTACTCTATTATGTGACGATCAGTGTCATTTCTGCCATTCTGCTCAACACTGTCCATGGTGTGGCAATCATGTTATTATCCATGCTCACGGCAGGCATCATTGCTTTTTCCTATCAGAAAGGCTGGATAGAATATGATTTTGATACGGTGTCTTATATTAATTCCCCGGAGATCTGGATGGCTTATATTCTGATTACACTTCTGTTCACATCCGGTATCATAATCCTTTCCGACAGATTAAACATTTATCTGTACCGCACCATAAAAAACCTGACAGCTAATACCCAAAGCCTGAACGAAGCAAATAAGAAACTTGAACAGGAAGTGGAATACCGCAAAAGCGTTGAATCATCTCTTGAAAACAGTGCCCGCACTTTCCAAAATATCTTTAACAGCATCAACGATGCCATTATTATATTCGATGCAAAGAACAATATCACGGAAGCCAACCAGGCCTTTTACGATTTCACGGGATATAACAGGGAGGAAGTATCCGGTCTTAAAATGCAGGACCTGTTCGACAATTATGAAAGAATCCAGGCCCCGGTATCCCGTGATGATATAAATCTCTTTTCTCCTTACAGGAATGAAACCAGCTTAAAAACAAAAAACAGGTCTCATCCCATTCTTGTGGAGACAGCCCTGATACCCTTTTCGGATTTAAAATCCCGGTCAAAACTGATTATTCTTAGAGATATTACTGAAACAAGGGAACTGGAGAGAATTACACTGAATGCCATTATTCAGGCGGAAGAAAAAGAACGCACAAGAGTATCCCAGGATTTGCATGACTCATTAGGTCCTCTGTTGTCCGCCATTAAGTTATACTCAAACTCAATTGTGAATGCTGATGATGGTAACAAGAGAAAAGAGATTCATACCAAGATAACAGAATTAATGGATGAAGCCGTGAAAACAGTTAAAGAAATATCCAATAACCTGAGTTCGCATGTTCTTAAAAATTTCGGATTTCTCGAGGCCATTCATTCATTTACAGAAAAAATTGAACTGAACCATCCGATAAAAATAGTACGTGATTTCGAAGAGGATCTGAAAATCAGTGAAACAATCCAGATCATCTTATACAGGGTACTGGTTGAGTTAATAAATAATACCCTTAAATATGCCTATGCCAGCGAAATTAAAATCAAACTGCGTTCGGTTAAAGGAAAAATTTTGATTGTATATAAGGACAATGGACATGGTTTTGATGTGGAAAGAGCGATTGGCAGCGGGAAAGGCCTGGGTCTTTATAATATCCATAGCAGAATTAAGTCATTGGGAGGAACGATTTCAATGAAAAGCAAAGAAGGGAAAGGGATCCTGGTTGAAATTCAGGTATAGCTTCAAAAGCCATCATTACAACGAACTCATCTCCTCTTTAATCTGTTTAATAGCTTCTGTTGTATATAACCTTTGCTCTTTTACCATCATATCAAAAATTTGCCGGCTCAAATGCATCGAAGGCTGGTCAGGTTTGGTTTTTTCAAATGCTGAGTTGATAAGGTAAACAAGATGTGCCCTGGCATTTTTGACCTCCTCCCAGACACCGACTGAAATGTATAATTGCTGTGTCAGGTTGTGTTCAAATTCAGCCTTGATGGTATTTATCAATTCTGCATGAAGCTGTTTACATGTATATCCCGGTTTGTCAACCCTTACAATGAGATTATCAGGTGAAATTCTTTCAAGAAAAAGGATAATGCGCTCGTATGCCTGTAATTTCAAAGGAGTAACGATTTCCTGATTTTTTGTTTTGATTTGATGATGCCTTTTCCGGTTTTCCTCTTTGAAGTATTTATTTACAAGGAACAAGATCATCAGAAAAAAAACCAGGCATGGGAGCAGGATTTTTAATATCTCATACAATTCATTCAATTTGCCCTGATTCTAATTAATAACTGCAATATTAAAAATTTTCTGATTAAAAGATTATTTTTGTCGGCTGAAAAAACATGTCGAATGTCTTAATAAAACAAACCGGCTGATGGAACAGGTTTCACAAAGAATAATCAGGATGGCCCAATCTGCAACCGTGGCAATGAATCAGAGAAGCAGGGATCTGAAATCACGGGGCATAGACATCATTAATCTGAGTGTGGGAGAACCTGACTTTAATACCCCGGATCATATCAAGGCAGCAGCAAAAAAAGCCATAGACGACAATTTTACTTTTTATCCCCCGGTAGCCGGTTTCCCTGATCTTCTGGCAGCTATTTCAAATAAGCTCAAACGTGAGAACAACCTGGATTTCGGTCCGGAACAGATAGTGGTCTCAACAGGAGCCAAAAACGCTCTTGCCAATGTTATTCTTTGTTTGGTTAACAGCAGCGATGAAGTGATCATACCTGCGCCATTCTGGGTTACCTATGCCGAACAGGTAAAACTTGCCGAAGGAAAGTGTGTAATTATCAACGGCAAGATTGAAAATGATTTTAAGATAACACCTCAGCAGATAGAAGAGGCTGTCACATCGAGAACCAGGGCTCTTCTCCTCAGTTCCCCCAACAATCCTTCAGGGACCTTCTATACCGGCTCAGAACTTGAAAGTATTGCCCGTGTTGTGGAAAAACATCCCGATATTTTTATCATTACTGATGAAATATACGAGCACATCAATTTTGTCGGTAAACACGAAACAATAGGACAGTTTGATTTTATTAAAGACCGGGTTGTTATTGTCAACGGGGTTTCAAAAGCATACGCCATGACCGGCTGGAGAATCGGATATATGGCAGGTCCGCTATGGCTTGCCAGGGCATGTATCAAGCTACAGGGACAGCTGATTACGGGACCGACCACAATCGCTCAAAAAGCTGCTGTTGAAGCCCTGAATGGTGATCAGGGCTGTGTGTCAGAAATGAATATAGCATTTAAACGCAGACGAGATCTGATGATTCAGCTTCTTAAAGATATTCCGGGACTTAGAACCTCGGTTCCCGGAGGGGCATTTTATGTGTTTCCCCAGGTCAGCTCATATTTTGGCAAATCTAACGGAAGTGTTACCATCCAATCATCAAACGATCTTTGTTTATATCTGCTTGATAAGGCACACATTGCTACCGTACCGGGTGAGGCATTTGGTGAGCCCACCTGCATCAGAATATCATTTGCCACATCAGATGAAAACCTGGTTGAAGCAATGAGCAGGATGAAAAATGCCCTTTCAGCATTAATATGATCCGGTACACCTTGATTCGTCTTAAATACAGCAAGTCCCGCAGGTTAAGTCTTTATGACATAAACGGCGGATAACACCATACATCTTTGAAAAATATCCACAGCAATTCATATCTGCTTGCCATCGTAGCCTGCTTGCTCTGGTCGACAGCTTTTGCCGGGATAAAACTTGGTATTCATTACACAACTCCCTTGAATTTCGCCGGTACCCGCTTTCTGCTGTCAGGATTAATGGTCCTGCCATTTGCCGGAAGATTTTCAGAAAATATCAAAAGCATCAGAAAGAATATCGCATATGTTTTGCAGGTTGGCCTGTTTCAGACTTTCCTGCTTTATTCGCTTTTTTACATTGGCATTAATATTGCACCGGCCTCTCTCACTGCAATAGTGGTAGGTGGAGGGCCCCTTTTTGTAGCATTGATGGCACATTTCACCATTCACAACGATAAGCTCTCGGTTAAAAAAGCCTTATCAATATTCACAGGAATACTGGGAATTATCATCATTGCAGCAGATAAATATGACATTGGATGGGAAAAAGGCAAAGAATTCTGGGGATTGATTATACTTGTCATGGCCAATATTGCAGGCAGCTATGGAAATATTCTTGTATCCAAAGGGAATAAAAGAATAAAGCCGCTTGCCCTGAATTCAGCACAGCAAATATCAGGAGGCATCGGGATACTGCTTCTTTCTTTCATTGCAGAAGACCATGTTTACGGCATAAAGCCACAGGTATATTATATC
The DNA here is from genome assembly GCA_016933335.1 of Bacteroidales bacterium. Lineage (GTDB taxonomy): Bacteria > Bacteroidota > Bacteroidia > Bacteroidales > UBA10428 > JAFGPL01. The sequence goes on along the minus strand of JAFGBD010000048.1, from coordinate 16,418 downwards.
TCATTGCTTTACCTTAGCTTTCTCTCGGCGGCGGCATTCTCAATCTGGTTTGTCCTGCTAAAAAGACCCGGAATCAAAGTTTCTGAAATCAATATCTGGAAATTTCTGATACCTGTTTTTGGTGCCATGTTAAGCTGGGTCATTCTTCCTGATGAAAAACCCGAATTAATCCCCGTCATCGGGATGCTACTGATTGCATTTTCACTCATCCTTCTGAATTATAATAACAGGGGTAAATCTTTATCAGGAAAAGAACCGAAGACATAAACATTGTCAAAAGCAAAAACCCCGCATTATTTGCGGGGTGCTCGCCATGTAAACAATTACCGATAACACTTATAACCCTATTATGAAAAAATCTAAACCCTTATACTATGAATCCTGACTTTGATTTTTCTTATCTTTTTCGTCAACCTTTTTACCTGCTTTGATCTTATCTTCCATGGTCAATCCTGATAATACTTCAATGTTAATACCATCGGATAATCCCGTTTTAACATATCTTTTTTCAAATATCTGTGGCTGGGTCTCTACCTCAACAAATGAAGAATCGTTGTCCTTCTCAAATTTCAGGAGCCCTTCGGGGATGACCATCACACTGTCTCTTCTGTCAAGAACAATATCTGCAGTTGCACTGTAACCGGCCCTGATAAAAACATTTTCCTTCAATTTCACCTTTGCCTTTATTTCAAACTGAACTGTACCGTTTTCCTCAACACCCTTGGGTGAGATATATTCCAGACTGGCATTAAATTTCTCGTTTTCAATGGCTCCGACAGTAAGTTCAAGGTTCATGCCCTCCTTTATTTTCCCGACTTCGGTCTCATCAATTTTACCTTCAAAAATCATCTCACCCATATCTGCAATGGCAGCTATTGTTGTTCCCTCATTGAAAGTGTTTGTCTGTATGACAGATGTACCAACCTCCACGGGAACATCCAGAATCATACCCTGGATGGTTGAACGGATCAGTGTGTTTGATATCTCCCCTGCTTTCCTGGTAATCCCCTCTTTTATCAGCTGAAGATTATTTTCTGCGGATTCAACTTCTTCCAGGGCAGAGTTGTATTCTATTCTGACTTTCTGAAATTCTGCATCCGGAATAACACCCTGCTCATAAACCTTTTTTTGCCTGTCATATACCAATCTGGCGTCTTCAAGCTGAAGACGGGCTTTGTTCAGTCTTGATTCTGCGGAATTCAGCGCAACCATATCCGGAATGATTCTAACCTTTGCAATCAGATCGCCCTTACTGATGATTTCACCAGGTTCAACATAGATTTCATCAATGATACCTGAAACCTGTGGCTTGATGGCAATCTCGCGCCGGGGGATGATCGATCCTGTGGCAACACTTTTTTTAACCAGGTTTGAAACAAATGGTGTTTGCACATCAAAGATGTTTTCTTTCTTTTTTGATTTTTTATATAACATAAAAAGGCTGCCAATGATGGCCAGCACAAATACAATTCCCAATACTGTATAGATGACTTTCTTCATTGATCGATTTATTTTACCGGTTAATATTTAATTTTCAGAATGTATTGCTTCAATGGGTTTGATGGAAACCGCCCTCCTGGCAGGAATGACCCCTGCTAATATTCCGAATAAAATCAGAATGATCAGGGCGGCCAGAGCTATATTAAAATCAACTTCAGGATTCATAAACATGACTTCATCTGAAGTTGATGTGCCCAATGCCCTGTTCACCAGTTCCACGATATAAATTCCTGCTGCCATACCCGTTAAGCCGGCCACCGATGTCAGGAAAACCGATTCGGAAATGACTGTGGAAATGATCTTCAAAGGAGTAGCTCCCATAGCCCGTTTGATACCAAATTCCTGAGTCCGTTCATTAATAATAATGAGCATAATATTGCTTACCCCGATCACACCTGCAAGCAGGGTGCCAATCCCCACAAGCCATATCAGGCCACGAATTCCTAAAAATAATCCGCGTAATTTCTTGAATTGTTCTCCGACATTGTTACAACCAAAAGCTCCCTGATCATCAGGATGAACATTGTGCCTTTTTGCCAGAATGACTTTAATCTTCTTTTCAATTTCATTGATATTTGCCCATGGCTTGCCAATAATTGAAAAATGATCAACAATATCCGGATAATTATAAATCTTTTCGGTGGTACTGAAAGGGATAAAAATATTGGAATTCTGTTGTTCACCCCAGCCACCGGTATGTTTTGAACGGTAAACTCCGATCACCTGAAAATACATGCCATTGAGCTTGATATATTTATTCACGGCATCTTCATCTTTTTCAAACAGCTCCTCATATACCCTGTAACCCAGCAGGGCCACCTTTCTCCTGTTCAGTATGTCAAATTCATTGAGGTACCTGCCCATCTCAATATCTACAGGATCAATTTTATTTTCATCAGGCATAATCCCTTCCACCCTGAACTCACCTCTTTGCCTGCCATACATCACATTTGAATTATGTCTGTAGCCCCCGCCATGTACAGTTGGTGTAATGATATCTATTTCAGGAATGCTTCTTTTCAGGACATACATGTCATCCAGTTCGAACCGGTACCATCTGTTCCTCGGAAAACCTTTGTAAGGAATTGTTGTGGCCTGGGTCCAGATAAACATGCTGTTGGTCGCAAAATCTCCCATGCCTGAATATACTGCGTTCTCAAGGCCCGTACCGGCACCCATCATGATCATCAGCATAAAGATTCCCCAGGAAACACCGAAAGCGGTCAGACCTGTCCGAAGCCTATTTTTCCTGAGGGTATGAAAAATCTCCTGCCACTTGTCGTAATCAATGATGGTCATGATCTTATCTTATTCGTCGTGTAATGCAACTACCGGATGTATGTTTGATGCCTTTCGTGCAGGTATGAATCCTGCTATTGCACCCGCGATAATTATCAGAATTGTGGCACTTACTGCCACTTTAAAGTTAACCCCGGGATTGCGAAAATAATCTGTTGCAGGCATCATACTGGTAATAACTTCAAGCAGTCCGACACCGGCAACGAGTCCGATATATCCAGCAATCGCAGTTATTAAGACTGATTCCTGGAGTATCAGCAAAATAATTGAAGAAGGCCGGGCACCTATGGCCTTCCGGATACCAATTTCCTTGGTCCTTTCTTTCACAACAATTAACATAATATTGCTTACCCCGACAATACCAGCTATAATCGTAAATATGCCAATTAACATAACAAACAGGTTGATCCCCTTAAATAATGCCTGCATCTGCTTATATTCCTTCAAAGCATTCCAGCTCCACATAGCACGGGTATCTTCAGGATCAAAATTATATTTTCGCGCAATCAGCAGTTTCAGATCATCAATCATCTGCATGGATTCATCTACAGTGGCGTCACCAGCTGTAAAAGTCAGTGCTCCTATCCGGTTTTTTGTGATGAAGGTTTTCTGGGCCAGGGAAATAGGTATATACAAACTGCTATTCTCACCTTCATGGATATCGCCAAAAACTCCAACCACCTGAAATGGTATCCCTCTTACCTGCAAATATTTACCAATGGGATTCTCGTCTTTAAAAAGTTGTTCTTTAATGGTCTTTCCGATGATTGTAACCTTCCTGAAATCCTTTATATCAAGCTTATTCAGCAATCTGCCCTGCAGTAATTCAAGTGCTTCGGTAACCTGATGCCCCGGATGTATCGCCTGAATGCGAAAATCCCCGTAGTTGTTCTTATAACTTATAATATTGCTGCCCCATAAGCCATACCTCGCTGACAGATTATCAATATCGCTGTATTTTTTACTGACAAGTTTCAAATCCTCGTTTGTAAACTCGATTCTCCGCCCGGCATTCAGTCCGTTATAAGCCTTGCTGGTCTGACCGCCACCCATCCAGATGCTGTTTTTGGCATCACTGAAATTATACATAACACCTTTGGCAAGACCGTTGCCCGAACCCATCAGTATAACCAGCATGAATATTCCCCAGGCTACACTGAATCCTGTCAGGAAGGTGCGTAGTTTGTTTTTCCGGATGGTGCTGAAGATTTCCTGCCACTGGTCCAGGTTAAGCATATTGTTGTTGCTTTAATGGTTTATATTGTGTGTCGATGATCCCGTCTGTGATGTGTATGATACGGTTTGTACGTTCAGAAATATCTTTTTCATGGGTGACAATAATGACCGTCATGCCTTTCTTGTTGACCTTCCGGAATACATCCATCACCTCAAGAGATGTTTTTGAATCAAGAGCTCCGGTTGGCTCATCTGCCAGAATAATCTTAGGATTGGCAATTAATGCACGTGCAATGGCTACCCTTTGTTTCTGGCCACCTGAAAGTTCACTGGGAATGTGATCTGCCCATTCAACCAGGCCCATCTCATCAAGGTATTCCATGGCGATTTTATTTCGTTTCCTGCGGCTGATACCCTGGTAATATAAAGGCAGGGCTACATTTTCCAAAGCACTTTTAAAAGAAATAAGATTGAATGACTGAAATACAAACCCGATTGTCCGGTTACGTAAAACTGCCGCCTTCTTTTCACCAAGGTTTTTAATCAGGTTGTTATCCAGATAATAATCGCCTGAATCATAGCTGTCAAGAATCCCGATGACATTAAGCAAAGTTGATTTTCCTGACCCTGAAGATCCCATGACTGATACAAGTTCCCCGGCCTCAATGTCGAGATCAATCCCTTTCAGTACATGTAATGAGTTATTTCCTGTAACATAGGATTTATGAATTTTCCTGAGCTTTATCATATGTATATGGGTTTACAACACCGGCAATCTGACGCAAATATCATGCCATCAAATAGTATAGTTATGGGGAACAATAATTTAACACTTAATCCTTCAAACGGAAAGTCCTGATAAATATTGTTAAGGTGTTACAGAATGATACAGTTTGTGTTCGAAACTGGACGTATTGGTTCACGTGATTTCCTGTATGCGGATCAATGATAAATGATCATCCGTATTAAACCCGGTATACAATTCTGCCCGGCCGAAACGAATCAGACCGGTAAGTTTTATTTCGCAAACTGAAATATAAAATTCAGGTCACATTCAGCCTGAAGCCTTTTATTAACCTGAATATTCCGGCTTTGCCACCCTCCCAATAAAAATGATCGATTTTGATTGTTTTTCCATGATCACAAAAAGGAATGGTTTGTCAACATAGAAATGTATCTTATTATCCTCACCAACTGATGTAAGATCTATCTGAACAACAGTGACAGCAGCTGCTTCAGTCCCTTTTTCGTTAACATCCACATATGCCTTTTGCTTGACCATCGGGATATAGAGATTTCCTCCGGGATTGATTTTTGTAAAGTCTGCTTCAAACGGAGAGAATGCTATGCCCATCCCCGTTTCTTTGAGTTCATCATTCAGTGTATCCTCAAATTCAAACCTGAATTTCGGCAGTCTGACAATTACATTGTGTTCTGTAAAAGATTCTATCCAGGTATTCCAGTTATCTGTATTAAGCTGATTGATCATATCAGAGGTTGACCTGTCCTGACCAGGAAGCATCACAATCATGGAGTAATGTTCATTACCATATAGCAGTTCAATTGCATCGAAAACCTCCTGATGCAGATAATTAATGATATCCTCCAGACTCATCATATCAACTTTTACGGAATTTTGATCCTCCGGATAAAAATCTCTTTCGGTTGTGTTGTTCTTTTCAAATTCAATTTTCCATGTCACGTAAAAGTAAACAGTTGCGTATAAATATATAAAAATTCATTCTCATAACGCAACCATTATATTACTCCTTACATCTTAACAATGCGTCCGGTAAAATTTTGATTTTAAACAACTAAAAGATGTAAATTTGAAAAAACATCCGTTCTGACAATTGACAGAAGCATTGGATAATATCATCAGAGGCTGTCAGGCAGGTGATCCCCGGACGCAGAGGGAATTATACATTCTCTTTAAAGATAAAATGTTTGGGATTTGCCTTCGCTATGCCGGTAACTATGATGATGCACAGGATATCGTTCAAGACGGATTTGTCAAGATATTTATGAAAATCGGACAGTTCAGGTTTGAAGGTTCTTTTGAAGGCTGGATGAGAAGAATCATGGTGAACACAGCACTTGAAAAATACAGGATGCAATGCCAGATCATCAATATCAATGACTATACAAAAGAAATTGATACGGTCAGTCCTTCTGATTTGTCAGGCGAGATCTCGGCAAAGGAGCTGGTTCAATTTGTACAGGAGCTTTCCCCGAGGTACAGGATGGTATTTAACCTGTATGCCATTGAGGGATATTCTCATAAAGAAATTGGCAACATGCTGGATATCAGTGAAGGAACATCAAAATCAAACTTATCCAGGGCCCGGGCAATCTTGCAGGAAAAGGTCAGAAAATATTTTAGTCAGTCAGCAAAAATAAAGTGATCGGGATATGATGGAAAGTTCAGAAAATATGGACAGGTATTACAGGGATAAGCTGGAAAATTATAAGGAAAGTCCGCCCCAGGATACATGGGATATAATCGCAGACCAGTTAGGTCACAGGCGCAGACGCAAAATGGTGATCTTTATTTCACGTATTGCTGCTGGTTTAACAATACTCATTTCACTAAGTGTTTTGTATTATTATTCGCAAAAGAGCAGGTACGGTGGTCTGGCTCATCAAACTGTTACCACAGAAGGAACAGAGACGGGCCAGTCAGACAAAGATGAGGTTCAGAGCATTGAAAACCAAACTGAACCTGAAAGTAAAAAACAACCGGTTGCAGTGATCTCAAGAATAACAAGCCCCGAAAGGTCTGTACTTCCCGTCACGGCAAGTGATCAAACCATTCAAAGAACAGGTCAGTTGAGCCTGACTTCAGATGATGATTTGTTCAGGGGGAGCTCAGCCCCTGAAGATATGACGTCAACCGTCATCCCGGTTTCCGTCAAAATAAGTTATCTGATGCCCGTTGCCTGCAATCACGTTGAAGCCGGTAATCCGGAATATGACCGGAGATTAATTGATATTGATACCCGCAAGACTAAACAGGAACCAGAATATAAGTACGACCATTTGCCCGCCTTTACTGAAGCAGAAACGGCAGAAAAAGAACGACAAACGGAATGGATACTGGGAGGTCAGTTTGCCCCGCTCTATTCCTATCGTGACCTGAAACCTGGAAATTACCAGGATTATGTCAAAGATCAGATCAATTCAAAGGAAGCTGGAATACTTGCCTATGCAGGCGGGATCAATCTTACTGTCTCGCCAAATAAGAGACTTTCTGTACAAAGCGGGATCTATTATTCAAGATACGGTCAGGAAAAGAACAGCCTGGAAGCTGCAGTCATTTTTTCTCCGGGCTCAAAGAATGAGATTGCTGAAACGGGCTGGGATGAATTTGGTTGCGCAGAGATCACCCAGGCTCTCTATATAGGAAATTCCACCGGAAAAATCATGGCAGTTGAAGAAGGTTCGCTCAGCAACAATCAATCTCCTTTCTCATATCAGCGAACCGACCAGGCAGCAGCCAACCAGCTTAATCCCGCACTGCCCGTAAGCTCGGTTACACAATATTTTGAATATCTCGAAGTGCCGTTAAATCTTAAATATAAAATACTTGACAAGAAATTTGACATCTCCCTGATGGGAGGTATCAGCACAAATTTCCTTATCGGTACGGATATTTTGCTGAACTTCACAGATCATTCAAGCAAAAATACAGATTATACCACTGAAGGATTAAAGCAGATAAATTACAGCGGGCTGATGGGGATCGGCTTTGAATATCCGCTGTTTAAAAACCTGATTCTGAACGTCGAGCCTAAATTCAGATACTATGTAAATTCAATAGATAAAGAGAAGGTTTATAATATCCATCCCTATTCAATTGGCATTTTTTCAGGCATCAGTTATGTGTTCTGATTTCTCCTGCACTGAACCTGAAATTTATCTCTGCTTAACCAATCAAACAAGAATATCCATTCATTTACGGGCAAATTCCGATAATGCCTGTTTAATGTCCGTTGGTAAAATAACCATATCTTTTTGAATCAGAAATGGTTGTTTTTTCGTATCCTATGTTGTTTAGTTTCTTACAGAGAATTATATTCGCATTTTATTTGAAAAGCTGAAAAAACATTGAGATGAACAAACTTTCGAAAAAATCATCCATTTCAGACGATGACAAAATAAGAAGGGCATTCAAGAAGAAAAACTGGAATGAGATTAAAACCTCCGATAGCTGGGATATTTTTAAAATCATGTCGGAGTTTGTTGAAGGATTTGAGAAACTTGCACGTATCGGACCATGTGTTTCACTGTTCGGATCAGCACGTACAGAACCCGAATCCCCTTATTATAAGCTGGCAGAAGACATTGCCTTCAAGCTGACACAACATGGTTATGGTGTCATAACAGGCGGGGGACCCGGAATTATGGAAGCTGCAAACCTGGGGGCCAAAAGAGGCAGGGGCATGTCAGTCGGGGTTAATATCGCCCTGCCCTTTGAGCAGGAGCCGAATCTGTTCATCGATGCGGATAAATTAATCACTTTTGACCATTTTTTTGTCAGAAAGGTGATGTTCATGAAGTACGCACAGGGATTCATTGTTCTGCCAGGAGGTTTTGGTACCTTCGATGAGCTGTTCGAAGCCTTAACACTTATCCAGACAGAGAAAACCGGAAGATTTCCGATCGTACTGGTAGGAAAGCAATTCTGGCAGGGACTGATAGACTGGATTAAAAATGTAATGTTAGTGAAAGAAAATAATATCAATCCGGACGACCTGAATTTATTTACTGTCGTTGACACTGCTGATGAAGCAGTTGACCATATCAATCAATTTTATTCAAAATACCTGCTGAGTCCGAACTTCTGAAATATAATAATCAACTATAATAATTTGTTCATAATCAGTTGTGCAGATCAGGTTTATTAACAACTATTGTTGAAAATCTGTTGTGATTCAATATGTATTTGATTATTTTTATCCTGATTAAATCTGCAGCTCAATGGACCGTTTGCTAATCATTCTGTTTAATATCATTGCGATACTGTCCACAAATATCTTTCAGCAGTCAGATGTTTCGATGAGGATGGAAGTACCGCCACAGGTTGTCGCAGGAACTGAGTTTGTAGTCAGGATCACATTGAAAAAGGGTGATGTTGAAAGTTTTTCGCGCTTTCAGATGGATATTCCTGCCGGACTCACAGCTACAAGTTCTTCAACTGCCAATGCCGATTTTAGTTTTTCGGAAAAAAGGGTACGGATGATCTGGCTCAGACTGCCAGATCCCCAGGAGATCACATTTTCATTCAAAGTAAAGGTAGATGAAAGACTGAAAGGTATCTTTACACTTGATGGTCAGTTTTCATATATCTTTAACAATGAAAGGCAGACAGCTTATCTCTCACCACAGGCTGTTACCATCCAGCCTTCCCCGGAAATTGACCCTAGTCTGGTTGTTGACATCAGTGAATTTGAAGAAAAGGTCATTCAATACATACCTCCTGTATCTGAAGACGCTGCCAATATTGCCTGTATAAGGCAAAAACCGTATCTGAATGAAACCGGTTCTGAATATATCGTTAATATCCTTGTCAGCAAGCAGGATAAAAAGAAATTCGCCAAAGTCGAGGAAACAATTCCTGAAGGATATAATGCAATAGCCCTGGAGACCAGAGATGCCATATTTACTTTTAAAAATCAAAAGGCCAAATTTTTGTGGATGAATTTGCCAGCCAGTCCGAATTTTAACATCAAATACAGATTGATTCCGAAAAACGCATCTGACTTTACCTCACCGGATATAAGCGGGACATTTTCATTCATGGCCGCTGATAAGACGATCAGCGTTGATATTATGCAGTCGGAGGGTGATATTGAAAACCTGTCAGAACCCGAAATTCAGAATCTGATCGCAGACCTCAAAACTAAACCGGTGACTGTTCCGGTAAAAGAGCCGGTTGTTGCAGACATCAAACCATCAGAGGAAGAAGATATCAAACCTGCCGTGGAGGAAAAGCCTGATTTTACGGTGGAACCTGTTTCGCAGGTGGAAGAAGTAAAACCGGAAGTTAAAAAACCGGTTCAGACATTCAGAGCAGGGGACCTTGCGTATTTACTTGAACCCGAGACAGGTGTATATTACCGTGTGCAGGTTGCAGCAGGACATAAACCCGTTGATATTAAAAAATACTTTAAAAAGTTTAATCTTGAGCTCGAAGTCAGAAAAGAAGATCATGAAGGATGGATCAAGTATTCTGTCGGTTCCTTCGGCATTTATAAAGATGCAAGAGACTACCGGGTTCATATCTGGAATACCACGGCGATAGATGATGCGTTTGTTTCAGCCTATAACGATGGTAAACGTATTACCGTGCAGGAAGCATTAATGATTGCGAATCAAAGATGGTATAAATAAAAAGTACAAATCCCGGGGAAGTTAGTAAATGAAAAGATCTGTCGGAATATCAGCTGCTCTGTTGTTTTGCTTTGGCACCCTGTTGTTTGCGCAGGAAGATGAGTTCGATAAGCTTCTGAATGAAGAGGTAGAGAATATCAATCCTGTTTACAAGCCGGTGGTCGGATTTGGTGCCGGTATTCTCAATTATTTCGGCGATGTTAAAAACAATGCTTTTACTCCCACACTGGGCACTCTGGGATACAAAGTAAATGTTGCCTCATATATTGACAACAACCATTATACGAGGGTTAATTTCTATTTTATGGGCGGGAAACTAACCGGGAACGAGCGTTCAATATCTGACTTATCACGCAATTTCAATTTCCAGACAGAGATATATACATTCGGTATCAATGTCAATTATGATTTTGACAACCTGTTCAGGAAGAAATTCAGTCTTGTACAACCATTTGTTGCCATTGGAATTGAAACGGTTATTTTCGATTCAAAATATGATGCACGTGGCTCCTATTATGATCCGGATACCCGCACGAAGGTTACCGGCTGGCCATACCATTACTGGACAGACGGAACCATCAGAAACCAGCCTGAACCACAGGCCAACAGCGTAATAATGGAGCGTGATTTTATATATGAAACACCCATCAAGGATCTTGACTGGGGACTCGGTGATTATGCCGGATATGCATTTTCCATCCCGTTTGACATCGGACTTGACATGCATGTATCCAACCGTATTACTCTTCGTGTGGCCAATTCATTTCATTATACCTTTACGGACAATATCGATCATGTAAGCAGTAAAAATGACGGTACGATTGCCGGAGCGATCGTTGGTGATAAAAAAACAGACTGGTTCAACTTTACATATGTTTCGTTGCATTTAGACCTGTTTTCTTCCAAAAAAATGCTTACCATCGAGCGTCTGTTCCGTGATGTTGATTATGATTATTCCATTCTGTTCGGCGATGAGGACAATGATCTTATCTATGACGGCTGGGATGATTGTCCCGGGACACCTCCGGGAGCAAGGGTTGACTCCCTTGGTTGTCCGGTTGACTCCGACAATGATGGCGTGCCTGATTATAAAGACGATGAGATGTTTTCAAGAAGCGGAGCTTTTGTCAATGACAGGGGAGTGGAAATAACCGAGGATGACCTGATCGCATTGCTTGATAAATCAATGGCTGTCGGAAGGAATGAAATTGACCTGTATATCAGAACTCCGGAAAGCTATACCGAAAGACCGGCAGGAAAAAAGATCCCTATCCCCCAGAAATTCAAATCTGTTGATACAGATAAAGATGATTATATTTCATTTGATGAGATGTTAAAGGCAATAGACGACTATTTTGATGTCAAATCAACGCTGACAGCCAGCGATATTTATGAACTGAATAATTTCTTCTTCTCACAATAGTCAATCCGCTGCTTTGCGATCAAATTACGGAGACGATAACCTGCAATAACTTATCCATGCCTTGACAGCCTTTCCAGTTGCCTCCGGGTGTCTTTCTTCTTCATATCCTCCCGTTTGTCATATTCTTTCTTACCCCTGGCAATTGCAATCTCGAGCTTGGCATAACCATTCCCTGAGATAAAGAGTCTCAGTGTGACAATGGTATATCCCCTCTCCTTCACATTCTTTTCCAGCTTTTTCAATTCTCTTCCGGTCATCAGTAACTTTCTTTCCCGACCGGGAAGGTGATTATAATGCGTTCCCCAGTTATATTCAGCTATATGCATATTCTTTACATATAACTCTCCATTGACAAAATGGCAATAAGAGTCAATAAGGCTTGCCTTTCCCATCCGTATCGACTTGATCTCCGTACCCTTAAGCTGCATTCCGGCAATGAACTTTTCAATGATCTCATAATCATGCCAGGCCTTTTTGTTTTTTATGTTGACGACATTTGCCATATATTCTGTGACATCAGACAAATAATATCTGTTTTACTAATGATGATCGCTGTGTATGGGATAATATTTTTTTCTGTCATTTAAGGATATAAAAATAATCCTGATTTATCCGAAATGCAAAAATAGACAGAAAGTTAACCTTTTACCATCTTCTCAAAAAAAAAAATGAACTAACCCGGGTAAGGCTAGTTCATTAGTAACCCATCTGTAAATTACTGAATTTAAACAGGTTTCACGGGAACGCAAATGTCAACAACGAATTTTCCGTCTTTAGGTTCTTCAGGGTATATTTCGAAGCAGGGTTTATCGTCCGGTTGAAATCCGCTTGCCGGGAACCAATTTCCATAGACCCAGTCCCATGCCTGTTGAAACTGCTGTGAATTAATTTCAAACCGGGCAATAACATACTTCCCGGCTTCAACCTCCATTTTCCCGATCTCACCGTCAACTTTTGTTTCCGGGGGAACGGTAATACAGACACTCAACCTGAGCCTGTCCTCAATGGTAACATTGGGATCGTCATGGTATATGACCAGTGATTTAAAATCTTTTCCACCCAATAATCCCCTTGCGCCTGCCCATGAGAACAACCTGTTCCAGATTTTCTCAAAAAGCCTTTCATCGCCCTTGTAAGGCCCGATATGCCTTATGTAGGCAACTGTCATTTTCGGAAGATCTTTGACTTCCACACTTTTGTTTAGTTTCATGTTGGTCCTCCATTTAATTGTTTGTAAATCGGAACTAAGATAAATGGAAGGCCTGTCATCGTTTTGTTGTTTATTGCTATCCGGTTGACTTAAATTGCTATTTTCATATTTTTCCCGACGGTACCGGGATGCCGGAATATTAAAATGGTTTTTAAAGTTTCTTGAGAACACAGAAATATCAGAAAATCCACATTTATAAGCTATTTCGGTGATATTTTCATTTTTGTTTGCCATGATCAGATATGCGGCCTTTTCTATCCTGAGCCGCAAAATGAACTGAAACGGTGTTTCCCCTGTCATGGCGTGAAATATCCTGCTAAAATGAAACTTTGAAAAATTTGCCACAGCCGCCAGTTCTTCCAAAGTCAGCATTTTCTCCAGGTTTGCTTCAATGTAGTCAAGCGTCTTGTTAATTCTTGACCTGTATTCAATATCTGTCTGTTTTATCCTGTTCATCATTTTAGATTATATCAATCTCATCAAGCCTGCATTTCCGACAGTTTCTTATATGATATCAAAGGCAATGCCGGTTATTTTTCAATATATATGATACCCTGCGGGTAATTCGATAGGATGATCCGGTCTTTACTGATTATATAATAATCTGTTCCGCTCTTCAATAACTCAACATTACCGGTTAAAGATACTAATTAAATCAGGCAATACCTTTGAAAGAAAAGTCTTAAAATTCAATGTCCTGAAAAAGGTTTGTCTGCATTACCAGTCATTCATAATGCACTTAACAGATAGCTTCCAGGGATTTTTATGTCATATATGTCAACGCCTTGACTTTTAATCCCTTTTATTGTAATTTTATAATAATGTTGAATTTCATTTATCATATTTATAAAACATGGGCTGTTGAGATTAAGAACTTTATAATATACAACTGCTACAATCGTAAAAAACTTATGTAATATGAAAAATTCATTGATTATTGTATTAATAGGTGGAATGTCTTTTTTGCTTCCGGAATCATTTTCACAAACAGTAAATATCTCAGGTACAGTTAAAAACGCCGATGGAGATTTTATCAGTGATGCCCAGGTAATGCTGCAGAATCATCCTGATATAGTAACATACACAGGAGCAAACGGTACGTTTGTTTTAACAGGTAATATAACTGAGATCTTTAAGAATAAAGCGTATAAAAAATGCCTGATTGAAAATGGTGTGATAAAAGTATTTTGTAACAATGAAACTATGGATATTGAATTTTACAGTTTAACCGGTGTCTTACTAAATAAGATCAGTAAGCCGGGCAATCTTTATGGTTTCTTTCATTATAAACTGGATAATGCTAACTATGAGGCTGGTCCGGTAGTGATTGTGAAAGTCAGGATTGGGAATGAGATTTTTTGTTATAAATATTTGAATAGTCAGAATAACATTATTACGGAACAATTGCAAGAGGTGAATATACATAAAAGTGCTGATGCAACAATTGACAGTATTGTAATAATGCATGATTCATATAAGACTAAAACAATCGCGATTATTACATATTCGCAAAGTTTGGGAAATATTACCATGGAATCCAGGATTCTGAATTATGTATTTCCCGGAGGTTCCGTTGACGATCTGAAAGCAGCCAGTCCCACACTGACATTCGGATCACTTACCATTGACGGGGTATTAAAAATACCATCTTCTGCAAATTCAATTGTTATTACTGCAGATGAACTACATATTAATGAAAATATTACTGTCGAATATCCAACCTGTTCCCCGTATTTTGACGCTCCTGATTTGACCTTTAATGTGGACGGACAGGCGTATGTCAATGATATTATCAGTTTATCGGGCAAAACAGGCAAAGGTGAGACAACAACTTCCACTTGCAACAGCTGCTATGGTACCGACGGCGGAACACTGACAATTAATGCACAAAATATTACAATCAGTGAAAGAATTGATGTCAGTGGCGGATGGGGCAGCTATTCATATATCAGTTCATCAATCAGGTGTGGTTGTTCAGGAGGAGATGGCGGAAAAGTAGTTTTAAACGCAACAGGATCTCTGTCTATTGGTGTTTCAGGAGCTGACCTGGACGTTCAGGGTGGTGACGGTGGAAGCGGTTCACTGGAATGCGGAGATGGTTCCGACGGTGCCATAGGATATGTCGATTTTGAATCTCCATCCATAAATATTAATGAAATTGGCGGAGATTTAAATATGCTGACATATAATGCCCAGATGATAGATTATGAAAAGCTTACTATATATGGAAATGTGAAATACCAGGAAGAACTTGAACATAGAAACAGCAGCGGGGCCTGGTATGTTTCATTTCAGGTGGGAGTTGGTTTATATACATATGATTGGCTTGAAGACCTTTATTTATTGCGCCTTTCGGAAAACAGCACAGTACAATTATCATTATCTGCTTCTAATTCTCTTGCTGATCTTGACCTGTATCTGCTGTCTTACGACATGTCCGGTATTATTGCCCAGAGCAACGGTGCAACAAGCAACGAAAGTATCAATACCGGGATTCTGACGGCAGGATACTATTTCATGGCTGTTTCATATTCCGATGATGGAGGAGCCTATACCACAGGATATACCCTGAAACTGAAGCAATAATTAGGTATTAATAACAGCATTTTTTCGTATCAGCTTATTACCATCGTATATATCTTCGAAAATTACATTGATTTTGTCATTAACATACATGTACCAGTGTCCTTTTACGCCGACGATTGAATCACCTATCAATCTTTTAAAATACATCTCCCTGTATTGAAAAATGGTATCGTTAACTTTTTGAGGATTAGTCCTTGCCATATCTTGTTTATAGTAAATCGTCCCAATCGTATCTATTGTATTTATTGTCTTTTGTAAGATCTCAATGGCAGTTTCATCATTTTCACATGAGTTTACAAAAAACAAAACAGTTAATATGTAAACAATTCCAATTCTACTCATTATCATATCAATCTGGTCTTTATTGTATTATGTTTTCTTATACAAACAATTGATAAGATTGGCTGCAACGTATGTAAATACCGAATCCGTAGTTATGGTCTAAAGATATAAATATATGAATTCAAAACACCCGGGTCAATGATGTTTTTGTCAATTATTTACAGGAACGAAATGAAAATACCAGAATATTGAATTGTTTCATAAACTAGTTTTTAGCCTGACAGAATTTTTCAACAGAAAGAGGTAATTTTTATCTTATATCATCCCTTATCATGGATATCCGGAAATGGAATTTATCTTTACATCTCATCTGCAAAAGCAACCTTTTACCGGTATTGTGCATCAGACAATATATGCAATAAAAAAACAAATGCCATGAAAAAATATATCATATTCCTATCTGTTTTAATGATTTCTGCAGGTCTGTTAACCTCCTGTGAGAAGTCTGATAATCCCCCCGTAAAGGAACCGCCTGAAATTGAGCTTCAT
>JAFGBD010000047.1 GCA_016933335.1 Bacteroidales bacterium | reverse complement strand
CACCTGTTACCCCTCGACTTGCATGTGTTAAGCCTGCCGCTAGCGTTCATCCTGAGCCAGGATCAAACTCTTCATTGTAATTAAGAAGTTTAATATTGCTCAAGATTTATTACTCATTTAAGAATTGAATCATTCAATTAAAATGAATTCGCTTAAACCTTTCTTGTCTCTTCAGTTTTTTCAAAGAACCATTTATAATAAAAGGCAAAGTTAGTAAAGTTTAATAAACTTTGCCAGTATCACTTTTCTTTTTATAAGCGGGTGTAAAATATAAAATTTTCATTTTACACCATTAAATACTTTTGGATTATTGCTTTGCCGGCATACCCTCTTTTCCCCATTCTCAAAGCAGTTTCTAAAGATTATCGAATGCTTGCCGGCAAAATTTCTGTAACTTTTTTGTTACCTGATCAATCATTTAAAAGAACTTATCCTGAAAAAGAGCGTGCAAATGTATGGGTTATTTTTTAAATACACAATACTTTTTAGATTTTTTTCTCTTCGTTTATCAGAATTGGCAAAGAACCTGCTTTGAACCTATAAAAAACGGCTGCAAATGTAAAATGAAATTTTATTTCTTCAAATAATTTTTTGATTTTTCTGAATAATCAGAATTTTTTCCTGGCATTCATTTTATATTGTATTGATAACAAATCTGTTTCCCTGACCATTCTTCTCATTAATTACAAAAAAAAATAGCTTTTACAGGATATAAAAACGACAATCAGCCAGGTATCTATTTATCAGAATGAAATGAGAATGCCTGCTGATCAATAAGGATAACCAATTGCACAATCAATAAAGGCTCATCCTTCGCTTTTTAATCATTCTTCCTTCCTGTAAGAACCTGACAGGCCGGAATCATCGCAATATATGCAAATAACAGGGTTTCATCTCTCATTGTATAAATTGGGATAAATACCATATATTCGTACATATTTTAACCGATGAAACATGAGTGAATCACTTGTAATTATTCCGACATATAATGAAAAAGAAAATATCGAAAGACTGATCAGATATATCTTTTCATTATCAGTAAAATTTGATGTCCTGATAATTGATGACGGATCGCCCGACAAAACGTCTGAAATTATAAAAACATTGCAGAATACAGAATTTAAAGATAAACTTTATCTGATTCAGCGATCAGGAAAAATGGGACTCGGCACTGCATATATAACCGGATTCAAATGGGCTCTTGAAAGACATTACCAGTATATTTTTGAAATGGATGCCGATTTCTCGCATAATCCCGACGACCTGCTGAAGTTATATGATGCTTGTAAAAACGGGGCTGATATGAGCATCGGTTCAAGGTATAAATCCGGTGTTAACGTGGTAAACTGGCCAATGGGCAGAGTGCTTATGTCGTATTTCGCTTCAAAGTATGTGCGTTTTGTCACCGGCATGAAAATATATGATACAACAGCCGGGTTTAAATGTTACAGCCGAAAAGTACTCGAAAGCATTAACCTGGATAAAATCAGGTTCAAAGGGTATGCATTTCAGATTGAAATGAAATTTACGGCATGGAAGATGGGATTCAACATTGAAGAAGTACCCATTATTTTTACTGAAAGAAAAGAAGGCACATCCAAGATGAGTGGCGGGATTTTTAGTGAAGCCCTCTGGGGAGTGATCAAGATGAAATTATCAAGTTTTTTTAAAAAATACAAATTAACCAGATAATGGCAGATCAAATCCTGATCAAAAATGCCACAATCATTAATGAAGGAAAACAATTCACTGGAAGTCTTCTGATTGAAAAGGAATTTATCAGTGAGATATTTCATGGTGTAAATTCATTTCCTGTTCAGCATTATGCAGAAACCATTGATGCAACAGGACAAATATTAATCCCGGGTATTATTGATGAGCATGTTCATTTCAGAGAACCCGGATTAACCCATAAAGGCAGTATTGCATCCGAGTCAAAAGCAGCTCTTGCCGGGGGTGTAACTTCATTTATGGATATGCCCAATACTTTACCACAGGCCATAACACAGGAGTTGCTGGAGCAGAAATTCGATATTGCCTCGGCCAATTCATCAGCAAACTATTCTTTTTACCTTGGAGCTGTAAATAATAACCTTGATGAGATACTTCGTACAAATCTTCAGAAAGTCTGCGGTATTAAAATCTATATGGGCTCATCAACCGGTAATATGCTGATGGATAACCCTGTAATACTTGAAAAAATTTTTTCCGCCTCAAAATCTCTTATCGCAGTCCACTGTGAAGATGAAAAGACCATTAAAAAAAATACACACCATTACCGAACAATCTATGGTGAAAATATACCTGCGGAATACCACCCCCTGATCCGTTCACGTGATGCCTGTTACAAATCAGCATTTAAGGCAGTTGGACTGGCAAAAAAATACGGAACAAGATTGCATCTTCTGCATTTGTCTACATATAACGAATTAGAGTTGCTGAATAATTCGGCCGCATTAAATGATAAACGTATAACTGCTGAAGCATGTGTGCACCACCTTTGGTTTTGTGATGAGGATTATGCCCGGTATGAAAACCGCATCAAATGGAATCCTGCAATTAAAACCGCGAAAGACCGGGAAGCAATATTCAACGGGTTATTAAATAATTTAATAGATGTTGTTGCTACTGATCATGCACCACATACCATTGAAGAAAAAAATCAGACATATTTCAAAGCTCACTCGGGAGGTCCCATGATCCAGCATTCACTGCAACTTATGCTTGAGTTTTATCATCAAAAAAGAATTTCGCTTGAAAAAATTATTGAAAAAATGTGCCATGCCCCTGCTGTTATTTTCAAAATCGACCGCAGGGGTTTTATAAGAAAAGGCTATTATGCCGATCTGGTCCTGGTCGATCTGAATCAATCCCATAAAGTAACCAAAGACAGTATTATGTATCAATGCAGGTGGTCTCCCCTGGAAGGCTTTGTTTTTCATTCATCCGTAACACATACTTTTCTGAATGGTAAACTCGCATATCGAAACGGGCAGCTAAACACAGCCATAAGGGGTCAGAGACTACATTTTAACAGATAAACGGATTTTTATAATCAAATCATTTTAAACCAGAACTATGTTAAAACATGGCATTTACTATCTGATCATCATCTTTGTCGCAATGGCAGCAAGTTGCCATCCCGAAAAAAAGAAACATGAATTGCCCCGGCAATCATTATCTGAATTCATTTCATCTCAAAATATCAGTGGATTTCTGATTGCCGATACCATTATTTATGATGTGATCATAAAAAATCCGAATCCATATGATAAATGGGCCGAGAAATGTCTGAGCAATCTTAAAAAAGAAGCGTTTATTGATTTTTTATTTGAATCAATCTATAAAAAGCAAACCACTGCACATGACTTATACACAGATAAAATTATTACACCGGATGAACTGAAAAGCCTTGAAAGAAACAAAGAATTTAACCGTAATAAAATCGGTAAGATTCAATTTACCGAATCATGGTTTTATAGTGATTCACTGAGATCAATGTCGAAAAAGGTCATCTCTGTTACACTGGGATATGAAATATTGGATGACAAGGGAGAGTTGATAGGGCATAAACCCGCCTTTAAGATTTATCTGAACTGAAAATTGCCGGTTTGATGATTTACCTGCAATAAAAAAATTCAGTTTAATTGAATTTCTGTATTTTTGACCTCCGGTAACTATAATTCTGAATCCAATGCTTACTGTTGAAAAAATTGGCGGAAGTTCCAT
Source organism: Bacteroidales bacterium (assembly GCA_016933335.1). Classification (GTDB taxonomy): domain Bacteria; phylum Bacteroidota; class Bacteroidia; order Bacteroidales; family UBA10428; genus JAFGPL01. The sequence goes on along the minus strand of JAFGBD010000047.1, from coordinate 114,560 downwards.
GTCTAAGTTTCAGGACGTTCTTGAAAATATAATCATAGGACAAAAAAGAAACAAGAGTTATTATGATCGTATTTTCATCGTGTCGGCATATGATAATGTTACAAACTGGCTGCTGGAACATAAAAAAACCAAAGAACCCGGTATCTATCAGAAATTTTTAAAAGGAGAGGATTATGAATCGGCACTTAACGGATTGTTAAAAAAACTCCTGGATATCAACAGGACTTTCGCTGACATAAAGCTCGATCTCAAAGCAGCAGATGAATTTATTACAAACAGAATTGAGCGGGCCCGAAGTATCTTGCACAATCTTGAGAATGTTCTGGCTACAGGTTATGTAAATAAGCAAAATATCCTGCTTGCAGCACGTGAAATTCTTTCATCAATTGGAGAGGCTCATTCCGCATTCAATTCAGTCAATATCCTTGTGAATAACGGTATCAACGCAATCTTTGTGGATCTTTGCGGTTTTGATGATTCAGAATACCTTTCAATAGATGAAAGAATCAAGAAAGCATTCCGGAATATCGACTGTACCTGTTCTTTACCGGTTGCTACAGGATATACCAAAGGTACCGAAGGCATTATGAGGGAATTTGACAGGGGATACAGCGAAGTAACATTCAGTAAAATCGCTGTGGAAGTTAAGGCTGATGAAGCTGTGATACACAAAGAGTTCCATTTATCTTCGGCTGATCCGGATATTGTTGGCATTGAAAAGTCTATTCCGGTGGGTTATACAAACTTCAATGTAGCAGACCAGCTTGCCGATATTGGTATGGAAGCCATTCATCCGAAAGCTTCCAAGCCTCTTGAAATATCCGGTATCAATATCAGGATAAAGAATACTTTCGAACCAGACCATCCCGGTACTGTCATTTCAAAGAATTATATCTGCAGTCAGTCAAAAGTCGAAATTATCTCGGGAACAGATAAAGTATATGCCATCGAAATACACGATCCGTTAATGGTAGGAGAAGTGGGTTTTGACCTGGGCATCATGCAGATTCTTCAGCGCTATCAAATAAGCTATATCCTGAAGACTACCAATGCAAACAGCATCACTCAGGTAATCTGGGAGAGTGACCTTAAGACCGAATTCATTTCCGAATTACAGAACAAATACTATGAAATTACTTTAAAACCTGTGGCAATTATCTGTGCTTTGGGAACAAATATCGCGAAGCCGGGAATTTTGGCCAAAGCTGCGTCTGCGCTGTCAGAGAACCATATTAACATAGAATGTGTCTCGCAATCGCTTAAGCAGGTAAATATGCAGTTTGTAATCAACAGGGAAGATTATAGAAAGGCAATCGTAATTCTTAATGATGTACTATGCGTTAATGATATATAATACCCGTAATTATCCCTTTAGATCTTAACTTCCATAATTACCCGTCAGGCAATAATACTCAATATGAATATTTTATTAATTCTTTATTTAAAAATTGCATCCTATCAGAAATTGAATTAATTTTATTACAGAATCATTTTAACACGCAAAATATGGAAGTAAAAAGTGAAAAACTTAAGAATGCCTGCAAGGCAGCGCTTCTTGCTTTACAAAAACTCGGCAATTCAGAACATGATGAACTCAGATCAAAGCTTGAATTTGTCATCGGCAGCTATGAGTTTGATAAAAATCCGGTAGGATTATACGAATTTGGTGAGAAAGCACTTAAGGCTTTAAACAATATAAAGAAAAAGAATCCCAAAAAGATCAGCAAAAAAATCATTACCGATCTCGAAACCAGCTTAAAACCCTGAGAGTATTATTATTCTCCGGTATCATTCACAATGAACTCGTTATTGACAGTACCTGAGCTGAAATAACATCACTATTGTTTTAATATATCACAGGTAAATCATGTCAAATCATGATTCACTCATATTAAGACCAGATTTTGAAATCATCCCGCTCAGATGAGACGGTTTATTTGTGCCTGTCCGAAATTCCTGATATATTTTTTTATTTTTACAGATAAATTCCAATGTCCTTAAATTGAAAATACCAGCCTTTACGATTGTTATCCTGTTTACCATTACAGGTTATTGTTTTTGCCAGACAAAGCGTGATTCAGAGGGATATATCGGTACAATCCAGGGAATTTCTTTTTCGCAGATGGATTTTGGAAAAAAAACAAAACAGGAAATCTTTCCGGGTTATTCAGGAGGTATCATGTTTGTTTATACTTCTGCACCCGGCATTGGTATTCTTCTTGAGTTGAATTACACCCAGAAGGGCTGGAAAATCGATCCGGATTCTTCCGAAAGATATTACAGACGACTCAATTATTTTGAGGTTCCCTTTATGACTCATATCATTATAGGAAAATCAAAATCAAAACTGGTAATAAATCTGGGACCGTATGGTTCCTGTCTGAATACAGAAGAAGAAAAAACAAATATACCAGATGATAGTCTGGATTATGTCGGATATCCCGCAAACAGAATATTTGATTTTGGATATTGCCTGGGGATCGGATATGAATATTGCACCAAAATCGGATATTTTGGCATAGAAGCAAGGTATTACAATAGCCTTACAGGTATTTTTATTCCCTCCTCTGAAATACAGTATTTTTCATCAAGGAATCAGGTATTGACCATTGGAATAAAATATTCGGTCAGAATTTTCAAATGAGGTGTCTTTAATGAGATAAAGACGCCTGAATCACGGAAGGACATCATTGGAAACAAGTATCTCCCATTCCTCCAGAACATGAACAGCATGTTTTATTTCACGTCTGCATTCATCTATCTCAAAATAATATTTCCTGGCAAGTATCGGAATCAATTGATTGACACTTTGTTTTCTAACTGCTCCAAGAAGTACATCAGCATAAAGATTTTCAAATTCATGCATTACAGCTTTTCCGCCTGTCTGGTTTGAATATGCAATAACAACACCTGTTGACATTCTCTTGACTTTAAACGCAGGATTTAAAACCAGTGCATCTCTCTCGCCTGACGCAATACCTGAATTTGATGAGGCAGTGCTTTCTGAATAAAAAAATGACAGGAAAGCAAATACCAAGAAAGTTTTAAGTAAAAGATCTGTAAGCTGATGACTGTGAAATTGGGAAAAGTACTTCATGTGTGATGTTTTAAGGTGAAAAATAAACTCGCCATAACATATTTAAACTACCCTTATGAATAGCAATACGGGTAACAAAAATATGAAATTTACAGGAATTTAACAAGTTTGACATTCAATACTTTTTTGTCTCGATTCCTGTAAAAAAACATTTATCATAGAATAATGTTCATTAATCAATTGAAAAAGGCCATTCAAAAATAAGCTTAACGCTGGTCAAATCATGTATTGCGTTTGTCTAAAAGATTTTTACTCTCTGGTACAATATCAGTATAATTGTATAGAAACACAACAAAAAAATTCTATGAGGGAATTGACACTCGAATATCTGAATGTAAAAAAGCAATACAGAAATTATTTTGTCTCTTTCAATCAGCTTGACAAAATTAACCTGCTTATTGTTGAAGGCCTGAAAAACAGATTATTTGAAATCATCAGAAATCCCCGTTCTCATGTAGTTCTTGATCTTTCAAATATCAGATTTATTGATAGTTCCGGTTTTGCGGCTTTAGACCTGCTAACAAGGGTTTCAAAAATATTCGGATCATCTGTAACACTGATCAAGGTCGGAAGCGAAGTCAGGGAACTGATTGAGCTTACCATAAAATACAATGGTTACAGCCTTAATTATTTTGAAAAAGGATACAGTAAACCCTGGCAGATGGCTGGCTAAAAACCTTTTCAACCTTTACTGAATTACGATTATGAACAAAAAACAGTTATTAGACAAGTTATATTGCATCAGCAGAGAGTATAAGAATAACAAGGATGCAATCAGAAAAGACCAGGATACGTTTATACTCTGGTGCGAAAAACAGGTCAAAAGACGTTTTACTGACAGCTTTATCCAGGGCAAAGTAAATCAGGCAACAAATCACCTGGCTTTGTTCCTGCTGGGAGACAAAGACAATAACTTCGACAGGCTGGTCAATCCGGGTAATTTTTAATCCTGAAGCCACGGGATCATCCCAGATACGGATAAACCATACTGATCAGATCCTTGGATTATAAGTCTTAATATGACGCTCAACCTTTGATTCGTACATATCTTTCAAAGTAACCATAACAGCTGTTTCCTCAACCTCACCAAAGTGATAGTTCATAGCGGTACCGAATGATTTCATGGTAGGTGACAGATTCATATATGCATTAATGAGCGGAGGGATAATCTCACCATGGGAACGCACATACTGTGAAAGAATTTTATAATCCTCCTGGTAGGTACTGCCAGTTAATATTGATTCCAGTATCTTCTCATCAGTAATAATACTCAGCGGTTCATAGGGCACAACCAGATTTTCCTTATCCCCAAAGTACTTCCTGATAAAAAACAATAAAAGATCCCTTGCCTGTCTGTCATAACTTGTATACATGGTTACTTTTCCGAAAAAATATTTTGTTTCGGGATTATTGATCCAGATAGCCCCTAATCCATCCCATAAGTTATCAAGTGCATAAATACCTTTACTTTTTCTGTTGGTTGACTGGTATGCAGGCTGTACAAATGATCTTCCGAGTTCTACCAGAAAGGGCACATATTCTTTTTTAAACTTCCGGGAGAACCTGAATAATCTTGCTGTAGCAAGATTGAAGTTCCCGTCTTCATCTGGTTTGGACCGTGAACAAATAAAAAACCTGTAACCTCCGAGAATTTCCTTTTTGGAAGGATCCCATACCAAGAGTTGTTCATAAGGATTTTCAGCTGTATCATAAGTGTCAATATCCACTTCTTTTCCTGTACCTCCGCCGGCGGCCCTGAAAGTAAGCTCTCTTAATCTTCCTATCTCAAGCATTACATTGGGGGCATTATGATGATTGATCACATAAAGGTGATTATTACCGTTATTTGTCTCTCTCAAAAACCTGTCATCTGAAAGCTCATTCTCAATTAACTCACGATCAACTGGAGGAATAATTGGTTTCATCAGATTAAAATATTGAACGAACGTTTCATATTTATTTTTTTAACAAAAGAAAACAAATTTACAAAATTTAAGATTATCATATGGATAAGAAGCTTTTAACCTTAAAGATTTTATAAAGGGATGCTGTTGATGCCATTCAAAGCGTAAACCTGTTCTTTTACCCATTTTGCCCATTCAATGTATTTTCGGGATTTATCAAAGACCTGGTGGCTGATTGGAGTACCAAAAATAATTGAAATTGACTTGTGACGATGTTTAAATGTCTCATCCACAAGGTAAAACATTTCCAGATTTGCCTTAATGCCCAGCAATCTTCTTATTGTACCCAACCGGTAAAAGAATTCACTGTTTCTGCCTGAAACAAAAACCGGGACAATATCCCGCTGATATTGAACTGACTTGGTAATAAAGTTCTTTTTCCATACCAGGTCAACTATTTGTCCCTTGATACGGCGTGAAACAAAACCTGATGGAAAAGTAAGAATCTGAATATCTGAACGATAGGTTTCATCAAGTATCCTGGCTGCATCCATATCCTGCTTACCGTGTTTGTTAATGGGAATAAAAAGCGGATGGAGATTTCTGATATTCATCAGAAGGTCATTTACCAGTACTTTGAAACCATTGAATTTCTTTTCAAGGACACTCATCAGTAACAAACCATCAAAACCTCCAAGTGGATGGTTCGAGGCAATAATATACCTTCCTGTTGACGGAATATCATCAATGCCTTCAACCGTCAGTTTAACATTAAATTCTTCAATAACCGCATGAACAAAGTCTAATCCTGTTTTATCCCCGTGTCTTTCCAGGAAATGATTGATTTCTCTCTGGTGCACAATCTTTTCAAGATAACGAATTACAAATCCGGGAAGCAACCCTGCCAATTTTGGATTCTTACTGCGGAATACTTCCCTGATGTTGATTGGCTGAATTTTATGAGTATCGTGTTCCATTGCCGTCATATAAAATAATTACCTGTTTCGGTCTTGTAAAAATATAAAAAAACACTTCCTTGTTCAACATCCTTGATACCAATACACAGATACCATTAAACTACCACTGTATGACGAATTTAAGAATTGCCTTATTCTTATTACATTGATATACTGATAATTATCTCATAGTCCTTATCCAGTCTGGTAAAATCAATAAAAAAGTTATCAACAATAGTATTAAAAAATGGGTGAAAGTGGTAGATTGTGGTAAAATTTGTATTATTTTTACCGATTAATAGAAAACTATTATGACAAACTTTATCGGGGACCATATTTGTAAGATAGACGCCAAAGGCAGGATAATGCTGCCTGCCGCACTTAAAAAGCAGATGTCATCGACCGGTGCTGACAGGTTTGTCATCAAGAAAGATATTTTCGCAAAATGCCTTATCCTTTATCCCATGGAAGAATGGGAGCGACAAAACAGAATTATCAGGGCCAAAGTGAATCCCTACAAGAAAGAACACAACCAGTTTCTTCGGGCTTTTTATAAAGGTACGGCTGATGTCAATCTGGATGGCAACAACAGACTGCTCATTCCAAGAAGACTGCTCGACATCATTGGTGTCAGTAACAAAGAGGTTGTCCTTGCCGGTCAATACCATAGAATTGAAATATGGCCAAAAGATGCATACGAACGCATCGATGGCACAGATGATGAGTTTGCAGCTCTGGCTGAAAAAGTACTTGGCAACATAAATCTGGAGAACAGTGAATAATGGAATATCACAAACCAGTATTGCTATCGGAGACAATAAACGCTTTAAGTATTGATCCTTCGGGTACATATGTCGATGCCACATTCGGAGGAGGAGGCCATTCTCGTGAGATCCTTGGCAGGCTGACGAAGGGCAGGTTAATCGGTATGGACTGTGATTTTGCAGCCTCCGGCAATATTCCTGAAAACAAGAGATTTCTGTTCATTCATGGTAACTTCAGGTTTATTAAAAACTACCTGAGATATTACGGCATCTCAAACGTAGACGGCATCCTGGCTGATCTTGGGATGTCTTCACATCATATTGATAATGCATACCGCGGCTTTTCATTCAGACACGACGGAAACCTGGATATGAGAATGAACGCCTACTCTTCATTCACGGCAGAAAAGCTGATCAATGAGTATTCCGTAAATAACCTCCTGAAAATTTTCAGAACATACGGCGAGCTGGCAAATGGCTACAAGCTTGCCCGGTCAATCGTAAAATACAGGATGAATCGCAGAATCTCCAGAATAAGCCAGTTCCTGGATGCTATTTCAGGGTGTATCCCGGCCAGGGGAAAAAATAAATACCTGGCAAAAGTATTCCAGTCATTAAGAATTGAAGTTAATAAAGAGATCATCAATCTGAAGGAATTGCTGCTTCAAAGTATCGGTTTACTTAAAACAGGAGGAAGACTGGTTATCATCAGTTACCATTCCGTCGAAGACAGAATGGTTAAGAACTTTATCAGATGTGGTAATCCTGACGGAATACTGCGGAAAGACATCTATGGCAATTATAAAATCATTTTTAAAAGTATCAACAAAAAACCGATTGTCCCTGCAGAAGCCGAGTTAAAGACAAACAGCAGGGCAAGAAGCGCAAAATTGAGGATTGCAGAAAAAGTATGCAGCTGATATGAAAGAAGAATATAAAAACATAGAATTTATCGACCAGGAACAGGAAAGAAAGGAGATAAGGTCTTTTTCTCTCCGCGACCTTCTGGACGGAAGCATATTAACACGAAATATTGTGGTTCAGCAATTGCCGTTTATTTTCTTCCTCACTTTGCTTGCCGTGATATATATCAGCAACAGGTACCATGCTGAGAGGACATTCCGGAAAGTGAATGAAATCCAGATAGAAGTTAAAAACCTGAGGGCAGAACAGATTACCACCACAGCAAAACTGATGAATATAAGCAAACCGTCTGCAGTATCCCGGCTTGTTGAAGAAAGGGAACTGGAGCTGAAAGAATTATCCAAACCGCCTGTAGTGCTTACCAAAAAGAAAAAGAACCGCTGATGTCATTGAAAAAAGATATATTATGGAGAGTCGGAACAATATACCTGGTATTTCTTTGTTTTGGCCTCTGGATAATCAGCAAGGTTATTTACCTGCAAACCTTCGAACGTGACAAGTGGAAAGAAGAAGCCAGGAAAGCAACACTTAAGAATGTGATCATCTCATCAAACAGGGGAAATATCTATGCCACGGACGAACGTTTGCTAGCAACCTCAATTCCGTATTACCAGATCAGGATGGATCTGAAGGCTACCGGGCTTACTGACAGGATTTTTTATGGCGGTGTGGATTCCCTGTCCATTTGCCTTTACAATCTGTTTAAAACGGAATCATCCAGAACAATCAGCGAATACAGGAATGATCTGATTGCCGCCCGCAAAAGGGGTGAAAGGTTTTATCTCATCAAAAACAAGGTTAATTACCTTCAGTTACAACAGATTAAGAAATTTCCGATTTTCAGACATGGCAGGTATAAAGGTGGCCTGATTTATATTCAGAAAGATCTGAGAATCCGTCCTCATGAAAACCTTGCTGCAAGGTTCATTGGCTTTACCACTCATGACAGGAGGGGTAACATAGTCGGAATAGAGGGTGCATATGATGATCAGTTATCAGGCATACAAGGTATTGCACTTAAACAGAGACTGCCTGGAAATGTCTGGATGCCGGTCAGTGACAGAAATCAGGTTGATCCCAGAGATGGCATGGATGTCTTTACCACCATTGATATTAATTTCCAGGATGTGGCCGAAAAAGCATTACATAAGCAACTTATTAAGCAGGAAGCTGATCATGGCACCGCTGTTCTGATGGAGGTGAAAACAGGTAAAATCAGGGCCATTGCAAACCTGGGCATAGACAATTCCGGGCGTTACAGAGAACTGCGTAACTATGCGGTTGCTGAAAGCGCTGAACCGGGTTCTGTCTTTAAACTGCCTGTTATAATGGCAGCTCTTGAAGATGGTTACATCGATCTGTATGACACCGTTAATACCGGGGATGGAGTCTTGCAATTTTACGATAAAGTTATCAGGGATGATAATTACGCAAAAGGCGGGCACGGCAAAATAACCGTACAGCGTGCATTTGAGGTTTCCTCCAACATCGCTATGGTCAATATCATTACCCGGGCATATAAAAAACGCGAACGTCATTTCATTGACCGTCTGTGCAATATGAATCTCAATGAAAAAACAGGTACTGAAATAAAAGGTGAAGGAGCGCCTTATATTAAATATCCCCAGGATAAATACTGGTCAGGTATTTCACTTGCCATGATGTCACACGGTTATGAAATCAGGCTGACACCTTTGCAAATGCTCACATTTTACAATGCCATTGCCAACAACGGCAGGATGGTTAAGCCACAATTTGTGGACGAACTCAGGTTTCACGGAAGACTGGTGAAAAGTTATGATACAGAAATAATTGACCATTCAGTATGCTCAAAATCCACATTAAGCAAGGCTAAAATATTATTGAGAGGAGTTGTTGAGAACGGGACAGCAAAAAACCTGAACATCCCTGATTTTGCAATAGCCGGAAAAACCGGAACCAGCCAGATCTTCAATGTCGAATCGGGCACTTACAGATCGGAAAAAGGCATCAGCTACCAGTCTTCCTTTGTCGGATATTTTCCTGCCGAAGACCCTGAATACAGCTGTATTGTTGTTATAAGCAGTCCGTCAAAATCCGTTTACCACGGAAACGAGGTAGCCGGCCCTGTTTTTCTGGAGATAGCAAGAAAAGTCCATTCTCTTGATTTTGATGATGCATTCGCCGGTATGACTGAAATGAGCAAGAAAGTTGATCTGCCCTATTCAAAAGACGGCCTGAGATCTGACCTGGTCGAAATTGCCGGCAATCTTGATATCAGCATTGAGGAAAAGGATGTGGTAAAGGACTGGATCAGCACAACCAGGAAAGAGTCAGCCATAGAAATAAACAATAAGAAGATAATTCCAAACCTGGTACCCGATGTTGTAATGATGGGAGCCAAAGATGCAGTTTTCCTGCTGGAAAATATCGGACTAAAAGTGGTTGTTAAGGGAAGAGGCAGTGTAAAAAGCCAGTCCATCGCACCGGGTACCAGAATTAATAAAGGAGATGTTATTGAACTGGAGATGAGTTTTATATGAAAAAGCTTTCTGAAATATTAAACGGGTGCAAAATATTGAGAATCACAGGTAATACTGATATTCAGATTTCAGGTGTCTCATTTGATTCCAGGCATATCGAAAAAGATTATCTTTTTGTTGCTGTGTCAGGGACCAGTACCGACGGACATGAGTTTATCAATTCAGCCATCAGTAAAGGTGCCTCTGCCATATTATGTGAATCAATGCCTGCCGGGCTTCAAAAAGAACCTGTCTATATCCAGACCGACAGCTCTTCAAAGTCACTTGGAATTCTTATATCAAATTTTTACGATAACCCTTCAGCAAGCCTGAAACTGGTAGGAGTGACAGGAACAAACGGGAAAACAACCACCGCCACCCTCCTTTACCGTTTATTCAGAAAAAACGGATATAAAGCCGGATTACTGTCAACAATCAGAAATTATGTCAACGACACTGTTTTTGAAGCGACACATACCACCCCGGATGCATTACAGATAAATCAGCTTCTGAGAAAAATGGTTGATGACGGATGTGAATATGCTTTTATGGAAGTCAGCTCACACGCTGTTGCACAAAACCGGATAGCCGGCCTGCGTTTTACAGGGGCGGTTTTTACCAATATTACCCATGATCACCTCGACTACCACCAGACATTCGATGAATACCTGAAGGCCAAAAAGAAGTTTTTTGATGAACTGGATAAAGATGCTTTTGTCCTTGTAAATATCGACGACAGGAACGGTAAAGTAATGGCCCAGAATACAAAGGCAAAGGTCTCAACCTATGGAATCAGGTCGCTTGCTGATTACAAAGCAAGGATTATTGAGAGTCATTTTGAAGGAATGTTACTGCATATTGAAAAGACGGATGTATGGGTTAAGCTGCTGGGTGAGTTCAGTGCATATAACCTGCTTGCCGTATATGCCACTTCGAGATTGCTCGGACTTGGGAAAGAAGAAATTCTGAAAACCATCAGTGTGCTTGATACGGTTGACGGAAGATTTGAATACCTGCGTTCCAATAACGGGGTTATTGCCATCATTGACTATGCACATACCCCCGATGCACTGCTTAATGTGCTGAATACACTAAATCAGATCAGAACAGGAAACGAGCAGCTTATAACTGTTGTGGGAGCAGGTGGTAACCGTGACAAAACCAAAAGGCCGAAAATGGCCCGCGTATGCGCTCAAAAAAGCAATACGGTAATACTGACTTCCGATAATCCTAGGTTCGAAAAACCGGAAGACATTATCATAGATATGGAAGCAGGCATTAAAGAGGAATATAAGAACAAATACCTGGTTATTGTCAACAGGAGGGAGGCAATAAAAACAGCCTGCATGATGGCTTCAGGTGGTGATATTGTTTTGATAGCCGGGAAAGGACATGAGACCTACCAGGAGATTAAAGGTGTGAAACATCATTTCAGCGACAAAGAAATCGTTGCCGAACAATTTATGTTAAACAAAACAAATCCGCAGTAACAGATGCTTTATTATCTTTTTACATATTTAGAAAAGCTGGATTTTCCCGGGGCGGGTGTATTTCAATATATCTCCTTTCGTTCAGCAATGACAGTCATTACTTCGCTTATCATCTCAATGGTCTTTGGCAAGCGCATTATCAGGTTTCTGAGGAGAAAACAGATCGGTGAAACCATTCGTGATCTGGGACTAGAAGGTCAGACTGAAAAAAAAGGTACTCCGACTATGGGCGGACTGATTATACTGGCATCCATTATTATACCTGTCATATTGTTTGGCGATCTGAAAAACGTATACGTTATGCTGATGCTGATAACAACGTTATGGCTTGGCTTTGTCGGATTCCTTGATGATTATATCAAAGTCTTTCAAAAAAACAAAGAAGGGTTGCGCGGAAAATTTAAAATCGGGGGACAGGTGATACTCGGATTGATTGTCGGGCTGACATTACACTTTAACAATACCGTGGTTGTAAGAGAAAAGGTGCTTGATAAGAACGGTACTCCGGTTACAAGCATTGTTCAGAGCGATGATCATTCCATAACACAAAAAACATATGTTACCCGTGATGTTAAATCAACAAAGGTTAACATACCGTTTCTTAAGAATAACGAATTTGATTATGCATACCTCATCTGGTTTCTGGGGGATAAAGCAAAGAAATGGGCATGGATAGTAGTCATTCTTGCTGTAATATTTATCCTGACCGCAGTCTCCAACGGTGTGAACCTTACCGACGGACTTGATGGACTTGCGGCAGGGACCTCAGCGATCATCGGGGCAACACTTGGAATCCTCGCCTATGTTTCAGGTAACACAATATTTGCCGATTACCTGAACATCATGTACATTCCTTACACCGGTGAACTGGTTGTTTATATCAGCGGTTTTATCGGTGCACTCATTGGCTTTTTATGGTATAATTCTTATCCTGCACAAATTTTTATGGGAGATACGGGGAGCCTGTCGGTTGGCGGAATCATCGCGGTCTTTGCCATACTGATACGAAAAGAACTCCTCATACCAATACTCTGCGGGATATATTTTACAGAAAGTCTTTCTGTGCTTTTTCAGGTAAGCTATTTCAAATATACCAGGCGAAAATCAGGCACAGGAAAACGTATTCTGAAAATGGCGCCCCTGCATCACCATTATCAAAAACTCAATTATTCAGAACCAAAGATTGTTACCAGGTTTTGGATAATAACAGTTTTACTTGCTGTTATCACTATTGTAACATTGAAAATCCGATAGTCTATGGAAAAAAGAATTGTCATACTCGGAGCCGGAGAAAGCGGAACTGGAGCTGCTATTCTTGCAAAAAAACAAAGTTGTGATGTTTTCGTCAGTGATATAGACAAGATCAAATCCTTTTATAAAGAGATCTTGTATAATTATGAGATCGACTGGGAAGAGGGGAAACATACAGAAAGACTTATATTGAATGCTGATGAGATCATAAAGAGTCCCGGAATTTCAGAAAAATCTGAAATTGTACAGCTGATAAGAAAAAAGGGAATCAGGATAATATCAGAGATTGAATTTGCAGGTCGTTTTACCTATGCCAAAAAGATCTGTGTGACCGGGAGCAACGGAAAGACAACAACCACTTCACTGATCCATCATATGCTCCGTAAAGCCGGACTAAATGCCGGTATGGCAGGAAACATCGGACGCAGTTTTGCCATGCAGGTTGCTACAGAAAACTATGATTATTATGTACTTGAGATCAGCAGCTTTCAACTTGACGGAATGTATGAGTTCAAAGCTGATATCGCAATCCTCCTGAATATTACGCCCGATCATCTTGACAGGTATGACTATGATATCCAGAACTATGTCAACTCAAAAATGAGAATTACCCAGAATCTTTCAGAGGATGACTATTTTATTTACTGCTCGGATGACGAAATTACCATCCGTGAACTGGAAAGAATTGTCATGAGGGCAAAGCAACTTGGTTTTACCCAAAAGGAAAAGAAACAGCAGGGAGCATATATTGAAAATGACCAGATGAAAATAAATGTTGATACCGATGAATTTTCAATGTCGCTTGCTGATCTTTCTCTCAGAGGGAAGCATAATATATATAATTCGATGGCAGCGGGGATAACCGGTAATGTATTGCAGATCCGTAAAGAAACCATCAGGGAGAGCCTTATGGATTTTATTGGGGTTGAGCACAGACTCGAAAAGCTGATCAAAGTACACGGGATAGAGTTTATCAACGACTCGAAGGCAACCAATGTGAACTCCACATGGTATGCGCTCGAATCAATGACCACTCCTGTTATCTGGATTGCAGGAGGTATCGATAAAGGGAATGATTATAATGACCTGATGGATATTGTAAAGCAGAAAGTAAAAGCAATGGTTTGCCTTGGGGCTGACAATACCAAACTTCATCAGGCTTTTGAAGGTATTGTTGAAAATATAGTGGATGCCAGATCAATGAAAGAGGCGGTGCAGATGGCTTACTATCTTGGTACGGACGGAGATACCGTGCTGTTATCCCCGGCATGTGCCAGTTTCGATCTGTTTGAGAATTACGAGGACCGGGGAAGACAATATAAAAACTGTGTCAGGGAACTTTAAATAACATGATAAAGGTAATCAGAAAATATCTGACAGGTGATCCCGTCATATGGGCGGTACTGATAGCGCTGTCTATCTTTTCAGTGCTTGCTGTCTACAGTTCAACAGGGACTCTGGCATACCGTTATCAGGAAGGCAATACAGGCTATTACTTTATCAAACATGCCTCATCGCTGCTGGCAGGCCTGTTTATTGTGTTCCTGGTGCATCTGATACCTTATAAACTGTTTTCAAGAATATCACAGATTCTGCTGGTACTTGCAGTACCGCTGTTACTGCTTACCCTGATTTTCGGATCCAATATCAACATGGCAACAAGGTCACTGAGAATACCTGTTATCGGTTTAACAATCCAGACCTTTGATTTTGCCAAGCTGGCACTGATCATGTTCACTGCCAGAATGCTGTCTCTTCATCAGAAAGATGTCAGCAACAACCTGAATACATTTATGAAAATGCTCGGACCTGTTATACTGATATGCGGACTGATCATGCCTGCAAACTTCTCAACTGCCTTCATGCTCTTTGCCGCATGTTACGTACTGATGTTCATCGGAAGAGTCAGATTTAAATACCTTGCTTCCTTCGGAAGCATTATTATGGTAATTGTTACAATCTTGATACTCATTGCCCTTCATTCAGACTGGAAAGGCCGCTGGCCAACCTGGAAGACCAGAATCGAAAGCTTTATAAATAAGGATTCAGGAGATAACTACCAGGTAAACCAGTCAAAAATTGCCATTGTATCGGGCGGATTGATAAAATTAAGGCCGGGTAAAAGCATACAAAGAAATTATCTGCCCCAGCCTTATTCAGATTTTATCTATGCCATCATCATTGAAGAATACGGACTGGCTGGAGGCATTGTGGTTATGTTCCTCTATCTGTATTTACTCTTCAGGGCAGGAGTAATTGTCAGAAAGAGCACACGAACATTCCCGGCTTTTATGGCTATTGGCCTGACAATATTGATTGTCATGCAGGCGATGATAAATATGGCTGTGGCTGTGAATATTCTTCCTGTTACGGGACAACCGCTCCCGATTATCAGTATGGGAGGCACATCGATATTATTTACATGCGTATCACTGGGAATACTCCTCAGTGTGAGCCGCGGTATTGATCAACCTGAAGCAACTGATCAAAGTGAAAACGAAAAAGAACAATAGATTCATTATCAGCGGAGGCGGAACGGGCGGGCATATCTTCCCTGCCCTGTCCATCGCCAATGAGCTTAAATTGCGTGATTCAGGCAACGAAATTTTATTCGTAGGAGCTACAGGAAGAATGGAGATGGAAAAAATACCGGCAGCCGGATACAGGATCATCGGATTGCCTGTCCGTGGATTTAACAGGAAGAACCTGATATCCAGCCTGGGTACGATCTTTAAAATACTCCGGAGTGTCAGCAAGGCAAAGGAAATCGTTGAAGAGTTCGGTCCTGATGTTGCAATAGGTGTCGGTGGTTATGCAAGCGGACCACTGCTCAGGGTGGCAGGTAAGAAAGGGATACCGACACTTTTGCAGGAACAAAACTCGTATGCCGGAATAACCAACAGGATGCTGGCAAAAAGAGCAAAAACAATATGTGTTGCATACCATGGAATGGAAAAATACTTCCCCGAAAATAAAATTGTAATAACGGGTAATCCTGTCAGGAAAGACCTGGTTAATATTCAGAATAAAGTACCTGAAGCCCTGGAATACTTTAAGATCAGGCCCGGTAAAAATATACTGCTGATACTAGGAGGAAGCCTGGGTGCTGCAACCATCAACCAGATCATCATGGAAAACGTCAGTCTGATATCTGTCGCCAGTGACCTGGAAATCATCTGGCAGACCGGTAAAATTTACCATGAATGTGCCAAATCCTTTATGGCTGAAACAGATTGCAGAAACGTAAAAATATTTGATTTTATTGAACGAATGGATCTGGCATATGCAATTGCAGATGTCATTGTATCGAGAGCCGGGGCCGGAACGATCTCGGAATTATGTATTGCAGGCAAACCGGTCATACTCGTCCCTTCCCCCAATGTTGCAGAAGATCATCAGACAAAAAACGCCATGGCACTGGTTAAAAAAAATGCAGCTATCATGATTAGCGATGGCGAAGCCCTGAAGAGGCTAATCCCTGAGGCAATCAGCCTGCTGAATAACAGCCGGCTGATGGATCAGCTTGCAACGAATATTAAGAAGATGGCAATAACAAATTCCTCAGAAAGAATTGTGGATGAAATATATAAACTCTTGTAAGATGAAATGAAACCGGAACAGATACATAGGGTCTACTTCATAGGGATAGGCGGAATCGGGATGAGTGCCCTGGCCAGGTATTTTAAATCTGCAGGGAAGCATGTTGCCGGATATGACCGCACACCGACACAACTCACTGAAGAGCTCTCCGGTTCAGGAATTGACATTCACTATGAGGATGATATCCGGGCTGTTCCTGAAGAATTTCTGGCTCCTGATGAAACACTTATTGTGATTACGCCTGCAATACCCGACACACACAGCGAACTGCAGTACTTCAGATCAAAACGTTTTCACATTCACAAGCGTGCTGAAATACTGGGTATGCTAAGCATGGATAAAAGAGCTGTATGTGTGGCCGGTACACATGGCAAGACAACGGTGGCAACAATGATCGCCTGGCTGATGCATCAGTCGGATTTCGGGTGCAGCGCATTTCTCGGAGGTATTTCCAAAAACTTTAACAGCAACTATTTACATTCAGATACCAGCGAATACCTGATTGCAGAAGCTGATGAATATGACAGGTCTTTTCTCAGACTTCATCCCGAGATTGCAGTAGTGACGGCAATTGACGCAGACCACCTCGATATTTACGGTTCTTTGGAAGAGGTTCGGAAATCATTTAAAGCTTTTGTCTCGCAAATTCAAAGAGAAGGTAAACTGATCATCAAACAGGGCATTGAACTTCAGCCCCAGAATCCCTGGATTGAAGTATATACCTATGCTCTTGAAGGTCCTGCAGATTATCATGCAAAAAACATCCGGATTGAGAATGGAAGGTATCATTTTGATGTGGTCACCCCGGTGGAAATCATCAGGAACCTCTCTCTCTCTCACCCCGGCCTGGTGAATGTTGAAAATGCCATTGCAGCTATTGCAGCAACGATCATTGCAGGATTAAGCAGAGAAAAAATAAAAAAATCGCTGGCTGGATTTTCAGGTATCATGAGAAGATTCGATGTGATTTATCAGACAGGGAAAGTTGTTTATGTCGATGACTATGCACATCATCCAAAAGAGCTGGATGCGATCATCGGATCTGTCAGAAAACTATATCCCGGCAGAAAAATAACGGGAATATTTCAACCTCATTTGTATTCAAGGACCCGTGATTTTGCAGTTGAATTTGCCGGAAGCCTCGACAAACTGGATGAACTGATACTGCTGGACATTTATCCTGCACGTGAACTGCCGGTGAAGAATGTCAGTTCAGATTTGATATTCAGGGATGTAAAACTTAAAAACAAAATACTCATTGCCAAGGGTGATCTGACAGAAACCCTGAAAGACAGAAATATTGAGGTTCTTATTACGATGGGAGCCGGAGATATTGATTGTTTTCGCGAACCGATCAAACAGTTACTGATTAAAAAATATGGCGGCTGATTTATGATAAGGTTAAAAAACATAGCACTGTTTAGCATATTAATGTTGTATCTGGTAGTTATGTCAGGGACCATATCAGATACAAGGAAACAGTTGTTGTGCAACGGATTGAATGTTACCATCACCAACAGTAAGGAAACCGGACTCCTCACCAGTGATGACATCATCGATGCAATTTCCACCCGGACTCACTGTCTTGGAAGGCCGGTCAATGAGATCAGCCTGAAGGAAACCGAACGCATCCTTCTTGAACTGCCAGCAATTAAATCTGCCGAGTGCTATGTTACTGAAGATGGCAGGTTGCATATCCGTGCAACAATCCGAAAACCTGTTGTAAGAATCATCAACATCCATAATAAAGGATACTACCTTGACAGTGAGGGGTATATATTTCCCCTGTCGGAGCATTTCAGTCCAATGGTTCTGATAGCAAACGGAAGAATACAGGAACCTTTTGATTTGAATCGTACCAGGAATATTTTCGTTCAGAACCCTGATAATATGACCGGATCAAAACGTGTCATCTATGATCTGCTGATGCTTGTTAACTATATCAATCAAAACGATTTATGGCGTGCTCAATTCGAGCAAATATATGTTAACGAAGCTTACGAATTTGAGCTGATACCCCGTGTCGGGCCCCATATCATCCTGTTTGGCGGTATCGATAACTATGAAGAAAAACTGGAAAATCTCAAAACACTTTATACAGAAGGTTTTAACAAATCAGGCTGGAATGAATATGTTTTCATCAACCTGAAATTCAGGAATCAAATTATATGTTCAAAAAGATAAGAATATGAGCCAAAAAAGTAAAATTCTTGCTGCAGTTGATATCGGTACCACTAAAATTGTATCGATCATAGGCAGAAAAAATGAAAATGGTAAACTTGAAATTCTCGGGATGAGCAAAACTCCGTCAAAAGGTATCAAAAGAGGTGTGGTTTTGAATATCGAGGAAACAGTAAGCACCATCAGATATACGGTGGAGGAAGTTCAGAAACAAACCGGAATTTCCATGAATGATGTGTTTGTCGGGATCGCAGGACAGCATATTAAAAGTGTAAGAAACAGAGGATACATCAACCGCGATTCTTATGAAAATGAGATCACCCGGCAAGACATTGAGGCACTCATCAACGATATGTATAAAATACCCATTGATGTTGGTGAAGAAATAATTCATGTGCTGCCTCAGAATTACATTGTTGATAATGAAACCGGGGTTAAAAATCCTATCGGTATGTCCGGCAAACGGCTTGAGGCCAATTTTCATATTGTGATTGGCCAGATTGCATCTGCAAGAAACATTGAAAAGTGTATCAACCGGTGCGGACTAAAGGTTAATCAGCTGATTCTGGAGCCACTCGCCTCTTCCATATCCGTATTGACCGAAGATGAGATTGAAGCCGGTGTGGCATTGATTGATGTAGGCGGAGGGACTACAGACATTGCCGTTTTCTTCGATGATGTAATAAGACATACGGCAGTGATCCCCTTTGGAGGAAATGTGGTCACCTCAGATATCAAAGAAGGTTGTTCTATCCTGACACGACAGGCTGAGGCACTTAAAATACAGTTCGGATCAGCGCTGGGAGATCTGGCACCGGAAGATAAGGTTGTCACCATCCCGGGGATCAGTGGCAGAGAACCCAAAGAGATATCTTTCAAGAGCCTGGCATACATCATCCAGTCGAGGATGGAAGAAATTATTGATGCAGTGCTTTTCGAGCTGGAAAACTCAGACTGCATGGAAAAACTCAGCGCAGGTATTGTGCTTACAGGCGGCGGTGCTTTGTTAAGACATCTTCCGCAGCTGGTTAAATTCAGATCCGGACTGGACGTGAGGATTGGTTATCCGAATGAACACCTTTCGAGTGAAACACCTGAAGAAATCAATCAACCTATGTATTCAACAAGTATCGGACTCTTGTTAAAAGGCGACGAGATTCTTCACAATAATAATAAAAAAGCTGACATCGAAACCGAAGAGGAGCCTGTCGCAAGTGAAGAGCCAAAAGATTTAAAATCACGGCAACGGTCCGGCATTTTTGATTCAATCAAAAAAACCATAACAGATATCTTTGAAGAAAATGATGCAAGAATGTAAGATCAATATGCAAAAACAATCTGTTAGAAATGCCATAAGACAATTATAAAACCTCAAAAAATGGACGAACTAATGAATTTCGATTTACCGGCAAACAGACACTCTATTATCAAGGTGCTTGGTATTGGTGGTGGTGGTGGGAATGCTGTCAATCATATGCATTCGCTCGGCATTAAAGACGTTGATTTTATTGTATGCAATACAGATGCACAGGCACTGGCAAACAGTCCTGTGCCCGTAAAGATTCAGCTTGGTGAATCACTGACCGAAGGAAGGGGAGCCGGCAATAAACCGGAAACTGGCAGACAGGCAGCCATTGAAAACCTGAATGATGTGATTGAAGTCCTGTCAAATCATACAAAGATGGTATTTATAACCGCCGGTATGGGAGGCGGAACAGGAACCGGTGCTGCACCTGTTATTGCAAAAGCATCAAAAGAACTGGGTATCCTGACAGTGGCCATCGTTACCATTCCCTTCAGAAACGAAGGGCAAAGAAGAATAAACCAGGCACTTGAAGGCATTGCCGAGATTGAAAATCATGTTGATTCGCTGCTGGTAATAAATAATGAAAAAATCCGGAGCATATACGGTGATCTTAAAGTATCTGAAGCATTCTCAAAGGCAGATGATATACTTGCCATAGCAGCAAAAGGAATTGCAGAAATCATCACCGTGCATGGTTATATCAATGTTGATTTTGCCGATGTGGAAACAGTCATGACAAACAGTGGCGTTGCCATCATGGGCTCTGCAAAATCTGAAGGTGAGGACAGAGCCATAAAAGCTGTTCAGGACGCTTTAAGGTCACCTCTGCTTAACGACAATGATATTAAAGGAGCAAAAAACATATTGATCAATATCACTTCAGGCACAGAAGAGGTTACAATGGATGAAATCGGTCAGATAACCGACTATATACAGGAATGTGCCGGAACAGAAGCAGATCTAATATGGGGTAATGGTACGGACGAAAACCTTGGAAATCAGTTGAGTGTGACGATCATCGCAACAGGTTTCGGAGCCAACAGCATACCTGATCTTTATGTCAGGAAAAGACAGCTTGACAAAGTTTCTTTGAATGATAATATCACAGGTGCATATACGGATAAAAAACAAGACTTCAGTATCAGGAATAAAAAACCCGATGAAGAGTTTCATGATGATCCGGACCAGAGAATCATCGAATTTGATATCAGAAACGACATGGAAGAACAAAAGATCCTTAAAAATGCAAAATACAAATGCCAGGAGGATGACCCGAAAGCTGCCGAGCGTGTCCGTAATATAAGAAAAACACATGAGAGACTGAAAGAACTGCGTTTCAACAATCCAGAAAACAACAACTACATCGAGGCAATGGAAAATGAGCCGGCTTATGTAAGAAAAAATGTTACCGTTAAAAAAACCAAACCTTCCGAAGAATCTGATATATCAAAATATTCGCTTACCGATGAGGAAAACGGTTCGAAATTAAGCAAGAACAATCCCTACCTTCATGATAAGGTAGACTAAACCGGTTTATAAAATAATAAATACAGCAATGAGCTTATTTGAAAAAATTAATGAAGACCTTAAAAAGGCAATGAAAGCCAGGGAAAAGGATAAACTTGAAGCCATCAGGGCAGTAAAAACAGCTTTTCTGCTGGCTAAAGCAGATAAGGGTGCAACAGCAGTACTTACCGAAGATGAAGAAATGAGAATTATCCAGAAACTGATAAAGCAGCGCAAAGAATCGGCAGATATTTACAGATCACAGAACAGGAATGATCTTTATGATAAGGAGGCTTATGAGGCCCGGGTTATTTCTGCTTACCTTCCCAGACAACTGACCGATGAAGAATTGACAGAAGCAATAAAAAAAATTATCAAAAGCGTCGGTGCATCCGGAATTAAAGATATGGGAAATGTTATGGGTAAAGCTTCAAAGGAACTGGCGGGCAAGGCTGAAAATAAAATGATTGCCATGAAAGTTAAACAACTGCTCAGCTGATAATTAATGTTCTGATCCGGGTGTCAGTGACATCCAGGCTTTATTGTATCCTTTGATTCAGTGAAATTCAGGCTTTACAGGTTCATTTAATCAGTTATTAACTGATAGGCTGGTTATCAATGATTTCACCTGAATGAGCAAGGATCAGCAGATATCTTTTCAACTGCATGTTCCTGATTATCACTTCGTATTTTTTTCCGTCAGGCAGCTCAATCAGTATTGCATTCATGATCTCGCCATGCTGTTCTGCATTTATCCTGATATTATTATTTAAATCAGCAATATCCAGATTTATCCTGGTTTCAATCCAGTCACCCCCGGTACCGAATCTGCAGATTTTTTCAATATCATCCTCATAAAAAACGGCCTCATAATAATCTTCTGTCTTAAACCATTCAACATTCTTAGCGCCGGGAAATCCCAGATTAAAAAATTTCCTCACTGTTTCAGGGGTAGAAATTGCATTACCTGTTAACCAGGATTTAAAAAAGTTTTCTGACATTTTTTCTGTTAAATGACACCTTTATGACGAACAATCACTTTAAAGTCACTTTACAGATCATCTTCATCATGATAAAGTTTCTTATACAAATAGATCACGCGTGCTTTGGCTCTTTTCAGTCTCATTTTCACCGCACTCTCGCTTATCTTCAATACTGACTGGATCAGTTTTACAGACAGATTGTCCTTGTATTTCATCTGCAAAAGTGCTTTTTCCTCCGGATGAATGATGTCAAGAATCTTTATCAGTCTTTCATACCTGATATTTGTGAAATCTTCATTCTGCTCATCAATGATTTCCGGCAGGATACTGTTGCGGTTCCATTCAGGATAATGGAGCTTCTTCTTAACCCGCAGGTATTCTATACATTGGTTATAGGTTATTGCATACAGCCAGGATGAGAATGAAGAAACTCCCCTGAAGCTGTCAAGTTTTTCATAAACCTTTGAAAAAATATCCTGAACAAATTCATTTGCCAGTAACTTATCTTTCAAAAGACTATAGCATTTATCCAGCACCTTTGAATGATACCTGTCATATAACAGCTGAAACAATTCGGTTTTATTTTCGATTGTTATCAAATCGATAATCTCCTCGTCTTTATATGACAGATATTCATCATTTTTCATCGCCTCAGGCTGATGCAATTTCACCGTTTCTCAAAATTAACAATTCACACGGAAATTTATCCAGTCATCACAGAAGATTATGATGATCAGGATGATCAATTCCTGTGGAACTGGTTGATCGAAATTCAGCAGAAAAACAACCAGAATGGCACATTTTTGATCAAAAAATCGTTATTTAATATTGATGTCCGATAGTTTTTTAAGCAGTTTTCTGACATCATTAAAGGTATCAACATTGTATCTTGCCCTGGTATTGACCATCCCTACCTTGATGGTGTAAGCTGATTGCGGCAGTTCTTCAAACAGGTATTCATCTGTCCAGTCGTCACCAATTCCCATGATAAAATCATAACTGTTTCCGGCTATCCGTTGTGAAGCTGCTCTCCCCTTATTTATGCCGCTGTTTTTAACTTCGATGACCTTGTTTCCTTCCAGAATTTCAAGATTATTGTTTGCGATGAGACTTGTCAGTTCATCCTTCAGTTCAATGGCACGGATATTTCCAAGGTCCGGATCACACTTCCTGAAATGCCATACCAGCGAATAGTTTTTTTCCTCAATAAAACTTCCCGGTGTGCGGTCAACATAAAATTCGATGACAGGTTTTATAAATTCTTTCCACTCCTTATTTGTTTTTTCAATTAATTTCCAACCCGAATCCGGAGATTTTATCCATACTCCGTGTTCAACAATGAGAGAATATTTCTTTTCTCCGAACCAGTCTGTAAAAGTCCGCCTGTCCCTGCCGCTTATCAAAACGATTTCATTTCCCTTTTTCAGCGACAGCGTATCGAGTATCTTATAAAGGCTTTCATCAGGTGATGCCAGTTCAGGCTGCTTTTTGAAGCCAACAAGGGTGCCGTCGTAATCAAGGAATAGGATCCTTTTCTTTGCATGCCTGTAAGCATCAAGTAATTTTAGCTCCTCCTCTGTTGTCAATTCCTTGGTAGCCAGTTTGCTGCGTTGTATCATTGTATTTGTCAGGCTACCAAGAAAATCCTTGGTCCATTTTT
This sequence comes from Bacteroidales bacterium, assembly GCA_016933335.1. GTDB lineage: Bacteria > Bacteroidota > Bacteroidia > Bacteroidales > UBA10428 > JAFGPL01. The sequence goes on along the minus strand of JAFGBD010000047.1, from coordinate 90,437 downwards.
CAATATTATATCTCTTCAGTCGGATCTGCATGGCGGTGATCTTCTCTTTCTGCACGGATAACGGCATCAGGATGGCAGTTTTAAGTGCATCGGCAATTTCACCATAATTATTAGGATTAATGATGATTGCTTCGCCCATTTCCTTGGCTGCGCCTGCCATTTCACTCAGGATCAAAACTCCTTTACAGTCTGTTTTTGTGGCAATATACTCTTTAGCGACAAGATTCATTCCATCCCTGATCGGTGTAATCAATGCAATATCTGAATAGACATAAAGATCAATCAGGCTGTTAAACGGAAGAGAACGGTAGAAATACCATACCGGTGACCAGTTTATGGAGGCATATTTCCCGTTGATCCTGCCTACAAGTTCATCAACCTCACTTTTCATAAGCTGGTATTGTTCTACGTTTGAACGTGACGGTACACATAACATGACCAGTGAAACCTTCTCATGAAACTCAGGATATCTCCCGAGAAAAAATTCAAACGCCTTCAGGCGGTTGGCAATTCCTTTGGTATAGTCCAGCCTGTCAATTGACAGTATCAGTTTTGTGTCGGGTGAGAGAGCAAGACGGTTTTCAATCTCCCTTCCGATCCTGGTTTTTTCCGTTTTTGGTACTTTCTGATGTCTGATAGCTGCTTTATGATATTTATTATAATCAATCCCCATGGGAAATGAATCGATTTTTATGATACGGTTGTCGAGGTTAATCTGGTTCAGATTAATGTCGTAACCAAGTAAACGCCGGACAGAACTGATAAAATGCCGCTCATAATCATATGCATGGAAACCTGTCAGATCAGCTCCGAGTATACCCTCAATGATCTCTTTTCTCCAGGGCAGGCCTCTGAAAAGTTCGAATGAGGGGAACGGTATATGCAGGAAAAAACCGATCTGTAAATCAGGTCTTGCATCCTTTATCATCTTGGGTAAAAGCTGAAGATGATAGTCGTGAACCCAGATGATGTCATCATCCTTTACATAATCAAGAACTTTCTCTGCGAACCGCATATTAACCTCTTTGTAGGATTCCCAGTAACTTTCCTCATATACTACATACTGGGTAAAATAATGATATAATGGCCAGATGGTTTTATTACTGAACCCAAAATAATAATTATCCAGGTCTTTCTGGTTCAGATAAACCGGGACACAATTTCGCTGAGTGAGTTCCCTGTTGATATCATCTATCAGAGAAAAATCTGTGTTCTCAAAGTCAATTCCGGGCCAGCCTATCCACTTTGTTTCATAAAACTTGTGAACAGAGCTCATACCTGTAGCCAGACCTCCCACGCTGGGTTCTATAATTATCCGCCGGTTTTTAAAAGATACATTAATCGGCAACCTGTTGGATACAAGTATGATTCGTTGCATGATAAAAACATATAGAATGAATAACTAACATTATACAAAATTTAATCCGGAAAAACAAATTTATTTTTATCTGCCGGTAAGAACATTTACTTTTGCAGAAACCAATGGAAGATATGCAAAATCTGAATTATGGTATTATCGGCAACTGCCGGAGTGCTGCACTGATCTCCCAGACAGGATCGATTGACTGGCTTTGCCTTCCGAAGTTTGATTCTCCCTCTGTATTTGCCAAAATTCTCGACAGGGAAAAAGGAGGCAGTTTTGAATTCATTTTTGATGACAGTTACAGTCTTTCCCAGTCATATATCTGCAGGACAAATATCCTTGTTACAAAAGTCCGGAATCCGGATCATGAGTTCGAAATTGTGGATTTTATGCCACGGTATATTGAAGAATCAGGAACACATTACGTGCCTCCCGACATCATCAGGTATATCAAATATCAGAAAGGGAAACCTGCATTCAGGATTAAATACAATCCGTGTCTCGAGTATGCCAAATATCCGACCAAAACAATAGTAAATAAGGATTATATAAAAAGTTATACCACAAAAGGACCATATGATTCAGTTTATCTTTACACAGATCTCGATAAAAAAAAAGTACTGAATGGCGAATTGCTGGAAATAACAGGTGATGCATATTTTCTTCTGAGTTACAATCAAAAAATCCTGACCCAGACAGTTGACCGTGAATATCTGAAACTCCAGCGAACAAAAGTTTACTGGCTAAACTGGTCTGAACGGACAAAATTATATGGCAGGTATAATGATGAAATACTGCGTAGTGCTTTGGTATTAAAACTGTTAAGCTATGATAATTCCGGTGCCATACTGGCTGCCGTTACAACTTCATTACCCGAAACCCCGGGCGATATCAGAAACTGGGATTACAGATTCTGCTGGTTGAGAGACTCCTCAATGGTAATAAAAGTAATGTCGGAACTGGGTCATTCGCATCTTGCCAGAAGATACCTCAATTTCATCAGGCAGATCATTCCTGATAAGGATGAAAAAATACAGATCATGTATGGCATTAATGGCGAGCGCACACTTACAGAGCAAAAGCTTGATCATTTTGCAGGATATAAGAATTCAAAGCCGGTTCGTATTGGCAATGACGCCTATAAGCAAAAACAGAATGACATTTTTGGAATACTGATGGATGCCATTTATCAGCAATTCAACCTTTTCGATGTTTCACTTGAAAACAGCGAAGATCTCTGGACCATCACAAGAAGCATTGTCAAAATGGTTGGAAACAACTGGAAAAAGCCTGACAGGGGGATCTGGGAGATCAGGAAGAAACAACAGCATTTTACCTTCTCCAAAGTACTTTGCTGGGTAGCCATCGATCGCGCCATTAAAATTAGCAGGATCATAAAGCAGCATGGATTAATGAATGAATGGGAAAAGCTAAAGGAAATAATCAGGAAAGATGTCTTTGAGAAAGCCTGGAACAAAAAGCTGAAAGCATTCACCCAGGTCTATCATTCATCAGACCTTGATGCATCAGTTTTACTGATGGAGCCTTTTGGATTCATCGGGGCAACTGATCCAAGATACATCTCCACAGTAAAAGCCATCAGGAAACATTTGTCTCATAACGGTTTGCTTTACCGTTATAAAAACATGGATGATTTTGGTATCCCGTCATCCGCTTTTGTCATTTGTACCTTCTGGCTTATCAACAGCCTTCATAAAATCGGGGAAAAAAAGGAAGCTGAAAAGCTGTTTGATCAGATGCTGACATATAGCAATCATTTAGGCCTATATAGCGAGGACATTGATTTTGACAACAAACAGCTGCTTGGTAATTTTCCACAGGCATACTCTCACCTTGCACTGATAGAAACTGCCATTAATTTGTCAGGAGGGACCTTATCACCGGAAGGCAAACTCCGGCAGATCTTTGTATTAAGAAAATCCTGATAAGAATCTTCAGACTTTGTCTCTGTCTGAAATTAAACACCTTATCAGTCTATATCCGAAACAGGGTTAAAGCGGTATTTCAACGCTCCGTTTTCGTTATCAATTCTGGCATAAGAAGCTCCTTCATAATCATCTTCGATTGCATCCAGTGTCAGGTATGTTGTATTGCCAAATATCTCTACCGATCTTTCATGATCATGGCCCATGATAACCATGTCTACATGGTAGTCAGAGAATAAATCAAGAAGATAGTATAATTCTTCCACCAGAGGAGTTGTGCTTAATGTTCGGCGGGAACGAAAAAAGTTCGAGTGGGATACTATAATGCAGTTACGATAATCACTGCGGGAATCCGCCAGGATGTTGCTAAGCCAGTTTAATTGTCTGTCTCCCAATGTTCCGCTGCCTGAATCAAGGCATATAAAAAGATCGCTTGCAGCAGGCGTTTCAATGGTAAATGTGTATGTCGAGGAACCAAAATAGTCATAATATGTGCTCCATCCGTTAAAATACAGATCATGATTCCCGGCAATCAGAAAACAGGGTATGGAATAATGCCGGTCGAGATGATCTCTCAGTATATCATAATCCTCTTTATGACCTGTCGTCAGATCACCTGCAAGCACAAAAAAGGAAATCCCGGGACGGGAGGCTTCAAGCGAAAATTTTTCCATGTTTGATATTCCTCCGACATGACAATCTCCTGCAGCCAGGAAGGTGTAACTGACAGTATCCAGATCAATCACTTTACCGGCATGCATGCTGTTCCATTCCACTGACTGTTCAAAGCGTTCATTAACCTGATCGGGTGATATGAATAAGCCGGACATATCGAGTTCGTCCGAACATGATATTAGTCCTGAAATAAAAACAGTCATCAAAACTGATCTGATTAATGTGTGATTTTCCATTGCAATCCTAATCTGATAAAATATCCAAAGTAATTAACTTTCATGTTGAACATACCGGCATTTTTATACCATATGTCCAGAAACATATCGGTATGACCAAAAACCGAATAAGTAGCCAACAGGTGAAACATCGGATTGGTTTCCTGGTTGATCAGGAAATAATCTATATTTGTCAGGGCTGCTGCCAGGTTCCATGGTTTGTCGTTGTTGTTGAGAGCATACCGGACTTCATATACCAGGTTCCATGGCTCTGTAATTTTCAAGGATTCGCCGCTGAACTCATTGAGATTTCTGCTCTTATCAGAGTATCTGTATGTCCTGTGGTTATTCCCCAGAAGAAACTGAAAATGCCCGGTTGTAAGTGTAGTCAGCACCCCCCAGTTGACCTCCCTCAGTTCGAAAGAAAAGGGTTTCCATAAATAAAATCCTGCCAGTCCGATTGCATTACTTTTAAACAGAAAAACATCTTTTGATGTCCGGATGAAACAGCCTTCAAAACGATTTTCCTTCTGGTCGGCAAATGTCCAGGAAAAACCTGATTCAAGTTTGAAATCTCTGATTTCACAAGAGGGAAGAGCGGAACAACTGAGATAATAATTGTTATAAACGGCATTTTTCCCACCTTCCAGGTAGCCGGTCAGTGAGAGTTGAGAGTAAACATTTGACGGTACACATGTTAAAATGAACAGTACAGCCAGCTTTATATCTCTGAATATCATACCTGATCTTAATCATCGCTATTAATAACGTTTACGTATTTCAGGATATTTAGTTACCTGCTGCATCAAAACCAGGCAGGAATATTCATCACCTGTGGCTGTTAATCATTATTTTAAGGCCGGCAGAAAATCCAGACTGAGACCTGGCCAAAAACAGGGAAGGTTAAAAATCTTTCTGGTCCATCATATAATTGTAAAATCCCACGAGATCGTCCCTGGTTTCGCCATCCCTCCACTTCATGGCACTGCGCGGGTGCTGATTCATGGCTCCTGTTATCAGGTATGGAATATGGTATCCCCACTCTATCTCTTTATGCAAAGGGATCATATAATCCTGTATCACCTGGAAGATCGGCTTTAATTTGAATTTGGGATTCTTCAGGAATGACATCAGAATCTCCAGGGGGCAATTACCGGCACCCCTGCCAATACCCAGAAAGGACCCATCGAGCATGTTACACTGATGTATGATACCTGTAACTGTATTGGAGAAAGCCAGCTGCATGTTATTATGCATATGCACACCGATTGTTTTTCCCGGAAGGCGCTCCCTGTATTTGTTAATCAGCAGTTCTATCTGTTCACAGTACATGCTGCCATAACTGTCCACAATATAGACCACCGGTACTTTTGATTTATTCAGGTCTTCAAGTCCTTCGTTCAGGTCTCTTTCCATGACGGTTGACACGGCCATCAGATTTATGGTGGCTTCATAACCTTTGTCAATGCAATGTTCGGCCAGCCATATGGCCTTGTCTAACTGGTGGATGTAACATGCAACACGTATCATATCGAGGAGACTTTCTGATTTTGGCAGGATGTCTTCAGGTTCCACCCTGCCGATGTCTGCCATTGCCGATAATTTCAGGTTGGTTTCATTCTTACCGACAATGGCTTTAATATCTTTTTCATCACAAAACCGCCATTTGCCATATTCTTTGCGTGAGAAAGCTTTTTCACTGCTTTTATAACCAATTTCCATATAATCGATACCCGAAGCAACGCATGCTTCATAAACAGCTTTTACCATTTCATCGGTAAAAAGCCATTTATTCATCAATCCGCCATCACGGATTGTGCAATCCAGTACTTTAATCTCCTTGCGATACATAACTCGTTTGTTTTAAATTTATGACCACTCATTTATTATCATCATCCCGGATCAGCTTTAATTCCTCTTCTATGAAATGGCTTATAAGATTCCGGTATAACTGCTCTATCACATCAGGATCCAGTCCTTTTTCAACGGCAAGTTTTCTTCGTGACCTGATCACGGCTTCTCTTCTTTCTCTGGCAACAATGCTTTCCTCATTCTTATCTTTGAATTTTACGATCTTTTTTACATACTGAAAACGTCTTCCAAGCAGCGAAATGATCTCCTCATCCAGCTCATCAATTGCCTGTCGTATGTCTTCAATGTTATTACAGTCGTTTACTTGTTTCATCCTGAATGATTATGCATTAAATAATAATAAGCATGCAAATATAAGAAAAACCTCCTGTTTTCAATGGGCATTAAATACTACTTCTTATTTATGTCAATTTCCTTACCTGTTATTGCACATTATCTAAAAGCAAGCAAAAAGGTCTGTTATTTGCGATTTCGATTATATTTGTTTGTAAAAATCATACGAATGAAACGTCCATTAAAAAATTTTCATTTTTTCACAAAAAGAGATGAACCGAAATCCGATTTATCGGGAACTTAGCGAAGCGATCTTATGAGCGAAGCGATCTTATGAGCGAAGCGAATAACTTAGCGAAGCGATCTCATAGCCTGTCCCGATTTATCGGGAAGCGAAGCGAATAACTTAGCGAATGAAATGAGCGATCTCATTGCCTGTCCCGATTTATCGGGAAACAAAGTGAATAAATAAAATAAATATATCCGAGTGAAAGTAACAGGTTTTTCATTCATAAAAAATGCTATTATATATGACTATCCGGTAGTTGAGGCCATCACATCCATTCTGCCGTTATGTGATGAATTTGTGGTTGCAGTGGGAAAATCAGATGATGATACCCGTAATCTGATAGAAAACATCGACAGGAATAAAATCAGGATAATCGACACCATCTGGGATGAGAACCTGCGAGAAGGAGGCAGGGTGCTGGCATTGGAGACAGATAAAGCATTTGCGGAGGTATCTGATGATACCGACTGGGCATTTTATATCCAGGGAGATGAGGTGATCCATGAAAAGTATCTTGATGCCGTTAAGGAGAATATGCGGCGTTACCAGGATGATCCCGGTGTGGACGGACTGCTTTTCCGGTATCTGCATTTTTACGGCTCTTATGACTATGTCGGTACCTCATCAAACTGGTACAGGCATGAAATCAGGGTCATCAGAAATGATAAGTCGATTTACTCATACAGGGATGCCCAGGGCTTCAGAAAAAAAGAAAATCAGAAACTGAGAGTAAAACCGCTTGATGCATTTGTGTATCACTACGGATGGGTCAAAGAGCCGAAAGCCATGCAGAGAAAGCAGGAAAATTTCCACAAATACTGGCATGACGATGAATGGATTGATAAAAATGTATTTAAAGCAAAAGAATTTGATTATTTCAGGAAAATAAGCAGTCTCAGGCATTTTGAAGGTACACATCCAAAGGTAATGGAACAAAGGATCAGGTCTAAAAACTGGAAATTTGATTATGATATTTCTTTTAATAAGACGAGCTTCAAAGATAAAATGAAAAACCTGTTAAGGAAATATCCGGGGCTCGATTTCAGCTACAGGAATTATCAGATAGTCTGATTTATTATTATACAAAATATACATATATACACCAAAAATCATTCCTCATGAAGAAAATCGGAATCATCGGCGGGCTTGGTCCCGAATCGACCATTCTGTATTATAAAGAACTGATTGACAGGTATCAGTCAAAATCCAAAGGACGGGAACCGGAAATCATTATTAACAGTGTCAGTCTGACAGAATTCAAACGCTACATGGACAATCATGATTTCAACTCAGCAGTGAAATTGTTATCCGGAGCAGCAGACTCACTGGTTAAGGGTGGTGCCGATTTCATATCGATGGCATCAAATACCCCTCACATTTTTTTCAGTGAAATAAGTAAGAAGTCTGAAGTTCCAATGATCAGTATTGTCGAAGAAACAGCAAAAGCTGCAGATAAAATAAGCAAAAACAGAAAAATCGGCCTCCTGGGAACCCGGTTTATCATGAAATCTGACTTATATCCTGAAAGCTTCAGAAAATACGGGATGAACATATATACACCGGAAATAACGGAACAGGATTACATTCATGAAAAAATATTTTCTGAATTGAACAAGGGGATCATATCAGAGAACACAAAAACAAGGTTTCTCGAAACAGTAAAATCAATGATTGAAAACATTGCCATAGATTCGCTCGTACTTGGCTGCACCGAGCTGCCTTTAATATTTGACAAGGAATATTTTGGCATTAATTATCTCAATACAGTTATCATACATGTTGACAGCATCATCGATTTTTGCTTCAGAGAATAAAAACCATATTTCCGGGCAAAAACTACAAAATGATTCATAAACAAATCAGCAATATTGTCTGTTTTCCATATGGCATCAGTCGATGAACAAAATCCCGGTAGTTTGATTTTGTGAGGTAATATGCTTATCTTTATTGAATACCCGATTAAAAGCCGGGTCATACTTAATTCGTATAACTGTCTGGTAAAGATTGGATTAACGGCTGTCCATTGATCATCTGCATTGATACCGGATTTAATCACAATCAATCATAGTATTTCCGGCAGATTTTAGTCAGGTTCTGTCAGAACAACATAAAAAAAATCTAAATATGGCTTCAACCTCAGAAAAAACCAAAAAGAAGAAAACAACGCAAAGAGTCAGGATACATTCACCCAAACTAAAATGGATGAGCACAAGATTGCTTGATGATGTATTCACGGATGAAGTAAGTTTGTTCAAACCCCATTTTAAAGTTGATTATGAAGCATATCTTCAGCGTTTGTGGGATTCAAATCCTGAGATATATGAGATCCTGAAAAAGGCCGGTGATCTGGAATCTGCACGGGAAGACCTGTATGTATATCTTGAAAAGTCAGAGAGAAAAGTGTTTGCACTGGATAATGATCTTCATATCCTTGAAAAATCCACTGTGCGTGAATGCATCAGGGTTTTCAGAAGCATCATTGGTCCGATCAATGAATTCCGCACCGAATATTCTGCCCTTGACAGTCTGTGGAAGCTGGCCCGTAACAAGAGGGCAGATCTGAAGAGCGACATATCTGTCGGCTTCATACTTGAATTTATCAATCTTTTCCGGGGTGTAACCGGTAAATCGAATATTTATCTTGAAAATGTACAGGTGAAGAAAGGGATTCCCGAATTCTTTAAAATGAAGGGAAGAGAAGCTGCCTCGGCAAGAATGGAAATGCTGGACGATCTCGGCCTGAGTGTTCAGAAATATTTCAAGAAATATCCTTCCGGACTTGAAGAAGAAGTGATATCCTGGCGATCAGAAAACCGGCGTAAAATATTGCGTTATTTTAAAGCAACTGAATCTGACTGGTATGATTACCAGTGGCACCTTAAGAACGTGATTAAGGATTCCAGGCCGTTAATTGATTTAATTGAATTGTCCAATGAGCAGAAAGAAGCTGTGGATGATGCGGTCGCCCATAAGATAGCTTTTGGCATCAGTCCCTATTACCTGAGTCTGATGGACACAAGGTTGTCCATAGGCTATGACCATGCTGTCAGGGCACAGGTGATACCTTCCAAAGAATATGTGGATAAAATGATTGAGAGTCGCACCAATCGAAAGATATCGTTCGACTTTATGGGTGAGCATGATACTTCACCCATCGATCTCATAACACGCCGTTATCCGGGCATTGCCATCCTCAAGCCCTTTAACACCTGTGCCCAGATCTGCGTTTATTGCCAGCGTAACTGGGAGATTGAAAGAGTGCTGGAACCAAAAGCCCTGGCCTCGAAAGAAAAGACAGACAAAGCCCTTTCGTGGTTCGACAGGCATAAGAGCATCGGAGATGTTCTCGTAACAGGGGGTGACCCGCTGGTCATGAGAGATGAACAGATTCGCAGGATTCTTAAAAGCCTTGCATCCAAATCTCACATTTACAGGATCAGAATCGGAAGCCGTACACCGGTTGTTTTGCCAATGCGGTTCACAGATGACTTAATGAATATACTTTCTGAATTCCATCAACCACCAAAACTTGAAATCGCCCTGGTGACACATTTCGAACACTCCTATGAAATCACTCCCGAATCCATGGAAGCTGTTCAGAAACTGCGTAAAGCAGGTATCAGCGTATACAATCAGCAGGTCTATACAATCGAAAACTCAAGGCGATTTGAACTGGCTAAGCTCAGGATAGATTTAAGGCGCATCGGGGTCGACCCATACTATACTTTCAACATGAAAGGCAAGGAAGAGACCAGCAGGTATATGGTTCCCATTGCAAGAATCATGCAGGAAAGAAAGGAAGAAGCACGTCTTTTACCCGGACTTGACCGTACTGATGAGCCTGTTTTCAATGTGCCCAAGCTCGGCAAGAATCATCTTCGCGCCGGTCAGGACCACAGGCTGGTTATGATTCTTCCTGACGGCTCCCGGGTTTATGAATTCCATCCCTGGGAAAAAAATATCACACCGGTTCCGCCATTCAACTATGTTGATGTGCCTATTTATGACTATCTTGAGGAGTTGGCCACACGTGGTGAGAATATCAGGGATTACAGGACCATCTGGTTTTATTATTAATGTTTCAGTCCCTCAGACAACGTACATAAATTGCCAGATCCTTTCTTCCGAAACTGGCACGTCCCGATATTGTGTTACAACAGCTTAAAATCCGCTGATATTTATTGTGTCTTCAGTAGTATTGCCAGAGATTTCATAGCTGATAATCATTTTATCGTCAACAACACTGACACTGGGTTTGGATATTAATATTTGAGCATTAGTATGACAGAAGGCAAAGATGCAGAAAGTGAAAAGTACATAAATGAGCCGTGAATATCTCAATTCCATGCCGGAAATAATTTATATGCTGCAATATACAAAATATTCGTTTCTATGTCAATGATTGTTATTTTGCCAGGAAACAGGGAAATTAACAGGCATGTTTTAATCCATAATAGTTTTAACCATCTTGTTTTCATTTATTCCTGACGATTTTTTTATACTTTTAAATGTTCTATAACCATAATATCTTTAAATATATGATTCAGACTGTGAGATGTCTTTAAAAATGGTTGTCGTCTTTTTCTCAATTAAGTATAATATATAATAGTAATTTCAGGGTATGTGTTCCTGAATGTTCGGAACTCTTTAGCCGGGACAGATAATGAAACTAAAAACCAAATAATCAAACACATGAAACGAAGACACTTTATTAAAACATCCGGAGCTGCGGTTGCAGGAAGCATGATCCTTCATCCGGCAAATGCATCAATTTTCAATTTAAATGAGAAAAAACAAAAGCTGGCCCTTGTTGGAACGGGTATCAGGGGGACCACATTCTGGGGACGGACCATCCTGCGTGATTTCGGAGATATCGTCGAATTTGTCGGATTATGTGATATCAATCCCGGCAGGGTGGAAACAGGAAAGACCTTTATGGGTGTTGATTGTCCAACATTCACCGATTTCGATGAGATGATGCAAAAGACCAAACCTGATAAGTTGATTGTAACAACTGTCGATGCAACCCATCACGAGTTTATTATCAAGGGATTGGAATACGGTGCTGATGTCGTTACCGAAAAGCCCATGACAACTGATGAGGTAAAGTGTCAGGCCATACTTGATGCGGAAAGAAAGCACAATAAAAAAGTGATAGTAGGATTTAACTACAGGTATAACCCTCACTATACAAAACTGAAAGAATTATTAATGGACAAAAGTGTGGGCAGGATCACATCGGTGGACTTTCACTGGTACTTAAATGTCTACCATGGAGCCTCCTATTTCCGCAGGTGGCACAGTATCAGGGCTAAGAGCGGAACGCTGCTTATTCACAAAGCTTCGCATCACTTCGATCTGCTTAACTGGTGGATTGATTCCGATCCGGTTGAAGTATATGCATACGGAATGCTTGAACATTATGGCAAAAACAATGAGTTCAGGAGTCCAAAATGCCGGGGCTGTGAGCACAGGGATAAATGCAAATTCTTCTGGGATATTACAAAGGAACCTTATCTTGTTAAACTGTATGTTGATAATGAGCACCATGACGGGTATATACGCGACAGTTGCGTCTGGAGACCTGAGATAGATATTTTCGATAAAATGGCTGTACAGATAAAATATGCCAACGACGTACAGGTTAGTTATTCGCTGACAACCTACTCTCCTTATGAAGGCATGAGAATAGCTTTCAACGGGATGAAAGGCAGAATTGATGCGTGGGACGGCATTCCCTGGAGAAAGCAGGAAAAGATCAGTCAGGCCGGACTTCATGCCAAAGAAATGGATCAACAGAAGGATATGGGAGACACCGATTATGAAGAAATCTATGTCTCTGACAACTTTGGACAATCGAACCTGATAAAGGTACCCAGAGAGAGAGGAGGCCATGGCGGTGGCGATAAGAGACTGCATAATAAAATATTCAGGAATCCTGACCTGCCTGATCCGTTTCAGCTTTCAGCCGGTTCGCGTGATGGTGCCATGTCAGTACTCATCGGTACAGCAGCCAGAAAAAGCATTGATGAAGGCAGACCGGTTAAGATAGCGGATCTGACGGACCTGGTGCCAAATCCGGGCAGGGGGGTATAGAAAAGAAACATCATATCGCAATCTGCTAGTTACAAGGTATTTCGATACAACTCAATCTTACCGGGTTATAATCTTTATTGAGCCGGCCGGAATAGACTCAGGATATTTATTATGCCTTTTATAGTCTTTATATCCTTCTTGCTAAAACGTCTGTATTAAGAGCTTTTTATTAAAGATACATATCAATGTATAGAATTAATCAAAAGGCTGGAGTCATTTATGATTGTTTTATTCCTGTACCTCGCTGCCGGATATAAAAAGCGCCATTTATATTCTCTGCTGGTTAAAACCTGTAAAAGAAGAAAAATTTTTAAAAAACTTATTATAAGGTTGTTTTTTGAAATAATTTTTTACATACATTTAACCCATAATTTTTGCTTGAAAGCCGTGGGTAAAAAACGAATCATAAAAAGATATGAACAATTGTCCGAGGACGTATTGGAAGGTTTGAAGGAAAAATACCCCGATGGCTTTGAAGAATATCTGATCTCTTTTACAAATCACAAAGGCGAAATAGAATTTGGCCTTCCTTTTGAAACCGAGGATACGATCTATCTGGTTAAAATGCCCAAAAACCAGGCACCAGAAGAAGAAGAGGATTATGACAGCTCCTCCTCATTTGGCGGATTCGACAATTTCGAGAACCTGGAAATTGTTGATGATGTTGAAGATGAGGAAGAATAAAACAACAACAGGTGTACCAGTTAAAACGGACTCCGGGAGATAGTTATAAACAGCTTTGCATCATTTATATTTTTTTTCTGCTGGGTATTCTCCTTTTTTCCGGCTTCGTACTGTTTTATATTGTAACAAGAGACGGTGGCTTTCTTACTACCGGTCTGAAAAGTTATGGAACCGTTAAGTGGATTTTCGCAATTGTTGTTCTGGTTTTATTACCGGCAACTGCTTATGTTCACAGGCACAAGATCGATAATCTTAATCTTTCGTTATCTCTTGACAATAAGCTTTTAACTTACCGGAACTCATTTGTTACCAAAATTTCCATTATATCTTTCATATGTTTTGCCAATGCTTTCATCCTTTTTTTGTACGGTCAGCTGAACATGGTTATTCCTTTAATTCTGTTTATATTATATTTCCTGCTGAACCGGCCTTATGCCGGAAGAATTTCGGATGAACTTCATCTTTCAAAGCTCGAAATTGAAGAGCTCAGGCAATAGACTTACCTGCTCCTGCAAAACACTTCAAAATCTTCTGTTATTCAAAGGTCTGATAATATTCCTTTAAATCATGTTTCACCTGCTTGCCAGGATGATGCTAACTGATTCCCTGGATGGCCTTTTCAGGCGCGTATATCATATTAATGTATACCCGGGGATCTGCCGTTTATATTTTGGTGCATGTGTTTTTGGATCCTTTCGTTTTCAGCTCATAAGCTTTGTAATGACTGCTATTATGAGCCTCTCAGCAAGTTCAGGTCCTATAACTGGCAAATCTTTCAGACTTTTGTTCATAGCATCTTTTAAATATATCTTAAAATTATTTATAATTTCAACCCCTTTCATGTCAATCAATAATAACTTATCATCATTATGCAGGAAATTATTTATCTGAACGGCCGGTATATTTCCAAAGACAGAGCATACATCACCATTAACGACCGCGGATTTCATTTTGGGGATGGTATATATGAAGTGATCAGGTTTTATAAGAACAAACCATTTTGTATCGATAAGCATCTGAATCGTTTGAAAAGAAGCCTGAAAGAAGTAAGAATTGAATTTCCCGGTATTTCAGCCACTGAAAATATTTGTTACGAACTCATCCGAAAGAATAAATTGAAAGACAGTTATGCCGGCATTTATATCCAGATCACCAGGGGAAGTCATCCACGGATTCACCACTTTCCTGAAGGTGTCAGTCCGACTGTTTGCATTAACTCCTTTCCTGTGATTCCGCGAAAAGAACAACTGGTTGACGGCATTAAAGTGATAACACGTCCCGATATCAGATGGCTGCGATGTGATATTAAATCCATTTCACTGCTTGCCAATACACTGATGATTCAGGAAGCCATTGAACTTGGAGCAAGGGAGTGTATTCTGGTAAGAAATGGAATTATTACCGAAGCAACACATTCCAGTGTGCTGGGGGTAAAAGACGGCAAGGTCATTACTCATCCGGATTCCAATTATATTTTACCGGGAGTTACAAAAAGTACAGTTAAAGATATATGCAGGGAAAACAGCATTGAATTCATTGAAAAAGCATTTACAGAAGAAGAAATTGCAGGGCTGGATGAGCTGGTAATTGCAGGAACGGGAAATGAAATCATGCCGGTTGTCCGTGTTAATGATGAATTAATCGGAGATGGTATCCCGGGGCCCTTAACAAGATTCATTCAAAAGAAATTTTTTGAGATGACTTATGAAAAACTGGCCGGCGATAAATGGTGGGACTGGTAGTTTCTCTATTATCTCCGGTTCGATTTCAGTTCATTGAACCAGGTGATTGTGGATAAACCCCATGGAATCAATCCTGAATCGTGATCAAGCGAATCAATTGTTACCAGTTGAACCTGTGAATCAGAAAGACCTTTCTTAATAAAGTCATCATATATATGGCGTGATTCGAAAGCAGGAACATCATCATCTGCCTCGCCATGAAAGAACATCAGTTTAGTGTTTGAAGGCCAGGCATCTATACTGTTAACAGATAATTCGTTGCGCAACGACTGGTAATCAGAACCGGTTTCAAAGTTTTTCCTCAGTCCGGCTGTTACCAAAAGCGCAACACTGTCAGTCAGCCGGGCATTGATATCTCTGCTGCTGTTACTACCGTCGAACAAACCGGGTATCAAACCTGCATATGGTTCATTGAAATATTTTTGAAGTGACTCATTCAGGAGTCCGTTCCTGATATGAGACTCAATAAAATAGGGGAGATACAAAGGTGAAGGATATGTTTCAAGCTGAAAGATATATTTTGCAACCTCAAAGACATCATAGGCTCCGGCACCACATGATGCAGCAATGATTTCTTTTGTAAAATAGCTTTCATTTTCCATCGTTTTCAGTGCAGACAATGTGGCCCATGCACCCTGCGAGTATCCCATCAAAAATAACCTGCCATCGTCCAGCGCCTTTATTTTATCATTTATAAATAATTCATCACATGCATGAATCAGATCTGCAACCGAAGCATCACTTGATTCCCTGTGAAAATAAGGATGAAGTATCTCAGCAGATTCGCCAAACCCAAGATAGTCAGCTATCAGAGTAATGTATCCGAATGAGCTTAAACTCTGCAACAGCGTGAAAACAGGATCCAGCAGACTCTGACTCGGAGCATTGGCATGGAGGGTGTTGGTCCCGTTCTGAAAACTCAATAGCGGAAAGTTACCTGAAGCATCCGGCACGCTGATAATTCCCGATGCTTTTATTTCAGAGCCTTTGAAAAGGGTTTTGTAAACAACTTTGTAAACCTGGATATCATATACTGCGCTGTCAATGATGCCCTTCGCATCCGGAACGGATGAAGATAACAGGTTAAAAACCGCTCTGGCCTGTTCAACTTTTATGGTTTTCAGCTTCTCTGAGGAAACAAGGTAATCGTAATGCAGTTCTTCTTTGTCTTTTTCACAGGATGAGAAAAACATTGAAAGGACGAAAAAGACAAAAAGGCAAATCTGAATCCACTCTGTTTTACAGGGATGGTTTTTCATGAAAAGACCGGTTTCATATCAAAGATACGAATTGTCTGGATTCAAATCAAGCTGATCCATGTATCATTTTCTGTAAAAACAGGTGCAGGGCGGTTTAATTATCCAAGCGGCTCGGCATGAATGGTGGCCCGGATGTTCAGCTCTTTAAAAATCTTCAGTTCTATTTCATCTGCCATTTGATGTGTTTCTTTGATATTCATCTCTTCCGGGACTCTTATATGAAACGTGAGTTCTTTATGTGACCCGTATACATGGATATGAAAATGGTGCAAATACAAATCCCTGCCTGCTGTTCTTTTGGCTATTTCCTCAATTCTGGAAATGAGCTCAGAGGAGGGTCTCTCTCCCAGGAGACTGAATATGGCCTTTTTTATGATATCATATACAACCCAGAACAATATCAGCGAAACGATCACGGCAAGAAGACTGTCTATCCACCAGAACCATTTTTTCAAAAATATTCCGATCAGAATAATGACTGATGATAGCGCATCACTCCGGTGATGCCAGGCATCTGCCCTGACCGTTGAAATTCCTGTTTTTCTGTAAATGTAAAACGCATATTGCGAAAGTCCTTCCTTTACAAGAATAGATATGACGGTAACAATAATTGCGATCATCCCGTAATTTGCAGCCTCGTGCGATCTGAATTTTTCATATGCTTCCCTGATAAACTCATAGGCTACAATTGCCAGTACAAAACCGATAAATATGGAGGCTATTTGTTCCCATCGTCCGTGTCCGAATGGGTGTTCACGGTCGGCTTTTTTATCTGCCAGTCTGACTCCGGCAATTACTATTATTGAGGTAAGGGAATCAGAAAGTGTATGCCATGCATCTGCCAGCAGGGCCACAGAACCCGATACGATGCCGGCCCAGTATTTTAATGCAAATAACAGAACATTAACCAGTATTGAAACAGTACCCTCAAGAATACCCTTTTTATTTATCTTATCAGGATTCAATCTGTTGAATTTACTATAAAGATGACAATTTTTCAGGTATATTCTGATAACCGGTCACCCGTTTTCCTGTGGTCTGCCGGTTTACTCAGGGGCAGGACCGCCGGTAATCAAATTATAGTCCCTCAGCAACCAGGTCACCTACTTCGCTGGTGGAATAACCCATCTGACCTGCACCCATCCCTTTCAGCTTGTTGGCAGTGACATTCATGATGGACTCCTCGATAGCTCTTGCGGCTGCTTCCTCTTCAAGATGTTCCAGCATCATTACGCCGCATGCAATAGCGGCCAGGGGATTGATGACATTCCTGCCTGTATATTTGGGAGCTGAACCGCCAATCGGTTCAAACATCGAAACGCCTTCGGGATTGATATTTCCTCCTGCGGCGATACCCATACCTCCCTGTGTAATTGCACCAAGATCGGTTATGATATCACCAAACATATTGCCTGTAACGATCACATCAAACCATTCAGGATTTTTCACCATCCACATGCATGTGGCATCTACATGATAATATTCACGCTTGATTCCGGGATAATCCCTCTCCCCTGTCTCATGGAATGCTCTTTCCCACAGGTCATATACATATGTCAGCACATTTGTCTTACCGCATAAGGCAAGTGTATTTTTCCTGTTTCTCTTTTTTGTATATTCAAAAGCATAGCGCAGGCATCTTTCAACCTGTTTTCGGTTGTATACCATGCTTTGAACGGCTACCTCATCCGGTGTGCCTTTCATGTTAAATCCTCCAATGCCGGTATATAATCCTCCCGTGTTCTCCCTTACAACAACATAATCTATATGTTCAGGTCCCTTATCCCTGAGTGGTGTCGGAACTCCCGGATACAGTTTGACAGGCCTGAGGTTGATATATTGATCAAGGTCAAAACGTAATTTAAGCAGGATGCCCTTTTCCAGAATACCCGGTTTTACATCAGGATGCCCGATGGCTCCCAGGTAAATAGCATCAAACTTCCTGAGCTCATCAGGGGCTGTTTCAGGCAGAACTTCACCGGTTCGCAGATACCTGTCACCTCCGAAATCGAAAGTTTCAAAATTCATGTTAAAATTAAACTTGTAAGCTGCAGCTTTTAAAACCTTTAAACCTTCGGCAACAACTTCCGGTCCGGTGCCGTCACCCGGTAAAACAGCAATGTTGTAAGACTTTTTCGCCATATATGATTGTGTTAAATGTTTGAAAATTCGACCGCAATGATACTTAATAATTTATAATTAGACAAAAGTTTATCCGCAATACCCGTGAGCATAGGAACAGATATCCTGAGGGTTCCGCAGCAGCTTAAAACCTTGCACTTTTCTTAACGGGCTGTTTTTGCTTCTCAATGATATTCAGCATCTTCATGGTAGCCATGATGGCTGCGACTGTCTGATCAGGATCAAGCCCCCTGGTCTTTAATTCCCTGCCATTTTTCTGATAATCCCAGGTAATTACCGTTGAAACCAGGGCGTCTGTCTTACCGCCCGGTGGTATTGTCACTGCATAATCAGCCAGGCGGGGAATTTCTTTATTCAATGTTTTGTAGATTTTCTTCAGAGCTTTCATAAATGCATCGTATTGTCCGTCACCTGATGCTGTTTCTTCATATCTCTCGCCTTCAATATCTATCATCAAAGTTGCCATCGACTTAAGTCCCTGTGCAGATGAAAGAGAAAAATTGATGATCCTTATTTTGTTTTCAATGACCTCACTGTTTAATACATCTGCCACAATAAATGGAAGATCTTCGGTAGTGATATTTTCCTTTTTATCACCGAGTTCAATTACTTTTTTTGTAACGCTTTTAAGTTCTCTGGACGATAATTCAATACCCAGCTCCTGTAAATTTTTTAAAATATTTGCTTTTCCGGCAGTTTTACCCAGTGCATATGCCCTTCTTCGTCCGAATCTTTCCGGCTTTAAATCGTTATAGTATAAATTATCCTTGTGGTCCCCGTCAGCATGTACCCCGCATGTCTGGGTAAACACATTATCACCTATGATGGGTCTGTTTGCCGGTATCCTTATTCCGGAAAAAGATTCGACCAGTTTACTGGCCAGGTATATTTTCTTTTCATTTACATATACCTTTAAATGAAAATGATCAATAATAATGCCCAGTACGCTTGAAAGAGGTATATTCCCTGCCCTTTCACCAAGACCGTTTACAGTGGTGTGCAATCCCCTGATACCTGCTTTCAGTGCAGCAAAAACATTACCCGCTGCAAGATCGTAATCATTATGGGAATGAAAATCAAACTTTTTATCCGGGTAACGGTCAAGGATCTCCCTGCAGAAAGAATAGGTCTCATCAGGATTTAACACCCCCAGTGTATCCGGAAGCATGAATCTCATTATCGGCAGGTCTTTAAGGCTATCCAGCATATAAAAAACGTAGTCTTTTGAGTTTCTCATGCCATTTGACCAGTCTTCCATGTAAAGATTGGTCCTTATGCCCTTTTTTTCAGCATATTCAATCGATTTTCTAATATCAGAAAGGTGTTCCCCGGGAGTTTTTCTTAACTGTCCTTCCAGATGTCTTTTCGATCCCTTGGTCAGCAGATTCGCAACATTCACACCTGCAGCTTTGATCCAGTCAAGCGATGCACTGTAATCAACGAATGCAAGCACTTCAATTTTATCCAGAAATCCGGCCTGCGATGCCCAGCTGACAATCTTTTTAACTGCTGCATATTCACCTTCAGAAACCCTGGCAGATGCCACCTCAATTCTGTCAACCTTTATTTCCTCAAGCAGAAGTTTTGCGATACTGAGTTTTTCATTAACAGTGAAAGAAACACCCGATGTTTGCTCACCGTCTCTCAGCGTGGTATCCATTATTTCAACTCTTTCAGTCATATTTTTTTCAGGTTTATTCTGATAATTCTGATAATAAAGTAGCTTCAAATTTCTCAATCTTATTTTTAATGCTGAGAAGATAATCAATGTCGTCATACCCGTTTATCAAACAGGTTTTTTTATAACCGTTTATCTCAAAACCTTCGTTTTCGCCGGTTGACAGAAGGGTTATCCTCTGTTTTTCCAGGTCAACTTTCACCTTTTTTTCAGGATTTTGAAAAATTTCCTCAAACAGTCTGCTGAGAAATGACTCTGATACCTGCACCGGTAATAACCCGTTATTCAGTGCATTATTTTTAAAGATATCTGCAAAAAAGCTTGATACCACAACCCTGAATCCATAGTCGTATACTGCCCAGGAAGCATGTTCGCGGCTGGAACCACTTCCAAAATTCTTTCCTGCAACCAGTACGGATCCTGAAAATTTCTTGTTGTTAAGGACAAAATCTTTTCTGGGATTGTCATTTCTGTCGAAGCGCCAGTCTCTGAAAAGGTTGTCTCCGAATCCTTCACGGCTTGTAGCTTTCAGAAACCTTGCCGGTATTATCTGATCCGTATCCACATTATCTATCTTAAGCGGAACACATGTTGATTCTATGGTTTTAAATTTTTCGATTGGCATATTGTTATTTTTTAACTGGTTGATTTTTTTGACCTGCCTGACGGCTGATGTGTCAAATTTCAATTGTATTTTAAAAAACTTCTTAAGCTATTTCCCTCGGATCTGTTATCCTGCCGGTTATTGCTGCTGCTGCGGCTGTAAGAGGGCTTGCAAGGAATGTTCTTGCACCGGGTCCCTGTCTGCCTTCAAAGTTCCTGTTCGAAGTCGAAACCGCATATTTACCTTCCGGAATTTTATCATCATTCATGGCCAGGCATGCAGAGCATCCCGGTTGTCTTAACCTGAAGCCTGATTTTTCCAAAGTATTTACAAGGCCCTCAGCAATCGCCTGTTTTTCTACCTGCTTTGAACCGGGAACAATCCATGCAACCACATTTTCAGCTTTTTTCCTTCCTTTGACAAAATGTGTAAATTCACGCAGGTCCTCTATCCGTCCATTGGTGCATGAACCGACAAAAACATAGTCAACAGGCCTGCCCAGCATACCGGAGCCAGCCTCAATTCCCATGTAGTCCAATGACTTAAAAAATGAAGTTTTTTCTTCTTCCTTCAGTTTCGAACCGTCAGGTATTTTTTCAGTGATTTTTATCCCCATACCCGGATTGGTACCATAGGTGATCATTGGTTCAATATCCCCTGCATCGAATTCCAGCTCACGGTCAAAAATTGCATCGGCATCGGTTTTAAGAGATTTCCAGAATTCCAGTGCCTTTGACCATGCTTCCCCCTTCGGGGCAAATTCTCTTCCTTTCAGGTAATTAAACGTAAAGTCGTCAGGAGCGATCAATCCGCCTCTTGATCCGCATTCGATACTCATGTTGCATACTGTCATCCTTCCTTCCATTGATAAATCACGTATTGCAGTTCCGGTGTATTCTATAAAATAACCGGTGCCTCCCGAAGCAGAGATTTTCGAGATGATATACAGAATGATGTCTTTTGCAGTCACACCTTTCTTTGGCTGTCCTTCAACAGCAATTCTCATTTTTCCGGGCTTTGGCTGTAAAATGCATTGGGTGGCAAGTACCATTTCAATTTCGCTTGTCCCTATCCCGAAAGCAAGACTCCCGAATGCCCCGTGTGTAGCGGTATGACTGTCACCGCAGACAATCGTCATCCCCGGTTGTGTTAATCCCAGTTCAGGTCCGATCACATGAACAATACCATGATACGGATGATTCAGTCCGTAAAGAGTGATTCCATGCTTTTCACAGTTCCTGGTCAGTGTATCAACCTGCTTACGTGATAACATATCTTTGACGGGTAAATGCTGATCCTCAGTCGGCACGTTATGATCAGCCGTGGCAATTGTTTTCCCGGGCCTGAAAACCCTGATACCTCTCTTATCAAGTCCGGCAAAGGCAACAGGACTTGTCACTTCATGTACCATGTGCCTGTCGATGTATAAAACAGCGGGACCATTATCAATCTGTTCAACAACATGATTGTCCCATATCTTGTCGAATAATGTTTTTCCTGCCAATGTCTTTAAATTTTATAATGTTATATAATTTTATTGATTGCATCGATTAAAGCCTCAACTGAAGCAGTAACGACATCCGTATTTCCGGAAAATCCGTAGTAATATTTTCCTTTATTTTCAATCTGGATATGTACCTTGCCAATATCATCACTCCCCTTTGTTATAGCCTGCACAAGGTACTCTTCAACCCTGAACTGATGATGGACAAGTTGCCTGATGGCCTCAAATGATGAATCCACCGGTCCGTTGCCCGAAGAGGTGTGTGAAAAGGACTCCCCGTTGATGTTTAATGTGACCGTTGCCATGGGAACAGTAGATTTACCACACAAAACCTGCAGATGTTCAAGTTTAACTTTTTTGTTCTTTTTATTCCCGTTACTCCCGGCAAGAATTTCCAGATCTTCATCCCTGATATCCTTCTTCTTGTCAGCAAGATCAAGGAATCGTTTATATACCAGATCAACCTGTTCTTTGCCAAGATGATATCCCAGCATCGACAACCGGTGTTTAAGGGCTGCACGGCCGCTCCTGGCAGTTAGTGCAATGGATGATTCATTTACTCCGACATCTATCGGATCAATTATTTCATAATTTTCACGATACTTTAATACTCCGTCCTGATGAATACCTGAAGAATGGGAAAAAGCATTCCTGCCAACAATAGCTTTATTGGGCTGAACAGGCATATTCATCAGACTGGACACCATTCGGCTGGTTTTCAGCAAATGTTTTGTACGAATTCCCGGAACAATTCCAAGGTGTTTACGGCTTTTCATGATCATCACCACTTCTTCAAGCGAAGTATTTCCTGCCCTCTCCCCAATTCCGTTAATAGTAACTTCAGCCTGTCTTGCTCCATTTATAATACCGGAAATGGTGTTGGCAGTAGCCATGCCCAAATCGTTATGACAATGTGTTGAGATGATGGCATTCTCAATTCCATTTACATTTTCTTTTAAAAACCTTATTTTGGCGCCGAATTCATCGGGGAGACAATAACCGGTGGTATCAGGAATATTGACAACGGTGGCACCTGCTGCTATAACAGCTTCAATGACCTGCGCAAGATATTCATTTTCAGTACGCCCTGCATCTTCAGCATAAAATTCCACATCTTCAACGAATTTTTTTGCATATTTGACACAGGCTATCGCCCTTTGAAGTATATCTTCGCGGTTTGAGTTGAACTTGAATTTGATATGATAATCAGAGGTACCGATACCTGTATGTATCCTTTTTCTCTTTGCATACCTGAGTGAGTCGGCTGCAACCTCAATATCTTTTTCAATTGCCCTGGTGAGTGCACAGATAACCGGGTTTTTGACCACTTTTGAGATTTCAACAACTGATTGAAAATCACCGGGACTCGAAACGGGAAAACCGGCTTCCAGTACATCGACACCCAGAAGGTCCAAAGCCTTTGCCACTTCAATTTTTTCTACCGTGTTTAACTGACAGCCGGGGACCTGTTCACCATCCCTTAATGTCGTGTCGAAAATGTACAGTTTGTCGCTCATTATTATTGATATTAAGTTAAAATTTAGTATATCCGTTCATTTCAACAGGAACCTTTAAAATCAAAAAAGCCATCCTCTTGTTT
The DNA here is from genome assembly GCA_016933335.1 of Bacteroidales bacterium. GTDB lineage: Bacteria > Bacteroidota > Bacteroidia > Bacteroidales > UBA10428 > JAFGPL01. Next base: position 66,495 of record JAFGBD010000047.1, on the reverse strand, counting down.
GAGAATGGCTGCTGATATTTTATGCAATTGCCTATACAAAACCACTCTCACCCTGGTAATTTAAGAATACCAAGAATCAGAATAAGGCTTAGTATAGATACTATTTGATTCAATTTTATATCTGAATTTCGTGCAAAGATACTGATAAAAATCATATTTCAAAATAATGTGGAATATTTTTACAGCTGTCAGGGCTTAGAATGATCAATTCTCCATCATTTCCATCAACTCATCAGTGATTTCAAGGTTATGGAATATATTTTGTACATCGTCCAGATCTTCAAATTCTTCGAGTATTTTCAGCAGTTTCTGTGATGTTTCCAGGTCCAGCTTTTTGGTTTCGAGTGGTATTCGCTGCAGGGTGGCATTTTCAACAGCAGCACCCATTTCATCCAGCTTTTTCTGGACACTTCCAAAGTCCTCCATTGCCGTTGTGATGATAAAAACATCTCCTTCCAGTTCACATTCTTCGACACCTGCGTCAATAATTTCAAGCTGAAACTCATCAGGATCCCAATCACCTTTCTCAACAGTAAAAACACCCTTTCTTTCAAAAAGGAAGTTCAAAGACCCGTTGGTACCTAAGCTTCCGCCACGCTTGTTAAACAATGAACGTACATTACTGACCGTCCGCTGGTTATTGTCGGTAAGGCATTCTATAAAAATAGCTATTCCATTCGGCCCGTATCCCTCGTAAGTTACTTCCTGCAGATTTCCACCTTCCTTATCGGCCTTGTTAATGGCACGGTCAATATTATCCTTTGGCATATTAACACCTTTGGCATTCTGGATTGCCAGGCGCAATCTCGGATTTCCGTCAGGATTGGCCCCCCCCTCCTTTACTGCTATCTGTATCTCCTTTACTACACGCGAGAATACCTTGCTTCTCCTGGCATCCTGTGCCCCTTTTTTTCTCTTTATCGTAGACCATTTGCTATGACCTGACATATATATGATTTATGAATGATTCAGAACATAAAAAAACGGGTAAAAATACAAAAAAAGGTTCATTTCCGAAAATACTCTTCAGATGCGATGCATATAAAAAAAAACTAAAAATATGACAGGGTTTCACTAATTTTAATTGTCTTAATTATGAAAGCATAACAAAAACAGGATATCATTTGTTAACAATTGGGAATAAACGAATATCATCATGATACCTAAAAAAATAACCGCGGCAGGAGTTTGCATTGTCCTTGCACTCTTCAGCTCTTTTGTCGTTTACAGGATAAATAACGACCTGAGAATTGAAAAAATAGAGTATGCTTTGGAAAACTATTCAGAAACTTATTCACAGCAAAAAGTATATCTTCATCTGGACAAGCCTTATTATGAATACGGAGATATTATATGGATCAAGGCTTATCTTATCAATGCCCTGAACCATTTGCCTAATAAACGAAGCACAAACCTGTATGTGGAACTGATCAGTCCTTTAAAAAGGATTGTGGAAACAAAGAGATTCAGGCTGAAAGAAGGTTTCGCAAAAGGAGATTTCATGATACGGGATACCATGCCCGAAGGTTTGTATCAGATACGGGCTTATACAAACTGGATGAGAAATTTTGACCCTGGTTTTTACTATACCAGAAATATCCCGATTATCAATCCTGAATATAAAACACACATTTCACCAGGCGATTCGAAGAAAAACCGGCGAATATTAAAACGGCACCAGAACAAACTGAAAGAATTTGATTTTCAGTTTTTACCTGAAGGGGGAAACATGGTTTACGGTTTAACCGGCAAGGTCGGGTTTAAGGCTGTCAACAGATCAGGAAAAGGAGTGGATGTAGCGGGAACCATATTTGATTCAGGTAAAAATCCGGTTGTTAGTTTTTCCACACATGCAAAAGGAATGGGACATTTTTATCTTAAACCGTTAAAAGGCAGAAAATATTATGCGATTGTTGAAAGCGACCAGGAATCATTTAAAGTGAACCTGCCTGTGCCCATGGAAAAAGGCATTGTAATGAACGTCGATAACTCATCTGCAGATAACATTCATGTCAGACTGACTTCAAACAGATTCAGAACGAATGACAGGTATGCGAATGAGTTTGTTCTGGTTGGTCAGAGCAGAGGTAAGATCCGTTTTTCGCAGATTATTGATCTGTCGAAAGACAGTGCAGAGGTTACTGTCGATAAATACCTTTTCCCAACCGGGATAAGCCAGCTGACAGTATTTTCAGGCAGGCTGATACCTGTGGCTGAAAGGCTGGTATTCATTAATCACAAGGATTTTATTACATTCAGTCTGAAATCAGCTGAAAGAACTAAAAAAGACAGTCTGATACTGAGAATTGAGTCAAAGGATAACAGTGGCAGTTTAATTCAGTCTGATTGTTCAATGGCTTTGCTCGATGCTGATAACCTGGACGAAAACAGATACAATCACAATATTGTTCATTACCTGGTACTGACTTCCGATCTGAAAGGGTACGTGGAAGATCCCCGGTTTTACTTCGCAAATTCTGACGCCTTTACTGAACAGGCAATGGATAATCTCATGATGACCCAGGGCTGGAGAAGATTTGACTGGGGTGTTGTTCTTTCCGGTAAGCAACCTGAATTAAAATATGAGATTGAAAAAAACATTACCATAGAGGGAAAAATCACGAGGGAATTCTTTGATATACCCTTGCCAAACTGTGATGTCAGGCTCTCCATCCTTGATCAGTACAACGATCTGTTTTATACAAGATCAGATAAGAATGGCAGTTACAAGTTTGACAACCTGGTTTATTATGATACCGTTAACGTGAAAATTGAAGCCAACAAGCCCTCCGGCAGAAAGAATCTTGTCATTATATTGCCCGAACCTGAACCTGAAGAAATACACAATTATTACGGCGACCTGTTTTTAACAACCTCCTCCACACGCGATAATAAAGCATACCGGAGAAAGATGCATATCGAGACATTAAAAAGAGAGGAGGAAAAGAAGGCCATAGAAGCAGAAAGAAACCAAATTACAGGTATTTATGGTGAACCTGATGATATCATCCGGGGTGAAGATATCCCCGAAGGATATACCAATGTGATTCAGGCTATACAAGGGAGGGTTCCGGGAGTTGATGTTCAGGGAAACAACGTAATCATACGCGGTATCAAGACCATTTACGGGTCAACGGAACCGCTTTATGTGATTGACGGTATCCCCGTGGAAAATGTGCAGTCAGTCCTTAACATTCCCATACATGATGTCGACCGCATTGAAATTCTCAAAGGGGCCAGTACGGCCATTTACGGTTCAAGAGGAGCAAACGGAGTCATTGCTGTATATACAAAACGCGGTGAATTTATGGTAAAGGGGCGACTGGAATTTCAAATGCTCGGATTTGCTACACCACGTAAATTTTATCAGCCCGGATTCAGTTATTCCGGTACGACTTACGAATACAGGCCTGTCACACTGGGATGGATCCCCGATCTCAAAACAGACGGGAATGGTTGTTTCACTATCAGGCAAAGTATACCGGAAAATGTTAAAAGAGTAATGATAAAGATAGAAGGAATCTCAAAGGATGGAATTCCGGGATCCGCAGAATTTTTAATTAACCTGTAGGCATATCAGCTTAAGTCAATTCTGTTATTCATTTTATACTTCCCTGAAATCTGAAATATCCAGTTTTTTAATGAATCCAGTAAATAAGAATATATCCCTGAGCTCTTCTGAGATGTTAAATAATCTGAATATTCTGTTTGCCGAGCTTGCCATATTGTGGATAGCAACTAATTTTTCAAACGCACAGGAATCAATGAACTTTATCCCGTTTAAGTTCAGGTACAAGTCTTTATCCGTATCTTTGATTTTTTCTTCCAGGATATCAGTTATCTCGTTAATATTCTGAAAATTAAGCTTATTTAAATGATTGACAGCAAGAACGGTTCTATTGCTGGGAGTTTCTGATGAGATCATACAATCTTCTGCGCTGCTGGTTCAGTTTGTGAAAATAACCGTAAAATATCCGGTAACTGTGCTGATCATAAAGGAGTTTTTAACAACCCGCGGTAAGTTATACACATTTTACTTATCAATTAATTTAAATCCTTTGCCGTGTATATTTAAAATCTGAACCGAAGGATCATTTTTCAGGTATTTCCGAAGCTTGGCAATGTATACATCCATGCTGCGGGCATTGAAATAATTGTCATCAATCCAGATGGTTTTCAGCGCAAAATTTCGTTCAAGCACCATGTTTTTATTATTGCATAAGAGCTTTAAAAGTTCAGATTCCTTGGTGGTTAAATTCTGAACAGAATTGTCAAATTGAAGTGTTTGCTTATCCGAATTAAACATGTATCTGCCAATCTTGTATTCTGATTGTGGAGAAATCAGCTCTTTCTTTGAACGGCGAATAATTGCCTCAATCCTGAATATCAATTCTTCCATGCTGAATGGTTTGGTAATGTAATCGTCTCCGCCTGCCTTAAAGCCTTCAATCACATCTTCTTTCGTTGATTTTGCTGTCAGAAAGATGATGGGTATTTCAGCATTGGTCATTCTTATTTCCTTTGCAAGTGTGTAGCCATCCTTGACAGGCATCATGATATCCAGTATACAAAGGTCGTAATGATTTTTAATAAAGCTCTTATATGCTTTTTCACCATTTGAGAACCAATCACATTCGTATGATTTCGCGTTAAGATATTCCCTGAGCAAAGAACCCAGGTTTTCATCATCTTCAGCAAGGAGGATTTTAATTTTGACCATTTTAATGATGTATTTTATCTGAAGGTAAATAAACTTTAAAAACTGTTCCTTCAAATGGTTTGCTTTCAACTTTAATGTGGCCCTGGTGTTCTTCCACAATTTTTTTTACATAACTCAATCCGAGACCAAAACCTTTTACAGTGTGTATATTCCCGGTAGGAATCCGGTAGAATTTCTCAAAGATCTTTTTGATATCCTGTTTATTCATACCAATACCATTATCAGCAATCGAAACACCAAGATATCCGTTTTCATTAAAGGACGCTATTTTGATTTCCGGATTCCTTTCGCAAAATTTGATGGCATTGTCAATCAGATTTGAAAAAACATTGGTTATATGAACCTGGTCTATACTGACTGAATAATTTTCCGCGTTAAGTTCCCGAATAATGTTTCCGCCCCTGTGCTTTATCTGAATATCAAATGTATGTATTACATTCATAATAATTTCATGCAGATCACATACCTTGAATTTCAGCTCAAGCTTGCCTCTTTCGAAAATGGCAAGCTGCAGTACCTTTTCAACATGGTATCCAAGCTTTTTACTTTCTTCGGAAATAACACCTGACAGGTAATCAATGTTTTTTAATTTATCCGGGATACTCTGATCCCCTAACATTTGTGATGCCAAGGATATTGTGGATATCGGCGTTTTAAGCTCATGGGTCATATTGCTGACAAAATCATTTCTTATTTCTGACAGTCTTTTCTGTTTGAAAATAATATAGATAGCAATTGCAAAACTCAGGATCAGGATAAGTGTAAGTGAAATAGAGGATATAGCCATGAATCCCAGCGATTTGAAAATGAAACGACTTTTTTCGGGAAAATAAACGACAAGGTAATTAGACTCCGAATAAATATCATCAGGAAATAATCTTACTTTATAATATTCTGTATCGTCGTCATTCTTATAGTTAACAGATTTAAAAGCGGTCATTGTGTTCCATTTGGTGACCGAATACTCAAAATCAAGAGGAATTCCTCTTTCCCTGAACATGTTTTCCAGAAGTTGCTGTAACTCCTGTTTATTGATCCGGTCTTCAATTCTGGGACTTAGCCGGAACATGTTTTCAATAATACTGTTGATCAGAATCTCTCTTTGCAAAAACAACTGGCCTATTCCCGAAGGTTCAGTTGAATAATGCTCTGATATCTTTTCCTGCGAGGAATGTTGCAGTTGAATACTGCTTTCAGGGTGCTGTTCAGTGGTTACGGGAACCTGACCTGTCTGGTCGTCTGTAACTTTGATATCGTGCTGCAGTTTGATCCATATATTGTTATCCGGTACAATTGAATCAATGTAATAACTGCTAACCTGCCTGTACAGATTGGTGTCAAAAAAAGCAGGATTGATCTGGTTTATAACCTGAAAAACTGCCTCCTGCTTTTGTATTTTTATTGCTATATCCGTAAGTGTTTTATTTACGAGCTGGTCGAATTGTTCTTCATTTACCCTCACTGAGCTTCTGATCCAGTATACCTGAAAAAAAATGAGACCTGACATGACCAGTCCCATAAAAACCAATAATATCCAAATCCACCTGTTTTTCATCTTATTACAAAGATAACTTCAGATTCAATCATGATGATAAAATTTAACATTGTTTAACATTCATTGAAATTCGTTAACATAATCCGGATGTATCTTTGACATGTATTTTCTGCTGGCTGATAGCATACCTGTGATAAGACAGTAAAAATAAAAATGCTTTTCAAAGCCGGTAGCAAATAAGCTTTTGTCAGATAAGTAAAGGGTTTAGTTAGGATTTAATAGCAGAACACGGATTTAATTTTTAGGTTAGGGTTTTTTAAGGCGGAAACAACTGTTTCCGTCTTTTTTTTGACTATGAACAATACATGCTTCTGGAGGAACGGTTTACCCTGGTATTTCTAGTCGATGGAACTGGAAACCCTGTAAGGAATATATTTAGCTATCATCTCAAGTAACTGGTTTGCCTTAACAGGTTTTGCTATAAAATCAACACATCCGGCTTTAAGACATATTTCCCTGTCATTATCCATTACAAATGCTGTTTGTGCAATGACAGGAAGTTCAGGTCTGATCACTTTGATATATTTAATCGCTTCCAGACCATTTATTTCAGGCATCTTGATATCCATTAATACAAGATCGATATTCGGATTGGTTTCCACCAGATTAATGACTTCGAGTCCGTTTTTTGCCCATATAACTTTTGCACCGTTTTTCTTGAGTACTTCCTTTAAATAGTAATAATTGATCTCCTCATCTTCAGCAATAAGTATCTTGTGTTTATCCAGAGAGAGCTTCTTTTTAATATCCGAAAGCTGGAGTCTCTTATTTTCAGTAACATCCTCATTACAATAATTAATCGGAATGATAAAGTGAAAAGTTGTGCCCTGACCTGGTTCCGATTCAACCCAGATGCTGCCTCTCATCAGGGTAATGATGTTTTTTGTAATTGTCAGACCAAGCCCCGTTCCGCCATATTTTTTGGTATAAGTGTCTTCCAATTGCATGAAGCGGTCGAATATCCTGTTATGTTTATCCCCCGGGATACCGATGCCCGTATCTTTGACATAAAAATAAGCATGATTATCATCGACGGCTTTAAAGCCAAATTCGACATAACCTTTGTTTGTAAATTTAATGGCATTATTCAAAAGATTATTAAATACCTGTTTTAACCTGTTTGGATCTGCTATCAGCCGGGCATTCTTATCTTCTTCATCAATGTTCAGGATCAAATCAATTTTTTTGCTTTCATCATTACGGATAAACTCTCTGAATACCGCATGAAGTTCAGCTAACAGGTCTGAAACCTGGAATTGTACAGGGCTTATGTTAACTTGTTTTGTATCTATCTTTGATATATCAATTAAATCGTCGATGATCTTCACAAGCATGTTTCCGCTTTGAAGAATAAGTTTCAGGTATTCGCTTTTCTCATTCTCCTCGATCTTATCATTAAGAAGAAGGTCTGTAAAGCCGATGATAGCATTCATCGGTGTTCTTATTTCATGCGACATATTGGCCAGAAAGGCTGTTTTAAGCTGATCAGCCTCTTCGGCTTTTGATTTGGCAATTTCATATTGGCGTTCCATCTCCTTTCTTTCTGTAAGATCATCGAGGATAATGATTACACCTTTGAATTTCTCACTGACATCAAGCATTTTCTTCAGCTTCACCAGAAAATACCGCTGACCCTCATTTGTGTCAAGGTATGTTTCAAATGCCAGTTCGTTTAGCGTACTTTTAACAAAATCATTCAGCCTTTTATTGATAAGAACCAGGGCCTCATCTGATTTATCCTTGTTGTAATAAAGTGTGCCTGCAATTTTAATATCTGTAAACAGCCTGGATGCTGCAAGATTAAAATTTATGATCTTGTTATGGTCGTTGATGATTATAATCGGAGAATAGAAGCTTTCGAATATGGTAAGATATTTATTCTTCTCATTGGTTAAATTTCTGTTTGCTGTCTGCAATTCACTGAGCAATTGCTTTTCTGTATTTGAGGTCCATTCTGTGATGTAGGCTATTTCAATCCTGTCGAAGCATCTTTTTGTGAAAAGCCTGAATTTTTGCACGACCTTCATATCCAGATCAGAATTATCGAAAAGATCGTTATATGTCTGCCGGTAATATTTCATTAATCCCATAAACATCGGCAGTGAAACACCTCTTTCGCGGTGTTTCTGAGCTTCAATTATTCCGAAAGAAGATAAAGAATCTTTGGTATAATCATCATCAGGATGAAGCTCGGGTGTTTGCAAACGGAATAAGTCTGCAGCATCAATCAGAGATGTTGAAAGTCCATGCACAGACAGCCGCCATGCTTCATGCAGTGTAGATGTATATTTGGTAAATTCAAATTTCCTGGAATAGTTTAGTATACTGCTTATTAAACAATCTTCACTGTCTTGAAGCAGTCTGACATACGTGCTAATATCATCACTCTTTTCATCACGCATCTCAAATATCACAATTAGGAAAGTAAATTAGGCCGGCTTAGCTATATATTACAAATTTAGCTTTTGCAACCCATTTGCACAGATATAAGGATGTGAGATTGCTTACCTTTAACGGGTGATTCTAATCACCCCGGTGTTTAGTAAGAATGGTGGATGCTGAAAACACCGACCGTGATTTTTTAACAGAAAACCAGTTTTTCTATCGACTTTGAAGAAAGGTCTGATATCTGGAATGCCAGGTTAATGATCTCCATTTGTTTCATTCGTCCCAGTATATCATTCAACTCATTTTCAGTTACTTCTCCATAAATCAAAAACAAGAAATCAACATTCCTGTACTCCGGTAATAAGAATCCGTTCTGACCTGTATTTGATACAAGGTAATATTTTAACTCATAATCTTCCTCGATATGTGAAAAAACACTGAAAGTCTGTGTCTCCTGGATCTTATCATTATGATATTTCAGGTTTTCGGTGCGTGAGAATTTAAATCCAAGATGGTTATTGATTGCCCAGCTTAAACGGTAGTCATTTTCATGAGATGATATACCTATGATGCATAATTCAGGTCTTGAACTGACATTTAACCTGTGGATTTTTTTTTTCATCTTAGCCCCTTCTTATTCATCTATTATTTCCAATGCCTGTCTGGCAGCATTTTGTTCTGCTTCCTTCTTTGACGATCCCACACCCCTGCCGGCCACTTCATCAACGATGATCAGGTGTGAGACGAAAATTGTATGATTATCACTTTGTTCTTCAAAGCTGGTAAAACTGACATCTTTTTTATTTTTTTGTCCCCATTCAATGATCCGGCTTTTAAAATCAATTTCCGTATCCTGCAGCTTCGACAGGTTAACATGATTATACATGATACGTTCAAGTACAACATTTCTTGTTCTCTTAAAGCCTTTATCAAGGTATAGCGCCCCGATCAAAGCCTCCAGTGCATCGCCATAGAGCGATTTATGGTTCTCGCTTGCGAGTTTTGTTTTGATAATATTGGGTATGCCAAGTTTAATGGCAATATGGTTCAGGTTTTCGCGATTGACGATCTTGGAGCGCATCTGGGTTAAGAATCCTTCATCCTTCCCGGGGAATTTATTAAAAAGATACTCTGCAACAATGGCATCCAGCACAGCATCACCCAGGTATTCAAGACGTTCATTATTAATACTGAAATCGTTAAAAATTGAAAATGAGACGGATTTATGAACAAGGGCTAACTGATAGAGCTCACGATTACGGGGTGTGAAACCAATGATTCGCCTGATTAACTTTAAGAATGTTTTTTCTGAAGGATAAAGTAATTTTTTCGAATGAAATACTGAACACCACACAAGTTTATTCAGTAAATTTTTTAAATAAAACTGAGCTGTTATGACCTCCAAAACCAAAAGTATTGCTCAGTGCAATTCTAACAAGCCTTTTTTGTGCTTTATTTGCCGTCAGATTTAGTTTTGGATCTATTTCCGGATCAATGGTTGTGAGGTTAATCGTAGGAGGAACAACATCATCCCTGGTTGATAAAATGGTAGCAATGGCCTCAATTGCACCTGCAGCACCTAATAAATGACCTGTCATTGATTTGGTGGCACTGATATTAATTTTATATGCGTGATCTCCAAATACTTTAACGATTGCCAGGGCTTCTGAAATATCACCCCGGGGTGTGGCAGTACCATGAACATTCACATGATCAACATCTTCAGGTCTAACATTTCCGTCTTCAATTGCCAGCTTCATCACATTGGCTGCTCCCAGACCCTCGGGATGAGGCTGGGTAAGATGGTACGCATCAGCTGTCATGCCTCCGCCAATGAGTTCTGCATATATTTTTGCCCCCCGTGCTTTTGCATGCTCAAATTCTTCCAGTATGAGCGTTCCTGAGCCTTCTGCCATAACAAAGCCATCACGGCTTGCATCAAAAGGCCTGGAGGCCGATTTATAATTTTCGTTATTGGTCGATATGGCCTGCATGGCATTGAAACCTGCAACTCCGGGTTCATTAATTGCTGCTTCCGAACCGCCTGCAATAATGATATTGGCTTTATCAAGCCGTATCAGGTTAAAAGCATCAATAATAGCATGTGTTGAAGTTGCACAGGCAGAAACCGTGGCATAGTTGGGCCCCCTGAATCCATATTTCATGGAAATGTGGCCGGCGGTGATATCAGGAATGATTTTAGGAATAAAAAAAGGACTGAATCTGGGTGTCCCGTCTCCTTCAATATAATCTTTCAGTTCATGGTGGAATGTCCCGAATCCTCCTATCCCCGATCCATAAATTACACCAACGCGATCATGATCTATTTTGTCAAGATCCAGTCCCGAATCCCTGATTGCTTCATCAGTTGCAACCAAAGCATAGATCGAAAATAAATCAAGTCTTCTGGCCTCTTTTCTGTCAAAGTAATCTTCAGGATTAAAGTTTTTAACTTCGCACGCAAATTTTGTCTTAAATTTATCCGTATTAAAGCGAGTAATCATTTCAGCCCCGCTGACTCCATTTACCAGGTTGACCCAAAAGTCTTTTACGTTATTACCTAATGGGGTTACAGCTCCCAAGCCTGTAATAACTACTCGCTTTAATTCCATAAAAATGAAAGATTTTGGAAATGCTTTTACTTTGCGTTGTCCTCGATGTACTTGATGGCCTCACCAACGGTAGCAATATTTTCGGCCTGATCATCGGGAATTCCGATATTAAACTCTTTTTCAAATTCCATGATAAGTTCAACCGTATCAAGTGAGTCGGCTCCCAGATCATTGGTAAAGCTGGCTTCAGGTGTAACTTCATTCTCGTCTACTCCGAGCTTGTCAACAATAATTGCTTTTACTCTTGATGCAATGTCTGACATAATACCTAGTTTTAGTTATTAATTTTTTGGTCAATTTGAATCTGCAAAGAAAATGTAAAATTGAAAAAAATCAAATAAAAATATGTTTTTCTTAATCAAATTTATGTTTTTTTGAAAAAAAAAGTTTTACTGACCTGAAAATACTTTACCGGCTCTTTGAATCGGAACTATAATACTGATTATCAAAAAATACATGAAATGAATATGAATAACCGGAATGAATTTTATAAACATCTTCTCTTTTTTCAATCAATAAATAAAACATGTAATTACCGTTAATGATAAAGAAACACTCCATGAAACCTGTTAAAATTGCGATCTTTGCCTCCGGTTCCGGCACAAATGCGGAGAACATTGCCTTATATTTTACCGGCAGGAATGACATAAGCGTAGCCTGTATCCTTTCAAATAAGCCAGGTGCGTATGTGCTGGAAAGGGCAAAGAAGCTGGATATTACCACCCTGGTTTTTAACCGTCAGGAGTTTTATGAAACAGATCGTGTTCTGCAATTTCTGAAAAGAGAATCCATCGGATGGATCATCCTTGCCGGTTTCCTTTGGCTCATACCTGAATACCTGGTTGATGCCTATCCCGGCAGAATTATCAACATACATCCTGCACTGCTGCCAAAGTACGGTGGTAAAGGTATGTACGGCGATAAGGTTCACCAGGCAGTTATTGAAAGCGGTGATAAAGAGTCGGGAATCACCATTCATTATGTAAATAAAGAATACGACAAAGGCAATATCATTTTCCAGGCCAGGTGCAGGGTCGAGCTGTCAGATACCCCCGAAACACTGGCTGCAAAGGTCCATAAACTGGAATATGCCCATTTTCCGGCTGTTATTGAGAAGTTAATCCGCTCTTAGCATGTATTTGGCTATAGGCTGCCTGCATTGTGCACTTAGCTGTAATGACTGCCGGGATTGTATATTTGCCTGTAATTCTTGCCTGAATTGGGTATTTGCCTGTAATTCTTGTTTGAATTGTGCATTTATGCGTGATACCTGAGTGATCAGCACTCAGTTCTTCAGGGATTTAGCTGCATAATCTGTTGATCCTTCAGGTCTGGCCGGACAGCTTCTTGCTGAGAGGTTAACCTGATCAACACCAACGCTTTTACCGAATCAAAAGCCTGGTGGTGTTCTTCTCTGACTGGTTCTACCGGAGGAGCCTCAACTTTCAGCGGATCCACCGGATAATCGTTTTTATAAAACCTGAAGTCAAGATGCGGCCCGGTGGACAATCCCGAACTTCCGACATATCCTATGATATCTCCCTGTTTTACATATGCTCCGTTATAAATTCCTTTTCCGTACTTGCTCAGATGCATATAGACAGTTGTATATACACTGTTATGTCTTATTTTAATCATCCGGCCTGCCCCGTCATCATATCCAAGCTTAATTACCTTTCCGTCACCAATGGCATGAACAGGCGTTCCTATCGGTGCTGCATAATCAATCCCATGATGCGGCCTGTGTATTTTAAGAATCGGATGAAACCTGTTGTGAGAATATCTTGAACTTATCCTTGAGTACCTTAGCGGGGCTTTCAGAAATGTTCTTCTCAGGCTATTGCCTTCAACATCATAGAAGCTTTCGATACTGTCCTGTGTAAATGGTATAGCAAAATAATCCTGACCGGCATGCCTGAAAAAGGCCGCACAGATCTTCTCTATCCCGACAGAACTGGTATCAACGTAAATCTCATTATAGATAACCTTAAAACTGTCTCCTTCCTGCAATCTGAAAAAATCGATGCTCCATGCATAGATCTCGGAAAGTTCAATGGCTATCATCGGGTTGATCTGGTTATCAATCATGGTGTTCCACAGCGAACTGGAGATCTTTCCGGTTGAAGTTTTTTCAATAAGCTTAATCTCTTTTTCCCTGGCAGTAATACTTAAACTGTCGCTGAAATCGAAAAGAATATATTCAACAGGTGTGTGTTCATACACCAGGTATTTCAACTGGTACAGGGTATCCAGGCTGATGAAGGCCGTATATTCGTTTCCTGCCCTCATCTTTCTTACATCGAAAACATCATCCTGCATTAAGAAGAGCCTGTTTAAGCTTCCTTCTGCCAGGTTGAACAGCTTCAGAATATCGGCAAGATTTTGATTCCTCCTGACCTTCCCCTTTTCTATGTAAAAAGAATCGACAGGCAATCCGTACAATTTATTAACAACCGGTTCTTCAATTTCCGCGCTGTCGTATGATGCTTCAATCTCGATGTCCCTGGCATTCCTGAATGCGTATAAATAAAGCAAATAAAAAACTCCGAACACTACTGCTAGTATTACAGAAATAATAACAAACCTCTTTCTCTTCATTAAGTACTATTTAAAGCTATCATTCCAACATATCATTCAGATAACTACTACATTAACAATTTTGCCCCGGACGACAATAACTTTTTTAACCTGTTTTCCCTCGATCCACTTTCTGGCTGATTCATGCCCCAGGACAGCATTTTCTATTTCGCTGTCCGGCATATCAAGGGGAAACTCAAGCTTGAACCTCAGCTTACCATTGAATGATACCGGGTATTCATATGTGTCTTCCACAAGGTATTGCTTATCATACTGCGGAAAAGGCTCAAAAGCCAGCGTTGTTTCATGACCATGAAGTTCCCATAACTCCTCTGCCAGGTGAGGGGCAAACGGAGACAGGCATATGATGAATTTTTCAGCCGAATCACGGCTTACCCTTCCTTTTCTGATGCAGTGGTTGGTAAACTCCATCATTTTGGCAATGCCCGTATTAAACCGCAAGCCTTCAATATCACCCTGCACTTTTTTAATGGTCTGATGTAGTATTTTAAGGGTATCCTTGTCTTCAGGTTCTTCTGTGATGTTTTTTCTCTCCGAGAAGAATTTATGCACTCTTGACAGAAATCCGAAAACGCCTTTCACCCCAGATTCTGTCCATGGTTTGGTTGCCTCCAGCGGACCCATGAACATCTCATACAATCGCAGCGAATCGGCACCGTAGTTCCGGACAACATCATCGGGATTAACAACATTTTTAAGTGTTTTTGACATTTTGGCAACGATCTGGTTCAGCTCTTCACCGGTCACTCTGGAAAAGAATCTGCCATCTCTTTCTTCCACTTCATCCGATGGTATTTTTGAACCCGATTTTGTTTCGTAGGCATAAGCCAGTATCATACCCTGGTTGTACAGCTTGGTATAAGGTTCATCGGTTGAGACGATCCCCAGATCATAAAGCACTTTGTGCCAGAAACGGCTGTAGAGCAGGTGAAGGACAGCATGTTCGGCACCGCCGATGTACAGATCCACGGGCATCCAGTATTTCTCTTTTTCCTTTGAAAAAGGCTCCCTGTCGTTTTGCGGATCAATAAACCTCAGGTAGTACCAGCAAGAGCCGGCCCACTGCGGCATCGTGTTTGTTTCGCGTCTGCCTGTGCGGCCATTTTTATCTTTTACCTTTAGCCAGTTTCCTGCATTGGCAAGAGGTGACTCACCGCTTTCGCCCGGCTGGTATTTTTCCAGTTCCGGAAGCTTCAGCGGCAATTCATAATCATCCAGCACCGAAATTTCTCCATCTTCCCAGTGAATAACCGGAAAAGGCTCGCCCCAGTAACGCTGGCGGCTGACCAGCCAGTCCCTTAGCTTATAATTCACTTTAGCCTCCCCTATTCCTTTCTCTTCCAGCCAGCCGATGATCTTACTGATCCCTGCCTCCTTGTTCAGTCCGTTGATATCCAGTCCCCTTGACGGGTCTGCAGAATTGATATAGATACCGTCTTCGGTCCAGCATGCATCTCCTGCCAGCACTTGACGACGCGTTTTTTCGTCTGCCCCTTCAGGGTCCATGATCGGTCTGATGGGGATATTGAATTTTTTTGCATATTCAAAATCGCGGGTATCATGCGCAGGGACAGCCATGATGGCGCCGGTGCCGTATCCTGTCAGGACGTAATCAGCCACCCATACGGGTATCTTTTCCCCATTAACCGGATTGACGGCATAACGTCCTGTAAATATCCCTGTTTTCTCCTTGGCAAGATCGGTGCGGTCGAGATCAGATTTCAATGAAGCAGCCTTAACATAATCTTTGACTGCTTTTTTGTATTCATCGGTTACAAGTTTACTTACCAGTTCATGTTCCGGGGCAATCACCATGTATGTTGCGCCAAACAGCGTATCGGGCCTGGTGGTAAACACCTTCAGGACTTCTTCCATACCATCGATCTCAAAATCAACATCTGCGCCAGTAGACCTTCCTATCCAGTTTCGCTGCATCTCTTTCACGCTCTCAGGCCATTCTGTCAGATCATCGAGTCCTTCCAGGAGCCTCTCGGCATATAAAGGAATTCTCAGCATCCACTGCTTCAGGTTTCTGCGCTCAACCTCTTTACTGCCGCATTTTTCGTGTGATCCGTCATTAAGGATCTCCTCGTTTGCACACACAATTTTACACTGGTTGCACCACCATACCTGGGCGTTATCGTAATATGCCAGCCTTTTTTTATCCCTGTATTCCCGTACTTCCCTTTTCCCTTTTACCTTGATTTCCTGCGGAATTTCAAGTTCATCGATATGCCTCCCCTTTTGCAGTTTTTCATCGAACCAGGTGTTATACAGCCTGATGAATATCCATTGTGTCCATTTATAATAGCCGGGATCGGTGGTATTGATCTCCCTGTCCCAGTCGTAGCTCAGTCCGAGTGATTTTATCTGGCGTCGGAATGTATCACAGTTATGGTTGGTAGTAACGGAAGGGTGCGTGCCTGTCTGTATGGCATATTGCTCTGCAGGCAATCCGAAAGCATCCCATCCCATGGGATGAAGCACATTAAAACCCCTCATTCTTTTGTACCTGCAAACGATGTCAGTAGCTGTATATCCCTCGGGATGCCCCACGTGCAGTCCGCTGCCGGAGGGATACGGAAACATATCCAGCACGTATATTCTTTTTTCTTTCGGGAATGCAGGATCTTCGGTTACTTTAAAGGTTTTGTTTTCTTCCCAGTATTTCTGCCACTTTTTTTCGATGCGGGTGAAGTTGTACTCCATTATAAGATAATTATCCTGTTTTTCAAATAATTCTGTTAATCAATTGTTTATGACTACCACATGTTTTGTACAAAGCATTGTTAAAATCTCTATACCTCTCAGGCATAGTCAAATTTCAAGCAACAAAAGTAAAAAAATTGATTAATTAACCTGCAAGGATTTTAAACCAAAAAATTCAAGAATTTTTTCTGTCTCCCGCAGCGACTAAGATTCACTAATCCCAGGTATCCTGGAAAAGTTCATCTAAGCCGGGGTTAACCTGCATTTAATTCATAAAATGAAATATTTATGAACAATGCATGTTAAATTTAATATTTTTGCACCTGCAAAGTTTTCAACAAACTGGTCCCGTAGTTCAATGGATAGAACGTCAGATTCCGGTTCTGAAAGTTGGGGGTTCGAGTCCCTTCGGGATCACAAAAAAGGAAAAGGCTACCCTCGTGGTAGCCTTTTTCTTTTTGATCCCTGAAAGGCCGAGAACAACCAAAGGGGTTCGAACTAAGCACCACGATATGTGGTGCGATCTCATGAGCTGGATGTGGGCTGGAATTGTGTGAGCGAGTAGTCCCTTCGGGATCACACCAGGTTGCTAAAAATTATCAGTTTCCCCTGGATAGCAATGCCGGGAAATTTCAACTTCCCCGAAATGTTGACAAAGCCTGATGGTATTTTAACCAAATGCCGTTTTAATTGGAAAATTTCATCATTAATCCAATCTTGTTATACTGTCCTGTTTTAATGAAAGAAGATGCTAGACTCTATTAACAAGTAAGTTTGTGAAATCCTTTGATTTTTTTTAAAAAAGGAATTAGTTTTTCCATTTTTGATGTAAATTTGGAATTTGCATTTCCAAAATTATAAATAATTCAAAAATTCACTTCGTGATATTATGAAGAATATTGTCAGACATATACCCAAAATCAAAGAGAGCTTTTTCTTATTTGGTCCTCGTGGAACAGGAAAATCCACATGGTTAACAATGAGTTACCCCGATGCTTTAATAATTGATCTGCTATCGACAAGTACTTTCCGGACTATTACAGCCAATCCTGAAAGACTAATTGAACTGGTGGAGGGGAATCCTGATAAAAATACGTTCATCATAGATGAAGTACAAAAAGTCCCTCTTATACTGTCAGTCGTTCATAAATTAATTGAAGAGAAAAAGGATAAACAATTCATCCTTACAGGTTCGAGTGCCAGGAAATTAAAAAGGACAGGAGTTGATTTACTTGCTGGCCGTGCCTTATTGAAAAAGTGCCATCCTTTTATGGCATCTGAACTGAAAAATCTCTTTAACTTGTCTGAAGCATTGAAAATTGGATTGGTACCTCTTATAGTGGCTTCAGAAAATCCTGCCGGAGTTCTGGATACATATATTGGTTTATATCTCCGGGAGGAAGTACAGGCTGAAGGACTTGTCAGAAATATCAATAATTTTTCAAGATTTCTTGAAGCAATCAGCTTTTCGTATGGTTCAGTATTGAATATTTCAGAAGTAGCAAGAGAATGTGAAGTCGAAAGAAAAACAGTGGAAGGTTATATAAGTATATTGGAGGATTTACTGATTTCTTATAGCTTGCCTGTGTTCTCAAAAAGAGCTAAAAGAAAAATGGTTAAACACTCAAAGTTTTACTATTTTGATTGCGGAGTATTCAATGCAATCAGGCCTAAGGGTCCGCTCGATAACAGACAAGGTATGTACGGAATTTCGCTTGAAGGTTTGGTTTTACAAAATTTGCTTGCCTGGAAAGATTATAGTGATTTTGTTTGCAATATTTACTATTGGAGAACACATTCCGGTTCAGAGGTAGATTTTGTAATTTATGGAGAAAACATTTTTTATGGAATTGAAGTTAAAAGCTCAGCAACAATACATCCAAAAGATTTATCCGGTTTGAAATCGTTTCATGAAGATTATCCGGAAGCAACGTTACTTTTATTATATATGAGTAAGGAAATTCTTAAGAAGGGGAAAATAATATGTATTCCGGTTGAAACATTCCTTATTAATCTTATCCCTAACCAACCTTTATGGAAAACGAACAAGTGATTTGATCTCGCACAGCTGCGATTTTCTTCAAATCCTCAATAAATTGGTTCGATTGCAGTCCCATTAGGTTCACAAAAAAGGAAAAGGCTGCCCTTGTGGTAGCCGTTTTCTTTTTGATACCCGATAGGCTGAGAACAACCAAAGGGGTTCGAACCGAGCCACGTTTATGCGTGGCGAGCTCATGAGCGGGATGTGGGCAGGAATTGTGGGAGCGAATAACTTAGTAACCCCGTCAGGGGGAACGATCTCATAGCCTGTCCCGATTTATCGGGAAGCAGGTTTGTGTACCTGCCTGTGGGCAGCGAATAGTCCCTTCGGGATCACAAATGAAGTATTGAATGTAAGGTTATAGTGCTTTTTTTATTTCTTTATCAATTAAATCAATCATTTCTCTTACAGGAATAAATAACGGCCATACTGAATCAGAATCATAATCAAAGATGTTTTCGTAATCACCCTTTTGTCTCCAGTCATATAATTCAGCCAGAAGCTTGCCATATTTCTTATCAATCTTGCCCGTCTTAATAAAATGTAAAGAAAACTGACTTTTTGCGGATGCATGAGATTTTGATTGTATATCATTCATAACCAGTAATGCATTCACTGCATAGAAAACAGCATAATACAATCTATTAACAGCAGAATTCCAAAATCCATTTTCAGCTAAGACTTTAGCTGCATCAATTGTTTGAAAAGCCGAATTAATTCGGTATTTAATATACTCATTTTTTTCTTCCGGCGTCATAATCTAATCCCTTCCTGGATTACATTATTATAAAATGGTGTAACTTTCTGTCTGGTTGTCCAATCATTTTTGGAGTATACAAATATCGAAAATGGCTCTCCAGTCTGGAGTTCCAACTCATATAGATTATCTCTAAAAATCCTTTCTTTGTTTAGATCCACAGGGTAATCTGTTAATACCAAAATATCCCAGTCTGAATCTGTTCTTTCATCGCCTCTGGCTCTTGAACCATAGAGAATGATTTCAGCCATTGGATCAATCAAGTTAATATTTTGCCTAATCAACTGAATAATATGTTTTGTCCTTTTCTTCACATTGACAAAAATAAGAATTCTATCAGACATACCAGTTGTCGCTTTCGAAAAAAAATCCTATCAACTAAGATGATGTGTGTGGCTTCATTTTCCGGTTTTATAATATTTCAAACCTCCTCAATATATTGATTCTCCTCAAATCCTCCAAAAACCGGTTCGAACTAAGCGAAGCGGTCTCATGAGCGGGTTTATGGGCATGCATTGCGCGAGCGAATAATTCAGTCCACTCAGGTTCACTTTTATACTTTGAAACTTCTGCAGGCTCACTCGCACAAGCAGTGAGAGGAATATCGAATATGAGATAAATAGCCATAAGTCATCCCAATACATCAGGATTAAACATATGGTTAAGGGGGGTGATTTACCATGAAAAATATCCAATTTTTAATGTAAATTCAAATAGTGGAATGAAATTTTTTGGATACGATCTCAAATCGCTGTAGCAGAGAGAAAAACTATTAAATCCTCAGAACATCTATTCGAGTATTTAACAAATCATGATATTTGGTTTTCATTTCGGAGGATAAAAAACTCTTATCTACTAGTTGTTTCCAACCAGAAATTGATAATGATATTGTTTCTAGTTCTTTGTCAATGCTTTTTGTGGTTAACTCACACCTTTCTTTTCCAAAGTAATCAATGATAATATTCCTGGTCAAATGCTTTTTTTTACCTTTCAATGGCAAAGCTATCTCTTCATCTTGTTTTTTATATTCAATGGTTGTGTTAATCAAGTCATAGCATGGTGATAAAGATATTTTACCATCCTGATTTATTATTGAAAAATTCTTCAGGTGCATATCTTCATTTCCTATTAAAAAATTGAATAAAGTAAGTCTAAACAACTTGATGTTTTCAACTGCCGGGAAAGTACAAAACTGATTAATTAATTTAATAACCTTTTCCATACTGTAATCATATTTGGTATCCCGGCTGAGTCCGGCAAGTTGCGCAAAATCTTCAACCGGAATCTTGTCATTTTGTCCTTTTCTGTCAAATCGCTTGATAAAATAGGTTAGTGTATTGTCTTTTGACCATACTAAGCCATGTTTTGGAATTTCCAAGCCGATCAGTTCAGCCAAACGCATTGTTAAATCTTCATTTTCCGGAAGTTCCGGAAAGATATCGTGCTGTGGTTTAAGAATATACCTGCCACCTTTGTCAACTATATTAAATTTCTCTTCCTTAATACTCAAGACTGCACTTAATTTTGGTTGTATTCCTTGAATTGACATTTTAGCAGCCCGATTATAAGCTTCCTTACGTTGCTCTTCTGCCGTATATTCCAAATCCGTAAGCTTTGACAGTCCGGATGCCAGAAGTTTCAGGCCACCTTCGCTATATCGTTTATCTCCGCATGGTTCATATGTAATGGGGCATACATTCATTCTGTGAATTCTTTTACTGTAACTACTCCAACCAAGTCTTCCCCAACCGCTATTAATTGCGAAAAAAGATCGTTTTTATCGATTTTTTTAATCTTCAACAATCCTTCTAACTGAATACCTTCAGGCAACAAGCCATCAAAGAATGGCGGGAATTTATTGAATTTATAAACTTTAACATCTTTGGGCATTGTTCTGGAAATCTCAAGTCCTTCATATCCGTCATTATATTCAAATACGTATTCAGTACCTTGCTTTATTTCACTTAGTATTCCTGCTTCTTCACCTTGTACAAATATTCTAGCTTTTCTCATTTGCAGTTTTTTGTTGGTTAATAATTAATGGACTTGTAAATTGCATTTTGATGTTCAAAACTTTGAGAATCTTAAATAATGTATTAAGTTGAACAGTCTCTTTGCCCTTTTCAATATCGTATATCACTGTTTTACCCACCCCAGCCATTTCAGCCAATTTCACCCGGCTTAATTTGGCTGCTTTACGATGCATTTTTATAATATTGGCTAATTCTTCAGGTTGCATTATTTTTACTTTTATAGCAGTAAATTTAGGTTAATTAATCATAAAAACAAAACTATATGGGTTATTTTACTGTTAAAATGGTAATTTTAGTGAAAAAGTTATCTAATAAAGAGAAAAATGTAGTATATTACTGCTTTAGCGGTAAATAACAATCTATAATTATTGATTGCCGGACCGTTTTAAGATTTATTAATGATATTTTTAAAATCTCAAACTTAAACAGACTTCGCTTCAAGTATTCTATCTTTAAATATTGGCATATAGAACCTGCAATTTTCCTCATTAATCCTTCACTTTAAAAATAATAGACCACAGGATAAAAAAGAGGTTCTTTTCGAATTCTTGTTCTGTGAGTTGAAACATAAAATTACCCGGATAACGGATTAAATTCCATTTTAAATAATCCTCTCATATTGCCAGATTTGGCAATAGTACAATTTTTCTCAAATCCTCCAGAAACTGGTTCGAACTAAGCGAAGCGGTCTCATGAGCGGGTTTATGGGCATGCTTTGTGGGAGCGAATATTTCAGTACCCTCAGGTTCACTTTTATTTTGTCCAACCAACTTTGAAGACATACAATGTATTGTGCAGTTTTTGCTGGAAAAAAACAATCGCAAATTACTGTCCATTAATGACAAGGTGTTCTTTTATCCAGTCAATTTTTTCCTGAGGGCCGATTATCTTTTTCTCCCAGTCAGGGTCCGGATTATTGAAATATGACTCATGCCTGAATGTTACCACTCCGGTAATATCATGAAAGTCTTTTTTTGCGCCAAATTGTTCCCTGAAGAATATCGGGTAATTGATCTTACTGGAAAACTCGATGATCTCATCACGTGTGAGGTGGTTCAGGATGGCACCGTCAGGGCTGTCTGGTGAAGAAATATCCTTTTGCGTGTATCCTGTTAAAATATTTGTCTTCATGATTTTCTAATCTGATTTGGACTTAAATTACGAAAATATTTTTGCAGGTTAAAGATTAAACTCAACAGGGGAAATTTCACTTCCCATAGCCCTGTTTAAAGCAATCCGTTCATCTGTGCCCACATGATTATTATCGATTCCGCCCCATGCCAGGTTTATGCGGACAGGGCGCTCAGAAAAAATGGCAGAGCAAGCAGTATTAAAAAGAATGATTTTTCATGATGGTTCCAGGTAAGTTGATTATTTTGAATGAAGGATTTAATTATATTTTGAGTATTTTAAATCTCATTCATGCTCTATTCAATGATAATATTTTTTTTCAAACGGATGTCTTTGGATGAACTGCCAACCTGGATTTCCCATTGACCTGGTTCTGTTTTAAAATCGTTTATTCTGGTATCATAAAATGAAAATTCAGACACCGGTATTTTAAATAATAGTTGCCTGCTCTCCCCTGGGGCAAGTGAAATTCTTTGGAACCGTTTTAATTGATTGATTGGCACTTTTATAGATGCATTCAGAACATGGGCATAAACCTGAGCGATTTCATCACCTTTCAGTTGGCCGGTGTTCTGGACTGTAAACCGGATTTCAACCTCACCATTTTTGTTGATTTTATCAGCGTTAAGTGTCAGGTTGCTGTATTCAAACTGAGTGTATGAGAGTCCGTGACCAAAAGGAAACAAAACGGGCTCATCAAAATACATGTATGTCCGCGGATGATTAACAAGATCATAATCAGAAAAAGGAGGCAGCTGTTGTGTGGATGCATAGAATGTTTCAGGTAATTTACCGCCGGGATTAACATCGCCGAATAAAACGTCGGCAATAGCCTTTCCTCCGAATTCTCCGGCATACCATGATTCTACGATTGCATTTACCTTTTCCTCAGTACCGGCAAGTGCTAAAGGTCCTCCGTTTACGAGAACGACAATTATATTATTATTTATTTCAGTGACTTCTTCAATTAAATTTCTTTGTTCTGCAGGCAGTTCAATTTCTGTCCGGTCATGTTCTTCCTGCGAAATTCCGGGTGAAATACCAAGTACGAGGATAACCGCATCATTTCTGGCAGCAACTTCCCTGGCTTTACTATAGTCTTTCTGTTCGAAATCCCATGTAAGTTTTGCATCCGCATTAAGGGTATTATCATAAAATTCCAATATGACCTCATATTCTTTCCCGGCTTGCAGTTCAACTTCAGCTTTGTTAGGAGTTTCTCCATGATCACGCCAGTCGTCAATGATTAATTTGCCGTCTAAATAAAGACGTACACCATCATCGCTGGTAACACCAATCTGACGGATGGTTTCAGGCGGGATTATTTTACCGCTCCACCTGATTGAAAATTTATCTTCAGGAATACCAGGAGCAGGAGAAAAAGTACCAAAACTGAAATCAACCATTGAATCGATACGTGTTACGGCGGGCTCTCCGGACAGTTTCATGTTGTTAAAATATTCACCTTTCATGCCAGTTTTATCTGTTCCTTCAACTTTGGCAAAATATTGAGGTTCAATGGGATTTAATAATCCTCCACCCATGTCGCTTCCTTTTAAATATTCCACACTTATCCCCAAAGAGGCAGCTTTTTCTTTTATTCCTTCAAGAGGGCTTACAATAATGTTCGGAGAGCCGCTGTATATACCCAGCCGGGCTTTCGCAGCATTGGGTCCCATTACTGCGATTGATTTTATTTTATCTTTTTTTAAAGGCAGTATTCCTTCGTTTTTAAGCAGTACGATTGATTTCCGGGCAGCTTCAAGTGCCAGGTCACGATGTTCCTTACAGTCAAGTTTATCTTTTGGTATTGAAGAATAAGGTACCATCTCAGGCGGATCGAAATCACCAAGTCTGAAACGCGCAGATAAAACTCTTTCCAAAGCAATATCAAGGTCTCTTTCTTCCAGCAATCCCTTATCCAGGGCTTCTTGTATGTGAAGGCGATACATCTCTCCACAATTCAAATCACAGCCTGCAACGATACTTCTTGCCACAGCTTCGGCCCCTGTTTTGAATAAATGATGTCCGTATACCATATCAGCAATAGCTCCGCAATCTGACACTACATAACCTTCAAAACCCCACCTTCGTCTTAACATATCATCTAATAAAAACATATTGGCATTGCACGGAACATGATTTAATTCATTATAAGCACCCATAATGGAATAAGCTTTACCTTCCACAACAGCCTGCCGAAATGCCGGCAAATAATATTCAAACAAGCTGCGCATATCAACATCGGAAGAACCTGTATGACGGCGTTCTTCCTCATTGTTTGCTACAAAGTGTTTGGGAGTGGAAACAGTTTTCAGATAATAACGATCATCACCCTGCATCCCCTTAACAAATGCAGCACCCATTCCGGACAGGAGATAAGGATCTTCGCTATATGACTCCTCATTCCGGCCCCAGCGCGGATCACGTGCAATATTTAGCGTAGGGCTCCAGTATGTCAAACCTTTACCTTCTTTCATGTTTTTAACACGTGCTTCATCAGATATGGCTGTAGCCACCCGATAAACCAGATCGGGATCCCATGAGGAGCCTAAGGCAACCGCCTGGGGAAAAGATGTAACTCCGCTCGCAAGTACACCGTGTAAAGCCTCATTCCAATAGTTATATCCGGGAATACCTAACCGTTGAATTGAATCTGTCTGATTGGATAACTGATTAATTTTCTCATCAACTGTCATCAAGCTTATCAGATCAGAAAGTCTTTCTTTATAAGAATTCGGTTTAAAGACATTAACAATCACAGAGCTGCTGACTGCGTCATTGCCCGTCTCTTGACCAGAAAGAATCAATAAAAAATAACCGGGACGGGGGAAAGTAACTTCGGTAGCAGGATCAGATGCATCCTTAAAAATAACATTTGAATTTTGAGGACACGTCCATTCTGTCTTTATTTTATCTGAAGATACACTTCCTTTCAGCTGTGTGGAATGTGTCTTTTCCCAATTAATTGTCTGATTGTTGCCAGCGCTAATCGGAATAGTCTGTGAGAACAATAAAGCCGGGTTTATTAAAAAAACGACTGCTGTTCCAATTGCTATTTTAATAATTCTTTGTTCCATAATGAAGTTATTGCTTTGGATTAACATTAAGCTAAGAAAATAAATCTTTACTTAATGTCCTATGAAAAAGTGAAATAAACACAGGTAACTGTATATTTAACCGGACAGTATGTTAAGCAAGCGGGCAGACATTGCGGGAGCGAGTAACTAAGTGACCCCTTAAGGGGGGAACGATTTCATGAGCAGGTTTGTGGGCAGGAATTGAGGGAGCGAGTAACCCCTTCAGGATCACTTTTTCCCGGACAGATGTGCTCTGTTTGTTCCGGAATCAATTGCTCACTTCGGACCGGCCAGGGGTAATCACTTTACACTGGAATGAGGTGCTCACTTTCACCGGATATTCCATTTTAATATCATAACCCGAAAAAATATACTGTAAATATGATTAAAAGTAAAAAGCCAGCCAGGTATTAATTAAGTATTGAAAATCTCGCAAATGTGATAGATAAATTACTAAATTTCGACGTTATTATATATTACCATGACCATAAAACATATATATGTTTAATAATCTTATAAAAACCGCTCTCAGGTACATATTAAAACATCCCGGGTACAGCCTCTTAAATGTTCTCGGTCTTACGCTTGGTATAACAAGTGCCCTTTTCCTGATTATCTATTCAGCCAATGAAATAAGCTACGACAGATATCATGAAAAAGCTGACCGGATCTACCGTGTTTCCTCCAAAATAACTGAGCCTGATGATCAGTTCACATGGATTGTTGCCCAAATACCTTTTGGGCCACAGGCTGCGCATGATTATCCTGATATTGAGGCCTATGTTAGGTTTATCGGTATGGGCCGTACTCTTTTCAGGTATGAAGACAAGGAATTCAATGAAGAAAACTTCTACTATACTGATTCCGCTTTATTTGATGTATTTACATACCGGGTTGTGAAGGGCGAAGTTAAAACAGCTCTTGAAGAGCCTAATAAAATTATACTAACCGAAAAGACAGCCGCCAAATACTTCGGTAATGAGGATCCTATAGGCAAATCACTTAAAACGCAAGAAAGAACCTTTGAAGTTACAGGTGTAATCCAGAATGTGCCATTCAATTCCCATTTCAGGTTCGACGCATTGGCATCGAGAAGCAATCTGCCCGTGGACATCGGTTCATGGGGCAATTTTGGCGTGTTTACCTATTTATTGTTCCCTGAAAATACCGATGTAAAGGCTTTTGAAAATAAAATTCAGGCCATGTACGATAAGTATATGAAGCCCATTTTCGAGACTCTGGATATTAACATCGAATACATCCTTGAACCAATCACCCGTATCCACCTCTATTCCACTAACGCCGGCGAACCCGAACCAACAGGAAGCATAACCTATGTCTATATTTTTGTGATTGTGGCTGTTTTCCTTGTTCTTATCGCTGCCATGAATTATGTAAACCTGGCTACTGCCCGCTCAACCAGAAGAGCCAGAGAAGTAGGCCTGCGTAAAGTTGTAGGTTCAGACCGCGGACCGATCATGTTTCAATTTCTTTCGGAATCTGTGGTTTTTACAATGATATCGTTGATCATCAGTATTATTTTGCTTATACTCCTCTTACCTAAGTTCAATGAGCTGGCAGGCAGATCTTTCGACCTGCATATTATTTATTCTCCCGAAATACTGTCGGCTGCAGCCGGAATTTTACTGTTGGTTGGCATCATGGGCGGAAGCTACCCTGCTTTCTTTCTTTCACGGTTCAATCCGGTTACCGTGCTGAAAGGTGAAATAACCCAGGGCACGGCCGGCAGTGCATTCAGAAAAGTGCTTGTTGTGATCCAGTTTACTGTTTCGGTCATTATGATCATATGCACGCTTGTCGTATTCAGGCAGCTGCATTTCATGAAAAACATGGACCAGGGATTTGATCAGACGAATATTATCACACTGCAGCTCGACCATAGGTTAAGAGGGAAATACCCTGTACTTAAGCAGGCATTGCTCAAAAATGCCCAGATCAGGTATGTGACTTCCACAAATACACCCATGGGAGAAGGCTCAGCCAAAGTTATTTTTAATGTGGAAACAGATCAGGGTATGACGCCAAAAGGGGTGAATTTTGCCGTTGTTGATCACGATTTCATCGAGACACTGGGCATAAAAATGGCCGATGGCCGTGATTTCCGTCTGGATATGCCCTCAGACACTTTGTATTCTGTGGTTGTTAATGAAACTTTTGCAGACCGGATGGCATGGAAGAAACCCATCGGAATGAAAGTCGAACTGGGAGACTCCAATATCCTTCGGGCCAGGGTCATTGGAGTTATGAAGGACTATCAGCAGACGGGAATGTATAATGAAGTTGAATCCTTGATGCTGGTGTACCGCGAATCAAACAACGTGGTGTACGTAAAACTGAGCGGAAAGAATACCCGTGAAACGCTTGATTTCATCGAGACTACATGGAAGGATGTGTTTCCCGGTCAGCCTTATACCTATACTTATCTGACCGACAGGTTTAAAGGACAATTCAAAGCAGATGAAAAACGGGGTCTGATATTCACGCTCTTTACCCTGCTTGCCATATTCATTGCATGCCTCGGTTTATTTGGACTGGTTTCATATATGGTTGAACAACGTACAAAAGAAGTCGGTATCAGGAAAGTGTTTGGAGCCAACGAAGGTGCAATAATTAAACTGATCTCAAGGAACTTTCTGACACTTGTTGGTATCGGAATAATAATAGCTGTACCCATTGCATGGTATTTTATGAATAACTGGCTGAAGAATTATGTCTACCGGATCGATATCGGGATTGTCCTTGTTGCAGTGGCAGCATTGTTAACCTTTATAATAACCTTTATTACCATCAGCTTTAAAGCTTATCAGGCCTCTGTAATGAATCCGGTAAGTTCGATCAAGACAGAATGATTAATACAATGGTATTATCATTAGCGGGTACTTAAAACCCACTGATTCTTAATTGTTTATTTTCAGGTTCTTTGAAATTTTCGTAATCTGATTTTGTAAGTATCTCTCTTATAGGAGTTTTGTCCTGCAGAGAAATGCCAAGAATAAGAATATATAATATTTCGTAGAAAGGACGATCCACCTGAAGAATATTTCAACATCCCGGCGCTTTTAGCGACAACAGGATTAAAAAAGGCGATTTAATATTACTGGTTGCTTTTGGAATCGGATGGAATTACGGATCAGCCATTTTTAAATACTAATAATCTGTTCATTCTAATTGTTAAATTAATAAACTTCACTATTACACAGATATATCAGGTCATCAGGTTGGGCCGGTTATAACTGATCTCTGAGGTTCACCATAAATAAATGCTGAAGTTGTGTGCCTGAAATCATCAAAGTCTAAATTAAAAACCTCCTTCTCTGTAATAAATACTTCTAGATCATCTCATATAGCCAAAATATCTGTTTTTTGGATTCCGGTTTTTAATATGATAACAATGTCTCAAATTCTTCTTTCCTGGTACTATTTATCAAGGTAGATTTTACTAATCCCCAAAAAATGTGCTTTGGTTTTATTGATTTGTATAAAACGAAAGCCGTCTCATTTTATTTCTGAGACGGCTTCTTAAAAAAATAATCAAAATAAACTAATCCTTCTTTTACTTTTTCATGAAGGTTTTGCTAATTATATCATTATCAACAGTAATTATTTTGATTAAATAAAGTCCATCATACAACTCATCCAGATTTAGTATCAGTGCTTTTGAGTTCACATCCTGCAATGAATTCATGACAGATCCATTTGTATTATAAATAGTTATACTGCTTATCACACTTTCATTTTCAATAACCAGCCGGTTAAGTACAGGATTTGGATAAATATTCAAGCCTGATGATGAATAAGCATCACTGACTTTAGTAGACACTGCATAGTTAACTGTATAAACCAGTTGTGAACCATTTTCAGCAGTAACGGTTACTGTGCCGGTTCCAGGTACTGCAGCTGCATCTGCAATATCAACATAAGCATTCACATCAGAAGCAGTTGCGGTAATTACCGGAACAGCTGCTCCCGCGGCTACTTCATAATCATATGTGTTTGTTGCGGACGAGAAATCAGGAATAGTGGTCCCGTCTATTTTCAGGTCCGATAATGTTGCATCATCACTTAATATTGGTGTAATCCCGTAATTTGCGGTCATAGCTGCAACAGTTTCGGCTGATAATGCTTTATTGTATATTATCAGTTCATCTATTTTCCCTTCGAAATTAACGTTATGTTCCGGATTGTTACCAATAATCAAAGGTAAGGGTGTTGAAATGTTTAACTCGGTTTTATCTTCCATGGAGGCCACTTTCCTGCCATTCAAATAGATAAACATTGTATCTTTATCCATATCCCGAACACCCACTATATGGTTCCAGCCGCCATCCAGGTACATCTTTTGATTGGCATCATAAAAGGCAAGCTGTGACTTGGTTACTTTATCATCAATAGCAAACCTCAATTCATTATTTTTGAAAATTATCCCGTACCAATGTCCGTCAATGGCATTGGAAGTGGCGCCTTTGAACAATACGTTTTGATCCGTACTGACATTAATATCTGCAGTTGTTACCAATACAGATATAGAAAAACTGGTTGTAGAATCTATGTCAATATTTTCGGTGCTGGTAACTTCAACATATGAAGAATCTGAACCACCTGCAAAGTTGAGGCAATTTCCAACCAAACCCTCAACCCACAATGAATCGCCCATATTATTTAATACTCCGTCAGAAATTCCAAGTTCATCCTTGGCTGTTGTTCCGGATGATTCGTCAAGCTTCCAGTATGCAACCGATCCCGCCAGATTAATCAGTGAAGCATATGTTTCGTACAGGTTATTAACCTCAACCGGGGTTAAAGCTTCATTATATATGCTTAATTCATCAATCTTGCCGGGAAAATTAGTGTTAAGATTATGGTTGTTGCCAATAATCAAAGGAAGGGCTGTTGAAATATCAAGATCGGTTGCATCTTTTGCCCTGCCGATTTCCACCCCGTTAAGGTACAGGATCAATGAGTCAACTGCCAGGTCGCGGACACCAACAACATGTGCCCAGGTGCCAACCTGGTAAATACCGGATACATTTACACCAAGTTGTGTTTTTGCAACATTATCGTCCACTGAAAACCTGAATTCACCACCTTTTGTTTCCATGGCATACCATTTGCCTTCAGCACCGATATCAGGATTTACCCCGGTGTTCCCTTTAATAAACAAGTGCTTTCCATCTGAAGGAAGTTCGTTCAGATTGATCAAAATAGAAACACTAAAGCTTTCAGTAGAATCAAAATCAATAACTGCATTATGTTCAACTTTTATTAAAGATGAATCAGCTCCTAATGAAAAATCAATGGCCTTGCCTAAAGGGCTGTCAACCCGCATGCTATCTGCCATTTTGATAAGCGTGCCGTTTGAACTGCCTAATTCATCAACAGCGGTAGTTCCCGTGGTTTCGTCAAATTTCCAGTGCGCTACCGGATCTTGTGCCGTTGCATTGAACGGTACTGCTGAAATCAACATTAATACCAGTGCACTTGATACATTCTTAAATAGATTTAGTAATTGTTTCATAATTTGATGGTTTGGTTAATAGATATCAGTCAAATTGTTGAACAAGTAATTTAACGTTTTTTTTTTAATTTCTTTTATTCCTGCAAAGTTTTTTAATGCTTTGTATCATAATTCGTTCTCAATTATAGAAATATAAGATGCGGTTCTTATGTTGAATAGAAAATATGTACCGGGGATCTCCCGGATTATATTTTTCAGACCTTTCCTCCGATTCATGGTGGACTATTTTAAGTTAAAAATTAGCAGAATCGCCATTTAATTCATAAATTTATTTTCTCCAAATACTTATGAAGATTATAAAAGATTAAGCCATTTATCTTAACTCAGATACAGGCGTAAAGTCAGAAATATTTTATGTAAAATCCAATTCTAAACCTTAAAATTATGAAAAGTAGTAAAGACTTTCTCAAAGCAGTATCAATATCATACTGTATGCTGAAAGTTCTAAGAATGATGAAATTAATCATATTCATGTTTCTCTTCACTGTTTTTCAGGTCTACCCGGCAGGGTTCAGCACCGGATTGCAGCCGGTAACAGTTACCGGAACAGTTACAGATGCAAACGGGGAACCTTTACCCGGTGTAAGTATTCAGCTAAAAGGCACCACACAGGGCACGATAACAGATCTTAAAGGGGAATATATCCTGCCCGGTGTCCCCGAAGACGCTGTACTGGTATTCTCGTTCGTCGGAATGCTAACCGATGAGGTGCCTGTAAACGGACAAACAACTATTGATGTGATAATGATTGAAGATTTAATTAATCTGGACGAGCTGGTTGTAATAGGTTACGGAACCCGGTCCAGGCGTTTTGTTTCCGGATCCATCTCCTCGGTCGATATGGATGAAACCAAAAGCCTGGTGCCGAACACGAATGTCGCCCAGTCGCTCGGACAGATTGCCGGTGTTCAGTTTATCAATAGCGGAAGGCCCGGTCAGGGCGGGGATCTTCTTATCCGTGGCCAGAATTCGCTGAATTCCAGCACCGATCCTCTTGTTGTACTTGACGGGATTATCTTCGAAGGAAGCCTGTCGGATATTAATCCGCAGGATATTAAATCAATAGATGTGCTTAAAGATGCCGCGTCAACTGCTATCTACGGGTCAAGGGCTGCCAACGGCGTGATTATGATCACTTCTGCAAGGGGAACATCTGCCAAACCCGTTATCCGCGTTAATTCCACTTGCGGAATATCAGAAGCGGCAAACTGGATGGAGCTTCAATCGAAGGAAGGATATATACAAAGAAGAAGGGATTACCATACACAGGCAAATACCGGTATCGATATAAATGACATCAGTGAGTTACTGGAACCGGAAGAGTATGAAAATTACAGCAACGGATTGTTCCGGGATGGCTTCAAAGATATTATCGGCCGGCAGGGAAGCCTTGCCACCCTTGATTTGAGTGTATCCGGCAGGACAGAGCAGACGAACTACTTAATTTCCGGTTCTGTGAGCAATGATATCGGTTTAATTAAAGGCGACCAGGAAAAACGTACTTCAGTCAGGGCAAATGTTGACACTAAAATAACCGGCTGGCTGACGATAGGAACAGCTTCCTTTTTTACCTTCCGCGACCAGTCAGGACAGGAAGCCAATATATACAATGCCTACCGTAATTCGCCTTTTGGCACATTTTATTATCCCGACGGAAATGTAAAATTCAACCCTGTATCTTCTGAAGCAGCTTCGTATAATGCTTTGTACGAATACGAATTAACTGATAATACCGAAACCAGAAAAAACCTGTTCAGCAACCTGTATGCCGATTTGGATATTCCGTTCTTAAAAGGCTTGTCATTCCGGCTTAATTATGCCCCGAATTATGAATGGCACAATAACTATTCCTATATGAGACAAGATCCTTACGCTACCGGCAATAACACGAAGGCTGCCAAAAATAACGAAAATATATTCCGTTGGGTATGGGAAAATATACTTACCTATAAACGGAGCATAGGTGCCCATGATTTCGACGTTACTTTAATGTACGGGCGTAATCATTATGAAAAAGATGAAACAAATGCAGAAGCCAAATACTTTGAGATAGATAATCTGGGATACAATAATCTCAGCCTGGGTAGTGATTATGTAATACAGACTCCTGCAGAAGAAAAGAACGGGGTATCATCCATGGCCCGTCTGAACTATATGTTTAAGAAAAAATATATGCTTTCACTGGCGGTAAGAAGGGATGGCTGCTCGGTTTTCGGTGAAAATAATAAATTTGCAACCTTCCCCTCCGTGGCCCTTTCATGGATCGCCTCAGAAGAACCTTTTCTCAGAAATATACAAACTGTCAGCTTTTTAAAATTAAGGGTATCATACGGGGCAAATGGTTACGAGGCAATACCTCCTTACACAACACAGAGCCTGAATCAAACAATACGGAATGTTCTCGGAGACGGAAGTTCCGGAACGATCGCTTTTGTGCCTTTAGAATATATGGGAAATGAAAGCCTGAAATGGGAATCCACCTATTCAGCCAACATCGGTGTGGACTTTGGCATTCTTAACGGCCGTGTAAAAGGATCTCTGGATGTTTACAATAAAACCACAAAAGACTTGCTGGTTCAACGGGATATTCCGCCAACGAACGGCTATCTGACTACATGGGATAATATCTGTGAGGTCAATAACAGGGGAATAGAACTGGCATTGCATACAGCGAACATTCAGAAATCCAGATTCAGATGGAACACTTCCCTGACTTTTGCCTACAATAAGAATAAAATTATACATCTGTTCGGGGATATCGACGGGGATGGCAAGGAAGATGATGCAGAAGCAAGCGATTGGTTTATCGGCGAGAATATAAATTCGTATTACAATTATGAATTCGTGGGGATTTACCAGGAGGATGACATTATACCTGCCCCCTATAGAGCCGGAGATATCATACTGAAAGATATAGTCATAGACACAGCAATAACCCCGGCTGACCGGACAATTGTCGGCCATGGTAAACATCCTGACTATAACGTTACTTTAAATAATACATTCAGCTACGGCAACCTGTCGTTGTTAATATCTGTAAACAGTATGCTGGGCTGGGTGGCGCCTTTTGATCTCATTTACCCGTATGATAAAGGAAGGGCTTTCAATACACTCGATGCCGGGTACTGGACGCCTGAGAACAGGTCTGACACGCGGCCTTCGCTGACATATTCCGCTTATGTTGCTACACATAACCATTACTATATCAGCAGAAATTTTCTACGACTGAAGGATGTCGCGCTTTCGTATGACTTTAACAGGTTAAAAGCACCTGTATTATCAAAATTTTCGAGCCTCCGTCTCTCACTCAGCATAAAGAACCTTTATACTTTCACAAAATGGCTGGGACCCGATCCTGAAAATACAACAGACATAGAAACCGATCAGGGGGGCAGGGACCTGTACCCTATGCCGCGGATATATTCACTGGGGATAAATATGAGTTTCTGAAAAATCAATTCAATTTAACAAATTCTAATGTAATACAGAAAAAACATGAAAACCTTAAGAATAACTTCATATTATAAAAAAATAATGAAATGGTTGTTAATGTCACTGGTGATATTTATCCTTTCCGGATTGTATTCATGTAATGATGAAGAATTGCTCAACCAGGTATCTAAATCGGAACTGACAGACGCCAGTGTGTTAAACTCAAAAGCCGGTTTTGAAATGTATCTGTCCGGACTGATCTACCAGTTCCGTGATGAATGGCAGATAGATGACAGAACATACTGGACGCAGTTTACCTGTACCGATATGTATAATTTCGTGGATCCGGAAGAAAAACCGCAACGCGATGACTGGAGACTGGATTATACCCCGGAATCCGATTTCGCTGAAAAATACTGGGAATGGGCGTACGTTAAAATGATTCCGATGGCTAACAATATCATCAAATTTGCACAAAAACCCGAAAATTCAGGTATATGGGAAAACGAAGCCGAAAAAAATGCAATTATCGCCGAGGGTAAATTCTTCAGGGCATGGACATATAATATACTGGCAAACTTATTTGGTGACGCTATCATTATTGAAGAACCATTGCCGGCTCCAAAATTCGATTTTCAAAGAGCACCCCGAAGTGAAGTATATGAACTGGCCAAAGCAGACCTTGAGTTTGCCTCGCAGTGGTTACCGGAGACTGTTGATGAAAGTAAAGAGGGACGGGCAGTAAAAGCAGCAGCCCAGCACTTATTAACCGAAGTTTGCATCAGCCTGGGTGAATACGATGCAGCCATTGCAAGTGCAAGCAATCTTATTAATTCCGGTTTGTACCACCTTATGACAGAGCGTTTCGGGAATTTTAGCCGCCAACCTGGCGATCCGTTCTCAGATTTATTTAAAGATGGAAATTTTAACAGGTCCTCAGGCAATATGGAATCTATCCTGGTCTGGCAGATTGAAGAGTTTATTGAAGGTGGTATAGGTTCGTATGGCAGGGGAAATAATCTTGTCAGGGGTTTTGCACCATTTTTAGTCAATTTCAGAGGTCCTGACGGAAAGTATGGCTGGATATACGATCCTTCAATACCGGGAACAGATACCATGGGACGGGGAGCCGGCTTTGTGCGCCCGTCAAATTACGCCTTATACGATATCTGGCAAAATGACTGGGCTGACATGCGTAATTCCCGTTACAACATGCGAAGGGAATTTTATTTCAACAACCCTGAATCGCAATATTATGGCCTTGAATGGGACAATTCATACGCGCAGAGCGAAAAAGATACCTCAAGAAGGGTATATGCCTATTCATTAAAAGTGGAAGGGCCGCTTTTCCAGGGTGGAGATGGAGATTATAAAGGCCGGACCAGAAAAGATGTGTATGTAATCCGACTGGCCGAAACCTATTTACTTCGCGCAGAAGCTTATTTAAAAAAAGGCGTGAAAGATAGTGCTGCTGCAGATATTAATGTTGTCCGTGCCAGGGCAAATGCACCGGCAGTAACGGCCGGGGAAGTAACGATAGAATATATCCTCGATGAGCGTGCCCGTGAATTAATGACAGAAGAGCCACGCACGCGCACGCTTATCAGGATGGGCAAACTGGTGGAACGTGTACGGTTATACGATCCGGATCCGGTCTCTAGGGAGACCGTCGAGGATCACAATCAGTTCTGGCCTGTTCCGCAGTCAGCCATTGATGCAAATACAGGTGCTGTACTGGAGCAAAATGACGGGTACTTATAAATATTAAACAGTTCCTCCAGGCTCACAAAAAGCATGTATTTACCACCCTGGTGGCATTCATTCGCTTCTAACCTCCACCAAAGCATCCTTTAGCCCGGGGGATTTTGCTTTAACTGTTATTATACCTGTATTCCCTGCAACAGGCCGGATAATAACCAGTGCCAGGCCGTTGAATGCTTTGCGCCTGTTTGAAGGGAAGGGCACCATATCCGTAGGATCACCGTTATCTGTTGCCACAATCTCGCCGGGACCCTCAATGCTGAATTCGATCGGGTTACCGGCACGCGGTACAATGCGTCCTTTACTGTCAGTTACCCGCACCGTAATGAAAGCCAGGTCTTTCCCGTCGGCATGTATGGTTCTGCGGTCTGTTTCAGCCTCCAGTTTTTCAGGTCCGCCGGTGGTTTCAACAATATTCTCAGCCCATTTCTTTCCCTTTTTATATGCCACAATTTTTAAGGCCCCCGGTTCATATTTCACGCTGTCCCAACGGAGGCGGTATTCATACTGTCCTTTTTTCTTCCGGCCAAGCGACCTGCCATTGATGAACAGCTCTGCCTCGTCACCTGATGTGAAGACATGTACGGGCGTGACCTCACCGGTACGTTCCGGCCAGTTCCAGTGGGGTAATATATGTGCCACAGGCAGTTCCGGGCGCCAGCGTGACTGATACAAGTAAAACCGGTCTTTTTTGAATCCGGCAAGGTCAACAATTCCGGAATACGAACTTCGTGACGAATAGTATGGAGTCGGTTCTCCAAGGTAATCCCAGCCGGTCCAGACAAATTCACCGGCTACATAAGTGTGCCTGTCCAGTGATGCGAATACTTTGTCGGCCGAGGAGCCGAAAGGTGAAGTATATAATTCATAGGCGCTTACATATTGATTTTTCGGATCACCACCTGATCCATCCTTTACAGGTGCGCTGATTCCTTTAAATACAGGGAAAAGGTATGTCCCACGGGAGCTGAGGGCAGAAGCGGTTTCACTGCTTATAATAACCTTGCCGGGAAATTTTTCATGAAAGGCAGGATACTGGGGAGAGGTTC
Organism: Bacteroidales bacterium; assembly: GCA_016933335.1. Taxonomy (GTDB): domain Bacteria; phylum Bacteroidota; class Bacteroidia; order Bacteroidales; family UBA10428; genus JAFGPL01. The sequence continues at coordinate 29,093 of JAFGBD010000047.1, read as the reverse complement.
GGATTCCTCTCAGATCTGAATATGCCGTATCATACCTGATCCCTTCTCCCTGATAATTGAGGCTGATCACATCCATTGCCCCGGGCATGGGCATGTCTGGTTTAGCCCAGTTCATGGCGCTGGTTGTCGGACGGGTTGGATCTTCCTCTTTCACAATATCGTGAAGCCGCTTTGCCAGGATCGTTCCTTCCTCACCTGTATATTGCTCGCCAACTTCATTGCCAAAACTCCACATGATCACAGATGGACAGTTCCTGTCCCTGCGTATTAAGGCACGCAGATCCTGCTCATGCCAGTCCGGGAAAACCAGATGAAAATCCAGCGGCGTTTTTTTTCTTTCCCAGACATCGAATATTTCGTCAATTACAAGAAACCCCATGCGGTCAGTTAACTCGAGCAATTCGGGTGCCGGTGGATTGTGTGCCATCCGGATGGCATTGCAGCCCATCTCACGCAATATCTCCAGCTGGCGTTCGGCGGCCCGGACATTGAATGCGGCGCCAAGTGCACCAAGATCATGATGCTGGTTTACGCCTTTTATCCGGATCCTTTCACCATTGACGAAGATACCCGAGTCCGGATCAAAACGCAGTGAGCGGATGCCGAATCGTGTTTCATATTGATCGGCAGCCTCATCATTCTTCCATAAGGTGGTTACAGCTACATATCGGCTAGGAACCTTTGCCAGAGGCGGTCCCCACAGTCCGGGATTTCTAATAATTACTGAATCCCTGACCCTGGCACTCTCACCTGCTCTGACAAGCGTTGCAATGGGATCGAAACCGGCAACGGCACTTCCGGTCTTATTCCCATCCGCATCCAGGGCGAATATTTGTGTGACGGTTCTGACAAGAGCGTCATTCCATGAATCGTTGTCAATGGTTACTTCCAGACTGACGGTGGCAGATGATCCGGAAATATTGCTTGTTGTGATAAATGTACCCCATTGTCCCACATGAACCGGACTGGTTTTGGTAAGCCAGACATTGCGATAGAGCCCGCCGCCGGGATACCAGCGTGACGAAGAGGGCGGATTGTCCAGGCGGATCGCCAGCTGATTGACACTACCGGTTACCAAGTATGGTGTTAGATCCAAGCGCCATGATGCATAACCGTAAGGCCATCCGCCAACAAGGCGGCCGTTTAACCACACCATGGCATATGACATTGCCCCGTCGACATCAAGAAAGACAGATTTTCCTTCATCCGCCGCCGGAATCTCCAGTTTCTTACGGTACCAGGCCACACCTGGGCTCGGCAAACGACCCATACCCCCGCCGACTTCAGTATCCCAGCCCTGCTGGAAAGGTCCGTTTATCGCCCAGTCATGCGGCAGATCAATTGTCTCCCATGAACTGTCGTCGAAATCGTTCTGAACAAAAGGAAAATCGCTGCCGGGATTACCTTCGGGCCGCATATGGCAATTGACCAAATTTTTTATGAAATAATTGCCGGAAGGCAAAATCCAGGGTTTAAGCACTTCCTTTGCTGATCCTGTTTTTACAGCCTCTGTCGGTTTGGTATCAGCTGCTTTATCATCCCTATGGCCGTTCACCACAGGACGGACATCATATATTAAATCATCCGCTAAGGCCAACGAATCGTATTTATAGAAACGCCATCCTTTGTTTATTGAAATACGCTCCCGTATCATACTGCTGATATTTGTATCAGGTTCCTGGGCAAGGGCTGGTATACAGACAACAAGTATCAGGTAACCAAAAGACAAAAGTGCCTTTCTTATATTATCGAGGCTACAAAATTTGTAATTCAGTATATGCATAAGTACTTGCTTTTAATTTTTATGGGCTTCAAGTTTCTTTCTTCAGTTATGCAAAATACAGCATTTTTATCAAAACAGGCATTTTAATAACCGGAAAATCCTATTTCAGGTATTGTTTGATTATTAAGGTGAGATTAAAGAAATGAATTGACTGATAAGACATATCTGAAATCAGCCGGTCAAAACTTTATCTGGCTTTTTTATTTATATCAGAAAAAATACCCTGCCCGGATCTGAATCCGGACAGGGATATTTGTTACCAAACTAACCTATAACCTAATAGCTCCTGAAAAACTATTTATAAATCCAAAGACGTTTTAAGCCAGACGCAGCTCCAATATTAGTATCCGGGGTTTTGATAAGCTTCTTTTTCAGCGTCGGTATTATCCATATTGTCGAACTGGCTTGCCGGAATAGGACGAAGATAATGCTTTGGCTCAATCGGTCGGGTACGTGTTACTGCATTAAAAGTGTTTGTTTCGCACATAGTGTATGATCCTGCATACTCCTCAAGTTTGCCGGTACGCGTAAGGTCGTACCAGCGAAGGTTCTCGGCATAAAGTTCACGAGAACGTTCCATCAGGATATAGTCTATATCAATGGTGGCAGGAGTTGCAGCTACCATTTCAGCACCATGATCAGGCATACCTGCTCTCTCCCGGATTATATTTACCAGATCTCTTGCTGTGTAATTCGCCTGGGTGGTAGCGCCTTTCACGGCAGCTTCTGCTGCTATCAGGTATGTTTCCGAAAGTTTGGCAATCGGGAAAGGGCGTGTGGAAGCATCGTTTTTAACAGGACCATCAGGTGTCTTATCGGTCCTGTTAGGCCCGAATTTCCAGACAGAAGGATAATTATGTCTTGTGATCATCGACGGTGTCCAGACACCATAAGCCTTATCCGCATAATATCCAAATTTACCTGCAGCTTCTTTTTGTAAAATGGCTGTATCGGCATCCGTAGGCGGGAAATAGAAAACAGTATCGCCATTGACAATATCTATATCATTCATTCCCTTAAGCACTGTACCGTCATAATTGGTTCTTCCCTGGTAATTTGCACGGTAAACCGTAACGAAAGTTCCATCGAAGCGTGTATCTATTGCCCTGTCAGCTACAGGAAATGTATTGGTAAATACCTCGTGAGTCGGGGTTAGCAACCTCCAGGGACGTCCTACATCCTGCACCGCCTGACGATAAATAAACTTATTTCCGTTTACTGACAGCTCAAAGTCCATATTCATCGCAAAACTGGAACGGTTGGATTTTAAGTTATTGCTGGCATTGGCCCCCCAACTGTTCGCGGTACTTTCGTCGTATAGATAGCTGCTTGCCGTATGGTCAGCACAAAGCAAAATCTCGCTGTTGTAATCGTTGGTTGCAACATTCACATCCCTGAACGTAGGTTGCAGGCCAAACGGCTCAGGATTCTGAATTATTTCCATTGCCACATCATATGCCAACTGATAATATTGCGCAGGTGTTCTTCCGTCCGGATCGGTTTTGCTGTTGCTTTCCAGCCACCAGCCGTAAGTAAGATAGGCTTTTGCCAAAAAATGTTGCGCAGCAATTTTGTTGGTTGCACTGGTTATTCGCGGTGCGGCAGGAAGTTCATCTGCTGCTGTCTGTAAATCAGGTAAAATACTTTTTGTATAAACATCCTCCACTCTATCACGTGTAGAATAGCGCGATGGTGTGGTGTTAAATTTCAATTCGCCTGAGCCTAAATCGAGCGGTACATCACCGAAGGTGGTAACCAGCAGGAAATAATTAAACGCACGGAAAAAATTCGCTTCTGCAATAAGTGAAGCTTCCACACCTGCCTCGGTACCCTTCTCGATAATTCCGTTGCAGGTATTGATGGCGGGAAAAGTATTTTCCCAGAGGAAACGCAAACCACTGTTACCTGATGTAATATTGTATACATCCAGATCTAAAGCGTAGCCGTCTCTGTTGTCGCCGTAAGTAGCTTCATCGGTGCCGCCAACAGCCAAATACATCATACCCACAGGACCGTATATCCAACGCAATTGCGAATACACGGATGTAAGCCCTGATTCGATACCCTGTTCTGTAGAGAAGAACTCAGGAGTCATAAGTGAGCGGGGTTGCTCATCCAAAATATCTGAGCATGCAGGTATAAGAAACAATCCCGCTGCCACAAATATTGAAAATAATATATTTTTCATAATTACTTTTTTTTACAGTTAATTAAAATGTTACGTTTATTCCGAACAGGAAATTGCGGGTTGCAGGTGTGTTGAAACCCACAACATATACACGATCTTTTACAACACCGTTGTTATCGCTGGGTGCCACAGTTTGAAAGTGTATATCATCATTGGCTGAATTAGGTTGTGGATCCAATCCGGTTTCAGAATAATAATCCGATGCAAAAACAAATGGATTTTGCGCGGTAACATATAATCTCAGCTTATCCAGACTTATTTTTTCCAGCCACTCCACTTTGAAATTATATGCCAATGTAATGTTTGAAATTTTTATATAATTGGCGTCAAAATAAGCCAATGTGCTTCCGTATTTCGGATGATTCGTAACTTCTGGTCCATAGGGTTTAGGATAAGCATTTGTAGGATTATCCGGTGTCCAGTAGTCTATCTCCAGTTGCCCCCTGCGTCCGTTGTTCATGTTCAGATAACTTGTCGGCGAGTGAATGGCACTTACCAGTATTCCGCCGCTCCTGAAATAACCTAAGACTGACAGGTCCAATCCTTTATAACCCACAGTTGTACTGAAACCTCCCTGGAAGTCCGGTTCTATTGAGCCTAAAATCTGGCGGTCGTCATCTTCAAGTGTCGTACCCGGTCCGATTAATCTTGTCGGGGTACCGTCCGGATTAAAGTCGCCGGTATATTCCACTTTAATCATACCTACCTGTCCGGTACTACCTTCATATTGCAATACTTCAGCTTCTTCACCGAGCTGCCAGATGCCTGTTTTTTTGTAGTCATAAATTACGTCAATAGGATGTCCTACAAACCAGCCATTACCTTTGTCGTATTCCTGTCCGCTTGCAAGTGCAACAATTTTATTTCTGTTTGCATAAAAATTAAATCCGAGATCCCAGGATAAACCGCTATAGTCCTTTACAATTGAAGCATTCAGCGATAGTTCAAAACCTTTATTTTCGGTTTCACCTATATTCGTCATAAAAGCTTCAGTAACACCTGATGTTCTGGGAAGGCTTTGAGCTACAAGTACATCTTCCGTTTTCTGGGTATAATATTCGAATGTACCGAACAGGCGGTTGTTGATCAGGCTGAAGTCTAAACCGTAATTCCAGGTAGTGGAATATTCCCAGCCCAGGTTTTTATTTGGCGATTGGGCAACATAATAACCGCTTACATTGGTGTTGCCAAAGTTGTAATAATTTGTGGCCAGTGCACCAAGTGTCTGATATGGATCGATAGCCTGATTGGAAGTTTGTCCGTAACCCACCCTTAGTTTCAAATAGTTGAGCCAGCTTATGGATTTCATGAATTCTTCATTTGTTGCATTCCACCCCAGAGATACAGCAGGGTATGTATGCTCTTTACGACCCGAAGCCAAAACTGATGCTTTGTCACTTCGAATGGTAGCAGTCAAAAGATACTTGTTATCAAAGGTATAAGTGGCACGGAACATTTTAGAAATCAATCCTCTCTTATAATAATCCTGTTCTTCCGGATCAACGATAATTTTACCGTCATCGCTCAGCAATCCGAAGTTAAAATACTGAAGGTAATCAGCTGTAACATTTTCGGCATCAATCCTTGAAACATTGTATTCTGTTTGTTCGGCCGAAAACATCGCCACTAATCCTACTTTGTGTTTCTGGGCAAAGGTTTTGTCGTAGTACAAAAGATTCTCCACTACCCAGTTTTTTGTAAGTCCATTTTCAATTGATGCATATGATCTTTCGTCTCCGTTGTAAGGTGTTTTTTCCCCACGGAACTTACCATAATTACTCTGACGGTAATTAAGTCCCATATTGATGTGGTATTTCAGGCCGTTAACTATCTCAACTTCACCGTATATTGTATTGTATGAAGAAATGGTTTTACGTTCATCTATCCATCTGTCCCCGAGGCTGCCAATCATTAAAGGATTGTAATAGGTATCCATATTGTTAATGTACATTGGCTCTGTTTTTATTGAGCCGTCTTCATTGTACGGATCTGTAATGGGCGTAAGAGAAAGAATTGTTCCCAGCGGATTGCTTTCTTCACCCTCTATGGTTCCAAAGGAATTAATAGAACTAATCCCTAATTTTATACGATCCCCAATTTTCTGGTCAAAACTTCCCCTCAGCGAATATCTTTCATATCCCTCCCCTGGCAATACAGTGGTTTCATCATAATATCCTGCACTAAAACTGTAACCACCACCGTTTGTCGCACCCGAAATACTAAGATCCTGGCTGATTATTTTACCTTTCTCAAACATCAGGTCCTGCCAGTCGGTATTCAGTGTTGAATCTTCATCTGCACCATATGCCCAACTCGCACCATTTTTGATGGCTTCTCTGCGCCAGGTAATAAATTCTCCCGCATCCATCATCGGGTACCTGTTCATCAGATTTTTTACTCCATAATAGCCATTATAATTTACCACAGGTTTTGACGAAGCTGATAATTCACCTTTAAATGTTGTTATTAAAATTACACCGTTAGCCCCGCGTGAACCATAAATTGCCGTTGCTGAAGCGTCTTTCAGAATATCCACGGTCCTGATGTCGTTGGGATTAATATCATTAAGTGAGCCGGCAAACGGAATACCATCCAATACTATGAGCGGATCGTTGCTTGCGGTAAGTGAACGCGAACCACGAATACGGATTTGCATATTGGCTCCCGGGCGGGTGGATGTTTGTGTCATTTCCACACCGGCAATCCGTCCCTGCAATGACTGCGAAAGATTAGACGAGGCATTTTCACGGATTCCTTCGCTGCTCATCGAGGCGATCGAACCTGTCACATCTCTGCGTCGCTGGGTACCGTATCCGATTACAACCACTTCATCAAGCGCCTGAATTTCAGGTGTCATTGCCACATCAATGACCGTCTGTCCGTTTACATTAACCGTTTCAGCAAGATAGCCAACAAAAGAGAAAGCCAGAACAGCATCGGGCCCGGGTACTTCAATTGAATACTGGCCGTCCATATCCGAAACAACACCCGTGGAAGTACCTTCAATAATAATATTTACACCCGGAAGAACTTCTCCGGTGTTTGCATCGGTAATTACACCTTTGACTAAAATTTGCTGCAATTCAACCTTCGGTGCAATCACTATCAAATTGTCATCAAAGATTTTATAGGATATTCTTGAATCACTTAACAATTCGTCCATAACCTGCTGTATGGTTTTATCATTCACATCTAATGTGACATTTTTATTAAGGTCTGAGTAAACATCGTTAAAAAAGAAGCGATAATTGGTCTGATCCTCAATGACCTTGAATACACCTTTTACGGTCTGGTCTTTTACACTCAGGTTAAAGCTTTGTCCGTTAGATGAAACAATGGCTGAAACCTGAAATACACAAAAACCTAGGGTTAAGATTGTTAGTTTCATACGTAAAGTTAGTTTTTGGTAGAACCAAAGAAATGTTAGTTTTTTTTTCATAATTTTGTTGGGTTAATTTAAATTAATGTACAAATGCTGTTCGAAGAGCAATAGTTATTTGTACTTAAATGAATTAATGATTTTTCTTAATACCGGGATTGGTTCTTGCAGGCAATCCCGGTTTTTGTTTTTTTTTGTAGTCAGATCATGGTTTTAAGGGTTTTAGTTAAACATATCAGTTAGTTTTAAAATTATCATATATCGATTTTCGTTTTTGTTCACCCTTAATCACCACAATCCCTTCTTTAATTTCATATCCCAATGGTGCGGTAAGCTTTAAAATGTCTAAAATCTGTTCGAGTGTTTCTTTGTAAAAGGTTCCGGTAAAAGTATACTGGTTCAGTTCCGGTGATAAAATACGAATGGTTACATCGAATTTACGTTCGAGTATTGAAGCAATATTTCTGAGTGATTCGGACTCAATGATCCAGTAATTATCCTTCCAGGAGGTATAAATATTTGTGTTCACATTTGATTTTACCTGTACGGATTTACTGAAAGATATATCTTCCTTTTTCTCTGATCTGTCCCGACCAGTTCTTTCACTCAATTGTGAAGTAGTTGTAACTTTATCAACATCAGGTTTAATCTCATAAGACTCTTTGCTAAGCACAACAACTTCCTTCGGTTTAAGAGACAGATTTAATCCCTTTCCTTCAATTTTAACAGTCCCTTCTACAAGTGTTGTAATAACGAATTTTTCTTCAGGATAAGCTTTTACGTTAAATGATGTGCCAAATGCTTTGATTTCCAAACCTGAAGTATTTACAACAAAAGGATTGGCCGGGTTTTTCATGACCGAAAAATATCCCTCGCCCTCCAGATATACATCGCGGTTATTAATTCCATAGTCGGCTCCGTATCTGAAATTACTGCCTGCGTTTAACCATACTTTTGAACCATCCGGCAAAACAACCTCACTTTTACCGCCTCTGGGTGCTATAACCTCGTATTTGGTAATGCTGAGATTCTGAACAGATTGATTCCTGGAAATCCAGAAGGATGTTAGAGCCCCGATCAAAAAGATCAATATTGCAGCAGCAGCTGTCTGAAGATAATACTTCAGTCTTTTGATTTTCAGCCGCCTTGCATCAGAAACTGACGGATCAATCTTCGATTTCAGCCGCTTTAAGGCTTCTGGTTTTCGATAGCTGAACCGGGACTTCTGGTCTGAACTTACCGTCAGATCAAATATTTTTTTATAATCTGAGAATAGCTTCCTGTTTTCTTCTGACTGTTTTAACCAATCCAATAAAACTTCCTTCTCCTCAGCAGTGGTCTTGTGAGATAAATAGTTATATATTAATAACCTGTATCTCTGTTCTGAATTTTCCTGTGTGTTCATATCAGATATGACTGAATTATTAACTAATGCGGGTGACAAAAAACCTGGTTTTTATTAAAAAGAAAGGATTATTTTTAATATTCATGTTTACCAGAAATGAGTTATACCAGATAAATCATAAGGAAACCGGAGATTCAACCAGATTATTAATCGTTCTGATTTTCTTAATCAGGATGATCACAGATATTTCACCAGTTTTTTTCTCAGGCTGTCCAAAGCACGGCTTATTTGGGTCTTAACGGTATTTACAGATATATTCAACCTCTCAGAAATTTCATTATAGGTAAGTAATTCAAACCTGCTTAAACAGAAAATGATCCTGCATTGCTTAGGCAGCAGATCAATCGCATTTAAAACATCCTTTTCGACCTCTTTACTTTGCAGAAGACTGAATATATAATCTTCGTCGGATCCTGCAAGCTCATTAATTATCTGGTCGATCTCCGTATCAAAGTGTTGTGTGATTTTATGATTTAGATTGATGTAATCGATACATGCATTAAAAACACACCGGAACAGATATGGCTTTATCCCGGTGTTAATCTGAATCTGGTCTCTTTTGTCCCATATTTTTAAGAATACATCATTTACTATTTCTTCTGAGACATCTTCATCCCTGATCAAATCATTTGAATAAAGGCACAACCGGTCATGATAGCGACAAAATAACGATTCAAATGATTTTATGTCACTTTTCTTTATCTTTTCCCAGATTTCTTTATCAGACAATGCCATACATGAAATGGTTGAGCCGGTCTGGTTGTATAATTATCAGATTAAAAAGTATTTAAATATCAGATAGTTGTCCTTAACAAAACTACGTTAAATTTTATTATTTTAAAAGAAATGAATTCCGGCAAGTGACCGGCGGTAACTTATCTGAATACTTCAACCAATAATACAAACATTAATTGCTGAACTGTTAATATTTTGCCAATATTTGGAATAATTTTTTAATTTTACGATATACTGTAATCAGGCATAAGGGTAGAATAATTCTTAGCGTGCAATGGTGCAGTATAAAAATGATGTATTATAAGATCTGTCATGTAATGAGTCAGTAGAATATTTCAGAAAGCTATGAACGTTTCATATGATTTTGCAGAAATGAGCTATTAAATCTTATAACTTCAAATTTCCAACTTACCTGATATATGATGCTTACAAAGCGATATAACTATGTATAGAATACCGGTAATTCTCTTAACTGCGGCTTTCTTTTGTTTCTTATGGATCAGCTGCGAACAGGAACGTGAAAAATACTATGACAGGCCTTCATGGCTTGAACCTCCTGTTTATCATGTATTGGAAGAAAAAGGTAACTTTCATTCATACCTGCATTGTGTTGACAAAGCCGGCTATAAACAAATATTATCGGCAGCCGGATATTATACGGTTTTCGCACCCACCGATGAAGCTTTTCAATCCTTTCTGAATGAAAAAGGATTGAATTCCGTGGAAGAAATCGATACCCTTACCGCAAAAGAGATCGTAAGCTACAGCATCATTCAGAATGCATACATCCGCGAGCGGCTCGACGATTACCAGTCAACCGATGAGGTAATGTGGCTGGAAAACAAAGCCTTTAAACGTCAGACCAAGTACTTTAAAGGAGTATATGATGAAACGTTAGACGATAAAACAATAAAAGTGGTCGATCAGAACGGGGTACTCTATGAAGAAGGATCCGGTTATGTTTTCAGTTATGATGATAACAACTATAAACATATACCCTATTTCACCACCGAGTTTATGTCATTTAAAAACATCACTTCATATGATTATAACTATTTCTTCCCGGATAAAGAGTACACCGGCTTCAATGTAGTTGATGCCAGGGTTATTGAATATGACCTTCTGGCTGAAAACGGCGTTGTTCATGTCATCGACAGGGTAATCCTTCCCTTGCCTAATATTGAAGAACTGATCGCAGGCAATTCACAGTACAGTCTGTTCAAAGATATCATTGATGACTATTTGCTGGAATATGACCTGGCACCTGCTTCATTTCAGGAAAGATACAGGGAATATTCGGGAATTACAGAAGATGTTTATATGAAGGTTTATCCTCTTCTGAATTATGCACCGAATTGCGAAAACTTTTTGAAGTATGGAGGCGGGGAAGATTATGATGCCCAGATTGACGGATGGAGCATCTTTGTCCCGACAAATGATGCCATTCAGCAATTCTTCGATAAAAAATTCCTAACCTATTACAAATCACTGGATAACATGTCGCCTGATTTAATTGCCGATTTCATCAATGCCCATATGTTCCGGACCATCGTCTGGCCCAGCAAGTTTGAGTCAACCTATAATCCTTTTGGCGAGGAAGCACGGTTCGATCCTGAAAGCGATGTGATTGAAAAAAGATTTGCCAGTAACGGGGTGTTTTACGGAGTGAACAATATTCAGAAAAGCGATGCCTTTTATACCGTTATGGGTGAAATAAGTCTAAATCCGGATTATTCACTGATGTTACAGGCAATTAAAAATCTTGAGCTTCATTTCATCATCATGAATAATAAATTCAATTTTACGGTATTTCTGATATCCAACAATCAGTTTGAATCGATAGGCCTTACATATGATGCTGACAGAAATTCATGGAATATTGAAAATACTGAGCTTGGAACAAATCCTGCAGTTGCTATTGCCCGGTTAATAAATCTCCATGTGGTATTTGGCAAGAATATTACCGATCTGACAACAAACAATATTGTTGAAACTTACGGAGGAGAATATATACGCATCAGCAATGGCAGGGTTTGGGCTGCAGGTAACCGGTTCAGGGATAATGTTTATCAATTCGCAACAGACGGGAAAGAAGCGACAAACGGATATACTTATGAATTAAAACCGGAACCCCTGGTGTTTTCAACAAAGAACATTGGCGATGACATTGAAAAAACCTTCGGATCATCAAAATTTTACAAATACCTGATTAAATCAGCCCAATATAACAACGGCTTTGTTTATGATACCGTAAATTCAACCATAGCCAGTGTCTCAAATACCGAAAACACAACGCTGCTTATACCTGATGACGCTGCCATCGATTCGGCTGTCAATGCAGGATATCTGCCCGAGTTTCCTGAGATCGGTACTTTTTCTTCAGATGATGAACTGGAAAAAGTGTTCAACTTTGTGATGTATCATATCCTGCCCAAATCCATTGTAGTACCTGACGGGGTTATAGCAGGGGAGCATGAAACACTATATAAAACGGTAGACGGCAAAACCTATGTATTGATCGTTAATAATCCAAACGGAGATTTTGCCCTGATCGATAATTACAACAGGATCACCTACCTGTCATCGGATAAATATAAATTTAATGTTTTATCCAACAGAGCAGTATTACATCAAATAGATAATTATTTGAAATATTGAAAAATTTAAACCATGAAAAGAGTACTTTTCTGTACACTGCTGTGTCTGCTGATTTTATTTCTTGATTCTTCACCTGTTCTTGCCCAGGGAAAATTAATCAGAGGTCAGGTAATCAGCGCAGTCGACGGATCAAGCCTGCCTGTGGCAACAATCGTGGAACTGGATAAAAACAACCGCATTGTTAAAGGTACTTCGAGCGACATTGATGGAAATTTTGCAATCAATGTGACCAGTACCAGCCATCAGCTTCAGATTTCCTTTATCGGTTATAAACCTGTTACACTGGATATTGCCGACCGGACAAACTTCGTAGTCAGCCTGGTAGAAGATATCAGGTCTCTTGAAGCCGTGGAGATTGTTGCCGAAAGAAGGGTAAATACAGGATTTCTTGATGTGAAGAACCGCGACCTGGCGATCCCGGTTGAAAATCTTGATATGAAAGAAGTTCAGGAAGTTCAGGCCTCATCAATAGATGAAGCGCTCCAGGGACGGCTCGCCGGCGTTGACATTGTAGCAAATTCAGGCGACCCGGGTAGCGGGATGTCAATAAGAATACGGGGTGTCAGCTCTCTGCGTACAAACAGCGATCCGTTAATCGTTGTCGATAATGTACCTTATGATATCAGCGTATCCCCCGATTTCAATTTTGCAACGGCCAATGAAGAAGGCTATGCACAGATGCTTAACATTTCCATGGACGACATCAAGGAAATTACTGTTCTGAAAGATGCAGCTGCCACTGCTCTTTGGGGAACAAAGGCTTCCAACGGTGTATTGTTTATTACCACCAAGCGCGGAATGAAAGGAATGAAACCGGATCTTGCATTCACCTACCGCGGTACCTATTCATTCGAACCCAGGACCATCCCGATGTTAAACGGGAACCAGTATTCAACACTTATCTTCGAAGGAGCAATGAATGTTGACGGTATTCCGCTTAATACGAATCTGTACAAAGAATTCCAGTACGATCCCAGCGATCCTTACTGGTACTATAATTATAGCCAGAATACCAACTGGCTTGATGAAATTACCCGCAACGGTTTCATTCACAATTTTGATCTTTCACTCACCGGCGGCGGAGAAAAAGCATTTTACAGATTTTCATCCAACTACCAGAATGAAAAGGGAGTTACAACAGGCACAGGCATGGACAGGCTTACCGCACGCCTGAACCTCGATTACAATATCTCAGATAAATTGATGATGCGGGCAGATCTGTCATATGCCCACGGGATCTCCAACTCAAGTTACGATAAATATATCCGTTCGAAAGCTTACAAAAAAATGCCCAATATGTCGGTATTCGAATATGACGAATACGGGAATAAAACACCTGTATACTTTTCTCCGGAAGAGAATATCCAGGGAAAATACAGCAGTACTTATAACCCGGTCGCCATGGCGGAATACGGTATGTATAAAACAACCACCGACAGGATCATTACCAAGTTCAATACAACGTATAATATCATCAGGGATCTGAAATATACTTTTGACATCTCTTTTGATTTGAATAATACCAAGCGAAACTGGTTTTTACCGCAGATCGCCACCGGACTGTCATCAACCCATACCCAGGTTAACAGGGCGGAAGACCGCGATGAAGACAGTTATAACATTTACATAAACAATAAACTTACCTATCATAAAAATATAAATGACATCCATGATATTATTCTAACCCTGAATTACCAGTCGAATGATTACAGGGGCCTTTCCTATGTTTCTGAGACTTCTAATTCTGCTTCATCCGAACTTACCGATCCGTCAATACCTGCGAATGTGAATACAGAAGGACTCGGGTTGTCATCCGGTTCATGGCAGGTTCGCAATGTCGGATTCCTCGGCCTGTTCCATTACTCTTTGCTCGATCGTTATATACTATCAGGAGGCGTCCGGAGAGAAGGAAATTCAAAGTTCAATGAAAAATACAGGTATGGCTATTTCCCGAGTATTTCCCTGGCCTGGCGTATCTCAGGTGAACCTTTCCTGAGCAGTCTCTCTTTCATCGATGACTTCCGGTTAAGAGCCAGCTACGGAGAAAACGGACATTCTCCTGAAGATGCCTATACCTATTTTAACAATTATGAAACCTTCAACTGGACATACCTGGGAAATACGGCTGTTTACTCAGCTGATATGGAACTGGAAAACCTTAAATGGGAATCCTTTATCACCAAGAATCTTGGCGTTTCAATCGAAGTTTTTAACGGAAGGCTGATGCTTGACTATGATATTTACCAGAACAGTACAAAAGATATGCTGGAGGAAAAAGTTACACTCCCGTCATCATCAGGATATAATACTTCAACCATGAATATCGGGTCGCTTGACAACCAGGGCTGGGATTTCAGTTTCCGTTCTTTCCCGGTCAGACGCGACGGTTTCAGTATTTCGTTCGATTTTAACATTGCACGAAACTATAATGTGTTAAGGGAAGTGGCAAAGAATTATGCCACGGAAAGAGGTGAAACCACTTCAAACGGAGAATTCAAACATATCATACAAACCGATAATCCGATCGGCTCTTTTTACGGATACCGTTACCTGGGAGTATATAAAGATGAAGAAGATCTGATTGCCGTGGATGAAGCCGGGAATAAAGTTTACAATGCCAACGGGGAACCGGTAATGATGGTCTTTAACTATCCGTCTGTAAATTATGAGTTTCAACCCGGTGATGCAAAATATGAAGATATCAATCACGACGGAAACATCAATTACCTCGATGTGGTTTACCTTGGGGATGCCAATCCTGATTTTACGGGAGGTTTCGGTTCAACAGTGTCTTATAAGAATTTTACTTTCAATTTCTTCTTTTACGGACGTTATGGAAATGACATCATCAATATGACCCAGATGTATGGTGAAAATATGTACAATTATGATAATCAGACTACAGCTGTTCTGAGACGCTGGAGAAAACCGGGAGATGAAACCGATATACCAAGGGCCTTAACCAGTTATGGCTATAACTGGCTGGGATCAAGTCGTTTCGTTGATGACGGATCATTTCTTCGATTGAAATACATTACCCTGTCGTACAGTTTTCCGGCAAAATGGGTGACTAAACTGGGATTGAAATCGGTCAGAATGTCTTCCACTTTTAATAACCTGCTGACCTTTGCACGATATAAAGGCCAGGATCCCGAAATAACGATCAAACCCATAGAAGGTACATTGTACACAGTTGGCTATGATTACTCACAAACACCTGTTGCAAAGCAGATTACTTTTAATTTACACGTGCTGTTTTAATATGGAGTAATAATGAAAAAAGCAATCTTATTAACAATACTGGGCTGCATGCTGGTTACATCCTGCGATGAGTGGCTGTACCTCGAACCTGAGGAAGGTGTCATCCGGGAAGAATTCTGGCAATCAGAAAATGATGTGTTTGCAGCAGTTATGGGATGTTATGCATCTCTTTTGGGAAATGCTATCGGCGGCAGCGGATACAGCGTGCCGGAACTGATTTTTCTGTGGGGAGAAATAAGAGCCGATCTTGCGGTCCCTTACCGGAACAGATCAGAATTCAGAAATATATATTATGGTGATATCCTGCCTGACAATACGGTTTGCAGGTGGAATACATTTTACCAGACGATAAACTTCTGCAATACCGTGCTTGAATGTGCACCCGGTGTTCTTGAAATCGACCCTTCGTTTACCGGAGAACAGTTAAAAATGTATGAATCCGAAGTTTTGGCCCTCAGGGCCCTCATGTACTTCTATCTTGTACGTTCTTTCGGAGAAGTCCCTCTGAAACTTACAGCAACAATAAGCGATAACGAGAATTTCGCGATCCCCAAAAGCCCTTCCTCCGTTATTCTCAATCAAATCAAAACCGACCTGAGAGAAGCTGAAAAAAATGCACCCTATACTTACGGAGATAATGATTCAGATAAAGGACGTATCACAAAATTTGCAGTTTATGCCATCCAGGCTGATGTCTATTTATGGTGCGAGCAATATGACAGTTGTCTGATTGCATGCAACAAAATCATCAACTCAGGGAAATTCGGTCTGGTGAAAAGTGATAAAAACTGGTTCTCAACACTTTATGCCGTTGGTAATTCATCAGAAAGTATTTTTGAATTGCAGTTTTCAAAAACCAGGTTTAATCCGCTTTATGAAATGCACGGGATAGACAGGTATTTCAGGGCTTCACCCGGTGTAATGGAAATCATATTCCCTTTCGACTACTTTGTTTTAGAGGATAGTGCTGATGTAAGAGCAAATAAGGGTTCTTATCATTCCAGCTATAACTATATGATCTGGAAATATATCGGAAAAACTTCCGATGATCCAAAAATGCTGTCGGAATCCTACACACATCTTATCATCTATAAATATTCCGAAATATTACTGACAAAAGCCGAAGCACTGAACCAGCTTGACAGGATGGATGAAGCTATATCTTTGGTCAATATGATACGAAACCGGGCAAGGGCGTCCGATATAACGGATATGGCCACCGGTCAGACATTAACAAAAAGTTCAATGGCCGATTATATCCTTGATGAACGGGCAAGAGAGCTGGCCTTTGAAGGTAAAAGGTGGTATGACGTTCTGCGAAATGCCAGAAGAAATAATTACGAACGATTACAGATACTTGTAAACATGGTGGTCAGCAGCAGCCCGGGAGAAAAACAGGTAACCATTAAGAACAAAATGCTGGATACACTCTATCACTACTGGCCCATTTATAAAGATGAACTGGAAACGAACGCTGCTTTGGTACAGAATGCTTTTTACGAGGATTAAAATTTTATAATTACGGATACCATGAGACGTCTGATAAATATTGTATTTCTGGCATGCATCATGCTGACAACCTGCATGGAGTACGACTATCTTGAAGAAACAGCCTTTGATTTGCTTATAGGGGAATATTTCGAAAATAATCCCGGTGAATTTTCATTATTCTGTGAGATGTTAAGCAAGTCAAATACCTTATCATTCCTGAAGGCATACGGAACATATACAGTCTTTGCCCCAACCAATGATGCAGTGGAGACATTTCTCACGTCGAAAAACAAAACATCACTGGATGATTTTACTGCTGAAGAATTGAAAGACTATGTCAGATACCATGTGATTATCGATACGATAAGCACAACGGAATTCACAGACGGACGCCTGTCCACAGCCACAATGTACGGTCAGTATCTTACGGTATCGGGCTATAATGAAGAAGGCAGCTCCGTTTATAAAATAAATAAATATGCTGCGATCGAGAATGCGGATATCCATGCAGCTAACGGGATTATCCATGCAATCAGTACTGTGCTCGAACCGGTAACAACCCCGATCGCCGGATTTATTGAACAAAACCCCGATCTGAGCATTTTTGGCGAAGCATTGAAAACCACCGGTTTATATGACACTCTGATGTTAACTCCTGATAAGGATCTGCCTTCAGAAGAAAGAAGGTGGTT
Organism: Bacteroidales bacterium; assembly: GCA_016933335.1. Classification (GTDB taxonomy): domain Bacteria; phylum Bacteroidota; class Bacteroidia; order Bacteroidales; family UBA10428; genus JAFGPL01. The sequence goes on along the minus strand of JAFGBD010000047.1, from coordinate 11,501 downwards.
CACCATGCTGTTGCCTTCCAACGATGTCCTGGCCCTGGATTCCATTTACTCGGTTGATGATCTGATCGGGAGGTACTCAAATACAGGCAATCCGAAAGATCCGGCAGACAGTCTTTATTTGTATATATCATATCATATCATTGATAATAACCTCAGTTATGTGGGAGACCTGGTTACACAACCGGTTCTCGAAACCCTGGCCCCAAATGAAATTATTACCATAAAACTTAAGGGAGACAGCGTTCTTATCAATGAAGACCTGTTTTTAGGGGTCCTGGAAAAAGGATCACCTGTAAACAGGAATTTGAGTGATAACACTGCTGCAAACGGAGTCTATCATATACTGGATAAAGATATCTTTATCAAAGTCCGTAATCCGGTCCTGACCTTCTGGGATGTTTGCGACCAGCCGGAATTGCGTAAAATGGCAGGTATCTTCAGAAAACCGGGACAATGGGTTGACCTGGAACCTGGTCAGCTGGCCGGTATTACATGGAGCGGATCTGCCCCGGTAACATATGAATGTCATTCTGACTGGTGGCAGGATCATTTAATATACAGGGATTGCTTTAAAATGTTCCTCAGAACTGCCGTTATTCCCTCTATCACATTTACAACACCTACTATTGTGAAAGGCAAATACAAAATGTGGATTTGTACACGTAACTCGCCATCAGGTGCGGAAACCAATCGCCGGCCCAAATTTGTGGTCTATTTTAACGGCGAACCCCTGCCAACAATTATCAATACGGGGTACACTATCTCAAGCAGCATGACCGATGAGGAACTTGAACTGATAGGATATAAAAGGTACAGCTATAATCCGACAGATTCCATTACCTTAACCGATAACGCAGGAAGGTTTGTTGCCCAGTTAGCCGGTTCGGTCGATGTGCCCAGCACAGGACAACATACAATTACCTTTGAAGTGATCAATAATGGCGACAAAGAATTCTGGGTGGATATGATACAGTTTATTCCTTTCGAGGAAGATCAATTATGGCCGAGAATTGACAATGATGGAATATTACGCGATAAACCCGACTGGTATCCTTTACCATAATTGTTAAACAAGATATTTATGATCATGAATATACGTAAAGAACATAAGTTATCATGTCTGATCGGCATCCCGGTACTTATCAGTATGATATGCCTGTCATGCAAAGATCCGTGGGATGAATACGTTAAGCTGAATGACGATACCTTAACCGAAAACCTGATGGAGGTTATTTCAAACGATCCTGATCTTTCAACTTTTTCGGGACTGCTGGAGGAAACCGGATGGGATGAAATGCTGGTGCTCCCTCAAATGTATACGGTGTGGGCGCCAACAAATGATGCATTAAGTAATCTTGATGAAAACTATCTGACTGACCCGGTTAAGCTCAATCTTCTGGTTGCCCATCATATCGTTTATTCCCGGTATCCATATACAAACGCCGGGCAGGAAATCATTAAACTTAAAATGTATAGCGGGAAAAACCTCCTCCTGGATCTTCAAAACCTGAAAATTGAAGATGCTTCATTGCATGATCCTGTCGATGTTCCTGCTGTCAACGGCATGCTTCATGTAATTGATAAAGTCCTGATTCCCAAAAACAACATATGGGACTTCATTGAAATCACTGCCTTGTGTCCCTTGCACACCGGTTATATGAACTCTTTAACAGGTGAAGTGTTTGATCCGGATATAGCAACACAAACCGGCGTTGATCCTGTAACCGGTTTGCCTGTATACGATACGGCAACAGGTATGGTATGGAATAACAGTTACATTAACCAGATCAGGGATTTAAGCAATGAAGATTCACTTTTTACCGTAGTCCTTCTGAAGGATAATGTATTTGAACAGGAAGTTGAAAAACTCAAACCATATTATAACCTTGATAATGAATTGCGAACAGACAGCCTGACAAAATGGAACATATGCAAGGATATTGTTTTTTCAGGAATAGTGGATACCATTCATCCGCCTGATACATTAATTTCCCTGTTTGGTGTAAAAATTCCGTTAAGCGCAGGCGCAATCGAACAAACATACTCTCTGAGCAATGGTATTGTAATGGTTTTAAGCAATTGCGATGTTCGTCTGCAGGACAGGATTCAGCCCATTATTATTGAAGCTGAAGATGATGAGAAATATATCGTCTACAATCCGGGTGGCGGACGTAAAGGCTATACCCGCCAGAAAGAACTTGCTTCCGGGGGTTATGATTTTGTTCTTGATTATCATCTGGCCAATCCCGGTGCGATAAGATACCATGTTGGTTATGTGAATTCCGTGAGATATCATTTTTACTGGAAAGCTGTTGACGATTTTAACGGGCGCTATTATGGTGCTGAAGTTGATACGATTGAACAGAGATTAGGTGAGGTGCAATTTACCGGATATTTAAATGATATCCCTACATTCGGCACGTTATCACCATTACATGCAGGTTATATACAGGTTACCGATACTGCCTATGAAACTTCCGGCGAAGTTTATATAGGGGAAAAACTGTATGTCACCTGTAAAGATATCTGGTTGCAGCTCACCGGCAGCGGTAATAATACTACTATTACTTTAGACTATATAAAATTAATTCCTGTCTTCGAATAAAACAGATCTATGCAATCAATAAAAATATTCATAACGGGTTGGTTGATTCTAACCATCATTCATACCGGGATTTCTGGCCAGGAAAATGAAAATGTGAATATCCGGGGAGTGGTTATTGATGCGGCAACAAATAAACCTGTTGCCGGAGCAAATGTCACCTGCCTTGATGTATCAGCTGCCATTACTGATAGTGTTGGTATTTTTAGCATGGAAGTGCCTTCCCTTGAATTACCATTAGTAATTAAAGCAGATGGATACCAGGATAAAATAATTCCCGTAAAAAAAGATTCCCTCACAATATCTTTGTTTGATCCCGGATACAGGTCATTCAGCCAGACCAGTAAAACCTATGATCAGGAAAAACCCGGTATGTTTGAAAACCGGTCAGTCACCACAATATATAACAACGGCTCATACTGGAAAAAACCTTCTGTAACATTTGAAAAAAGGATTCAGGGTGTTGTTCCGGGTTTATCTGTAAGGCCAATTTCCGGTATGCCGGGTGCAAGATCATCCATGCTTTTGCGGGGAGCATCTTCATTGTATCTGAATACCTCGCCCCTGATCATTATTGACGGGATGATATATAATAATCAAACATACGGTAATTCTGTCTTAAGCGGTTTTGCATATAATCCGCTGGCATATATCGAAATAAACGATATCGAGAATATTACCGTGGTTAAAGACGCAAGTTCGCTGTACGGAGCAAAAGCCGGTAACGGGGTTATTTATATCCAGACCCGTCACTCTGAACAAATGGAAACCAAGATAGACCTGATTGCTTACGGAGGAATGAATAACAGTCCGGGAATACGTTACAAAATGCTTGATAATGATGAATACAAGACTTATCTGACAGGATTGCTCTGTTCGCGAAATCTGTCATCAGAGTATATACGGTCATTGCCCTATATGATAGAAGATGATTCATATTCAGAATATTACAGGTATCATAACAATACCGACTGGCAGGACCTGATGTATGAAGACAGCTATATCAATAACTTCAACCTGAGGATCTCCGGTGGCGATAATGTGGCACTTTATGCCCTTTCTCTCGGGTATCTCAGTAACGACGGGATTATTAAAAACACAAATGTTTCCCGTTACACTTTACGTTTTAATTCGGACATTACGATCTCAAATCAATTCTCAGTGAATGCCAATATCGGCTTTGCCTACCTGCAGCAACATCTCCCGATAGACGGATACGATACGATCAAGGCCCCCGTGTTCCTCAGCCTTGTAAAATCACCCTTTCTGCATCCTTACAAACTAAGTTCAGCCGGTGTCGCATCCCCTAACTTTGAAGATGCAGATATTTTCGGGATTGGCAACCCCCTGGCCCTCATCGACGATATGTCATCCGTAAGTACTGATAACCGTATTTTCGGTTCTTTTGATTTTCATTATGCGGTAAACAAGAACATCACGATCAGCGACCTGGTCGGTTTTAGTTTTGATAAAAAAAGAGATAACCTGTTTGTCCCTCACCTGGGAGTTGTTGATGACACTACCGATTTCGGCGTGATAGAAAACACGATGGCACAACAGGTTGACAGGAACATCATGTTCACCAATGACCTGCGCATTAAATACAACCGCGTGTTCAATCATGTTCATAATTTTCATGCCATTGCCGGATTTCGTACCGGATCCGACAGGCTCCAGGAAGATTATGGCATAGGCCATAATTCGCCGAATGACGAAACAAGAAGTATCGGTACCGGAGACCTGGAACTTAACCAGACAGGGGGATTTATCAGCTCATCAACCTGGCTCACCTATTATGCGGCACTTGATTATGACTTTAAATCCAGGTATTTCTTAACAGCGAATATGGCTCTTGACGGTACTTCCCGTGTTGGCGAAAAAGCAGACGGGTTGTCCCTCTTTCACCATAAATTCGGGTTCTTTCCTTCAATTGCTGCCGGATGGCTGGTTTCTTCAGAGGATTTTTTCTCCGGTATTCATTTCATCGACCTGCTGAAATTGCGCCTGAGCTACGGTGTTTCAGGCAATGATAACATAGGGGATTACCAGTCAAAAAAATATTATGTTTCGCAGAATTTTTACAGTCTTCAGGGCCTTGTTATGGGTAATTTATGGAATCCTTACCTGCAGTACGAAACAGTTCGAAAGCTCAACGGAGGCATTGACCTGAGCTTGTTTAACGAACGGCTTTTGCTGACTGCGGATGTATATCAACATATTACCGACAACCTGGTCAATTATAAAGAAGCTGATATTTATTCAGGATTTTCAGAATATTATGCGAATGACGGAAAAATCAAAAATACCGGTATTGAACTAATGATAAATACACGGCTTATAAACAAAGAACTTTACCAGTTCGATATTGGTTTCAATATCGATAAAAACAGATCCGAAGTAGTTGGTTTTCCCGGGCAACAACGCATAACAAAAATTCATGACGCAGAAATATTAACCGCCGTTGGTCAGCCCCTGGGTGTGTTTTACGGGTATAAAACAGATGGCGTTTATTCAACAACCGAAGAAGCTGAAAGCGACGGTTTAAGCGTTCTGATGCCAAATACCGACCTCATACCTCTGGGTGCCGGTGACGTTAAATTTGTGGATGGTGGTAATCGTATCATCGATGATAATGATAAACAAATAATCGGCGATCCCAATCCTGATTTCACCGGGATGTTTTTTACCCGGATATCTGTCAGGGGCTTTACCCTTGATGCTTCACTGTTTTTCAGCTATGGCAATGAGGTGTACAATTTTGTAAGACACCAGCTTGAATCAATGAAAAACTATTATAACCAGACAGAAACCATGCTTAACAGGTGGCAGGCCGAAGGACAGGAAACCAATGTTCCAAGGGCAGTCTGGAATGATCCTGTAGGAAACTCAAGGTTTTCTGACCGCTGGATCGAGGATGGTTCATTCATCCGCTTAAAATCTGTAACACTTAGTTATGATATACCATTGAAAAGAGTGATAAAAGATATGCGGATATTTGTTACAGGTGAAAATTTACTCACATGGACCAGTTACCTGGGCATGGATCCTGAATTCGGTTATTTTGGAAATTCCCTTAACAGGGGTATAGATACGGGACTCATGCCGCAAACCATGAAAGTGTATGCCGGCATTAAATTAGGATTGTAATAAGTAAAAAACGAAAAATATATGCCTGAAAAAACAATGATGATAAAAGCAATTTTTACGGCATTGATTGCAGTTTTTGTGATCTCATGCGACGATTATCTTGATGTAAATCCCGAGGAAGTTATCATACCCGAGCAGCATTTCAAGGATAAAGACGATGCCGATGCAGCTATAAATGGTATTTACGGAGAATTAATGGGACTTGCACCACATTATATCATACTGAATGAATTAAGAGCCGATCTGATGGATATTACAAATAATGCAGATTATTTCCTTCGCCAGGTGAACCTGCATGAAGTTACAGCTGATAATCCGTACACCGATCCGCAACCTTTCTTCAGGTTGATAAATGAATGTAACGATATCCTGCGTAATTTTTATATCATGTCACAGGAAAAAAGACTATCTTCCGACGACTATAACCAGCGCTATTCAGATATCGCAACATTGCGAAGCTGGCTTTTTTATCAGCTGGTCATCCATTACGGAAGTATCCCTTATATAACGGATCCCATTGACGACGTGGACGACCTGGCATCGCTTTATGACGAAACATATCCTGTTCTGGACCTGTCAGAAATGATTGATACCTTGCTTGTTCTGATGGAGGCATTGCCTTATAAAAAAATATACAACGATGAAAATCTGGTTCAGTCGGTAGCCGGATACTATACGCGTTTTATTTTTATTGATAAAGAAATCTTTCTCGGGGATTTGAATTTATGGAAGAACAACTACACAACAGCCGCATCATATTATAAAACAGCCATGGAACGTGATAATGACATGAATGAATTCGATTCCTATAAAGTTCCTTACAGCGGCGATCCTTATACCCTGGATAAATACAACAGCGGTTACTACCGGTATTATTACTGGAACATAGACAGTGCCATCAATCACTGGCCATGGATGTTTATGGAGGACCAGACATCAGATTTTTTTAACGAATGGTATTGGGTTATCTTTTATCATTATGATTATGAACCTGTAAATCCGTTTATCAGGCTCTTTTCCCTTACGGCAGGTAATTATTATTTCAAACCCTCGGCAAGCATCATGGAAAACTGGAATGCACAAATCCAGCGAAACGGGTTTAAAGGTGACTTCAGGGGCAATACCGGATCTTATACCATGATAAACGGGCAACCTGAGATAACAAAGTTTATCATGAACTATAACATGAACGAACCTTTTCAAAAAGAAGGAAAATGGTTTCTTTACCGTGCCGGGGGCGTGCATTTACGCTATTGTGAAGCGGCCAACCGCGACGGGAAACATAAAGTTGCCTATTCTCTTATAAATAACGGTATCGAAACAAACTACGGCCAGGAAGGTGCAACGGATTTAACCTATCTTGAACAGACACTGCTGCCTTACCCGTATGACTTTGATGCCCGAAAGGCTGAAAGTGGTCAGATACCTGTAGGAGCCAGAGGTTTGTGGCACAGAAATGCAGGAATACGGGGGCGGGTTTATCTGGAGAATCTCGAAGTGCCTGTTGGTGAAGACTCCCTGATGGTTCTTGAAGATCACATTATCGATGAGGCCGGCCGTGAGCTTGCTTTTGAAGGACACAGATGGGAAGATCTTGTCAGGATCGCAATGCGGCGAGGTAAACCGGAATTTTTGGCTGACAGGATATACCTGAAATTACAGAAAGGGGGATATGCCGAAGCCGAAGCGGTCAGGACAAAACTGTTAGATCCCCAGAACTGGTTTTTGCCGTTTCCGGATAGCAATAAATGAATAATGCTTATATGAAGACAATAAATTAATGTAAACAACAACACGCTTTTTATCATCATTCTGACTTTTTAATAAACATAACTATTAACCAAACACTTACATTATGAAACAGAATTACCTTGTCTTTAAAAAGTCATTTGCTTTATTATTAAAAGGAATGACTGTCGTGGCACTGGCGCTGATTTTTTCATTGCAATCTGCCAGTGCCCAGGATACGCTTACCTGGACGGGCATTGTTGACTCTGATGCCAACAATGCCAGCAACTGGGATCCCCAGCTGGCTATTGCAGACAATATTCTGGATATTGACTCTGCAGGTAAATTCACCAACACTCCTGTTGTTGGCGGAGGAGAGGTTACAGTGAACAATTTGTGGTTATCCCCTACCGGATTAATAACAATTGATCTGGACAGCCCGGATGACCATTTTTATATCAGTACTGAAACTCCAAATCTGTTTGGTACGATTGAAATTCTCAAAGGAATCTTCAGCGCCAGACGATGCGAAATTGATGACTCCAACTCCGTTGTTAATATATACAGCGGAGGAACTTTTGAATCGACCAAATACCTGTTCTTTGGCAATGGCAGTTCACCGGCATTCGGGGGTTTTATGAATATCTATGGCACTGGAAAACTTATACATACCAATACCGTTGTTCCGGACCGTTTCCCGTCAGATACCACACAAGGCATCATTACACTGGTGGACAGCGGGAGAATTGAAATAAGAGGTGACTGGGTGGCAGGCGCCGAAGCACGTATGGCCAAAGGACAGCTTGTAACTCCCTCAGGAAGAGACCTGGTACTGGAATACAGTTCCCTTGACAACTATACCTATATTACCTCAAGGCCCGATTCTATCCTGGTGATAGAACCGAAAGATATCCAGAATCTTGTACTTGGCGTTGAAGGCGGGGTGCTTCGGCTTGTCCATAACAGGGGGTATTCCCTCATGGATTCAGTGGTCTGGAAATATGCCAGTCAAGCAGGAGGACCTTATGCCTCATTCTCACCAAATCAAACAGCAGATACCCTGGTGCCGGTGTTTAATGCGTCGGGCAATTTCTGGGTTGTATGCGAGGGTTATAAAGACGGCGTTGTAAAAGAAACCTCCAACGAAGTGATGTTTATTGTCTCTTCTGACCAGGTTTCGGTCAGTCCCGACGGAATACAGGTATTAAAAGTTGGCCAGGAAGGAAATACACTTGAAGTAGAGGAGCTTACCGCTGCCACAAGCAGGGAATGGATGTACAGCACTACTTCGGGTATGAATTACCAGCCGTTTACTCCGGCACAAACCGAAACATTATATACGCCCGTATTTGATGCCGTTAATACCTATTATGTCATATGCCAGTCCATAATCGGAGGACTGGAACACAATACCGGTGAAGTTCAGATCATTGTAAATGATACTGCAACTTCAGCAACGCTGGAATGGACCGGAGTTGCCGATACCGTGGTCACCAACATGCTCAACTGGGATCCCAATGCGAAAATATTCGCCAACATACTGACAATTGATACCCCGTATGTAAATAAACCGGTGCTTACGGAAGCCGGTTATCACAACATCAACGGTCTGAATGTAAACCAGGGGGCAACATTTGTTATTGACATGCCCGGCCTTGTCGATACCCTTTACAGGGGTGCCGATGTTTACGTTGGTGGCAACCTGATTGTCCGCAGCGGCATTTTTCACATCAATGGCAGGTTACGCCTTGAAAGCGGCGATCCGAGCGTTGAAGTGACCGGCGGTAAGATCATCATGACCACCGATTTCATTGTTGGCGCCAAAAACGGCTCGATGGGTGCACGGTATATCAAGATCTCTGATGACGGCCTAATTGACGGAGGGGCTAAATTCTGGAGATTCGCCACCGATACCACCCTGAGTGTATTTTACATCAGCGACCATGGCAAGCTGATATTCCATGGCGATAAAAGAGAGTATGTCAGCGGTGATGATGTCGGTTTGCTGTATGCTGTTTCAAAAGGTCAGTTAATGTCCGATCCCGAAGATCCAACACGTCAGCTCGTAATATATTACGATCAGGCAAATGATATTTCCGTTGCTACAACAAGCTTCTGTATATTGCCGACCAGTGAACAAACTGTTGGTGTAGGCCAGGTATTGAACCTGGAGGGAGTGAATACCGATGATGTAACAGCATATCAATGGAAATACGCAACAACACAGGGTGGGCCTTACACTGCATTCGACCCTGCTCAGACATCGGATGCTCTTGCAGTATCATTTGACGAAGCAGGATCATATTATATTATCTGTGAAGCAACGACCACATCATTTGGTACGGTAACTTCCAACGAAGTAGCCGTAACAGTCTCCTCAGTAGAAATTACACCGGGTGATGTCCAGACGATCGAACCTTTTGAAACGGGAACAGTGCTCACAGTGGAAGTTACGGGAACTGCAGACTCCTATGAATGGAAAGTATCAGCTACCTCCGGATCAGGATATGAACCGTTCGATCCTGTAGAGCAGAATAACACCCTGACACCCATGTTCAGTGAGGAGGGAACGTATTATATCATTTGTGAAGTGACCATAGGTGAAAGTACCTATGCAAGTTCGAACGAAGTCCAGATTAACGTAGAATCAGAAACAGGGCTGGATGAGAGCCGGGTAAATGCATTCAGAATATACCCCAATCCTGCCAAGGGTCAGTTTATGGTTGAATCAGAACAATTGTATGATTTCAATATCAAAATAGTCGATCTCCTTGGCAAGGTTGTATTTGCCCGCGAATATCGTAATACGAATACTCCGCTTGTAATAACACTGGAAAAAGGCGTTTACCTGGTTAAAATCTCAACCCATGAGGGCGAGCAGTTAATTCAGCGAATTGTTGTTGAATAACTCATGCAATAAGAAAATTGTTTGAAATAATAAAAGAAGGTATCTCAAAAGTCGGGATACCTTCTCTTTTTTTCAAAGGGTAAATATCGTCGAAAAGTGTTTGTTCAAAGACATTAAAGATTGTCTTCAAATCCTCAGAAACTTACAAGGAAGCGGAACTAATCACCAATCGTCTTTCTGCTCTACATCAGCTCCTGTAATATGATTGTAAAGGGATGTCAATGTCTCGTTGACCGTATTCTCAAAAGCAGCTTCTGATTCTTTGAACCTTTCTTTCAAAGATCCGTCATCGTTATACCAGAATTTATATCTGTCTTCGCCAGATGCGAAAGTTATCCTGCATTTGAAATCTTTAATTTCAACCATGAATGTATATTGCATATCATGCCAGTAATCAATGTTATTTACCTTGATTTTAAAGGCTTCTTTTGAATAACAGCTGAATTTTATCAGTGAATCTTCTTTATCAATCCTGGTTACCGAACTTGGGTATTTATTATTCAGGGCGATCCATTCTTTTACCCTGGTATAAATAAGATTTGCGCTATAACTCGTATCAAATTCGATGACCACAGGTTCAATACCATCTTTTGTTAATTTGAATTCAGGTGCTTTCCGGGAAAAAACAGATCCGGAAAAGAATACAATAACAAACAGTATAAAAGATATTTTCTTCACAGTAGTTTAATAGTCTTATTATTGAATATACCCTAAGCTTAAATGGTTTTATATTAATTTTTTATGTCTATACTATTTATACGAATTTAAACCTTATTTATTATATAAATAAACAATTCAGGAATTTTATTCTTGCTAACTTGCAGACCGGTAAAGGTCGGGTACCATTATTAATATAAATGCTGCATTTACCAGGCCATGTCTTTTGAAATTTCAACGGAAAACAGTGCTGTTAACAATTGAAAAGGCCGGCCTAAGCATGAAGGAAAGCAACCATTTAACCATTCCATACATCTAACCAGCAAACAAGAAAAACCAGTCACCATGAAAAAATATGTCATATTCCTGTCCGTTTTAATGATTTCTGCAGGTCTGTTAACCTCCTGTGAGAAGTCTGATAATCCCCCCGTAAAGGAACCGCCTGAAATTGAGCTTCAT
>JAFGBD010000046.1 GCA_016933335.1 Bacteroidales bacterium | reverse complement strand
TACATGGCAGATGAAAAATTCATCTTTGTTTATCAGAATGTCAGGGGAAGGTTCATGTCCGAAGGAAATTTCGTTAATATGACACCACATATTGCTGACAAAAGAAACGGACTGGAAACAGATAACAGCACAGACACCTATGATGCAGTTGAATGGCTTCTGAAAAACATCAGACATCATAACGGCAATGTCGGGCTCTGGGGTATTTCTTACCCCGGATTTTATGCTGCAACGGGTATCATCGATGCACATCCCGCCATCAGGTGCGCCAGTCCGCAGGCTCCCATTGCCGACTGGTTTATAGGGGACGATATGCACCATCACGGTGCATTTTCTTTGATGATGAGCTACAATTTCTTTGAAATTTTCGGCATCAACCCGGGAAAGCCCTACCAGGATTATCCGCCATATATGAACTATCCCGTGCAGGATAGTTATCATTTTTTCCTGGATCTTGGTCCCCTTAACGCAGTCAACAATAAATTTTTCGACAACCGTGTTTCTTTCTGGGACAGCCTTGTTGTTCATCACAGCTACGATCAGTTCTGGAAAAAACGAAACACCCTGCCAAACCTGAAAAACATTGCTCCGGCTGTCATGACTGTTGGAGGCTGGTTTGACGGGGAAGACCTGTATGGTTCATTAAACACTTATCATTACATCGAAAAGCAGAATCCGGGTATATACAATATCCTGGTAATGGGGCCCTGGACTCACGGCGGCTGGGTGAGAACAAAAGGTAACAGGCTCGGACCTGTAACATTTAACGGCCGGAATTCTGACTTTTACCAGAAAGAGGTGGAACTGAAGTTTTTTACTCATTTCCTCAAGAATAAAGGAGAACCTGATTTGCCCGAGGTACTTGTATTTGAAACAGGCACCAACATCTGGAAACAATACGATGAATGGCCGCCTGCGGTTTCTCATTTCGAATCGCTTTACCTGCATGAAGACAACTGGTTAAAATTCGAAAAGCCTGCCTCAACAGGCTTTTTATATGATGAATACATCAGCAATCCCGGCAAACCCGTTCCGTATACCTCGGTATTTCATAATTCCAGGGTATTTTACAACAAGGAATATATGGTTGAAGACCAGCGGTTTGCTTCTGCCAGAACGGATGTAATTTGCTATCAGACAGAAGCTCTTAAGAATAGTCTGACCATAACAGGACCGGTTCAGGCTGACCTGTATGTCTCAACATCAGGCACCGATGCGGACTGGGTTGTAAAAATCATCGATGTGTATCCTGATACTTTCACTCCTGTCAGGCCTGTTGATGCTTATACCGAAATGGCCGGATACCAGATGCTTGTCCGCGGCGAAATATTAAGGGGAAAATTCCGGAACAGCTATGAAAAACCCGAGCCTTTTGCTCCGGGCAAAATCGGGCTGATAACAGTCAGACTACAGGATATCAACCACACCTTTCAGAAAGGGCATCGCATCATGATCCAGGTTCAAAGCAGCTGGTTTCCGATGTTCGATAGAAATCCCCACAAATTCATGAATATCTTTGAAGCTAAAGACAAAGATTTTCATACGGCTGTGCAGCGCATTTATCGTTCGGCGAACTATCCGTCCTGTATTATTTTCAGGGTGGTGAACTAACCGGCTTCACAATCCTGCGGATTCTATCTGGATATAAAAATGAAATCCCCGCCCTCATCGCCGACATTCTGGATGATGCCATACTGGGGAACGTTCGGGCTGTTGTTCATGACAGCTGTTTTGAAACTGCTGAAAAGTATTTCTGACGGAAGAAATTTTTCCTGATTCTCTTCAAGTCTCTTTAGCAGGTACTCCAAAAAAACGCTTTTATCCGGCACTTCCTGCAAAATACCGCTGGTCATTGCTTTTCTGCTTGGTATTTCATTGAGTTTCTGTATACCTTTGGGAGCTTCGGTAAATGCAGCTCTTGTTTTAAAAATGGCACCGCTGAAACAGGCATCTGCAATTACAAGCGTATGCCTCGTCTGTATGCTTCCTATGAAGTCTCTTAAGGTACTGTTCCGGAACCAGTTGGCAGTATTGGATTTATCTGCATCTGAAGGCATCCAGTAACCAACATTCCCTTTTTCATCCCAGAAACCATGGCCTGCATAAAAAATCAGAAGATTATCCTGTTCGGTCAGTTTCCTGCTTAGCTCGTCCAGCGAGATTATCATATCGGAATAGGAGGGATTTTTCAGGAGAATAATATTTTCCTTATCGAACGTATATTTTTGGATCAGTATCTGATGAAGATCCTCAGCATCTCTGACTGGATTGTCCAGATCAGTAATATCATCATCCTGGTATTCATTCACTGCAATAATCAGAGCATAGTATATCCCGCTCCGGATATTTGCATCTGCCTGTTCAGCCGTTAATGCAAATTCTGCTTTACAGTCAACCAGCAACCATTTTTCAGTAAAATTACCGCTATTATTGATGGCTTCCAGCTGCACCCGATTCTCGCCCTTTTGCAGAAAAAGCTTATGCTCAAAAACACCCGCTTCCGAAGGCCTGACAAGCTTTTTATTCATCATGAAGGTATTGACTCCTTCCGGATCACTCACCTTACCTATAATCACCACCTCATTTTCATTGCTTATGATTCTTCCGTTTACGGGTGATGGTGAAAACAACTCAATCTGTGGACCTTCGCTTTTGTGCTCTTCATCCACGATTATTTCAAGCCCTGCTGAATCTTTCTGTATCTTTGCCTGAGGGAGGCTTTCGGTTTCTTCCCTGGCAGTAATATCTGGTGCCGGTATTTTCCACTGGGCTTCATCCGGTCCGGATATTGCCCATGTTTTTAGTTCTTCGGACAGGAGGCTGGCAGAAATCACGTCTGACCGGTACGGGCAGATATCAACCGACAGGATAATCTGACCCTGTCTCTGAGACTGGTAAAGAACTTCTCCTGAGGCAATATTCCAGATAATGATCAGCTGGTCATGCCCTCCGCTTATCAGGTATTTTCCGTCAGGTGTGAAATCTATGGCCTGCACCCAGTCATTATGGCCGGAAAGAGTCCTGATATGATCCAGGTTATCTGCATTCCAGATTTTTATCATCTTGTCATCACCGCAACTGGCAATCTTTTTTCCGTCAGGACTGAATTTCACATCCCTGATCCATCCCTTGTGTGTATCCGTTGATGCAATGATGCTCCCGCTCTTCATACTCCATAATATGAGCTTTTTGTCCGCGCCGCCTGATACCAGTGTCGTTCCGTCAGGGCTGAACTGAACAGCATTGACCTCTTTTTTATGTGCTTTTAACTCATAGATCAGGTTTTTACTTTCTAAATCCCATACTCTCAATGTATTGTCTGAACTTCCGGTAACCAGGCAGTTTTTATCCGGACTCATATCCAATGTTTTAATGCTTCCTGTATGTCCTTTAAAAACTGCTGTTATTTTAAGGGTGACAGGATCCCAGAGCGTTACATTCATATCTTCTCCGCCCGATAACACAAGATTTTTCTTTTCTGAATATAAAGCTGTAAGAGGCCTTTTTTTCAAACCGGCAAGCGTTCGATAGATGATCCCGGTTTCCGCGTTCCAGATAATAATGCTGTTATCTGAACCCGTTGTTACAATGTAATTGCCCTTATCACTGTATCCGGCATGATAAATCTGATGATTTGTTTCAAAGAAGGTCCGTTTGACATTAAGGCTGTACTGTGAGTGTAAGGGACTGAAAAATATGATTAATAAAGTAATAGCAAGTTGCGTATTTCGCATTGTTAAAGCTTTTTCGATTTCAGGAAGCTCAATCGTATTCCTGCCTGAAAATTGAGTGCATGAAAATTCTCGACCTGCTCAGGCATTTTGAAATTCTTCTCATCAAGCAAAATAAACTGATACCCGGCTGATAAATAAAACCCGATATTATCGTTCAGATCATATTCCGCACCAAATCCGGATATCACTCCCAATCCGGTATTTTCTTCCAGATAAGGATCATACGGACCTGTATCGTCAGGATCCAGCATCCCGAATTCCTTGTCAGCCAGCCATTCATTGTCGTTGTATTCCGCTTTTGTGAAATTCATATTAAATCCTGCAAAAACAAAAAAACTGAACTTTTCCCATGGATAAAAATAATACCTCGGAACCAATCCGATGCTGATGTTGGTGAGATTTAGTTCATTTTCACCGTCAGCCAGCGATTCATCCGCAATGGTATCATATACTTCGTAGTACAGGTAATTACAATCTCCATCACTATAGTGCCAGCTGCCTGCATGCAGGTATCCCACATCAAGGCCCATGGAAAAGTGCCTGCTGATATTCAGCTGGATTGCACCGTTTACCTGGATACCCGCCCGGTAATTGGGCATCTGATAAGGCTCCCATTCATCCGGTTCAGAAGCCCATTCCGGAGTATATGTTTTCGTACCGATTGTTTTGAATGCACCGGTAGAAAGACTGAAGCTCATTTTCTGCTCGAACTGGGCATTCAGCAGAAGAGGTATGAGCAGGATTCCGGCTGTCAGTGTGAGTTTTTTCATTAGTGTATTTCTTTGTTACTAAATGATCTGATGGAATGGATAAAAGAATTGTCTGCCCTTCCAAAGAAATAAAAATGTATGGATCCGTCGAATCAGGTAAATTTACAAAAAACGTTGATTAAATTGTAATAATTACGGCTCCTTACTGCTGCATTGGATTTGAATCCTTGAGGAGCTATGCGGAGTAATTGGTAGGGATATGTTTTTTCTGCCGGCCGGCAATAAAAATCCGATCTACGAAATGTCTTTAATACCGGATCTTGCACAAACATTAAATTTCATTATAATTAATGTTTACCCGGGAATTCATCCTGATTTTAATGTCTGTATTCTTAGTAAACATTAAATATTTATGTTTTTAATGTTTGTTTTTTATAATGAAACAAATGATATATTGGCAGCCAAAGATGCAATTCTGGAAGCTGTTAAAAACGAAACTCAAATAACCAGACCAGAACTAATGGTTGAAATGATTTTTATCCAGCCTTATACAAAAGTGAAGCATTTCACAGATAATGCCATTTATGCTGAAAATACAGCACGCAATTATCTCAACAAGTTATCAGAAACGGGAATTTTGGAAAAAAGGGTCATACAGGGGCATCATTATTATTTAAACCTTGAATTGTACAGGATACTATCGGAGTAACAATTATATCTTACTGCAACCCATAACAGCGAAGTTTTTTTAAAAAACACGCGAATGACTTTTAACCTTTTTGCGTTTAACCTTAAACATAAACGCGTGTTATTTTAATACTTACTTCAGGCTTTTATAAGCTTTTTCTTTCTTTTAAATTAATATACAAGAACTCATGTCTGTTTAGTCAGGCTTCGACTCCGCTCAGCCTGACAAACAATCTGAGCTTCTGTCTGATGGCAGTCAGTTGACAGATAGACGTATAAGACTGATAATAAATAAGACTTAAAGCATTTGAACTACATGATTCCAAGTTGCTTCAACAATGTAAGCTGATCAAGAAAAATCCAATGCTCAATAATTTTGCCATCACCAATCCGGTAAATAATGGCAGCAGGCATATCCGCTTTTTTATTGGTTGCCTGAATATCACCCATTGGGCCTGAGTGAATGCCTTTGAATCTAGCCCTTACAGCAACTTTGTCGCCTTCGGCAATCATATCTTCGGGAATCAGCTCATATTTCGGAAAAGAAGCTTCAAATTCCATTATATGTCTTTTAAGAATACTGTCAGCATCTGCAATGTATTTATCCATTACTGCTGCTGTTTTTTCTTTACCGCTTAAGGCACCCAGGTACTCTTTGATAAGATCTTTGTTTGCCTGACAGGTTTTTTTGTCCTGAGCCTGAACACTTAAGGTTATTACAAAAATCAGGATCAGAGATACAAGCGGCCTTATGGCCACTTTGTTGATGTGATTGTTTGTTTTCATGAGTATAAATTTTAAGTTAATAATTTGATAATGAGATGATTTTAAATTCTTTTAAATTATTTTGAGGCATACATCCAAGAACTGTCTAACCTATCTGCATCCTGTCTGATACAGGCAGATCAGGATGGCAAGAATCAGAGGTGCAATCATTTTTATAAGGTCGGGGTTACAAACCCCGACCAGCGGGGGCTGGGCGGTGAGTGTCAATGTTGCTATTAGCATTATTGCACATAAGTTTATAATTCTTTTCATTGTTTTAAGTTTGAAAATCAAGTTTTTAATTATTTACAATAACTTTCAGTTTATTTGGCACGCGTCAGAAGACCTGTCTGTCCTGACTGCTGCCTGACTGATGGCAGGCAGGTCAGGTTGGTGATAAGCAAACGCTCAGCCATTTTTACAAGGTCGGGGTTATAACTTAGCGTAGCAGTCTCAAAGTCTGTTCTGATTAATCGAAAAGCGAATAAATCCCGACCAGTGGAGTGCTAATCCTTAATACAACGAACGGAAAAACCACAATTTATTTCGTAGGTATCCGCGTCAAAAGCAGTAGCATCTTTACTAATCATGAAGCGCCTGTAGGCACTTGACCCATCATAATCTGTAGAAGACCACCAAGAACTAAAGTTGCCAATGAAGCAGTATGCGCCATAGCAGTTACGGTATCCACCCGGAAGGGCTGTAAAGCCAGTAATATTTCTAATTATAGAATAGTCGGTATTACCTACAGCACCAGTAGTACTTGATAGTTCCCAGTTTGTAGCTGCAGCCAGCGATTTGGCTATTCTGTCTTCGGAAGTACTGCCATCCCAATTATAGCCATTGGCAATGAGGTAATTCTCCATGGTTGTCCATTCCTCATCGGTGGGCACATGCCAGTCCGTGGGGCAGAGGTTTCCGGTTTCTACTGTGTACCAGTTATATAACGCACCGTAAGTTGTGCCATAACGGGCTTCATTATTTTTATACCAGCAGTACCCCGGTGTTGTCAAATCGTGCCATTCATATACGTCTGTTACCAAAGGTATAGCTGTATTATCGTTGTATTTGGTAGTTTTCAGGTTTTTTTGCATCCATGTCTGGTCACCTATGGTTATAGTTGCATAAGCATTTCCATCGATATCAGTTATAAATCCTGAAAAATTCGTTGTGAAAATATTGATTGCATCTAAAATAGCTATCAAGTAAGCCTTTGTTACAGCATCCTGATCATTAATCGGGTCGGCCAGATTGGCGATATTCATACCACCTGCATCATTGCCCAGGGTTAACACAGATGAAAGTGACTGGCTGCTTCCGCCAGATATACCACCAATATCAACTGCCTTTATCCCTCCCGCGTCAGTAATTTCCAGGCTGGTACCATTTAGCGCTACATTTGTTATTAGCTCATTTGCTGGATCAGCATCCGCATCATCGGCACTGTCGGGCAATTGAATTATATTTCCGTTTGTCAGGCTTAGCTGGTGGCCCGCCAATACCAACTGCTGGATTTCATTAACCGGATCGGCATCGTCGTCAATCACACTATCCGGCAATTGAATTGTATTTCCATTGAAGATGGTTAACTGATGACCATCAATTGACAGCGATTGTTCATCTGTATTATCAAGGTAAGGAGTGAGATCAATTTGGTCAGGTCTTCCGTTTTTTGACAGGGACAGAATATTGAATTTCAAACTTAAATCCTGCAACTCATTCATAGGATCATGATCTGCATCATTTACACTATCCGGAATTTGTACAGTACTTCCTTCTGATATCGTTAACATATGCCCGTCAATGCTTATATCCTGAATTTCATTGTTTACATCCCCATCCGCTTCAGTTGTCAGGTAACCATTGTTGTTTACCATGGCGTCCACTTCGGCTTCGGTCAGATGGGTATCTGTATCATCCATAAAAGGAGATAAATCTACCGGAGTATCATCGTTTGAGAGAGTGAGTTGATTTCCTGAAAGACTAAGATTCTGCAATTCATTGGCTGGATCACCATCTACTTCAACTGTCAGGTAACCGTTATTTGCTACCATAGCATCTACCTCAACTTCTGTTAACTGTGTATTGTCATCACCATCAGCCAGGTCAGCAGGAACATCGGGGATATTGGTCCAGGCAACCCCGGTGAGATAACCATTGTTGTCCACCATGGCATCTACTTCGGTTTCGGTTAAGTGGGTGTCAGTATCGTCTAAAAAAACACTTAAATCAATTACTGTGGCAGTTCCATTTTTAGTGATGGTCAGCAGATTGCCGGAAAGCTGCAGGTCCTGGATTTCATTTTGGGAATCTGCATCGGCATCATTTACATCATCGGGCAGGGTAATGGTGTTGCCTTCAGATATGGTCAATTCATGCCCGCTGACCGATAAGGTCTGGTCATCGGTATCGGGGTCGTTACCATCCTGTATCACGCTCAGATCAACAGTGCTGCCTTCAGAAATACTTAAATTAGTCCCTGATAAACTGATATCCTGCAACTCATTGGCCGGATCTGCGTCGGCATCCTCGGTGCCATCCTGCAGTCCTGAAAGGTCAATAATGGTTAAAATACCTCCTTCGGTGATTTCAAGGAACGTGCCGTTTAAAAACACGCTTGAAATCAGCTCGTTTTGCGGATCGGCATCGTCGTCATCGTTATTCAGCACAGCACCTGCATATAGTGCATAAGGAACAGAAAGCAGCTGATGCGTCCCATCTTCAATCCGGAAGTTATTTCCTCCTCTGGGATCAATTTCCGTCTTAAGATAAAAATCAGACGCACCCCAGTCGATGTTGGAAAAAGTACCCAATTGCGGAGTACCCTGACCTATATTGACATCCACCAGGCCAAGTATATTCGTTGTAGTCTGATGCACTTCAATATAAACAGGTATTCCGTTTTCGCTTCCCTGGTAAATCGTAAAGCGCAGGGAAATGTTCTTATTCATCAGGGGCAGCCCCCAGTCGTTTTTGGCTATGGCCTTGTATTTAAAGGCCTGCGGGGGCTGGGCGGTGAGTGTCAATGTTGCATATAGCACTATTGCACATAAGGTTAAAGTTTTTTTCATGGTTTTGGATTTAGATTAACTTATTACATTTAATAATCAGAAATAACTATTCCCATGACAGATATGTGAGAATGAGGGAATATCTTAATACTTAAAGACTTTAACAATCTTACGATCGTATAAATCAGGATCTGAAATCCGAATAATATAGGTTCCGGGCAACAAATCACCCAGATTTTCCTCATTTTCATCGGCCTCCAGATGAATTGTCCTTAACAGGCTTCCTTTCAGGTTAAATAACTCCGCCTGTAATACAGTGTGGTTTTCTGACCTGATTTTTATGTACACCGGTCCTTTGGTCATGGTTGGATATATCATTATTCTGGTTCCGTTCTGCATGAGAAGTTCAGAGTGGTTTTTGGTTATTTCATTCACCGCTGAATAATCCTGGTAGTAATCCACAATGTTCTCACCAATGGTCCAGCTCATGGTAAATCCTTCTGCCACCAGACTGCTTCCCGAAGTTGAGATAATGTCAGATGTGACTGTCTGGGAGAAAGCGTATGGCATAGCATACAGTATGAGTAAAAAAAGCAGCGTTTTTTTCATAACGATGGTTTTAAGTATGATACATAGAATACAGATATGTTTTATGTCCTGCACTTATGAAACAGAAACCATGCTCCGGGCATATTCCCTGACCGACTTAAGTTTTATGGGAAACTTTGAAAGGGTATCTTTCATATCAATGGGATCTCCGTTTGCAACACACAGCATCAGACCTGCAAACGATTTTTCCATGGGATCAGCAGCCGTCTTCAGTTGCGATTGCAAGGCTTCAGCAGGGACATGCTGCACATCAATTTTTTTCCCGCTGATATCTTCGAAAATTTTTACTGCATCCAGTTGTGACAGTTTTTCCGGTCCGCCCATTTCGAGTATGGCATTCCTGGCATGAGGATTTTTTAGGCTCTCTGCCGCAAACCTGGCGACATCAAAATAAGAGATATAGCTCACAGGTTTTGTGCCATCGCCACAGAGCTGGACTTTGGCATTTGTTGCATCAAAACCAACGGCTGCCGTAAGCCAGACCTCCATAAAGCAACTTGGCCGCAGAACCGTATAAATCATGCCGCTTTTCTCAAGATGCTGTTCCACAGCACGCTTGGCATTTCTGAGTGGAAAATCCAGGTCAATTTGCCCTGAAAATGATGTGTATACAAAATGTTTTACCCCTGCATCACTGGCTGCATCAATGAGGCTTATCATCCCGTTGCGATCCACAAGTACAGGGTCGTTCTCACCGGGCACATAGGCAAAAGGCATAGACGATGCCGTAGTGATTACTGTTTTTATACCCTGCAGTGCAGGTTTGAATGTCGCGCTTTTGCGAAGGTCGCCCTCCACAATTTCAACACCCAGTTCTTTCAGGTTATTCAACTTAACCGGGTCAGATGTATCTCTGACCATTGCCCTTACAGGCAGGTTTTCTTTTCTCAGCAGGCGGCATATTTCACTACCGACCATACCGGTTGCTCCAATAATTAAATTCATGGTATTATCCTCCTATTGTTTAAATGATGATTGTATCAATAACTTAAACAAATGTACAACCCGGGAAAGGCCTGATTCTAACAGGTTTGTAACAAAGGATGATGCTGATGTAACAATTATGAGGCAAGGATAAGGATAGGGAAATGATGGAATAAGATAAAAGACAAAAGGAAAAAGACAAAAGTGGTTGGGAAAAGGTAATCGGTTACAAGGAATAGGTATTATTTCGCAAATTCCGAAGGCAACAGGCCGTACTTTTCTTTAAAGCATTTTGCAAAATAGGAGAGGTTGTTAAATCCCACTTCGTATGTTATTTCCGCTATGTTCCCGAAGTGTTGCTTTATTAAATGCGCAGCACGTTTTAACCTTATATTGCGAATCAATTCTCCGGGAGTCTGGTTGACCAGCGCTTTCAGCTTTCTAAATAACTGCATCCGGCTCATGTTCATTTCAGGAAACAAATTGTTTACATCAAACTCACAATCACCCATATTTTTTTCAATCACCTCAATAGTACGTTTCAAAAATCTTTCATCAGCTGATTTGACAATAATTTTCCCCGGCTCCATCTCGACCTGGCAGGTGTATTTTTCCCGGAGCTTTTTTCTTTGCTCTACCAGGTTGAATGATCTTGCAACCAGCTCTTTCATGTTAAAAGGCTTCGTAATGTAATCATCTGCTCCTGTTTCCAAACCTTCTATCTTATTCTCTATATCAGCTTTTGCAGTTAACAAAATCAAAGGTATGTGACTTGTACTAACATCAGACTTCAGTTTTTTGCCTAATGCAACCCCATCCATTTCAGGCATGATGATGTCCGAAATGATGAGATCAGGAATGAAAGCGTTTGCCATCTCCCATCCTTCTCTTCCATGTCTGGCCTGCTTGATGATGTATTCTTTCTCAAAATTTTCGGCAATATGCTGCCTCACATCATCATTGTCCTCAACAATCAATACGACAGGTCTGTCAGCGCCCATTGAATCAGCATCTGCATCTTTATCATCCATTGATTTATTCTCAGACGATCTGCATTTTACAATCAGTGGATCGTCTTTTGTTTCATCAGGATTTACAATCACATATTCATTCTCTTTGAGATGGTCTTTCCCCAGGGGGATTTTTATGATGAAAATACTCCCTTTACCAGGCTTGCTTTCAACCGTTATGGTACCATACTGCAATGTAATCAGTTCCTTTGTCAGAGAAAGGCCAATTCCCGTACCGCTTTTCCCATTTCTTTTCGAATCTTCAACCTGATAAAACCGGTCGAATATCTTATCCAGTTGCTCTGAGGGTATACCCCGTCCGGAATCCTGAACCATTATTTCAATAAAACCAGGTTTCTTGTCCCCGTTCAGCTTCGCAATAATGCTTATTTTACCTTTTTCAGGTGTAAATTTGAACGCGTTGGTTAACAGATTGGTCATGATCTTTTCCAGTTTATCCCGATCAAAATAGGTGATGAGTTTCCCTCCTGGTATTTCCACATGATAATTTATTTTCTTTCTTTCAGCAAGCGGGGCAAAACTCCGTGTAACCATTTGTATTGTTTTGCAGATATCATACTCAGATAATTCTATTTTCAGCTTACCGGCATCTATTTTAGATAAATCAAGCAATTGGTTGATAAGTCCCAGCAAACGGATGGCATTCCGGTACATCATTTCAAGGTGATCACGGTTTTTTTCTTCCATATTTTCCTGAAGCAGCATTTCTTCAATCGGACTCATAATAAGTGACAATGGAGTACGAAACTCATGTGAGATATTGGAAAAAAAGCGGGTTTTCATCTGGTCTATCTCCATGATCTGGTAATTTTTCCTTTCGATCTCAGCAGTGCGTTCTTTCACTTTATCTTCTAGGGTTTGCCTCAGGTTTTCAAGATTCATCACAGAATCATAGGCACGAAGACTCGCAAGCGTAACAGTGAACAGCTTAAATGTGGTCAGTTCGGTCTTTGTTTTATAATCATTTATTTCGTATTGGGTTATCACCTCTCTTTCGGGTGCCTGGCCGGGATATCCTGTTCTAAGCACAATCTGCGTCAGGTTGTTATGCAGTTTATTGCGTATATACTTTACCAGTTCGAGCCCGGCATTGTTCGATTCCATCACCACATCCAGAAAGATAAGGGCAATATCCGGATGTTCCGCCAATACCTTAATGGTTTCTTTGGCCGAGTATGTGTGCAGAAACTGAATTTCCCTGTCTTTATAGGTAAAACCTTTCAATGCCATGCGGGTAACGCTGTGTACATCTTCCTCATCATCAACCACCAGTACTTTCCATCCCTCTTTTTGTTCTGCCGGTAACACTTGTTTTGCAGTTTTAGGTAAGGTTTCTTTTTTTGGTTCCTCAGCAAAAAGTTTCTGGTTGTCTTTTGTTTTTTCCTGTTCCGAATCAAACAGGTTTTCTTTAAAGTCAATGTTCATGGTTTGGTTGGTTTTATTGTTAAAGATTGGGCTTTTACCCCCTAAATCCCTGCCTTCCGGCAGGCAGGCCCCCAGTGGGGGGACTTTACATTCGTTTTTATTTATGTGCGCCAGCGGTTCTCCCCCTTGGGGGAGTCAGAGGGGTTCGCAAGGGCAACCTTAATCATAAAGTTTACTCCTTCCCCTACCTCACTCTCACACTCAATCTTCCCTCCCAGTTTCTGTGTAACCAGGTTATAAACAATGTGCAACCCAAGTCCTGTACCTGTTTTTTTGTTGGTGGTAAAAAACGGGTCAAATATTTTTTTCAGGTTTTCTTTGGCGATCCCTTTTCCATTATCTTTGTATTTAATAGTGAGTTCTCCGTTTTTGCTATCAGCTTTTAATTCAATCTGCCCTTGTTGATTTTCTTCAAAACCATGGATCAAGCTGTTTATAACCAAATTTGTTATTACTTGTGAATATGCTCCCGGATAACTGTCCATCTCCAGGTTACTGTCCATCTCCAGGAATATTTTGATCTTCCGGTTCTTCAATTTGGGATAGAGGCTGCGGATAATATCCCCGGTATATTCCTTTAAATTGAACATACGTTTTGATTCCAGTGATTGGTCAATGGAAATCTGCTTGAAGCTCTGCACCATTGCGGCCGCTTTTTCCATATTCGACATGATGAGCTTTACAGCATGGTTGGCATTGTTCAGGTATTCCTTAAACTCAGCCCTGCTGATTTTGTCTTCTTTAAATGATCCTGCCATTTTAACAGTTTCATCAAGTAAGCCCGAAGCAGCTGTAATTGTGATACCTACCGGAGTATTTATTTCATGAGCCACACCTGCGACTAATCCACCTAATGCAGCCATCTTTTCAGATTCGATTAATTGTTCCTGGGTCTTCTTTAAATTTTCCAGTGTTGTTATTAATTCATTCTTTTGTTTATCAATACGCTTTGTCCGTTCTATCACCTTTTTTTCCAATATCAGTTTTTCTTTTGCCAAACGCCGTGTGCGAAACCTTATATAACCGCCAACAAGTATTAATCCAAATACTCCATAGAAAATATAAGCCAATATTGTTCCCCACCAGGGCGGATGGATAATAATATGAACAGAAGCGCCCTCTTTATTCCAGACATCATCGTTGTTTGAACCGATTACTTTAAAAGTATATTTTCCATGTTTTAAACCCGGATAATCTGCAAATCTTTTTGTTCCTGCATCAATCCAGTCCTTATCAAGACCTTCGAGCATATATTTATACTGGTTCTTACTGGTATTAACATAATTCAGTGCTGCAAATTCAAAGCCCAGGTGATTTTTATGATAAGGAAGTTCAACTTTTTTAGTATAGGTAATTGATTTTCTTAATGGTGAATTTGTTCCCACAGTTACTGATTTATTAAAAAGTTTGAAGTCAGTAATTACTATTGGCGGTACTTCTTCATTATCTTTAATATTATCAGGATGGAAGGCAACAATACCATCCCCGGATGGAAAAAATATTTTTCCATTTTTGTTCTGATAGGACATAAAACAGCAAAACTGGTTCGTTGGCAGACCGTCCCTGACATCATAGTATTTGAACGTTTCTGTTTCAGGATTGAATTTTGTCAGCCCGTCATTTGTACTAATCCACAGGTAACCATGCTCATCTTCTGATATTCCGAATACGATATCGCTGGGTAAACCCTGAGGTTCCCTGTAGTGTTTAAATTGAATAATAAGTTCATCTGTGCTTTTTGTTCTTTTCTTTATCATTTTGTCTAATCCTCCGCCATATGTTCCAAGCCAAATTGTTCCCGGCTTATGGATTCGGCTGTGGTGAAGACAGTTAACCCAATTATTACTCAAACTGTAAGGATTATCAGGATCATTCTGATATAAAAACACTTTCGTGGCATGTACCATATGCTCAGATGTTTGTGTTATAGGAGGAATAATCCTGTGTAATCCATACCTGCTCCCAAACCATATTTCACCCGGTATTTCCTGATGGGTTTCTTCATTGTTTATGCAATCAGGCCGGAGCAAATCGTTTTCAAGATGAACAAATGAGTCATCCTCCTTATTATACCTATCAAGGTATGATCCATCCGTTACCCAAAGGTTATCATCCTGATCTTCAAATAACCACCAGATATTATTCTTAGCTATACTGGCAGGATTTCCCGGATCGTGCAGATAACGCTTAAATTTTATGTTATTGTTTTTCGTTACGATTAATTTATTTAATCCTTCACTTGAACCAAACCATATTGTTCCGGATATATCTTTGTAAATATTTATTATAGCATTGGTACTGATGCTCTGAGGATCATCAGGATTATGTCTGAAAAAATCATACATTTTCTTTACCGGATCATATCTTCTCAATCCATCGCCGGGTGTACCAATCCAGATATTACCTTCTGAATCCTCAACTGAACCCATTGTACGATTAAAAATGAGCCTGGCAGGATCGTCTGTTCCAAGTTTAAAACATTCAAAATCTTTTCTTTTAACAGTTAATATATTAATTCCTTCTCCTGGGTAAGCAAACCAGATGATATCCTCACTTTCAATATACAATGTATTTGCTAACTCCCACCAGATCTCTTGCGGATATTCTGAATGTATATATATTTGAAATTGCTTATTGTATGAATTATAATTATACAAACCATCTGTTGTCCTGAACCATAATTTCCCTGAATTATCTTCTTTTATACAGCATATCACAGTCTTTTTAATATTTGCTGTATAATGGATTTCAGGAAATCTCAGGATAAATTTTTGTTTCTGTTTGTCAAAATTGTATAATCCATTGCCGGTACCAACCCATATAATTCCTGATTGATCGACATGGACAGATGTAATGCTGTTACTCCAGTTTTCAATATTACCGGGTTCAGGCCTGTAGCTGTAAAAAATTTCTTTTTTACGGTCGAATTTATTCAATCCCAAGGTCGTTCCAATCCATAGGGTTCCTTCACTGTCTTCAGTTATAGAACAAACATAACCGGCTGCATTATCACCCGGAATTGATTTAATATAGCTTGAAATGTTATCTTCAACATTACCGCTAACATCAGTATTGATCTGATAATATCTGAATTTTTCATTTTCCCTGTCAAATGAAAATACACCATGCGAGCCTGCTCCAATCCAAAATTTACCCTTGCTGTCTTCAAAAATTGCACTAACAATATTTCCACCTTTTATTTTTGATGGGGAATATCGAAAGCATTTGAATTTTTCACCTTCTCTATCAGGGGAAAACCTGTTTAATCCATCCCAGGTGCCTATCCATAAAACACCATTTTTATCCTCATAAATAGTACAAATCTCCTGTGATGATATAGAATTGGTATCTTTTGGATCAGGCATATAGACTGTAAAATTATATGCGTCATATCTGTTTAATCCGCCCCAGAAAGTACCCACCCAGATAAATCCCTTGCTGTCTTTTGTGATTGCTGAAACATAATTTTGTGAGAGACCATCTGACACGCTCAGCTGGCTTAATTCCATCTTGCCGGATTGTGCTGTCAATGCTGAAAAAGTAGTTATCAATACCAGGCAAATTGATGGTACTTTACTCATAGCATTGGAGTATTTAATGACAGATAATAAAGCAAGTTAAGAAATGATTTGCATTCCAGGATAAGTTTCATCTCAAATCCTTTCATGTGAATAATTAAATCAAAAACAATCACATAAGATTTTTTAAATTTTTTTACGGGCATAGCTGACAGAGTGATACTCTTTTTGGGTCAGAATGCCCCAAACAAATTTACAGTCGGAAAAAAAAGATATCTAACGGTATTGTAACAATCAATAATATTCATGTAACATCCACAGGAAATTTTACATTTCTTCACTGATTCATACCCAGGATATTCTTGTTGGTGCAGGAATCATGTTGTATCCGGATAAAACTGATTATGAGCGGATTATTTAGAAATGATCCATGCATAAAAAGCCTGTTTCTTTTGGAAATGATGCGGCAATCTCTTAACTTGTATCTTTTCTGAATCATCAATCCAACCAAAAACCAATTAGTTATGGAAATAAATGAATGTATCAAGTTTGCCAAAGAAAACCCGGCATGCTTTCTAGCAACATGTGAAAACAATCAACCCCGTGTCAGGGGACTATTGATGTGGTTTGCTGATCATAGTGGGTTCTATTTTGCAATTCTCTCTACTAAAAATATGAGCAGCCAGTTGCACCAAAATCCAAAAGTTGAAATATGTTTTTATAACAACCCTGCAGATATAGCGAATGCAAAATCGATGAGGATAAACGGAAAAATTGAATTTCTTGACGATCCTGACCTGAAGTTAAAGGCTTACGAAGAAAGAAAATTCCTGGATCAGATTGTAGGTAAATCAGTTGAACCATATCTTGAAATCATCAGGATAAAATCAGGTGATGCACATTTCTGGACAATGGCAGATGTAATGAGGGAACAAGAGTTGGAACATCTGAAGTTTTAGATACTCGGAACTATAGCAAACCAATAAGTACTGGTACCATGTCAAATCCATTAAAGAACGATGACTTTTATCGGTTCAGAACAGGCCGGTTTGAATGTATTTCGGTTAGCGATGGTTATTATGAATACGATACCAGGCACCTGTTTAAAAATTTATCAGAGTCTGAGGTGATAGCACTTCTGAGAAGTTTAAAATTACCAACAGATAAAATTATTTCTCCATACACCTTCCTTTTCGTAGATACTGGTACTAACAAGGTGCTTGTTGATATGGGTGCAGGTAAGCTGGGACCCAATACAGGGAAACTTGTGAGAAATCTTAAATCTGCCGGAATTCATCCCGGAGATATTGATACTGTTATCATTACCCACGCACATCCTGATCACATTGGCGGAACACTGGATGACAGTGGTAAACCAAACTATCCCAATGCAAGGTATTATATTATGAAAGATGAATGGGATTTCTGGTTTTCAGACGAAGCTTTTGCAAAAGTTCAGGAACGTCTTTCCAGTATTCTGCGGCCTGAGATCTTTATGAAAATCGCACATGAACAACTCACTCCGATAAAAGATCATGTTGAATTTGTTACACAGGAATCAGAGCTTTTACCAGGCGTTTATTTGTATAAAGCTTACGGACATACACCTGGTCATATGGTTGTGTCTTTTACATCTGAAGGAGAGGAACTGTTTTTTACCAGCGATACGGTAGTTTTCCCATTTATGTTGGAGCAGCCTGAAATAATCCCTGTTTTTGATATCATGACTGATATAGCGGACACGAGCAAGCACAGAATCTTTGATCTTGTTGCCGAAAGGAAAGCGCCGGTGCTTGCACAGCATTTTTATCCCTTCCCCAGTATGGGTTATATCGTTAAAAAAGACAGGGGCTGGTTATGGCAACCTATTAGAGTCTGAATGACAGCATTTATTATTATCCGGCCCAGCTGTCCCTGTCAAGGCTCCTGTACTGGATGGCCTCGGCAACATGCTGCGGCCGGATGGATTCAGATGTTTCCAGGTCGGCAACGGTCCTGGAGACTTTCAATATCCTGTCATAGGCTCTTGCTGACAAGCCCAGCTTTTGCATTGCTGTTTTAAGTAATGAACGGCCTTCACTGGTGAGTTCACAATATTGTCTGAGTAATGATGAAGTCATCTGTGAGTTGGAATGAATACCGTTTTGTTCCTTATATCTTTGCATCTGGATTTTTCTTGCCTGCATCACCCTGTATCCTATTTCCTCGCTTGTCTCAGCCTTTCTTTCTTCAGCCAGTTTTTCGAAAGGTACAGGCACAACTTCAATATGAATGTCGATCCTGTCCATCAGCGGACCTGATATTTTGTTCAGGTATTTTTGAACCACACCCGGATTGCACACACATTCCTTATCAGGATGATTGTAATATCCGCAGGGACAAGGATTCATCGATGCCACCAGCATAAAGCTAGCAGGATATTCTACCGAGAATTTTGATCTGGAAATGGTGATCTTACGATCTTCCAGCGGCTGGCGCATCACTTCAAGTACCGACCTTTTAAATTCAGGCAGTTCATCCAGAAACAGAACACCGTTATGGGCAAGTGAGATTTCCCCGGGCTGCGGATATGCCCCGCCTCCTACCAGAGCCACATCGGATATGGTGTGATGCGGTGAACGGAACGGCCGTATGGTAAGCAATGAAGTATCTCTTGTTATCTTACCTGCCACCGAATGAATTTTGGTTGTTTCAAGTGCCTCGTGCAGCGACAACGGGGGCAGTATGGTTGGAAGCCTTTTTGCCAACATGGTCTTGCCTGCACCCGGGGAACCGATCATTATGATATTATGACTGCCTGCGGCAGCAATTTCAAGAGCCCGCTTCACATTTTCCTGCCCCCTGACATCGGCAAAATCCACATCATAATCATTGATACTGGCAAAGAACTCATTTCTTGTATCTACGATGGTAGGTTCAGGTGAAAGCTCACCGTTCAGAAATCCGATCACTTCCCTGATATTATCAAGCCCGTATACATCAAGATCATTTACAACCGCAGCTTCACGTGCATTGCACCTGGGAAGGATAAATCCTTTGAACCCGTTTTTGTGCGCCTCGATGGCAATGGGCAAAGCACCTTTCACAGGCATCAGGCTTCCGTCAAGCGAAAGCTCTCCCATGACTATAAAGCTATCGAGTTTATCTGACCTTATGTACTCTCCTGCCGCAAGGATACCTATTGCCAGTGGCAGATCATAGGAAGATCCTTCCTTGCGGATGTCAGCAGGCGCCATGTTGATGATCAGTTTTTTTGCAGGCATTTTGTACCCGTTATTCCGTAAAGCAGCTTCTATTCTTGGCTGGCTTTCCTTAACAGCCACATCGGGTAAACCGACAAGCAAAAATCTGAATCCCGGTGAAGCACTAACTTCTATTGTTATAATGGTGGCTTTAATCCCGTAAACGGCACTGCCGAACGTTTTGACTAACATAATGGATTATTTGTTTGTAAAAAATTGCCAAATAACAAATTCTGTTACAAGATAGAAAAAATTATTTTAAGTATGGAAAGGAACAGCTGTTGTTTATTGAATACAACCTCATCAAAAGGCTCAGCAGAACTACATAAATAAACATTTTAACTGACTTTTACGTTACAATAATTAATACATCGCATTAATTAATTTGAATATTATCATAATTTAAAAAAATTATAGTGTTTATTTTTGAGGGCATTTTAAAAACCAATCTGAATTTCATGAAACCAAAACACATTTTTTTATCATTTTACATTTCTCTGTTATCCATTACGCAGTTCATATCCGGGCAGGACTTTCCTGTAACTGTTCAGGCCGAATCAGGTACTTTGGGCAGTGATTTCGGGATTGTTGATGTACTGGGAGTCAGTTCTGTTACCGTTAATACCGACAACACATCGAATCCGGGTAATGACAACCGTGTTATAACTTACCAGGTAACTTTCCCAGATTCCGGTACCTATGATTTATATGCACGCATACTGGTCGGACCACAAACTTATAACGACGACAGTTATTTTTACGCAAACAGCTTCGGCATAAAGAATCCCGCTTCAGATGCAGACTGGATAAGGGCAAACGGACTTGTTCCCGTTGGTTACACAAGTATTTTTGATGTGGTGGGTGGTTCAGGTGCATCCGCAAGCGGTGTCTGGAAATGGATCAACATGTCAGAATATACCGGTGACGTGCCCCCGGTAACCTTCAGGGTTGAGACGGGCGCACTCACGCAGACTTTTCAGATTGGAGGCAGGGAAACAGGTTTTTATATCGATAAATTTGTATTCGGGCGATCCGGCCTTTATTTTACAGTTTCCAACCTGAACAGGGGCGAACCCGGTTCTGAACTTCCCCCGTCTTTAGAACCGGTCACTGATCCTATTGCAGCCGGACAGTCAAAATTCCTCGGCTCTGCATGGGATTATCAGCAGGCACCGTTTTTTGCAGGGTACTGGAACCAGCTTACCCCGGGAAATGCAGGCAAATGGGGAAGTGTGGAATATACCCGTGACGTGATGAACTGGACTGTTCTTGACTCTGCTTACAATGTCTGCAGGAAGTACCATATGCCCTTAAAAGAGCATACATTGATCTGGGGTGCACAGCAGCCTCCGTGGATTGGTGAACTGGACTCGGCAGCACAACGGCAGGAGATTGAAGAATGGTTTGCCGCTCTGGCTGCCCGTTATGATACCATTGAATATATTGACGTGGTTAACGAACCCATACACAACGCTCCCAACGGAATGTACTCCTGGGGTGCAACAACTCCCAATGTTGATTATGCACAGGCCCTGGGCGGTGCCGGCGCAACAGGATGGGACTGGGTTATTGAAGCATTCCGTCTGGCAAGGCAGTATTTCCCGGATTCAAAATTAATACTGAATGAATACAGTGTCATCAACAGTACCACCACGACACAGCAATACATCGGAATAATCAACCTGCTTAAAGCAGAAAATCTGATTGACGGCATTGGTGAACAGGCACATGCCTTTACAACCTCAAATACATCAACAGCGACGCTCAAAAGCAATCTTGATGCACTGGCAGCAACAGGAATACCGGTTTATCTGACTGAACTGGATGTCGATGGCCTTACAGACCTGCAGCAATTAAAGGAATACCAGAGGATTTTTCCCATGTTCTGGGAACATCCCGGAGTAGAAGGCATTACGTTGTGGGGATACAGATACCCTGTATGGAGACAGGATCAGGGGGCAAACCTTAT
This sequence comes from Bacteroidales bacterium, assembly GCA_016933335.1. Classification (GTDB taxonomy): domain Bacteria; phylum Bacteroidota; class Bacteroidia; order Bacteroidales; family UBA10428; genus JAFGPL01. The sequence goes on along the minus strand of JAFGBD010000046.1, from coordinate 116,412 downwards.
TACAATAGATGATATTGAACGTCCTGCATTGACCTGGCTGAAAGCATACGTAAATGACACGCTTACACTTACCCAGTCCATTACCGTATCTTCTGCCGGTGACATCGATTCAATTTTCGTCGGGGATAATCTGCAGATGAATGCGCTGGTTTTGCCAGCCAATACGACCATTCCCAATTTCACCTGGAGCCTGGCCCCAGCCGGTCTGGCAACCATTGATTCCGACGGAATGCTGACAGCAGCTGCCGAAGGTACGGTTACAGTAAAAGCAACTGCCTGGGACGGATCAGATGTCACCGGCACACTGGATATCGTCATATCCGGCAGGCTGGTCGATTCCATTACCGTTTACTCCGACGGAAACCGGGATACAATATTCGTGGGCGAAACAATTCAGATGAATGCACAGGTTTTCCCCTTAGATGCCACAGATCCTTCGGTTACATGGAGTGTAGAACCTTCCGGCCTTGCACAAATCAACCATAACGGACTGGTAACTGCCCTTGACACAGGAAATATTGTCATTATGGCAACGGCCAATGATGGTTCGGGAGTTTCTGACTCCGTGAATATGGCCATTTTGTTCAGGTTTGTAGAATCCATATCTGTCTCAGCAAGCGGTAATACAGACACTATTTATATAGATGACACACTCAGGATGAGTGCACTGGTTCTTCCTGAGAATGCCACCGATCCCTCGGTTACATGGAGTGTATCTCCTCCTGATCTGGCACAAATCAGCCAGGACGGACTGCTGACTGCCCTCGACAGTGGCAACATTACTGTTAAAGCTGCGGCAAACGATGGCTCGGGTGTTACTGACTCTGTATGTATAGTCATTGAAAACCGGCTCGTGCAATCCATTACTGTCTCATTAAGCGGCAGTATTGATACCATTTACGTGGGTGATACACTGCGGCTGAATCTGCTGGTATTGCCCCAGGATGCTACCGATCCATCGGTTACATGGAGCGTGGCACCTTACGATCTCGCGCAAATCGATCAGGACGGGCTGTTGACTGCCATTGCCGCCGGAGACATTGATGTTGAGGCTGCGGCAAATGATGGTTCAGAAATTTCCGGTACCTTAAATTTAACCATCCGGAACCGGCTTGTTCAATCCATAACTATCTCGGCAAGTGGCAATAAAGACTCAGTTTTTGTGGGTGACACGCTGCAGCTGAGTGCATTGGTCTTACCGTCAGATGCAACCATCCGGTCTTTTACCTGGAGTATAATCCCGGACAGCCTGGCGGATATAACCGCTGAAGGACTGCTGACAGCCAGTGCCCGGGGAGACATTTCTGTTATTGCAATGGCCGATGATAAGTCAGGGGCATCTGATACCCTGGAAATAACCATTACGGAAAAAATCTCCAATGTGGCAACTAACCCGGCTTCTGAAAATATCACGGTTTACCCCAACCCGGTTGCTGACGGGATATTCTCCATACGGGGCATTGATGATATAAAAGAAATTGAACTTATTGATCTGATAGGCAACAAAGTGGCAGTGTTCAATAACATAAACCGGCACGAAATAACATTACGGGTTAAAGTCAGTCCGGGTATTTATTTACTCAGACTTTCTGACGGGCAGCATAGCATTTATAAAAGGATAATACTGAATTAGTCTGCAGCCCTGAATTTTCATAATGCACCTTTGCTTCATCAGATACATGCTTGAAAAATCCACCGGCTCATAAAAACAGAAAGAAGGCTTCATTTCCTAATTTCCATGCCTGATGACTCTTGCTGCCCTCAACCTGGGCCTGAACCTGAGGAGGATCTGTTTTGACTGTCCATCGCGGGTGAGCGCTGCCAGTGCATCGCAGTCGCCGTCACCATAATCCAGGATAATGGGTTCACGTTCGCCGACAACAACTTCCACCTGGCCTCCGACTATGAACCTGCAGGCCATTTTCACATGAAGTGAATCTATTATGGTACAACTGTAATCCTCACCGGCTGCAGTCATTCCATCAACAGTGCCCCAGATTTTATACTCATCATCCCATATGGAGGGTGTAGCTTCGCCGGCCACCCAGTGCCTTTCGCGATAAGAATTCCTGGTGATCTCGATTCCATCGGGGGTGGTGATTTTACCATTCTGCAGCTCAATTTTAAACCACATGTGGAGGTTCTGGTCAAGCCCCATGTTTTCGATGGTTCTTGTGCCTTCAATCTGGATTCCGTTGACCGAATAATTATCCAGGGTAACTGTCCGATATGAACCTTCATTTCTGTAAGTGCCTTTCCTCTCAATAATAACCTTGCCTTTACGCACAACGGTATCGACTACCATCTCAAAACGATTGTAGATCAACTGCTCACAACCTTCTCCATAATCAACTGTAATCGTCCAGATGGTGTCGATTACAGTTACCGTAACATCCGGACATACCTCATCGGTGGATTTAAGCGTACCTGCTTCAATGGCATCGATTTCATTCATAATATCTTCAAACACAAGATCCACATAAGCTTCATCTTCGGCTATTTCAATATCTTCATCAGAAACAGTGACTTCATTTTTTTCACATGCAGTGAAAAGAAAGGCGATAAAAATTGCCGTAGTAAAAATGACGGTTAAAAATCTCTTTGTTTTCATGACTTCATTATTTTTAAAATTAATATATGATTGCCGTATTGTAATCAACCATTTTAACGATCGTTTCTAAATACTGGGTTTGATCGTTTAGACAGATTTTCCGGTCAAAGGTTTAATGAAGCCGATTATTTTTTTCAAAAAAAAAGCCAGTTCTTTAAAAAGCTGGCCCTTAGCATATTCAGTGAGTTTATTATACCTTATCCCAGGTAGGTTCTCAGAAGCTTGTTTTTGGTTCTTTGCCTGAGATGCTTGATGGCTTTTTCCTTGATCTGCCGTGTTCTTTCTCTTGAAATACCAATTTCTTCGCCTATTTCTTCAAGCGACATTTGTTTCCTGCCAATGCCATAGAATGATCTGATAACCCTGCTTTCCTTTTCAGGTAAGGTGTTCAGTGTTCTTTCGATCTCCATGCTGAGTGATTCATCTATCAGCTTGCTGTCGGTAGAAGGAGTATCAATGTTCTGCAAAACATCAAGAAGACTGTTTTCTTCACCATCCTGAAAAGGTGCATCGACAGACAAATGTCTTCCTGATAACTCAAGTGTGCTTGCTACTTTATCTTCAGGCAATTCAAGCATATTTGCCACTTCATCGGGAGAAGGTTCCCTTTCATGCGCCTGTTCAAGCTGCGAAAAAGTCTTATTGATCTTATTCAGCGCCCCGATTTTGTTCAGGGGCAATCTTACGATTCTGGATTGCTCCGCAAGGGCCTGAAGAATGCATTGCCTGATCCACCATACTGCATAGGAAATGAATTTAAATCCTTTTGTTTCATCAAATTTCTTTGCAGCCTTGATCAACCCCAGATTACCTTCGTTAATCAAATCAGGCAGACTCAATCCCTGATGCTGATACTGTTTGGCAACTGACACCACAAAACGGAGATTTGCTTTTGTCAATTTCTCCAAAGCCTCCTGATCTCCCATCTTGATTCTTTTTGCCAGCTCAACCTCTTCTTCAGGTGTAATCAGCTCCTCTTTTCCAATATCATGCAAATATTTCTCAAGCGAATCACTGTTTCTGTTAGTAATTGATTTTGTAATCTTTAACTGCCTCATATTATCCTCCAAAAAATGATTTCTTCACTCATATAACACCAAAAACTCAAATTTGTTGCAAAGTAACGGAAAAAAAGTGAATATCTATAATATTGAACCTTAATTTGTTATCCTGAAATTAAAAAAAATTTTTATATTATCAAAATTTAATTATGATAAGTTTTGAGATAGTATTTCATGTCTTTCAGTATAACGAATCCGGATGATCAATATTTTACCAGAATTTATTAAAGCCCCGGAAGAAATTCCTTTAAAAATAATTACATTGCCGTCAAAATCATCAGATGAATTCCAGAAATTATATTGTGGCTTATATAAGTCTTATTGCTTCAACCATATGCTGGAGCATGACCTTTATCTGGTATAAGCAGGCATATCCGTATCTCACTCCGCTGACACTTGTAACTCTCAGACTCTTTATTGCAGCCATCCTCCTTTTTATTATTGCAAAAACCCTCAGGCTGCTGGATTCTGTTGAATTGAAGGACATCCCCGGGTTCCTGATCCTGTCATTTTTCGAACCATTTGTATATTTCCTCGGAGAAAGCTACGGTATGAAATATATATCACCCACCATGGGTTCATTGATAATTGCCACCATACCTTTATTTACACCGTTCTTTGCATATTTCATGTTAAGGGAAAAACTCAAACCCGGGAATTACCTGGGGATCATCGTTTCAATTGCAGGTGTGTTCATATTGATTCAGACTGATAAGAATGATTTTTCATCCCTGCCACTTGGTGTACTTTTAATGATGGTTGCAGTTTTTTCGGCGATTGGCTTTACCATATATGCCAAAAAGCTGACAGAAAAGTATAACTCATTCACCATTGTTGTATACCAGAACATATTCGGATTACTGTTCTTTATACCGGTTTTTTTTATATTCGAAGATCACAGAAGTCTATTGAATGCCTTTGATGTGAAGCTCCTGATACCTGTAATCAAACTCGCGGTATTCGGCTCCCTGCTGGCATTTATTTTATATATTAATGCCATCAGGGTGATTAGTGTATCCCGTGCCAATGTCTTCATCAATCTCATACCTGTATTTACAGCCATATTCAGTTACTATCTGCTTAAAGAACAGTTTAACATCGAAAGAATAGCCGGTGTCTCGGTTGTTATTGCCGGATTGATTCTCTCTCAGGCTGGTACCGTGATGAGGGTCATTAAAAAGAACAAGTTATCGCAAAAAATCAATTAGCCGGATAATATTGAACCGGGAGATGAGCTGAATTATCTGATTTGAAGCTGGCTGAAATGAGATAAAAGTATCATTCAGAAATTGCAAATGAAGATATCACCTATTTACCAAAAAGTATTTGTCCCTATAATTTCCGGATCTTGCAAACATTTGAAAGTCAACAAAACATGAATCAGACTACCCTGGGACGATCACCCTTAAAGATCCTGCCAATACGGTCACTTTTACCTTTTTATTCATTTTGACAGGCTCCCCGTCCAGATGCATTCTGATATTCTTCTTTCTTTGAATGATGATCTCCCTGCCCTTAAAAATATCCAGGTATCTGCTTTTGTCTATTGTTCTGTTAAAAAGCCTTAAACCAAGGATGACAGATGCAAATCTCGGAAATGGCCTGAAAATACAAATATCCAGCAATCCGTCATCAATTCTGGCTTCGGGGGCGATATAGGCATTACCTCCGTACTGTCCGGAATTGGCAATGGTTATAAGAAATGCCCTTTGCCTGTATTTATTGCCATCAATGCGAATCCTGTATTTTTTTGGCCGATAATTCATTAATTCCCTGATTACTGTTCTGACATAGTTCATGAATCCTCTTCCATCCTGTTTATCAAACATTTTACCAACCCGGGCATCAAATCCTGTTCCGCAGGTACAGAAAAAAAGTCTGTTGTTGGCCTTCCCTGCATCTATTCTTTTGATTTTACCTGTATTCAATACATTCAGTGCCGTTTCGGATCTGAGAGGTATTCCCAGATGCCTTGCAAGTCCGTTTCCCGAACCATGCGGAATGATTCCAAGCACCGCTTCTTTGCCAGCCAGCTCTGATGCAATTTCATTTACAGTGCCATCCCCGCCTACGGCAATGATTTTCTTAACTCCGTTTTTGATGAATTTTCTTGCGATTTTTGTGGCATGACCTTTGTATCGGGTTACAATTAGTTCCGGTAGAAAGGATTTTAAATGAATATGATGTTGTATCAAATGCACCAGCTTATCAGTTTTGCCTTCTCCCGAAACAGGATTGATGATAAATACAATCCTCTCCTTCTCAGATTTATGGGATTTTTTATTCATCGGAGAAATATGTTGATGATATGCTTCAGTTCATACAAAAATAACCAAGGCAACCAAACAGCTGGTTTCCACATCCTGATATAAAATTAAATCATGTTATAAAATAATATAAATTATATTTGTTCGTTATAAAACGCATAAAACTATGAAAAAAATAATTATCATTTCAGGCTTTTTGTTAATTGCTTCTCTTAGTAAATCCCAGGATTTTACAACAAAAAACATGGACCTTTATCCCAACGAAATCCGGGTTGGTTTTTTTCAGTTTTTCCTCAATACTTTCTTTCTTGAATATGAACATATGTTCCCCAATTCCACGGGTCTGGTTTTACAGGGAGGGGTGTCTCTTAAAAAGAATTCATTTGAAGAAATCTACGGCGGGCAGGGCGGCATACAGTACCGCCTGTACACCAAAAACATGGCAAAGGATATGGTTGTTTTAAAATTTCAGAATGCTTATTTCGGCCCCTTTGTAAAATACAAATACATGGAGGTCGCTGATCTTGACGGCGCTTTTGTCGACGGCATCTGGAATGAGGGCATCATTGAAAATACTTACAATACATTTGCCGGCGGAGTGTTGATCGGATTCAAACTGTCGATGCTTGAAAGGATAACCCTCGACTTTAATATTGGCGGTGGCATTCAGTTTACACAGGAAGCAACTGATGATGTTCCGGATACTGCCTATGACGTTTTCGGAGTAGCGTATACCGGCGTAACACCAAGTGCCAATTTTACATTTGGTTTTAAATTCTAAGCTTTCTGATGAAGTTATATACCGTTTTTTCATTATCCCTGTTATTTGGCTCATTTGCAGATTCATTGTGTCAGGTGGGCGGTAAGGCATTTCAGTTTCTTGAAATGACAAATTCTGCCAGGATCGCAGCCCTGGGGGGAAAATCGGTTTCAATTTATGATAATGACCTGAACATTACCTATTATAATCCTTCCATACTATCCGAGGGTATGAACAATCATCTTGTTCTGAATTATGTGAATTTCTTTGCCGGTATCAATTACGGCTATGCTTCATATGCAAAGAGTATTGACAAAATCGGAAACTTCGCAGCCGGAATTCATTATCAGAACTATGGAACATTTACCGGGGCTGATATTAATGGCAGAAAGACATCCGATTTTCATGCTGCCGAATATGCTTTCGGCCTTATCTATTCACGTAAGATAGACAGCCTGTTACAAATTGGTGTCAACCTGAAACCCCTTTATTCAAGCCTTGAAACCTATTCGTCCTTTGCCATAGCGGTTGATGCAGGAATTACTTACCACAATCCTGATAAAATGTTCACCGCTTCACTGGTCATCCGCAATCTGGGTACGCAATTATCCACCTATTATCCGGATGGTGAATATGAATCATTGCCATTTGACATAGCCATTGGTATTTCAAAGGGTTTGAAACATGCTCCCTTTAAATTCTATATCATAGCTGATCATCTGGAAAAGTTTGACCTTACCTATACAACTGAAAAAGAGGAGGAAAAAGCACAGGATGCATTTACAGAAGAACTAAGCACTGATAACAGGTTTGATGTGACAATGGATAAAGTGATGAGGCATTTTATCTTTGGTACCGAATTAAATATTACAAGAAATTTTATGTTGAGATTCGGATACAATTACCGCAGGCGCCAGGAAATGAAAATTGAGTCAAAACCAGGTACAATCGGATTTTCGTGGGGACTGGGAATTAAAATCTCCAAATTCCACTTCAGTTACGGAAGATCTGCATTTCATCTTGCCGGCTCACCAAATTATTTTTCCCTGAGTATGAATCTTTCTGAATTTTACAAAAAATTCTGATTGTTTACTGATATCTTACTTCACTGAAGATCAATAATTTTTTCCTTTATTTTTTTATTTGGGATTACCGGAAAACAATTGCTATTTTTGGTATTCATTGCATCCATTATGAATTTCAGGAGTGATAAACTGATCATTGCAATTGATGGTTATTCATCATGTGGTAAAAGTACTTTTGCCAAGGCCATAGCCAGGGAACTCAGCTATCTTTATATCGACAGCGGTGCCATGTACAGGGCAGTCACCCTGTTTGCCATCAGAAATCATTTTATTAACGGGGAAAAAATAAAAACCGGAAAACTGGTTGGTGCACTGGATTCAATAAATATTGATTTTAAAAGGAACAGCAATGGAAAGTATGAAACTTGCCTTAACGGAGAGAATATTGAAAATGAAATAAGGGAAGTAAAGGTTTCAGAATCTGTAAGTAATATTTCCACAATCAAAGAAGTCAGATTGAAACTTGTGCATCTTCAAAGGAATCTTGCAAAGAATAAGGGTATTGTCATGGATGGCCGTGATATCGGCACAACAGTATTCCCTGATGCTGATCTGAAAATTTTTATGACAGCAGAACCTGAAATACGGGCAAGGAGACGCTTTGACGAACTGACAGCAAAAGGACTTCATGTTGAATTTCGTGAAATAATGAAAAACATTGAAGAGAGAGACATTAAGGACTCAAGCCGGAAGATAAGCCCCTTAAGAAAAGCCGATGATGCCATTGTACTTGATAACAGTTACATGACACCTGAAGAACAAATGGTCTGGTTCAGAGAACTAATAAAACAATTATCCGGCTAAATGAATGATAAACAGCCAATCAGTAACATGAAGATTGAAATTGAACAGGATTCGGGATTCTGTTTCGGAGTTGTCAGAGTAATTGAAATTGCAGAAAAAATCCTCAAGAAAGAAGGAAGGTTGTTCTGCCTGGGGGATATTGTTCACAACAGCAGAGAAGTTGAGCGACTGAAAAAAAAAGGTTTACGGGTAATTGGTTATCAGGAGTTCAACCGCCTTAAAGACTGTAAGGTTTTAATAAGAGCCCATGGTGAACCTCCCGGTACATACCTGATTGCAAAAGAAAACAACATTGAGCTTATTGATGGCACATGCCCTGTGGTCTTAAAACTTCAGCAAAGAATCCAGGAAAAATATGAAGAACTGAAAACGGTAAACGGACAGATTGTTGTTTACGGTAAAAAGGGACATGCTGAAGTCAGGGGACTCAGCGGTCACACTGATAACAAAGCTATCATTATCGAATCGCCGGAAGACCTGCAGAAAATTGATACCTCAAGGCCACTGCATATTTTCTCCCAGACCACGAAAAGCCTGGAAGACTATCAAAACATCATTGGGGAAATCAAAAAAATATATAAATCCGGCTCAGACAGGGATATTTATCTGCATTGCACCAATTCAATCTGTGCCCAGGTTTCCAGACGTGCCCCCAAAATCAGGGAATTTTGTAAAAACCATGATGTTATCATTTTTGTCAGCGGTAAAAGGAGTTCCAACGGGAAAATATTGTTTGGGGAATGCAGAAAGGTAAACGGCAAAAGTTACTTTGTCTCTGGTGGAGACGAAATTAAAGATTCCTGGTTTGCCGATGCAAAGTCAGTTGGTATTTGTGGTGCAACATCCACACCAAAATGGCTGATGGAAGAAATCTCAGAGATAATAAAAAAATTATCTGCAATTAACAATTCTTAAAGAAAATATTTAAAAATTTGCCGGCATAATTTAAATAGCGTATATGGAGGTAATTAAGAGAATCGGGTTGTTAACATCAGGTGGCGATGCACCTGGTATGAATGCGGCCATTCGTGCCGTTACAAGAACTGCCATACACAGGAAAATTGAGGTAATTGGAATTCGCAGGGGTTACCAGGGAATGATAGAGGGTGATTTTACCAGGTTAAGATCCGGTGATGTCAGCGGTATTATCCAGCTAGGAGGAACAATTCTCCAGACTGCAAGGAGTATGGATTTCATGCAAAAAAAAGGCCGGCAGCAGGCCTATGAACAATTGAAAAAATTCGGGATTGATGCGGTGATCGTTATCGGTGGCGATGGTTCCTTTACGGGTGCCGGTATAATGTCAAAAGAATTTAATATGCCATTCATCGGGATTCCGGGTACCATTGATAACGATCTTTACGGAACGGATTATACCATTGGTTATGACACTGCTCTTAATACCGTCATATATGCTGTCGATAAAATAAGAGATACAGCCAGTTCGCATAACCGCATCTTTTTTGTTGAAGTGATGGGGAAAGAAGCCGGATTTCTCGCATTGATGAGTGGTATTGCATGTGGCGCGGAAGGAATACTTATTCCTGAGGTTAAACACCAGTTCAGCAAACTTAAAAAATATCTGGCTCAAAGAGCCAGAGAAAAAAAATCAAGTATCATACTTGTGGCTGAAGGTGATGATGAAGGCAGGGCAATTGAGATTGCTGCCAGATTCCATAAAGAATTTCCTGAATTCGATATCAGGACAACCATCCTGGGTCATATCCAGAGAGGAGGACCACCGTCAGTTGTGGACCGTGTAAATGCCAGCAGGATGGGAGTGGCAGCTGTGGAGGCACTGCTTGAAGATCAGAAATGTGCCATGGTTGGCCTTGTAAATAATAATATCATTCATGTCCCTTTAAACAAGACCGTCAAGCTTCATAAAGATGTCAATAAAGAGCTTCTTGATATTATTGAAATGTTAAACTGACATTCCGGATTATTTTCCGGTCTGGTTGATTTTTTCATACCGGTAACCATCATTGCGTAAATGAAAGCTTATCGCTGGTTTGTTGATGTGATTTTACCCCTGCCCTTGCCCAGACCCTATACTTATGGCATATCCGTAAGACAGACTGAATTGCTGAAGCCCGGATGCAGGATTATCGTCCAGTTCGGAAAAAGAAAAAACCACACTGCAATTATTCAAAGCCTGCATCAAAACAAACCGGTTAATTGCGAAGTGAAGGGCATTATCTCTGTGCTTGATGACAAACCAACTGTCAGTTCAAAACAACTCTTATTCTGGGAATGGATCGCTGATTATTATATGTGCACCCCGGGTGAAGTATTCAGATCGGCTTTACCTGCAGCATTCAGACTGGAAAGTGAAACAAGGCTTTTCGCCGATGAAGCGGATAATCAAATGGTTAAGCTTACAGAATCAGAAATTCTGATTCATTCAGTTCTGAAGGAAAACCAGGGCCTGACATTGAACCGGCTTATATCGTATACCGGAAAAAAGAACATACTGACTGCTATTAAATCCATGCTCGAAAAAGGGATCATTGCTGCCGAAGAACATCTTAAAGAAAGATACAAACCAAAATACAGGACATATATCCGTTTAAATCCGGCATATAAAAATAAAAGAGCTTTAAATGAGCTCATGAATAAACTGGAACGTTCCCCGAAACAGCTGAACCTGCTGCTGAAATATTTAGAGCTTTCCAAAATAATTACAGACAGGATCGGGGCTGAAGTCGGAAAATCGGAATTGCTTAAAAAAACAGCATCCGGCCAGTCTGTTATTTCCCTCTTAATAAAGAAAAAAATTTTCGAAACCTATCAGAAAGAAGTCAGCAGACTGTCAGACAGGTTCCCTGTCCTGCAAAAAATGAATGAGCTCAATAATTCTCAAAGAGTTGCATTTGAGAAAATACTCGGGAAATTCAGGGATAGCAATGTGGTACTCCTTCATGGTGTTGCATCAGGCGGTAAAACAGAAATATATATCCGCCTGATAGCTGATCAGATCAAAAAAAACAAACAGGTTTTATACCTGCTTCCTGAGATCGCATTAACAGTTCAAATTATCAGAAGGCTTCAGAATGTGTTTGGAGAAAAGGTTGGTATTTACCATTCAAAACTGTCCGATTCCGAAAGAGTGGAAATTTACAATAACCTGAACGGCTTTCCGAAACCCGGTCAAAGTCATTACCAGGTCATTCTCGGGGTAAGATCATCCATATTTCTCCCTTTTCAGGAACTTGGTCTTGTCATCGTGGACGAAGAACACGAAAACACTTACAAACAATATGATCCTGCACCCAGGTATCATGCCAGGGACGCTTCAATCATGCTGGCAAACATTCACCGCGCAAAGGTTGTTCTTGGTACCGCCACACCCTCACTGGAATCTTATTATAATGCGCAGATAAAAAAATACGGCCTGGTTGAACTAAAAGACCGGTATCTGAACCTGGAGATGCCTGAGATAATAGTAGTGGATCTGAAAGCAGCAAGAAAAAGAAAGGAGATGCAATCTCATTTCAGTCGCATGCTTATCAGTTCCATTGCAACTGCGCTGGAAAACGAGGAACAGATAATCCTGTTCCTGAACAGAAGAGGATTCTCATCTTATCTTGAATGTGACAACTGTGGCTGGGTACCTGTCTGCAAGCATTGCGACGTAAGCCTCACCTATCATAAGGAGAATAATCGTCTTATCTGCCATTATTGCGGTTATACATTAACCAACCTGAAAACATGCCAGTCATGTAACAGTACCTCATTACTTTCAAGAGGATTCGGAACTGAAAAAATCGAAGAAGATGTTTCCATCATGTTTCCAAATAAAAAGATAACCAGACTTGACCTGGACAATACCAGGAAAAGGGATGCATACCAGACCATCATTTCAAAATTTGAAACCGGGCAGATTGACATTCTGGTTGGAACACAAATGGTTTCCAAAGGTCTTGATTTTAATAATGTGAAAGTGGTCGGAATCCTGAATGCGGATAACATGCTTAATTATCCTGATTTCAGATCATATGAACGCAGTTTTCAGCTGATGGCACAGGTTGCCGGAAGAGCCGGCAGAAAAAACGGAAGAGGAAAAGTTATCATCCAGACAACCGATCCAAAAAATCCGGTCATCAGAAGCGTGACAGAAAACGATTATGAATCAATGTTCCATGATCAGTTGAATGAGAGAAGAAAGTTCGGTTATCCTCCCTACTGCCGATTGATCAATATCATTCTGAAACATACCAGAATACCAATTCTGAACAGTGCCTCAGACGAACTGGCAGCCATGCTTAAATTGTTACCGGAAGTAACAATAGTTGGTCCGGAATTTTCGCTGATCAGTAAAATACGGAATATGAACCTTAAAAACATCCTTCTTAAACTCAAAAAAGACCATAACCTGCTGGGAATTAAGATTCAAATAAAGACCTGCATTGAAGATCTCCTGAGTAACCATCATTATAACAACCTCAGAATTACTGTTGATGTCGATCCGATGTAAATATCCGGGATGATTTTTTTTGATGACTGATACCCCAGTATCATTCATGACAAAAAAAATAAAAGACCCTGTATTCAATTTTGCAACACCGGTCTGCTGTTCATGGCAACTGATGATTATTCAGGCTGAACTCACCGTATATCAATTATTTGCTTTATGAATGCAACCATTTATACCAAACCTCGTATATTCATATTCAATGAAACAGCGTAAAATATAAATATGATATTAATACTAAATTGACTGAATAATGAGAAGGATACTTATACTATTTGGATTATTGATATTGTGGAACCCGGGCATCTTTTCGCAGACTGAACTGGGTAAAGCCCAGGCATTTTTTATTTACAATTTCTCAAGATTAATTAAATGGCCGGCCAATTATTCACAGGGCGACTTTGTGATAGGAGTATTTGGGAATAGCAACACATATGAAAACCTTGTGGAGCTGACAAAAAACAAAAAAGTAGGGATGCAAACCATGGTAGTCAGGAAGTTCTCTGATGTCGGGGAATTACCCGATTGTCACATACTGCTTATAGCTGCTGATAACGCTTCAAAAATTAATGAAATCAATCAGAGGCTTGCCAACAAACATACCCTGATAATCAGTGAATCAAATGGTTTGATCAATCAGGGCTCGGCCATTGACTTCCTGGTTGTTGACAGTAAACTGAAATTCAAAATGAATGTCGGTAATGCAGAAAAATACAACCTGATTGTTAGCAAATCCTTGCTTGACATGGCAATGGTCAACTAGACACATTGCTGTAATTGTTATGCTTACCTGGTAAACACTGGAAATCAAAATATTTGTACTCTTAAATGCCGGCTGTCCGGCATTTTTTTTATGTGCGTATATAAAATCTGTCAAATTTTAATGATAAACAGCAGGTGTTTCATATATTCGCAAACATAAAATCTCCTTTCATGAAAACAAAGTTATGGATCATCTGCTCTTTATTCGGACTGGTAATCATTTCCTGTACGCAACAAAAACAGCTGGTTTATCTGCAGGGTATTGATGAGGATGCTGATTCCAGCTTTTTTTCGAAATTACAGCCTGAATACCGGATACAAAAACAGGATATTTTATATATAAAAATATATACGCTTAACCAGGAAGTCAGTGATTTAATCAACCAAACCTCAGCCAATTATCAACAGAACCTTTTTCAGAATGAAACCAGTCTCTTTATCAACGGTTACTCGGTTAATGATTCCGGTTATGTTGAAATCCCCGTTCTGGGAAGAATCCCGGTATTGAATAAAACCATTGACGAGTCAGTTGAATCCATCCGTAAAAGAGCAGCCGTCTATCTGAAAGATGCAACAATCATTGTTAAACTCATTTCATTCAAATTCACGGTGATGGGTGAGGTTAACAGGCCGGGGGTTTACAGAAACTTCAATAACCAGCTGACCGTTCTGGAAGCCATCAGTATGGCCGGTGACATTACCGATTATGGCAACAGGAAAAAAATTCTTGTGCTGAGACCTTCAAAAGAAGGTACCATTACTTTCAGGCTTAATCTGACTAAAAAAGAATTACTTACTTCGGACGGATATTTCCTGCTGCCAAATGATATCGTTTACGTTCAACCCATTAACAGCAAAATCTTCAGGCTGAATGCGCCAACATTTTCATTTGTTCTTTCTTCAATAACAACATTGATTCTGGTACTTAATTTTATAAGGATAAGTAATTAACCTCCTGTGAAGAGCCTGGTCAGTATCATCTAATCATATATTTCTTCATCAAATCCATATACCGGATAATTCTCATCCTGCATTTCACAATCCAGGATAATATTACTGTTCTCCGGAGCGCTGAAGGTATCATCCTGTGCAATACCGAGTGATGAATTATCATAAACCTGCATCATAAAATATCCCCAGATGGGCAATGCACTGCTTGTACCGGCCCCCTTGCTGCCATTAAAATGAACTGATCTGTCTTCACAACCAACCCATGCACCAGCCACGAGTTTCGGTGTTATCCCGATAAACCAGCCGTCAGAATAATTCTGAGTGGTACCGGTCTTTGCGGCAATTTCCCCTTTGAACTCGTATTCACCATACCTGAGTGCCGCAGCGGTACCTGCCCTCCTGTATCCTTCACCAAGATTTAATGATGTAACTCCCTGCATCAGCTTCAGCATCATATAGGCCGTATTTTCACTGATTGCCTCACTGTGTTCAGGGTGAAATTCAGCCAGAATATTTCCGTTCTTGTCTTCAATCCTTGTAACATAAACAGGTTCAGAATAGATGCCCTCATTGGCAAATGTGGCATATGATGCAACCATCTCTTCGACCCACATGTCTGAAGTACCATAAATCATAGGAGGAACCGGATCAATATAACTCTTTATACCCATTTTATATGCAATATCTGCAATCGGCTGAGGCTTAAATCTCTTAACAAGCCATGCAGAGATGTTATTTTCCGATCTGGCCAAACCCCAACGCAGTGTTCTTTCCTGCCCCAGATCATGTGGATCGCTTAGTGAACGGGGTATCCAGACTGAGTCTTTAACATCAAACTTGACAGCCACATTGGGTACCTTATAACAAGGTGAATATCCTTCCTGTATGGCCAGTATATATAAAAACGGCTTGAAAGTTGATCCAGCCTGTCTTTTACCCTGGGTAACATGATCGTATTTGAAATATTTGAAATTAATCCCTCCGACATATGCTTTTACATAACCTGTTAAGGGATCCATTGCCATAAATCCCGAATGCAAAAAACGCTTGAAATACAATATCGAATCCAGGGGCGACATAATCGTATCGATGTCTCCTTTCCATGAAAACACAGTCATTGGTACCGGTACGCTGAAGACTTTATATATGGAGTCCATTGATACTCCCTGTTTTCTGAGTATTTTACAGCGATCAGAATTTAAAATTGCCCTGTGCAGTATTACATCAATATCCTTTCTGGTTAAGTCGCCGGAGAAAATGGCATATTTATTTTCCCCTTTCTCTGCATCGAATGCAGGTTGCAGATACCCTCCCAAATGTTTTTCCACAGCTTGCTCGGCATATAACTGCATCGAATAATTAATGGTTGTGTGGATCTTTAATCCGTCTGTCAGCAAATCATATGTTTCACCATTGGGTTTGCGGTTTTTATTGCACCATCCGTAAAGCGGATCACTGATCCATCTTGAAGAATCTTTCTGATATTCAGAATAATCACTGTAGTCCCTTCTTCTTGGTTCTTCCTTTATCATCAGTCTTCTTAAATACTCTCTGAAATATGTTGCGGGCCCATAGTTATGGGAAATTCTCTGGAAGTCCAGCGTTATCGGAAGGTTCACCAGTGAATCGTGCATTTCAGCGCCAAGCAAACCATATTTATGCATCTGGTTCAGAACAACATTTCTTCTCTTCAAAGACCTTTCATAAAATAACTTCGGATTATACAGGCTGGGATTCTTTGCCATACCAACAAACACAGCACCCTGATCGATCTGAAGTGAATCCGGTGAGCAATTAAAATAAACATTGGCAGCGGAATTGACTCCAACAGCATTATGAAGAAAATCAATCTGATTGAAATACATGGTAATCAATTCTTCTTTGGTATATGACTTCTCCAGCCTTACTGCAATTATATACTCCTTGATTTTCTGCCTGATTCTTTCAAACAAGGTTTTTGGCTGATCATGAAATAATAGTTTTGCAAGCTGTTGGGTGATGGTGCTCCCTCCCCCTCTTTTACCGAAAAACAAAAATGCCCGCAAAGTTCCTTTCAGATCAATACCTGAATGCCTGTAAAAACGAAGGTCTTCAGTGGCAATCAATGCATCAACCAGATGGCCCGGGAGTCTTTCATATTCGATGTATGTCCGGTTTTGATTCTGAAAATAAAAATTTCCAAGTATCTTGCCATCTTCAGAAATAATTTGTGTGGCCAGATCTATCTGAGGATTTTCAAGAGCTTCAAAATCAGGCATATAACCAAGTGCACCATTTGCTGCAAGAATAAAAATGATGGTTAGAGATAAAAAAGGAGTTATGAATATACCCCAAAAAACCAGATTAAACTTTTTGCGGTTTTTAATCGTTAATGTCATCATTATATTTGCACTTTATCGTAAAAGTAATAATTATTTTAAATTTAAATTTTGTACTTCGGCTTGTAATTCTTTTACTTTGTGATTCTTTAAAAATACTACCACATGATTAATAACCTGATAATTGTCGAATCTCCTGCAAAAGCAAAAACCATCGAACAATTCCTTGGCAAGGATTATCAAGTCAAATCGAGTATGGGACATATTCGTGACCTTGCAAAAAAGGAGTTTGGCATTGATATGAAAAACAACTTCGCACCAAAATATATTGTGCCTGATGACAAGAAAAAAATTGTTGCCGAACTAAAAAAAATTGTTAAACAGTCAAAGACTGTCTGGCTGGCATCTGATGAAGATCGTGAAGGTGAAGCCATTGCCTGGCACCTGACAGAGGTCTTAAAACTTGATGATGCAAAAACAAGACGCATTGTCTTTCACGAAATTACAAAAAACGCAATACTGAACGCAATCAAGGATTACCGCACCATCAACTTTGATCTTGTTGATGCACAGCAAGCCAGGCGTGTTCTTGACCGGATTGTGGGTTTTGAGATTTCTCCGATCCTCTGGCGGAAAGTGAAACCTGCACTTTCAGCAGGCAGGGTCCAGTCAGTAGCCGTAAGGCTTATTGTTGAAAGAGAACGTGAGATTATTGGTTTTGAAAGCATCTCTTCATTTAAGGTCACCGGAATATTTCTGGTCAATGATGAAAAAAATAAAATAACGGAACTGAAAGCCGAGCTTCAGAAGAAATTGAATTCAGCCGAAGAGGCCGGGCAGTTTTTAAACTTATGTAAAACAGCTTCCTTTAAAATCATTGATGTGTCCACCAAACCATCAAAAAAGTCTCCTTCACCCCCCTTTACAACTTCAACCCTCCAGCAGGAAGCCAGCAGGAAACTGGGATTCTCGGTGGCTCAAACCATGATGATTGCCCAGAAATTATATGAATCAGGGAAAATTACATATATGCGGACTGATTCGGTGAACCTGTCTCAACTGGCCCTGAATGGTGCTAAACAAATAATCAACAAAGAGTTTGGTGAGAAATATATTAAAATCAGAAATTATACAACGAAAACAAAAGGTGCACAGGAAGCGCATGAAGCAATTCGACCGACTTATCCGGACAAAAATACAATATCAGGTCCGGTAAACGAAAAAAAACTTTACGAACTGATCTGGAAAAGAACCATCGCCTCCCAGATGAGTGATGCACAGCTTGAAAGAACCACCGCAACAATTGAGATCTCAAACAGCAATGACAAGTTTGTTGCCATTGGTGAAGTTTTAAAATTTGACGGGTTTCTCAGGGTATATATGGAGTCTGCCGATGATGAACCGGAAGAGGGCAAACAGGGACTTCTGCCTCCCCTGCAGGAAGGTCAGCTGCTGAATTATAAAATGATCGATGCAACAGAACGTTTCACACACCATCCTCCAAGATATACCGAAGCCAGTCTGGTCAGGAAACTGGAAGAACTGGGAATCGGGAGACCCTCAACATACGCACCTACCATCTCTACCATACAAAACAGGGGATATGTTCTTAAATCAGATAAACCGGGCAGGGAAAGAAAATATATTACACTGAGTCTGTCAGGTAACAAAATATCAGAAACCGTTAAAAATGAATATTTTGGTGCTGAAAAATCCAAGCTGTTCCCCGATAATATCGGCATAATTGTTAATGATTTTCTGGTTGAGTATTTTAAAGAAATCCTTGATTACAATTTTACAGCAAATGTTGAAAAAGAATTTGACGAAATAGCTTCCGGTAAACTGAACTGGACTGAAATGATCAAAAAGTTTTACCGCAAGTTTCATCCGCAGGTTGAAGCAACCCTTAAAAAATCAGAAGTTGACAAAGGTGAAAGAAATCTCGGGAATGATCCTGAAACCGGCAAACCGGTTCTTGTAAAGATGGGTAAATACGGGGCCATTGCCCAGCTTGGCGAAACAGCCATTGGCGAAAATGTTGAAAAACCAAAATTTGCCAGTCTTAGAAAAGGACAGAACCTTGAATCCATCACTCTTGAAGAAGCTCTCCAGCTATTCATACTGCCAAGAACAATAGGCATTTTTGAAGACAAGGAACTGGTAGTCGGTATCGGAAAGTATGGGCCTTATATCAGGCACAATTCGGTTTTTTATTCCCTGAAGAGGGGAACAGATGATCCATATACCATTGACACTGACAGAGCTATCGAAATTATCAAAGAAAAAAGAGATGTGGATAAAAATAAAATAATCAAAGAATTCAGTGAAGACCCTGACCTGAAAGTATTAAAGGGACGATGGGGCCCTTATATTCACTATAAAAAAGATAATTTTAAAATACCCGGGGGAATAAAACCTGATTCGTTATCTCTTGAAGATTGCATGAAAATTATCAATAAATCATCTGATAAGAAAAAATCAAAACATTAACCATATTCCTGCTAATGAACCTAAACGATTATTTTGATCCTGTTGAACTGGAAAAACCTGAAGAATATATTCCTGTAACTGATTCCATCTTTGGAAGAAGCATCAGGGTCAATACACCCAGCAATCCTATAGATGAAATAAGTGACTATCAAATTGCCCTGATCGGGATCCCGGAGGACAGGGATTCCCATAACAAGGGTACAGCTTTGGCTCCGGACAGGATACGGGGTAAGCTTTACCAGCTCTTCAGGGTAGATAACAAGAGTAGAATCATTGATCTTGGTAACCTAAAACATGGAAATACTTTCAATGATACATTTATGGCATTGAGGGATGTTCTTTCAGAATTAATCAATAACCAGGTGGTATCAGTTATCCTGGGCGGATCGCAGGATTTGACCCGTGCCTGTTTTAGTGCGTTTGAGCAGTTAAGAAATGCTGTAAATCTGGTAACCATTGATTCAACTATTGATGCGATCAATACCGACTCCGGTTCCAGTAATTTTCTGATAAAAACTCTTACCAGTAACAGGTTATTTGAATATACCAACCTGGGCCATCAGCAATATCTGACGGATATGAATTGTCTGAAATTGCTTGAAAACAGAAATTTTGAATCCATCAGACTTGGTAATATCAGAGAAAAAATCTTCCTTGCTGAACCAATACTGAGGGATGCCGATCTGGTGAGTTTTGATATCGGAGCTCTCAGGCAGGGTGATGCTCCTGCCAGAAAAAATACCTCCCCAAACGGATTATTTGCTGATGAAGCCTGTCAGATAGCCCGTTATTCGGGCATGGGCAACAGAATCTTATGTTTTGGAATTTTTGAGGTGAACCCAAAATTCGATATAAATGAAATAACCTCACATATTGCAGCCCAGATGATATGGTATTTTATTGAAGGATTTTCAATTCGCAAAAGTGAATATCCATCACCAGGAAGCAATGAGTTCAAAGTGTTTATTATCAGTCATGATGACATGGAACATGATATTACTTTCCTGAAAAGCATTAAAACGGGACGCTGGTGGATGGAAGTGCCTGTTGTGAAAGCAGGAAGAAAAATAATGGTAGCCTGTTCCCAGGAGGACTATCAGCAGGCATGCAATCACGACATACCGGATTTATGGTGGAAATCCTTCCGTAAACTCAACTAAATCTTCTGACCTCTGCCAGATATTGCACCTTATGAAACTATCAACACAAAAAACCATAGAATTGGTAACATCATAAATGGAAATCAAGTATAAAATACCGGGAAATTTTGTATCAATATTTGTTAACAACTGCTTGTTAATTTTATTTGTATGAATACAATATTTTTACTTATTTTACTTTTTATATATGCGAGATTCACTGCTGGATCTGCATTATCGAAAAGCAGAAAGGTAAAAATATGCGGAAATCGCTTTTAATATTATTTATATCGGTTTTGTCACTTAGTCTGTTTGCTCAGCAAGATTATCAGGTGAGTCAATATATGTTTGACCAGATATCTTTCAATCCCGGAGCAGCCGGAAACCATGATGTGGTTAGTATCAGCGGAATCCTTCGTAACCAGTGGACCGGTATGGAAGGCACACCCGAAGATATCATCTTAAGTGCAAGTATACCTTTCAGGCTTTTTAAAAAGGATCATGGGGTCGGACTCACCGTTTTCCGGGAACTGATAGGCTTCCAGGAAGATATTGATCTTAAGGTGGCCTATGCATACAGGGCAAATATTGGTGATGGCAAGCTTGGGATTGGCGCCGGCGTAAATATTACCAACAGGGGATTCAAACCAGACAACTGGTTTATACCTGATCGGACAGATCTTTTTACAACACCTGAGCTTGACGATGCTATTCCCAAAAGCGAGGATAAGGTATTTGCCATCGATTTCAGTTTCGGTTTCTTTTACAAGACTGAGGATTTATACCTTGGAATATCATCCACTCATCTGAATGAGACAAGCTATAAATTTTACAATGAAAGCAGTAATAACGAAACTTCGGAAAAGATTACAAGACACTATTATATCACTTCAGGTTATAATATCCAGCTGGCGAACCCGTCGTTTGAAGTTATTCCTTCCATCCTGATACAATCTGACGGAAAAATACATAAATTTGATTTGAATGCAGTACTTTCATACAATAAAAAGTTTTGGGGTGGCGTTTCTATCAGACCGGGTGGTGCAATTGTCGGTATGCTGGGATTTGAAATACTGAACGGGGCAAAAATAGGATTTGCCTATGATTTTCCGACGACATCTATAACAAATTACTATCAAACTGCGTATGAAATACTGATCAACTATAGTTTCAGAATTGGTGTCGACAAAACACCGCAAAAATATAAGAGCATTAGGTTTTTGTAAAAAAAATGTTAATTTTAGATAAAATTTGAATTAAAGAATCATAAGTAAAGATAAATACCTCTGATTATGAAAAAGATAATTTCTTTTTGCATTGTTTCAGGAATACTTATTATTACCGGTTGTTCCAATTATAAGAGCGGAGAATTAACCGGGGTTCCGGGAAGAGCGAGATACTTTGAACCGGATCCGTTTGGCATGGTATTCATTCCGCAGGGTAGTTTTACCCAGGGTAATAATGACCAGGATGTTGCCTGGGCGCAGACAACCTTTTCCAGAACAGTTACAGTTGATCCATTCTGGATGGATGAAACGGAAATCACCAACAATGAATACCGCCAGTTTGTTTTCTGGGTTCGTGATTCCATTATGAGAAGAATGCTTGGAGAACAGCTTGATGACTTTGTTATCACAGAGGACGCATTAGGAAATCCGATCGATCCCCCTGCCATTAACTGGGATGTGAGGATCGATTTCAGGGACGAGGAGATTAATGAAATCCTGAGTGACTTATATCTGGCTGATAACGAAAGATTTTACAACCAGAAGGAAATCGATACCAGAAAGCTCATGTATGAGTATTTTTGGATTGATATGAAACAGGCTGCTTCCAAATCAAACAGGTATAATTTCGAAACCAAACAATACGAAGGATTTATCCTTAATAATGACGGTGAAAGAATTGAAATCAAAGACCGCTCCACATTTGTCATCAGGGATGTGTTAAATATTTATCCTGATACATTATGCTGGATTGCAGATTTTACTTACTCATTCAATGAACCTTATACAACCAGGTACTTCTGGCATCCTTCCTATGATAACTATCCTGTTGTCGGTGTATCGTGGAAACAGGCAACCGCCTTTTGTATATGGCGGACCCAGTTACTCAATTCGGCTCTGAGAGAAAGCGGCCAGCCAGGTGTTCACGACTATCGTCTGCCCATTGAGGCTGAATGGGAGTATGCAGCACGAGGCGGACTGGAACATTCAATGTACCCGTGGGGTGGATATTATACAAGAAACAAAGATGGTTGTGTGCTTGCCAACTTTAAACCACTCCGTGGCAGTTATGCCGACGACGGGGGTGTGGTCACAATTGCCGTGGGATCATATCAGCCAAACGAATATGGACTGTATGATATGGCAGGAAATGTTGCTGAGTGGACATCCAGTGCATTTGATGAATCTGCATATGTTTTTTCGCATGATCTAAATCCCGATTATCGCTATAATGCCCGTCCTGATGATCAACCCGTGATGAAAAGAAAAATTATAAGGGGAGGATCATGGAAAGATATCGGATATTTTATGCAAAACGGTACAAGAAGCTACGAATACCAGGACACATCAAAGTCGTATATCGGATTCAGATGTGTAAGATCATATCTGGGAACCTAAACTTGAATTAAACTTTTATCTTAATTAAACAACAATTTATATGGCAAGCTTAACAGATATTGTTCAGAGTTCAGGCTGGAAAAATTTTATGGCTAAATTATATGGATGGGGTGCATCTATCGTAATAGTAGGTGCATTGTTTAAAATCCAGCATTGGAAATTTGCAGGTCTTTTCCTGACCCTGGGGCTTTTAACCGAAGCCACCATATTTTTCTTTTCTGCTTTCGAGCCATTGCATGAAGAACTGGACTGGACTCTGGTTTATCCTGAGCTTGCCGGAATGAGTGATCCGGATGACATTGAGCATTTCAAGGAAAACCAGTTTGGCGAAGGAAGACCGCTGGAAAAAATTGAAACACTGCTTGGTGATACAAACATCAATGAAGATTCTATCAGAAAACTCGGGGAGGGTCTGACCAAACTCAGTCAGGCAGCAAACAGCCTTGCCGATCTGGCAAATGCCACAGCAGCAACACAGGAATTTATAGGAAACATGCAGGGTGCTACCGATTCAATCAGCGCTCTCAACCAGGCATATTCATCTTCAACAGAAAATATCAGGAGCTCTGCTACTTCTCTGGCAAACTCGTATATACAATCTGCTGACGCAATTACAAAATCGGGTAATGATGTTGCTGCATCCTATTCCGAAATAGCGGAAACCATTAAAAATGAGAATCAGTCTATCACGCAGGGTAGCAAAACGTTCGAAGAACAGATTGAAGCAATGAATAAAAACATGTCTGCACTCAATGCTGTATATGAACTCCAGATTAAAGACAGCAACCAGCATATGCAGGGAACACAGAAGGTTTACAGCGGATTGGAAGACATGATCAAGAAGCTGAAAGAATCTGTTGATGAAACCAACAGATATAAGGAAGAAATCGTTAAACTTAGAGATAATCTTTCTTCGCTGAATAACATTTATGGCAATATGTTATCTGCCATGAATGTCATGACCGGTAAGTAAAATATTTAACGTTTATCTCAACACTATAATATGGCCCACGGAAAGGAAACCCCAAGACAAAAAATGATTGGCATGATGTATTTGGTGCTCACAGCATTGCTGGCACTGAACGTATCAACCAGTGTTTTGGATGCCTTTAAAATCATTGATGAAGGATTGAGTAAGACACAAAATACCCTTTATTTTAAAATACAGGAAGTATACAGCAGGTTTGAACAACAGGCACAAATTAATCCGGGCAAAGTTACGGACTGGAAAGACAAGGCTTATGAGGTCAGGCAAAGAGCAGACACTTTGCACAAACAACTTCAGGATCTGAAACTGCTTGTGCTGCGTGAGGCGGAAAAAAGCAATTATGAAGCTATTTTTGATGAAAATGGCGAATTGCTGCGTGATGAGGTTAAATCAGTTATTGATTATGATACCCCAAAAAGAATTATGATCGGCTCAGAGCTCAATGCAAACAGCAGGGCAACAAAACTTAAGAAAGAGATTAATGAATACAGGGAATTCCTTCTGAGCTTCGTGCCTGAAGAAAACACAAAGCTTCGCGAATCAATTGAAAGCAGCCTGGAAACAGATCAGCCTGCGGAGAAAGGAGGAGCAATCAAATCAAGGGAAGAAACATCCTGGGAACTTCATAAATTCGGGCATTCCCCGATGATGGGCTTTGTTGCGATCATGTCAAGCCTCCAGATCAACGTGCGCAATGCAGAGTCGGAAGTTATCAACTATCTTTATTCCAGGATCGATGAGGGCGCTATTAAATTCAATGAGCTCGAAGCAACAGTAATACCAAACACAAATTATGTAATCAGAGGAAATAAATATACCGCACAGGTTTTTGTTGCCGCACGTGACACTACCTCAGATCCTGTTGTATATGCTACAGAAAGTTCAAATCCATATAAAGAAATCAGGGATGAAAGAGGTAAGGTGATCGATTACCAGAGGCGTGATGATTTACCATACAAAACTTTACCTATTAAAGGAGGCAAAGCTATTTACGAACTAACCGGTACCGGTATCGGTCCGCGTGAATGGGGAGGTATCATTGAAATCCTTGGACCAAGCGGTCCTATTCGCAGACCATTTAAACAGGCATATCAGGTTGCCGAGAGCAATGTGGTTGTCTCTCCGACCAAAATGAACGTATTCTATTACGGGGTTGACAATCCTGTTGATATTTCTGTGGCAGGTATTCCGGCCGACAGAATCAGTGCAATTAACACCAATGGTGTAATTATACCAAGGAAAGGATCCTGGATCGTAAATCCGAAAAGGCCCGGATTTAGTACCATCAGGGTGTTTGCTGAGTTTGACGGCCAGAAAAAGGAAGTCGGTTTTAAAGAGTTTCGTGTGAAGACAGTTCCGGATCCGGTTGCAATGGTTGCAGACAGAAAAGGAGGGGGTATAGAAAAGAATCTGTTGATGGCAGCAACAGGTGTACAAGCTGTAATGGAAAATTTTGATTTTGATCTTTCATTCAGGGTTACCGAATTTACTGTACTTGTGGTCATACAGGGTTTTGTTACACCGGCCAGTTCAAATAGTGCCAGGTTTACTCCCAAGCAAAAAGAACTGATTGGTGCATTAAGCAAAGGAGCACCATTATTCATTCAGGATATAAAAGCTGTCGGACCTGACGGAACTGTCAGACCATTAAATACTATTTCTTTTAAGATCAATTAAACAAAAATTTAATATAATGAGACGAGTTGTTTTATTTCTTATCGGTGTACTGGTTAGCCTGGGATTTTTGTTACCCGCAAACGCCCAGCAGGATTTTTTACCGGAAGTATATACACGGGAACATATAAGTAACAAACAACCGGTTCCGTATTCATATGTTCGTGAAGCAGATGTGGTCTGGGCAAAAGACATTTTCAGGATAATTGACCTCAGACAAAAACAGAATCTTGAACTTTATTACCCATTACAGCCAATTGGGGACAGGATGAGTCTGGTCGGCCTGTTGCTTTACGGAATTGACAATGAAGGTATCAGAGCTTTTTCTACCACAGATGTGCGTAATGAATTTGTTGTCCAGATGACCAAAGATGACATTGATGAGTCCTTTGGTGCAGGTATTGATACACTTAAGGTTCCCGATGTTAACACGGGCCTCCTGGTGGAACAAATAATCAGAACCGAAAGAAAGGTGGATGAAGTTAAACAGATCATGCTCAAAGAAAAGTGGTTCTTCGACAAAAACCATTCCGTAATGAAGGTTCAGATTGTAGGAATATGTCCTATCCGGATATATGCCCAGAAGGATGATCAAAACATGCCTACTGACATCATACTTAAACAAAAAACCTTCTGGGTATACTTCCCTGAAGTAAGACCAATACTTGCAAACCATGAAATCTTTAACCGGAATAATGATGCTCAGCGCATATCATTTGACGATTATTTCTGGCAAAGAAGATTTGACAGTTATATCGTTGCTGAATCCAATGTTTATGACAACAGGACCATCAATTCTTATGCACTGGGAATGGATGCGCAGCTTGAATCTGAAAAAGTGAAAGAATGGTTATTTGACATGGAACATGATCTTTGGGAATACTAAATATTTATATCAGAAAAACCTGACAATCATTAATAAAAAGAAGGTGTCTCAAAAATCGGGACACCTTTTTTGTTGGTTAAATCAGAACAACACAATCCGTTTCATCATGATCGATACGGATCATATATAATCATCACCCTTTTCCAGTTTCACATCGTTAACGAACTGTTTTATCTTCTGTTCATCTTTTTTCCTGCAAATCAGCAGAATATTCTCAGATTCCACGACAATATAATCTTTCAATCCCTGAATGACAACCAGCTTTTCATCAGGTATGTTTACAAGGCAATTGGCGGAATCATATATAAAAACATTCTTTCCTATGACTGAATTTTGATTCTTGTTCTTATCAAGTTTATCATACAGAGATCCCCATGTCCCAAGATCAGACCAGCCAAAATCAGAGCAAAGCACATATACATTATCAGCTTTTTCCATGATACCATAATCAATCGAAATATTACGGCAATTCGGATATGTCTGGGAAATGAAATGGCGCTCATCGTCAGTATTGTACTTGCCGACTCCTCCTTTAAACAAATGGTCAATCTCAGGCAACAACTTTTCAAAAGAACTCATAATTGTTTTCAATGACCAGAAAAACATCCCTGAATTCCAGAAGAAATCTCCGCTTTCAATGAATAATTCAGCCATCTTCAGATCAGGCTTCTCTGTGAACGTTTTGACTTTTCTGATGCTATTGTTTAATTCAATGACATCCTTTTCTCCGTTTATCTGTATATATCCATATCCCGTCTCAGGCCTGTTTGGCTGGATTCCAAGGGTCAATAAACAATCGTTGTCTGTTACAAACTGAAGTCCCTTTTTCACAACCCCGAGAAATTCCTTTTCCTTCAAAATCACATGGTCAGACGGAGCTACCAGTATTTTTGCATCCGGATTCAGCTGTTTTATCTTAAAATTAGCATACGCTATGCAGGGTGCGGTGTTTCTTCTGAGCGGTTCCAGTAAAACCTGCTCAGGCTTGAGCATTGGCAACTGATCCAGCACCAGATTACCATAATCTTCATTGGTGACGACAAGAACATTCTCAATCGGAATTATTTCTTTGATACGCTCATAAGTTTGCTGTAATAAGGTTTTTCCTGTTCCAAGTATGTCAAGAAATTGTTTTGGTTTTTTCATTTTACTCAATGGCCAGAAACGACTCCCGATACCTCCGGCCATAATCACACAATAATAATTATTCTTTTGATCAATCATATCAATATATATTTAAATAACATAACCATGCCTTTCATTAAAAACCGGTCAATCTGAAAACAGGAATATCAGGAGTAGTTATCTCCTGAAATTTTATTTTCGAGCTTACGTTTAGGTTTTTTCAAGTACGGGTTAAATATAATCAATTTACGTTTTTGGTCAGAAGAATAATTGATATATGTAACATAGTATTGGATAAAAAGCTGTTATTGGAAGACTTAAGTTGTTAATAAAATAAAACAGGCAAAGTTTTAAAAATATAAATATCTTAGAGTTCAGAAATTGCAGATTTGTTATGATTGTAAATTTTGGCCGTTATCTGATCCTGATGTACAGGGTTTTTTCCAAACCTGAGAAATTTCGGATATATTTCCGTGAAACCATCAGAGAAATTGAGAACCTGGGATTAAATTCCATTGGCATTGTCATCATCATCTCCATATTCATAGGTGCCGTCATTACTCTTCAAACCCGGTATAATCTGGAAAGTTCCTGGATTCCGTTATATCTTATAGGACTCACTGCCAGAGACACCATCCTGCTGGAATTCTCATCCACCATGGTCGGGCTGATTCTTGCAGGAAAGGTCGGCTCAAACATTGCGTCTGAAATTGGCCATATGAGAATTACGGAACAGATTGATGCCCTTGAAATGATGGGCATTAATTCAGCAAGTTATCTGATTCTCCCGAAAATGGTAGCCGCTATGTTCTTCAATCCGTTTCTCACCGTTATCAGTATGGTGGTTGGAATCTTTGGAGGATGGATTGCGGCAATCGTAACCGGTGCATTATCATCAGCTGATTATATTTACGGCGTCCAGTATTGGTTTATCCCGTTTTATATCACCTATGCACTTGTAAAAACCGTTGTGTATGCATTTATCATCACATCAGTTTCTGCTTACTATGGTTATTATGTACAGGGCGGAGCACTCGAAGTAGGGCGTGCCAGTACGAAGGGTGTTGTTTACAGCAGCATCCTGATCCTTTTAACTGATGTTATCCTGACACAATTAATGCTGGCCTGATGATTGTAGTTGAAAACATATTTAAATCCTTTGGTAATGAAACCGTTCTGGATGATATCTCTGTTACCTTTGAAAAGGGTAAAACAAACCTGATCATAGGCAGAAGCGGTTCAGGCAAAACAGTGCTGATGAAGTCCATTGTCGGACTGATCGAAGTGGACAGCGGTGCTATCTATTTTGACGGCAGAGACTTTATTCATATGTCGCTGAAGGAAAAACAGGAACTGCGAAAAGAAATGGGAATGTTGTTTCAGGGTGCTGCACTGTTTGATTCCCTTACTGTTGAAGAAAATGTCATTTTTCCCTTGCAAATGTTTACCGATAAGAGCCATGAAGAGAAAATTGAACGGGTTAATTTCTGCCTCAAAAGAGTTAACCTGGAAAATGTCAACAGGCTCTTCCCTGCAGAATTAAGCGGTGGTATGAAAAAAAGAGTTGCCATAGCACGTGCCATTGTTCAGAATCCAAAATACCTGTTCTGCGATGAGCCCAATTCCGGACTGGATCCAAAAACGGCACTTGTCATCGATGACCTGATCAGCGAGATAACGCACGAATACAATATCACCACCATTGTCAATACGCATGATATGAATTCGGTGATGGAAATCGGAGAAAAGGTTGTCTTTATTTATGAAGGACTGAAATGCTGGGAAGGTACAAAAGATGATGTTTTAATTTCAGATAACACTTACCTGAATGATTTTGTATTTGCCTCCAATCTTGCCAAAAAAATCAGGGATCTGCAGCCGAAACAAGGCAATTAGCTATTTCTTGTGTTCTTCATAATCGACATATTCTCCTTTGTCTTTGCTGATTATTTTCTTCTTATCAGGGATAAAATCGATGGTGGTCTCTCCGTCTCTTCTGGTGGTTTTATGCTGTCGTGACCGCTCATTTCCTGTAACGTTACTGCTTTTCCGTAAAAGAGGTATGATGACATATCTGAAAAGGATTTTCCAGAGATAATAGATCAGTATGATAACAAGCAGTGTTCTTAAGAAACCCATATAACTGTTCTTTTCCCGGCTAAATTAGTCAAAAAAATGATCCGGCAGAGAAACGTCCTGAAAGGTAATATCCTTTATGAGAGAATATCAGACCTGATATCCTGGCTGAAATAGTGTTTTAACTGATTACTGAATAAACAGAGAATACTGTCAAACCTTAGAAGAACAATGGTAAATCACCGTATTTCCTTTTATCCCTCTGGCATGCAAATAAAAGATTAAATCCTATTCTGAAGTTAACTGCTCTTGCCTTATGTGGTAAAATGATATTCTCATTGATCTCCCTGGCATATACAAGGGGAATATTGTCACTGATGATATACCAGTTGAAAGGTCCTGCTTTCAAAGCAAGTCCGGCACCGAAATTGTTAAAGGTCCTGTTCATAATCGTATAGTTCAGCGTTGCTGAAAGCATATGTATCGGATAAAAATTTGCCGAGAAGCTGAGTTGCTGTCTTATCCTTCCTTTGTACAGTTCACTCCTTGATAAAACGCTGACACTTATCTGGTCAATGATATCATATTTCACCCCGAGATATAATTTAGCCGGTAAATAAGTTGTATATGCCGTCTCGGTTTCTGAATTGTTATTGACAAACGAGTTCTCAATTGAGTCAAGAATTGCTTCTCCAAAATCGGTTTCACCCCAGAATTTAACCACAACTCCGGTGTCAGACTGCTCAAAGGTAACCTCAGGATCGAAAACAAACCGGGTATCCTGAACCAGGTTATATGTATTGCTTTTCCACCTGATATACCCCAGGTCAAGTATGCTGGCAGATAAGGTAAGGTTCTCAACCGGCCTGACATGAATTCCCAGATCAAGCCCAAGGCCGAAATTACCTGTAATTGCACTGATGTAATCAGATGCTTGCAAATCTTCGGATATGGTCATTTCATCCGGGTCGAAATTCCCTGCAGAATCCCTGCCAATAGTAAGGCCCGGTATAGAAACATTCAAATCGTACTTCGAATCGACGGTCCAGTTTTCAGTGGATGTTGTTAAAAGAATATCAGACTTCTTTGTTGTTATGTTAGCTCCCCCTAATAGTATTTTCCCCTTGTATCCGATAGTAATCATATCATTCAGGGCATGAGAAACTCCCGTGGAGAATTCGGTATATGTCATGGCGGTCACACCGAGACTGCTCAGATCAAATTCATCATCTTCTTCATTTCCCTTGAGAGCCAGTCTTATCAAATCCCCGGGATATGAAAATCTTGAAAAAACCTTCTGGGTAATGTCAAATGTATAATACATATTCCCTGACCGAAATCCGTAAGAAATGATGCTTGTGCTGACATCAGCAGACACATAATTTGCCTTTCCGAAAAGGTCCAGGAATTTATCTTTGTCTCCGTCAGGGTGCATGAATGTTATCGTGGAATCTCCGTTATACCACATGACATCGTTCAGGCCGAAGGCACTGTTTTCGGCATTTACCTGGAATGGCGACACACCCGGTAATCCCAGGTAAAAACCACAACGCGGCTGTGTTGCAGGATTCAGCAAATGTGACTGGGGGACTCCTCTCATATAGTACAGGATATTACTCTGCTGTGCCCTGATACCTGCTGAAAACCATATAAGCAACGCACAGATTGCTATTGAGGCCTTAATATGATCACCTGATCTTTTTTGTCTCATGATTTCTGACTTTTCATTGATTATTCAATTGAACCCTGGTAATGTATTTTCGTTTCAATACCGAACTTAAAGTCGAGTTTATAATTACTTAATATTTTTACAGCACCGTAATTGGTTTCCAAAGTGGAAGTCTTAAACTCACCAATGACAATTGCTTTGTTTGCCATATTAAAGAAAGTATTAATCTGATCCTGGTTCAGCTCCATCATTCCCGGTATTTCATAGACCTGGTCTCTTATGGTAATTCCGTCTGCATCAACCGGCGCGGCATTGAGCAAAAGCTGATTGCCCTGGTCAGTAAACAATATTGTATCCAGTACCCTGTGATTGTCGGTAGAATCCAGCAGCACCAGCTTAACTCCGATTTCCAGGGGGAATTCGTTCCTGAATCGGTAGTGCAGGTTGGCATATTCAATATATTGAACGTCTTCATTATCCTCAATATCAAGCTTGAATGTATCGCGAAAATCCAGATCGGCCCTGAACTCCAGAGGAATCTCCAGGTCAACGCCAAATAAAAGCCTGCTGTCTCCCAGCAGGTAATTCTGTGCATTCTCATCACCGCCGGGATTGGAAAGAACCGTGATACTGTATCCTATGCTGTCGGGAAGGGGAAAAACAAATATGTCATCGATGTTCCAAATATTCTCCTGGCTGAATGAGAAACCGGAAGCTATTTCAGGATGACGGTAATCCTCAGAAATCAGGATATTCTGCCTGGGAGGTATAATCTCGACGGGGCTGCCTTCTTCAAAAATCCCCGTAATCTTCATATCAAAACCAACAGGTATTCCTATTGAATGTATATAATTGATATGTATTCTGGGATTTGTAGCGGCAAATTCACCGCTCAGTCCGTTGAGGAGATCACCAACATCAACTGCCATAACCGTATCCTGGGTAAATGTGGTGTCGCCTGCATATCCGAAAATACGCTCAAAATCTTCAAGATCACGGATACTGAAATCGATACTGGTATTGCTGTTTGCCTTGATGGTATCTCCTGCCTGAACAGCCTGGATAATGGTAAAATTAACCTCGAGCTTGGAGTAGTCGGGATTACTGTTGTCAACCACTATTTTTGCATCTGTAAGAGGTATATTGTGAATCTGGTAATAGTTACCACTTGGCCTGCTAAATGGTATGATGGTGTCAAATATTTCATTGTTGATCCATAACGCCGGACTGTTGATCCTCAATGCCCCGATTGAACTGAAGTTAGAACTGATTTCCATGACCAGGGTTCCTGTATTGGTCAGGAGACTGTCTAAACGCATATTGTGTTCAAGGGTAATCTGAAAGCTGTCCTTCTGTTCCAGATAATAAACCTCGCTTGCAGGAAATATGATATCGACAGGCGGAGATGTTATTTCATAATGCTGGGTTCCCTGGTCAGGTATCTCCACAAAATCAGATACGGTGAACTCATCGATGGTATCCTGCCTTATATACAGAAGGATTGTATCTCCCCTGATTACAATAACAGAGTCTTCATCCTGTGCATCATAGATATCGGCTATGGTTAATGAGCCTCTGATGAGGGGAGCATGCAGCTGCGGATCATAGTCAACTGTGCCTGAGATTTTCTCAAAATCAAGCTCATCCTTAACGCAGGATTGCCAGACAAATGCTCCGGCTGCCAGAATAAATAACAAATTTGTCGTCAGAATTATTCTTTTCATTTTAGTAACATTTTTACATTGTCATTGTACGACATAGTTGTATAAAAAGTTGTCATCGCCACCCACTATAAGATTAAAAACAGAGATGGTGTTCCCGAGATATCCGATACTGAATAGAGTATTTCCGCTGAGAGGAAAACCTTTGTAAAGCGAACCGTCATTATTGATAAGGTAAATGAGCCCTTTTTTACCGGCAGTCACACCAATCTTACGGTCTTTTGCAGCAAAATGATAATACACCGGAGGCAGATCGATGGTATGGTCAAAATCATGGCTGAACAACTGCGATTTATCGTGTTTATACACCATCAGCTTATCCTGATCCAGGAACACATAGTCTTTGTTTCCGTCGCCGTCCATATCCTTGAAATCAAAATAATGTTCCGGCGAACACTTCACAATATCAACTTTTTCAATTTTTTCATTAAAGTATATCCTGTAAACCAGTCCTGCCGTATCAGTCATTGCAATAAACGACTTACCGGGATCTTCCTTTATTTCCGCATGATAATTGTTGTTTTCTGAACCTGGTATCAGCTCCCTGACATTAACCCTTGTATTGCCCTTTCTGTCAAGTATGTAAGTCCTAAGCCTGTCACCAAATACAATGTAATCCCTGGTCCCAACCCTGAAATGATTAATCGTATGACTCACAATACTCTCGGTTTGACCGAAATTCCACCCTTTAACCAGGCTGCCTTCCTTACTATAGGCATAGACCTTTTTATCTTCTCCTGCTATAAAAATGCGGTAATTTTTGTTATTATCGTAATCAAACAAAGCCATGCCGTTGGTTGCCGTTGATCTGAGCCTGACCGGATACCGTTCTACATAGTTGCCGTTTCTGTCAATCAGATGAAGATAGTCCGGGGTACTGAAAAGCAGCTGAAGTTTCCCGTTTGAATAATAGTCAATCTGAAAGACGCCGGAGTTGATTTTTTGTGAAAGCTTCTGCTTCCATAGTATTCTGCCAACCTGGTTTATGAGGTAAATATTGTTGTTATTATCCTGAATAAAAATCTCGGTTTGCCTGGTATTATGATTGATCACCAGCTGAGGCTTGAAATCAAAGGTTGTATCCAGCAGGCTTTCCCATACTGTGCGTGGTTTATCCTTATATTCCGTAACACTTTTCAGGTAAATGTTGGTATAGATCATTTCTTTCTGCGGACTCAGCTGAAAGCCAAAAGTCTGTACTTTCTGAAATACCTGGATATTATTCTCCCACTCTTTGATAATTTCAGGTAAAACATACTTTGCAAAGCTCATGTGTGCCCTGCTCAGATCAACATAAAAAGTAACAGTCGCTTTAGGTGACAGGTTGTTTTTATGTTCACGATAGGCCACATCAGTTATCAGGGTCTGGTTCAGGACATTTGAACGGATAAACTCAGTCAGCGATTTGACCGAATTACCAAAAACCAGATAGTTCTCGATGAACGTAAAATAATTTTCACTGCAACAATCAAAGAAAGTGCCTAAATAGTACTTAAGAAAATCATCGAGTGGTAACTTATAAATCAGGAATGTAAGTTCTTCATCGAACCGGTATGTAAAAAAGTACTTTTCAGGCAGAACTCTTTCTTTTGCTGCAATTTTCCCGATTGCATCCCTGAGTTTCTTCTCGGTCTGATTCCTGCTTTTCAGTTTGATAGCTGTAAAATGATTTGCCTCAGCATTTTCAGATTGAACTGATTCAAAGGCCAGTGTTATTTCTTCGTCTATCTGGCTGTAAAATATATCATTGGGATCAATATCGTATTTGTTTTTCAGTAAAGCAGAATTTCTGTTGTATTCATTAAGCTTCCCCTTTTCCCTCAGCTGATGTCTCATATTATCAAAATAAAGGCCTTCATTTGAAAGGCTAATGGTTAAAAAGGATGAGATTGTTGAGGGTAAAACATTATCAACTTCCAGCCGGCTGGCAGATTGTCCCTTAAATATCCGCAAAAGCTGCTTTGCTGAATCATTAACCAGGGTAAATCCGTTCAGCAATATCGCGGCTTCCTGGAGATTTAAATCCAGCGCAGCCCAGCTTGCAAAATCGTCACCTGACCTGATTCTGGTCCTGTATTCAGATCTGACTTTTAAAGCAAGAAGTCCGGGTGCATGCTGAAAATTGATAAAAACATTTGCAGCAACGTTTTTCCCGATGGTATTAAGTACTTTTCTGAACCCGGCATCTTTGTTAATAGATTCCTGCAATGACAACTGCCTGATGGCATCTTCCACAAGGATGGATGAAAAACCAATGATCAGTAAACCATCAGCAACCGAATAGGTGAAATTTTTAATAATATCTTCTTTCAGCAGACGTACATCATAAACCTGAAAACCTTCATATTTACGGGATGTAATGGTTCCTGATTCTTCAACCTGTTTCTTAATGATTTCTGTGATTCTCTTCTCATTAAGACCTTTTGGCATGCAAAAAAGATACAAATAACCTGTTTTATCTTTACCAACAATATGTGTACTGATAAATGCGGGCTTATCAAGCAGCAATGATCTTATTTCATCATTTGTCCGGATCAGTGAATCAACAA
Source organism: Bacteroidales bacterium (assembly GCA_016933335.1). Classification (GTDB taxonomy): domain Bacteria; phylum Bacteroidota; class Bacteroidia; order Bacteroidales; family UBA10428; genus JAFGPL01. Next base: position 80,378 of record JAFGBD010000046.1, on the reverse strand, counting down.
AATCCATCTGGATATCTGCACGTTTCAGACAGCTGATTTCTGCAAGTTTTTCCCAGACATCATTTTCTTTAATGTTTGAAATCAGCTGCCTGAAATCATTTACCTGTATAACAATTGCCGCATCGGAAGGAATTGCCTTTAATGGCAAATCCTGATCTCCCTTTTTATTTCCGGAAATAATAAAAAAAAATACAATTATGATTAATAAAAAGCCTGTCCCCAGAAAAATTATCGCTTTCTTTGACATGAATTTTAAATTACAGCACTTTAATCAAATTTAGAAAATATATTTTTCTCATAAAATGATAGTTACTAACAACAGGTTTTAGAATAAAACGAACATAAATCCGGCGAATAAAATAAGTAAACTCATTTAACAATTCCATCCGTATGAGACAACTTGTCCGGCAGGCAAAAATAATTGGTACGGGATCATATCTCCCTGAAAAAATCCTGACAAACAAATACCTTGAGAGTATTGTAAACACAAATGATAAATGGATTTATGACAATCTGGGGATCAAAGAAAGACGAATTGCTGCTCCCAACGAGGCAACCAGTGATCTTGGTTCAGTTGCCGGTATGGAAGCCATTAAAAATGCAGGTCTGACACCGATGGATGTTGACCTGATCATCGTTGCCACATCCACCCCTGACAGACTGGTACCCTCAACAGCATGCATTGTACAGGATAAGACAGGGGCATACAATGCCGTTTGTTTTGATCTTGCAGCGGTATGTTCGGGTTTTCTTTATGGTATGTCAGTTGCATGCCAGTATATAGCCAGCGGTGTTTATGATAATGTCGTGGTCATCGGAGCCGACACCTTCTCCCGAATAACAGACTGGAGGAGAAGAGACTGCGTTTTCTTCGGGGATGGCGCCGGTGCCGCTGTACTGAGCCATGCTGATGATTCAGAAGGATTTCTTGCTTTCAGATTGTATTCTGACGGAAGAGGCAGAAACATCTTCACAGTGCCGGCAGGTGGTTCAGAATTACCTGCATCATCATTAACAGTTAAAAACAGACAGCACTTCTACCAGATGAACGGTAAAGCTGTTTATGACACGGCAACAAAAGTACTTCCGGAAGTAATACTTGAAGTATTGAACGATTCGGGCATTGCAGTTGATGATGTTAAATACCTGATTCCTCACCAGCCAGGCATCAATATTCTGAAAGACACTGCCCGTATTATCGGGCTGCCTTTCCGGAAAGTAAAAACCAACATGCATATGTATGCGAATACCTCCGCAGGTACCATCCCTATCCTTCTTGATGAAGTAAACAGGGCCGGTGACATTGATAAAGGTGACATTATTCTGTTTGCAGCTGTCGGTAGCGGCTGGACATACGGTGCCTCTGTGATAAAATGGGCCTGAAAAACCAGGACTGATAACCCGTTTTCTCTCTCAGATGTTTATTGATTTAATAATCATAAGGCTCATTTGATAATATATTCTGATTCATCTTTGGTTTTTTATCAAAATTGCAGTAATTTTTCATCCGTAATCCACCACTGTTATGATAATAATAACTGGCTCTTCTATGGGAATTGGCCGTTATCTGACAGAGAGATTCATGTCAGATAAAATTATTGTTTACGGTACTTATTTAACCAATCCTCCAATTGAAAGAAGCAAATATTTTTCAAAGGTTGATATTTCTGACTTTAATGAAATCGTCGAATGGTTTTACAAAATAAAACCTGAACTGAAGAATGTGGTATTGCTCAACTGTGCCGCTGTAAATTATAACTGTTATGCTCATAAATCAGATCTGAGCAAGTGGCATGAAGTGATCCATGTTAACCTTCTCGGTACTTTTAATATGATCAGGGCCATTTTGCCTTTTATGAGAGAACAGAATTACGGCAGAATTATAAACCTTTCTTCGGTGCTTGCCCAGAAGGGTGTGGCCGGGACCAGTGCATATGCGGCATCAAAAGCAGCATTATGGGGTATGTCAAAAAGCATTGCCGCAGAAAATGCAGGTAAAAATATAACCATTAACTGCCTTAATCTGGGATACTTTAATCTTGGCATGATTGAGCAGGTTCCTGAAGAATTACAGAATGAACTTAAGAAATCAATACCTTCAGGTAATTTTGGTGATCCGGAGAATATATATCAGGCTGTAAGATTCTTAATAGAATCGAATTATGTGAATGGCAGCTCGATTGACATTAACGGCGGACTGTTTTAAACCAATACCCCCCTTTTATTCCACATTATTGTCATATACAATGCGTGCATTGCTAATGCTGGCATTCAACTCAAAACCAATCAGCAGTGTAAGTGCATTAAAATTCAGCCATAGCATCAAAGCTACCAGTGCACTGATCGAACCGAAAAACTTATTGAACTGGGCAAAATTGTTTACAAAATAAGTGAATCCCAATGATGCCACTATTGTGAGCAGCGTTGCCAGTGTTGAGCCTGTTGAAAAAAATTTCCATTTGGATTTCCTTGCCGGAGCCAGGTAATACAGAAAGGATATTGAAAGAAATGTTAGAATGGTGATAATAATCCATCTGCCTATTAAAATCAGGTAATAAGTGAAATCCACTTCAATAATATGCAGATCAACCAGCTTTCTGATCCCTGTTTTGCTGAAAAAAAGTAAAGACAATGCCATGATAACCAGTATGAACAATATAAAAACAAGAAGAACAGAGACAAACTGCCGCTGAAGCCATCGCCTGGTCTCAATGGTATGATAGGTTGCATTGAATGCTTCAATCAGGCTGCTGATTCCTTTTTCTGCAAAAAACAGGGCAACAAGGAATCCAAACACCGGCATGCCGCTTCTCTTCATGAAGAGCTCATCCAGCAATGATTCGAAAGCAATGTATGAATCTTTCGGGATGATTTCATTTAGAATTTCCATCATCTCACCCTTAAAATCTTTGATTGGCAGATAAGGTATCAGGGCCAGAAAGAAGATAACCGCCGGTCCGAGTGCCAGCAGAAAATTGAAGGCTATGGAGGATGCCCGGGTATTAAGCGAACCTTTTGAAAGTCCTTTGAAAAAAAAGCTGAAAACATCATAAATCGGAACACCATTAAAACCTGGCAATGATATTCTTTTAAGATAGAAACCGAACTGGTGAACCTGCTTGTTAAATATGCGGTATGTCCTTTTCTTGTGCTCAGGTTCCATTTAATTAATAATTAATTGCTTTAAGGCTCATGTCCAGACTTTTAATATGATGGGTCAGGGCACCAACCGAAATATAATCAACACCACATTCAGCATATTTTCTTATGTTTTCCAGGGTAATATTACCTGAAGATTCAATTTCATATTTCCCGTTTATCAGTTTCACTGCCTCCAGGGTTTCATCCAGGCTGAAGTTATCAAGCATAATTCGATCAATATGGCCTGTTCTTAATATTTCTTCGATATCGCCAAGTGAACGGGCTTCAATTTCAACTTTCAGTTTGTTATTGATCCCCCGAAGATAGTAATTTATGTTTTCTATGGCGTTTTTTATTCCCCCGGCAAAATCGATGTGATTATCCTTTATGAGTATCATATCATACAAACCCATTCTGTGATTCCGGCCACCCCCGATCTGAACCGCCATTTTTTCAAACGCCCTTAAACCCGGCGTTGTCTTGCGTGTATCAAGAACAATGGTCTTAAGCCCTTTCAGTTTGCTGACATATCTACCGGTCTGTGTAGCAATCCCGCTCATTCGCTGCATGAAGTTCAAAACAAGTCTTTCGGATTTTAAAATTGAAACAATCCGCCCCGTCACTTCAAATGCAATATTCCCGGGTAAAGCTTTATCACCGTCTTTCATGTAAAAGGTTATCGTTATCCCGGGATCGATCTTTTTAAAAACCTTTGCAGCAATATCGATCCCGGCAAGTATTCCTTCTTCTTTCACCAGAAGCTTTGCGCTGCCAACGGCTGTTTCAGGAATGCAGGCTCCGGAAGTATGATCCCCTTCCCCAATATCCTCTGAGATGGCAATTTCAATTAAGGCGTCGATGAAATCACTGTGCATTCTCTTCTTCTATTCTAAGCTGATGTATATAGGATTGGGAATCCTTCAGTTTTACAAGGATTGTAACCCTGAAATTTCCATTTGTTGTAGACAGGTTACCAATGGCATATCTCGATCCTTCCTTGCCGCCTTTATGTAAAATAGTGAAATCGTTTGGCGCATGTTTTGAGAAAAAATCCTTTAATATAAGCTCTGCCTGATCTTTGCTGTATATTTCTTCACCCTGGTCCAAAGTAAGTTCAACATTTACATTGAAATATTTTGCCAGATCTGCAGCATTCCCGGCTTTGATAGCCTGAATAATACCACCGGGCACAATTTCGGGAGGAGACCCGGATGCATATACCGGAAATAATATACAAGCAATATATATCATAAATAGTCTGACCTGTTTCATTGTCATTATTTCATGTTTATAGTCAAACATGCAAAAATCAAACCAATAATTATTATTTGCAAGTTAAAAATATTATTTTAACTGAGAAAAAATATATTGATTAATCTGGATGAAAAGCGCTAGTTTTGCAGTATCCGGCAGTATAATAAATAACAGGATAATGGTCAGTACAATCATAATTCCTGATTCATATTAATCAAACGGTAAAATACAACGAACATTCAAACTCTGCCCAGAATATAGAACCCGGAATGATGATTTAATTTTAATAATCGTTCCATGTAACAAACAGTTATGAGATGTTAAACTTATGAAAATCCACCTTATCAATACAGGTAAAACTTCTGAAAAATATATTACGGAAGGGCTGGAGCTTTATAGACAGCGAATATTAAGATATTTGCCGGTTATTATTTTTGATATACCTGAAATGAAGGGTTTAAAGGGCATGAGTTTTGATAAACAAAAAGAGCTGGAAGGACGTGCAATTCTTAAACAGACTGCCAGATTTGATCATGTTATTGTGCTGGATGAAAAAGGCCTGGAATTCAGTTCAGACGAATTTGCCATGCATCTTCAAAAAATAATGAACCGCGGGATAAAAAATCTTGGATTCGTTACCGGCGGACCTTTTGGTTTTTCAAAACAGGTATACGACAGTGCCGGGGAAAGGATCTCTTTATCGCGGATGACATTTCCTCATCAACTGGTACGTTTGATTTTTATTGAACAATTATACAGGGCGTTGACTATCCTGAATAACGAACCTTATCATCATTTATGATTATATATGCCAATATAAAATCTGCCTGAATTATGAATAAATCCCTGAAATATTTAATACCTGGTATATTACTGATCATTCTTTCCATCCTTTGCAATCAGGTTTTTCAGGGCTTGGAATTTGGCAGAAAAGACATCGGGAGATTTCAGAATGCCATTGAAAAAAAGTATATTCTGCTCGACAAAACAATGGATAATCTGTTTAAAACAGGTGATATCCCGTCATTCAAAGAACTCGGAAAAAAAGGGATCTCTGTTCTTGTATACCAGGATGATTTATTACTGAACTGGTCAGATAACAACATAGCCTTCCCTGATTACTATGACTCCCTTTACTTCAGCTCACCTCTTCTGTTCAACTGCAATGCCTGGTATCTGACTAAAACTTATACCTGCAGGAATTTTACCGCAGTCGGCTTTATTCAGGTTAAGAGGGAATACCCTTATGAAAACAAATATCTTAAGAATGGATTTCACCGATCCTTTCATCTGCCCTCCACTGCTTCGATACATGATAGCAAAACCAGTCATTCCTTCGAAATAAGAAACCTCCAGGGAGATTTCGTTCTATCAGTTTCTTTTAATAATGCCCGAAAGTGCCGGTTTATAAACCATTATCTGCCATCAATATTTTATTTTTCAGGCTTCCTGGTTATATTGATGTTCCTTGGTTCGGTTATCAGACAAACCACCTCAAAAATCAGAAAAAACTGGCTAATTGCAGGCCTGGCTGTGTTTTTTCTTGTTTTCAGAGTATTCCAGACATTGTTCCGCATTCCGGCCGGGTTATATAAAATTGAATTATTCAGCCCTGTTTCATTTGCCAATTCCGAATTGCTGCCATCTCTCGGCGACCTGCTTCTGAATACGATCCTGATTATTTATGTCATTATACGTTTTAACAGGGATTTTTACTTTCCGGAAAAATTACATCATCCAAAAAAATCAAATGAAAATTCATTGTATCTTCTTTTAATGATCGGAATCGTTTTTTACTACCTTTTTATTTACCATACCTTTAACAGCCTGATCATTAACTCAAGTATTTCATTTGAAGTTTATAAAATAACCGAACTGAGTCTTTTTAGTCTTATAGGTCTGATAATCATAGGATTACTTTTTACAGGACTTGTCCTTATAGTTGATAAAACAGTGTCTGTATGCCGGGAAAAACTCAAAATCGAGAAACTGATTATTCTTTTTTCCATTACATTGATTTTTGGAATTATCTTCCTTTTTCTGGGTGGAAATCAAATAGACGCCTATTCGGTATTGTTTTTCTTTATCATTTTCACATTGCTGGTTGTAATACGTTATAAAAGGGATAACCTTAATAATTACAGTATCCAGGTAATACTGGTACTCCTTTTTTCAGTATACTCAGTTTACCTCATTTCCAGGACAACAACCCTTAAGGATCGTCAGAATATGAAAATTCTTTCTGAGAATCTGGCAACCGAGCATGATCCGGTTGCCGAGCTTCTTCTTGAAGAAATATCGGCTGAACTGAGCTCTGATAATACCCTGGCCGGTATGCTGTTTGATATATATCATGTGAGTCGCCAGGATATCAATAATTATCTTGCCAATAATTACTTTAAAGGATACTGGAGCAAATACGATTTCAGATTTTATGATTGTCAGCCATCCGACAGTGTTATTTTTAATGTGCCGAATGAATACAGCCGTCACTGTTATGACTATTTTGAGCATTATATCGGTGAAAAGGGGATGCTTATTCCGGGTTCAAAATTTTATTATCTGGATAATATGAACGGAAGGATTAACTATCTGGGTGAGATCATTTACAGGGACAGCCTGTCTGAAATACCGGAAATGACTATGTATATCGAACTGGAATCCAGGTTAATCTCTGAAGAATTCGGATATCCTGAACTCCTCCTCGATGAAAAAGTAGATGTCAATTCATATTTAAGTGAGTATTCCTATGCCAAATACCATCAGAAGGACCTGATTGCACAAGCGGGTAATTTTCATTACAGCCTGACCAGAGATGTATATGGTAAATATAATAATGAATTTAGTCTGATAAGGTACGATGGCTATGATCATATGGTATATGACATTGATAATGAAAATACAATCATCATCAGTAAACCTGCTGCCAGTTTCTTTAATTTTCTGATCACTTTTTCATATCTCTTTGTTTTTTATTACATATTGTTATTACTGGCACTTATTTGCTTTAATCTTTCCGTGTTCAAAAAGAAGTTTAAATTCAATTTCAGGAATAAGATCCAGCTTTCAATCATATCAATATTGTTGTTATCGCTGATCCTTATCGGTGGCGGGACTGTCTATTTCAGTATTGAGCAATATCAGAAGAAGAACTACGACAATATCAATGAAAAAATGCTGTCGGTAAACATTGAGCTTGATCATAAACTTGCATATGAAGAAAAGCTTTCCAGTCAATGGTCGTCTGACAGTTATGAGAATCTGGATCAGTTATTGCTAAAATTCTCCGATGTTTTTTATACAGATATCAATCTGTTTAATCCTTCAGGAGATCTCATAGCCACAACAAGACCTGAAATATTCGAAAGAGAGCTGACAGGCACCAAAATGGATCCGCGTGCATTTCGTGAAATGACCATCGAAAAAAAAGCGGCGTTTATTCATCACGAAAACATCGGGAAACTGAACTACCTCTCTGCCTACGTACCCTTTATGAATGCAGACAATATGCTGCTGGCATATCTGAACCTGCCCTATTTCACACAGGAAGATATACTCAGACAGGAAATTACAACGCTTGCTGTTGCCATTATCAATATTTATGTTCTTCTTATTCTGATAACCATCGCTGTTGCTTTTTTCATATCTGATGCCATTACGAAACCCCTGAGGTTGTTACAGGAAAAATTCGGCCAGATTAAACTACTGAAGAACCATGAACTGATCGAATATTATGGCAGTGATGAAGTGGCTGGCCTGGTTTCCGAATATAACAGGATGGTTCAGGAACTTCAGAGAAGTGCAGAATTGCTTGCAAAATCTGAACGCGAAAGTGCCTGGCGTGAAATGGCAAGACAAATTGCCCATGAGATAAAGAATCCGCTTACACCTATGAGATTAACCATTCAGCACCTCCAGCGGGCCTGGGAAGATAAAAAAGAGAATTACGCTGAAATCCAGAAAAAGGTAACCCAGACACTGATTGAACAAATTGATAATCTGTCAAGGATTGCTTCAGAGTTTTCGTCTTTTGCCCAGATGCCCAAAGCAGACAATAGAAAGCTCGAATTGAATGCTACCATTAATAAAGCCATCGGTCTCTTTTCAAATTCAACAAATGTTAAGTTTGGTTTTTCCTCCAAACTTAAAGATCCGCTATACATTTATGCAGACAGGGAACAGATATCACGTGTCTTTATCAATCTCTTCAACAATGCCATCCAGTCGATCCCGGAAGACAGGAAAGGTAAGATAGATGTATCGCTGGAAAAACATAAAAACATGGCCATTGTAAAGATCAGGGATAACGGCAGGGGAATCCCCGATGAACTAACAGATAAGATGTTTACGCCAAATTTCACAACCAAGTCCAGCGGAACAGGACTGGGACTGGCTATCACCAAAAACATCATTGAAAATATCCACGGACAAATCAGTTTTGAAACCAGTCCGGACCGGGGAACCGTATTTATTCTTGAATTGCCTGAATATACCGGTTAATCCGGTTGATATGACGATCCATAAAACAATATCATTTCCGGAAAAGTCAACCTGGATGTTTTCTGGATAAAGGATCAGGACAATTTCAGACGTTCTCACATTGTGAATGAAACCACACCATTAATTGGAACTGTGTTGAAAATTTGTTAAATTTTCGGAATAATATTTAGTTATATTTGATTTTGATAACTGTCAACCGATCAGATGCTGAGAAAAGTTATTGCAATATCGTCACTGGTTTTTATTCTCTTTTGCCAAATATTTCCGCAGGATTTCATCAGCGGTACTGTTAATCAATACCTGAAGGTTGATTCTTTATATGCTGATACAGTCATGTTTACCGGTGATGCAGGCAGTTTTAATCCGGGAGACAAAGTGCTGCTGATACAGATGACAGGGGTTGAACTAATCTATGACGGGGGAGTTGACAACCGGGGGGTACCCAACAGGGGATCCAGGGATGATGACCACAACACCGGTAAATATGAAATTCTGCAAATAGCTGAAATCATCGGCAATAAAATGATTTTTACCGCTGATTTCCTTCATAGCTATGACAACGGTGAAAAAATACAACTTGTCAGAGTATATGAATCTGACTATACAGTGATCAGCGGAACACTTACTGTACCGGACTGGGATGGTAATACCGGCGGAATACTGGCAATGATTGTTTTTGATACGCTTCAATTCCAGGATAACATCGACGTCCGTCATAAGGGTTTCAGGGGCGCTCAGCCTGAGACAGGATTTACGGGTGATTGCCGTACCATCATTGATCCTTATGATGAAAATAACTATGATACCGTTAACTTTTTTCCGGATGAATTCAACAGGGCCGGAAATAAAGGTGAAGGTACTGTCAGTACCTCCTTCCCTTATACAAAGGGAGCATTTTGGGCTGCAACAGGGGGTGGCGGCGGTAATGGTGTTTTTGCAGGAGGTGGCGGGGGCAGTAATTACGGACTTGGCGGAGATGGCGGAGTACAGGCAGAATCATGCGGTCTTGATTATTTTCTGGCTGCAATGGGCGGTATCCAGGGAGATGATTATTATGACAACGGCAGGATAGTGATGGGAGGCGGCGGAGGTTCGGGTGTCCAAAGCAGTACTACCCTGGCATCAAAAGGCGGTGACGGTGGCGGAATTGTAATCATTGCTGCAGGTGTGCTTGAAGGCAACGGTCGCTCAATCCTTGCAGACGGAGAAGGAATTACCGAAACTGTTGACGCCAGTGGCGGCGGTGGCGGTGCAGGCGGTACAGTGCTTATTGATGCCACAGATTTTTCAGGTGCTATGAGTATTTCGGTCAGGGGAGGTAAAGGAGGAAATACAGGTACAAGCTGCACCGGTTCCGGAGGTGGGGGTGGCGGAGGAGTGTTCTGGTATTCGGGTCAGCAGGTTCCGTCATTTGTGATTGATACGACTCCGGGGGATCAGGGAACCGTTATCAGTTGTTCAACTTTCGGTAATCCCGGACAGCCCGGAAGAACCTATTCATCTCTTCTGCTTCCGTTGAACGGTTTTTTGTTTAATGTCATCAGGGGAAGGGATACCATCTGTGCAGGAAAACAGCCAAAAATTATTACAGGAAGTAATCCGAAAGGCGGAGAAGGAACATATACCTATAAATGGGAACAAAGCGCGGATAAAGTTCTGTGGGATCTGGCTGTCGGAACCGGGGCTGATCAGAGGGATTTTACACCGGACACGTTGTATACAACCACTCATTTCAGAAGAATAGTTCATGCACCAGGGGCTAAACCCCAGGCAGACACTGTAAGCAAGCCTGTGGAGATCTTCGTTTATCCCGCCATTACAAATAATAACATCTACGGTTCAGATACAATCTGTTACAATATCAATCCTTTACCAATAACAGGTGATCAGCCCGCAGGCGGTGACGGATCCAATTATCAGTATCAATGGCAGATCAGCGCAGACGCTCTGGACTGGAGCGACACCGGAAGCCTGCTGTCCTCAAACCAGCCGTTATCCCCGGGCCCGCTGACTGACACAAGATACTACCGGAGATATGTGACTTCCACAAAATACTGTTCAGGTTACAGCGATACGGTAAAGCTGACCGTGCTGCCATCCATCACCGTTAATGAATTTATTACGTCAGACACTGTGATTTGTCAGGGAGATTCGCCTGAACTCTTGAAAGCACGCTACCCTGCAAATGGCGACGGCTCTTACAGTTATTTATGGCAGCAGAAAGACGCGACTGTTTGGACCGATATTCCCGGCAGCAACATGCAGGAAATAACTGTCGGACCTCTTGCAACAACCACTGAATACAGAAGAATTGTCTTTTCCGGAAATGATAATGCCTGCATTGACACTTCAGATATTAAACTGGTAACAGTACTGGATGCCCTCACAAACAATAACATATCAACCGATTCATCCAGGTACTGCGAAGGAGATAATCCGGAGATAATCAACGGCACGCCGCCTGCAGGGGGAGACGGTCCCGGCTCTTACACCTATAAATGGCTGATAAATTCAGGCTCTGTATGGAATGAGATTCCCGGTGCTGATGGTATTGATTATGCTCACGGCACTTTATCAGGTAATATTCAATTCAGAAGAGTTGTCTTCTCGGGCACATATGATGCCTGTAAGGATACAACCGATGTATTAAGCCTGACCGTCATTCCGGCAATCATTAATGATCTGGATCTTCCTGATGACACCATATGTGAAAACAATTCTCCACTGCCGTTTAATCCACCACCTGCTACCGGGGGAGACGGCTTTTATACTTATGAATGGATGTTAAAACCTGCTGCCGGCGGTACATGGCTGCCTGCACAGGGTACCAGCAATACTGCAGGGTATGTTCCGCCGGCACTGTCTGACAGCACTATGTTCGTCAGAAAGGTGACATCTGACATTTGCGTTCAATTTAGTGATACGGTCAACGTGTTTGTATATAAAACGATTAAGAACAATGTAATAACCGGTAATCAGCTGAAATATACATGTTACAACACCAGCGAGCAGCTCACCGGCTCGCAGCATAAAGACGGTAATCCGGCAGATTTCGCCTATCTGTGGCAGATGAGCCCGAATTTAACCGACTGGACAAATGCCCTGGGTAAGAATCCAAACAGCGGCAGGGATTTTGAAACAGGTGATCTGGTGTCGCCGATGTACTATCGAAGGCTTGTTTTATCGTCTGCCAGTGGAGCCGAATGTATTGACACCAGTGAGCATGTACAGGTCCTCATCAATGACCTGCCTGAAGGAAACCTCATCAGCTCACTGGATACAACATGTGCAGGTGGTACTGTCATGATAGATTATAATGTAACCGGGGATCATGCCCCCTGGAAGGTTAAGGTGGGAAATGAACTGATAGCTGATTCCACAATCACAGATATTCCCGGACTGAATTCCATCCCCCTTGTTTTTTTAACCGGCCAGGATGTCAGCCTTATATCAATCGTTGATGACAGCCTGTGTGCTGCCGATCTGTCTGCAGCAACTGAGCAGGTAAATGTGACTGTTTATGAGATTCCGCAGGCTGATCCTGGAGAAGATCTTGCAGAGGTATGCGGAAACCATTATACACTTTCAGCCAGTAAGAGTATTACAGGCTCGGCGGGATTATGGCAGACCGGTATCGGAACGTTCGACGATGCCTCTCTCGAAGATGCAACGGTGACTATCCACGGTTTTACTTCAGGTATGTCAGAAGGGTGGTTCAAATGGACCGAAACAAACTGGAAATGCGCTGATTCTGACAGTATATTCATCACATTTTATGAACAACCTGTGGACATTGATGCAGGGACTGATCAGTTACTGGATTTTAAGTTCCGGACGACCCTCAATGCACAGCCTCCTTTGTTTGGAAACGGTATCTGGTCGGTTTCCAGAGGCGAAGCCGTATTTGATGATGAAACATCGCCCAATGCCAATGTGAGCGGCCTGGATTTTGATAATATCCTGGTATGGACAGTAACAAACGGCATATGCCCGTCCACTCAGGACAGCATAAGCATCATTGTCAGAGATTTGGAACTTCCCCTGGGAATCACACCCGGATCAGGGACCAGCGCCGAATTATTTAAAATTGAAATTGAAAATGCCGAAAGAATTGAACTGATCATTTTTAACCGGCTGGGACAGGTTGTCTTCGAAGAGTCTGATTATAATGAGACCAATTTCTGGGACGGTACCCATTATAAAAACCATGCTGAGCTTCCTGAAGGCACCTATTTCTATGTGCTGAAAGTAAAAATTGAAGGAAAAGAAAAGGAATTTCCCCCTTTCAAAAAATACATCGAGCTGGTGAGGCCATAATGAATAAAACAAAATATGTCATATTATCCGTTTTTCTGTTGAGCGCTGTTTTCATATCAGGTCAGGACAGGGCTTTGCTGAACAGCCAGTACCTGTTTAACGGACTGGTGCTGAACCCTGCCTGTGCCGGCAGAAATGAGGTCTTTACATTTACATTTTCACACCGGAGCCAGTGGATGGGCTTTGAAGGAGCACCTTCAGCCCAGACAATCAGCCTTCACTGGCCGATGAAAGACGTAAAGACTGCTTTGGGTGTTCTGCTTTTCAATGAATCCATCGGTTCAAGAAATTATAAAAATATCTTTCTGAATTATGCTTACCGTATCGATCTGGGCAATGGCAGACTATCGCTTGGACTGAAAGGTGGTATTTCCACAGGAAGATTTGATCTTATAGATCTTGGAGACGGGGAATTTATTTTTGATGATAAGCTTGAAAATTACCTGCTGCCTAATTTCGGAATTGGTGCGTATTATTATAATGGTAACTTTTTTGCCGGTTTTTCCATCCCCCTGTTACTGGGATACCATGATGGCGGAGAAACCATCGGACTGCAGGTTTACCACGATTTTGAAAAGTACAGTTATTATCTGACTGCCGGTTACTCTTTCCCGTTAAACAATAATTTACGGTTACAACCCTCTTTTCTGTTGCATTACGAAATAAGTTATTCATTTGAACCTGACTTTAATCTGACCCTCAATTACAAAGACATTATTCTGGGCGGATTGTCATACAGACCGAATGAAGCTTTCATTTTCCTTTTTAACTACAGAATCAATTATCAGGCAAGAGCCGGGGTATCTTATGATCTGGGGCTGGGTGAATTAAGCAAATACCATAACGGTTCACTTGAATTTACTTTTCAATATGAGTTTGGATTCAAAATCAGGGCCTCTGATCCCGGTGATTTTTAAAACATGAGAGTTTTCGGATTACATATGGCTGTCATCTTTGTGATTTGCGCAATCACAGCGCAATCCTTTGCACAGAGATACTATGCCATACAGAAACTATCAATCAACAATGCCCGGAGTGATGAATATGCCCCCATGTTTTACGGAAATGATCTGGTCTTCGTATCAAACAGGAAGAACGATGTACTTTTTACCAGTACAAACGTGGATAATGATCTGCCATTAAGCAATATTTTTTTGGCAAAACAGCGCCGTGCCGGAAAATTCGGTACTGTTCAGCTGTTTTCAAAAGACATTGCGACCCGGTTCAATGAAGGACCCGTCTCGTTTAACAAGGAAGGCACAGTGATGTATTTTACACGCAATGTGGATGCGTCCAGTAATTTCGGGAACAGCCTCAGGGGTGATACTGTCCTTGGTCTTTTTACTGCTGAACTTATGAATGACAACTGGGTTAACATAAGGGAAACCAGGTTCAACAGGCTGACCTACGATGTAGGCTATCCTTTTATTACTGAAGACGGGCAGCGGCTGTTCTTCTGTTCAAAAGATCCCAGGGGATTTGGAGGATATGATATCTATGTTTCAAACTGGGAAAACGGGAGATGGGGTCCGCAGGAAAATCTTGGCGAAAAAATCAATACCGGCGAAAATGAGGTATTTCCTTTTTACCACTCCAGCGGAAGACTTTATTTTTCTTCAAGGGGGCATGATGAAAGAACTGATATGGACATTTTCTATTCCGATTATGTGGATGATGAATGGCTTGAACCGGTCAAAATGCCTGCACCTTTCAATTCCAACTCGGATGATTTCAGCTTCATCATAAACAATACCATGGATACAGGGTTTTTTGCATCCAGCAGGACAGGATCAAAAGATGTCTATATTTTCAACTCCACACTACCGGTATTTACAAATTGTCCCGGGCAGCAGGAAGACGACTATTGCTATATCTTTTATGAACAGGGCAGCATCGACCTGGATACCACAACCTTCAGTTATGAATGGGACCTTGGTGATGGTACGTTCATAAGAGATCTGGAAGCAAATCATTGTTATGACGAACCCGGAACATATCTTGTTAGGCTGAATGTTATCGATACCCTGACCGGGGACATTTACTTTAGCCAGGCAATATATGAACACATTGTGGAACCGATAGAACAGCCTTATATCAATATGGTGGATACAGGCTATATCGATGAAAATATCAGTTTTGATGCACGGGAAACCTATTTAAAAAACTTTGAGATTGATGATTACTACTGGGATTTTGGAGATGGCACAAGAGCAACCGGTATTTCTGCAGAGCACGCATACACCAAACCCGGTACCTTTAAAGTGCAGCTTGGTGTTACAAGCCAGGTGGAAGACAACAATCAGTTTCCTGAATTAAGGTGCGTTACCAGGCCAGTTACAATTTTGAGAAGAAGGGAATGATTTTTTTTATTCAAGAAATGACATTTGGACCAAACTTTGATGATATTTTTACGTAAATTAAAAATGTTTATGAAAATCTTCACTTTTAAAACTATATAATGAAGCAAATTTATACAACAACACTATTTTGCCTTTTGATTATCAATTGTTTAATGAGCCAGCCCGTTCCGGCAGGAGATGAAAACATTCCTTACCTTATGACATTCGGCCCGAAAGGTGAAACATCGTGGGGTGATGATGATTTTTCGCAATCATTTTTCTTCCGGATACCCAAAGATTTCAATGAACCAATCTATATCAAGGTTTATGATCCGGACATTGGCGGAGCAATTGATGAAATAAACGGGATATGGGATACGAGGACAACATTCTCGATTTTCGGCGGTAAAGAGTGTTATACACACAAAGATGCCATTGAGACTCAGCCAACGGGAAATTATAAAAGCGGGAACCTCCTGGCCACCAAAACATTTGGCGAAAATCCCCAGTATGATAAGAAATGGTACACCTTTGGTCCGTTTAACCCGACCGAAGGCGAGCTGGTCACGAAGTTCGACGGTTACATTTTTAAAATCGTTGTGGACGGGATTGCAGGTGATGACGGTAATCTTTACCGTTACTATCTCAGCACAAGTCCCGATGTGAATAAACCCATTGAAGGTGCCAATGCCTTTACCTATGAATACTCTTTCAGGATGCATGATGATCCCAACGAAGTGTCTCATATTTATCCGTATGTGGATGACAGAACCATCAGTGTTAAATTGAGCAATTTTGACTGGGACAACGATGGTTTTATCAGGACGGTCTCTGTTGCCCGGCTGGGACAGATGAGCAAAGTGTCAAATGAGGATGTATGGGTGGAAGATGAATTTAAAATCCTGGATGAAGAACATAACAAATCTCTTGATATACAATTTATAAAAAGAAAAAATCCTCCGGTACGTAACAACAATGTGGTTGTTAATGTCAGAAACCAGTATGGCGAATTATTACCCTTCTATGTGATTCCGATCGGAGGTGTCCCCAAATATAACTATGGGATCAGGGCAACAAAAGTTAAATGAGTGATCAGCAAAAAACCCTAGCATGAATAAACCAGCAACAGGAAAACTAATTATCAGCATCTTCATACTTTTTTTTATTCACTCCGCATCAATCACCCCGCAAAGCTTTAAGTTTAAAAAACTCGGGATCCAGCAAGGCATTTGCCATCCGTTTGTATATACCATCAATCAGGACAGGAACGGATTCATATGGATTGGTACCGGTGAAGGCCTGTGTAAATTCGATGGTTTTAATTTTTATAGTGACAATGGTATTGATATACTAAAGAAAGATGTGGTCAATATCAGTTATAAGGAAGAAGACGGGGACTTATGGTTTGGATTTCAAAACGGGGCAATATGTTATTACGATGGAAAAAAATTTGCGCTGGTAGAAACACTGGAATCCGTAAAAAGCACAATTACCGGTTTTTCTGAAGATGAGCAAGGCAGGATGCTTGTTTCAACAATGAATAACGGAATTCTGGTCATTGAAAACCTGGCAGAAAAAAAGAGACTGCTCAGCCAGCCGGATAACAAACTAATAACCGCACTCACCCTTAAGGATGACCTGTTGTTTACGGGTACCCAAAATGGCCTCGAAATTTACAGGTATCAATCAGGTGATCCTGAAATCCAGATGTACATAAGAATTGAAGAGCTGAATTTTATAAAAATCCAGGTTATAAAACCGGATACCGACAGGAATGAGTTCTGGATCGGGACCGAAGATGAAGGAATATATCTGCTCTCACTGAAAAAGGATCAGACTTACAGGCTGAATAAAATTGGTGTGGATAAGAACCTTGGGAATCTCAATGTGCAGTCCGTTTTTAAGGATGCAGGGAATAACGTATGGATAGGCACCCTCAGGGATGGTGTTTATAAATTTCAAATTCCTGATACGGCCGGAAAAATTAATGATTTTGTGAATTATGATAAAAACAACGGCCTGACCAGCAATTCCATAAAAAATGTGTTTGAGGACAGGGAAGGTAATATCTGGATCGCCACCTATGGAGATGGTCTGGCATTATTTCTGAGTGATGCCATTACTTTTTTTAATTACCAGATCAATGGATTTTCCAATAATATCACCTCTATTGCTGTGCAGGAAGACATACTGTGGCTTGGAGGCAGGGAAGGCTTATTAAAGGTTCGTGCCGGCTCAGGTCATGCTGAAAAAATCTTTGACACAGGAAAAGGTCTGCCAGGCGAGAGTGTAACCGCTTTGTTTTATGACAAAGCCAGAACTTTGTGGATTGGCACTGAAAAAAGCGGTTTATATAAAATGGATCTGCCGTCAGAAAAAATTTCGAGATTCTCATACATTGCAAATTCACTCGGCAGATCAATCAATTCGATAACCGGTGATGGAAACATTCTTTATGCCGCCACCAATGAGGGAATCTATTATTTTAATCTTTCCACTGGTGACAGGGTCCATTACAGCACGATCAACGGACTTCCCCATAACGTTATCGAACATGTATTCATTGACAACGAGAATAATCTGTTATTTGCTACACAGGCCGATGGCATATATTCCATCGATGTATTCGGGGAGATTAAAAAACGTTTTTCAACAGGCAATTATGAGATTGATTTCAATTCCGTTACACAGGATATGAACGGTCATATCTGGGCTTCAACATATGGTGCAGGAGTCTGCTATTTCGGAGATGATACCATTGTTAATTTTACCACCCATGAGGGATTAAAGTCTGATTTTGCATACAGCATCATTGCGTCAGATGAAGGCAGTATCTGGGTGGGACACCGGCTGGGGATTACCAGGATAAACATCCCTGAATTTTCAAAATACATCTATGATGTTGAAAAAGGAATAACAGGCGATTGCAATCAAAACAGTGTATTCAGAGATGCCGGTAATAACCTGTATTTTGGTACAACCGAAGGTTTGATAAAGTATGATCCGGATAAGGATATAAAGACTTCCATTCCCCCTCAGACCAATATCATGAGGATCTTCATCAATGATAAACCTTTCGATCTGAGCGAAACCATTCTGTTGCCATACGCAAGATATAAAATAAGAATTGAATTCATTGGCCTTAATTATCGTGATCCTGAGTCGGTGAGGTACCAGTATAAGCTTGATGGTTATGATCCGGACTGGTCTGAGACTACCAGCCTGAATTATGTTATTTATCCAAGGGTCCAGGATGGCAGGTATCGTTTCATGGTAAGGTCATTTTACAGGGATGCTTACAGCCAGACAATCCCTGAAGTCTTTAACCTGAGGATAAAACTTCCGTTTTATAAAACAGCCTGGTTTATTCTGCTGTCTTCACTTATCCTTGTCCTGATTGTCATACTGATCATTAAAATAAGAGAAAGAAAGCAAAAGCAGCTTCAGGAATTTCTTGAAAAAAGTCTTGCCGAAAGAACCAAAGAAGTCGTTGAGCAAAAGGAAGAAATTGAAATCAAAAACAGGGACATTACAGACAGCATCAATTATGCCCAAAGAATCCAGGCAAGTATATTGCCTCCATTGAAACGGCTGCAGCAAAATTTTGCAGGTGCTTTTGTTTTTTATCAGCCCAGGGACATCGTCAGCGGAGATTTTTACTGGTATGACAGAGTTGCTGATTCAAAATTTATCATAGTCTGTGCAGATTCAACAGGCCATGGTGTTCCGGGTGCGTTCATGTCGATGATTGGAACAACACTCATAAAGGATATCTGTTCAAGGGAAGATACAAGATCTCCGTCAGATATACTGAGAAGCCTGGATCTGGAACTCAGGAATACGCTCAATCAGAATGTCGAGGCCGATAAAGCCACTGACGGTATGGATATCATAGTCTGTGAGATAAATCTGAAGACCAATTATGTCAGGTATGCCTCAGCCATGCGTCCAATGATTGTTTATAAGGATAGTGAAGAATACTATATTAAAGGCAGCAGAAGATCTGTCGGGGGCCACTATGATAAATCGGAAAAAGAATTTCAGGATGAAGGAATACAGTTAAGTCACGGTGATCTCATCTATATGTTTTCAGATGGTTATCCTGATCAGTTCGGTGGTCCGATGGGTAAAAAGTTTAAAATGGTCAGACTGAAAAACCTGCTGGAGGATATTAATAAAAAACCCATGGATGAGCAATACAATCATGTTAAAAACACATTCAACATCTGGAAGGAAGATTATCCGCAGGTAGATGATGTGTTGTTTATGGGGATCAAAATATGAATCCTTATTTGTAGGCACTCATCTTTAGCATAGAGATTTCCCTTTCTGTCAGGAACCGCCACTGACCTCTCGATAATCCTTTTTTTGTCAGACCTGCAAAATAAACACGGTCAAGCTTAAGAACCCTGTAATCCAGATGTTCGAAAATACGCCTTGCAATACGGTTTCTTCCTGAATGAATCTCTATACCAACCGACTTTTTATCTGCCGGATTCACATAACTGATGGCATCTGCCTTGATAAATCCATCTTCAAGAGTGATCCCTTTGCTTATCTTCTCAAGATCAGCAGCCTTTAATGCTCTGTCAAGGGTAACCTGATAAACCTTGAGCTTATTGAATTTGGGATGTGTAAGTCTTTTGGTCAGGCTGCCATCATTGGTAATAAGGAGTACTCCTGTTGTTGTACGATCCAGCCGGCCTACAGGATAAACACGTTCCTTACATGCATTTTTAACCAGATCAAGAACCGTTTTGGCAGCGTGCGGATCCTTTACGGTGGTAACGTAATCTTTTGGTTTATTCAAAAGGATGTATATCTTTTTTTCTTCCTTTATCTTTGAACCATTGTATTTAACAATATCTTTCGGGTAAATTTTTGTTCCAAGCTCAGTTACAGTTTTATCGTTTACTGTTATTAATCCCGATTTTATATATGTGTCAGCCTGCCTTCTTGAACACAAACCCGTGCTTGCAATATACCGGTTAAGTCTTATTTTCTCTTTTTCAGGGAAAGGATGATGTTTTGTTTTGTCCTGTTTTATTTTTTTAACGGTCTTCCTTTTGGAAGTTTTCAAGATGCTGTCTGATATGTTTTTTGAACCTCTCTTCCTGGAGCTGCCAATATACTTGCTACCTGAACCTTTTAGAATAGACATGCTTAAAACATTAAATTTATATATCTGAAAACAATTATTACAAGGTGAGATTTTTTTTATTCACTATTTTTGTTTCCTGAACAGATCACTGACAGACTATGTTAATTAAGATAATTGTTTGTTTACAACAAAGTTACACATTTTTCAAAATAAAACTAAACGAACCGGACCGTGTGGTTGATGAACAGCTTACTAAAGACATGCTGAATCGGTATAATCCAGGTGTATCAAAACAGATCCTGTTTTGAAACGGTTTATAATTGAAGTAAATTTATATTGCAGATCAAAATATTAAAGATACTCATCCATTTTCAAAAAAACAGCAATCATTATGACATTGATCAAATCTATTTCAGGTATCAGGGGAACAATTGGCGGCCTGGCCGGAACAGGTCTTACACCTCCTGATATCGTTAAGTTTGTTTCCGCTTTCGGACAATGGGCTAAAAACAACAATACAGGGAAAAGAATAGTTATTACAGTCGGAAAAGATGCACGGACAAGCGGTGACATGACCGAAAGGCTGGTTACCGGAACGTTGATGGGCCTTGGTATTGATATCATCAACCTGGGTTATGCCACAACCCCTACGGTTGAAATAGCCATAACAGAAACATATTCTGACGGAGGAATCATACTTACAGCAAGTCATAACCCGGAACAATGGAATGCATTGAAATTACTCAATGAAAAAGGAGAGTTCCTTACTGATACAGATGGTAAAGAGATCCTGGCAATGGCAGAAAGCAACGGTATCAGATATTCAGAGGTTCACGATCTTGGAAATATAACTGAACGCCATGATCTGAATGAAATTCATATTAAAAAAATTCTTGATCTGCCCCTGGTGGATATGGATGCCATTTCCGAAGCACAATTCAGAATTGCGGTTGATTGTGTCAATTCCGTCGGAGGACTTATCATACCGGCTTTGTTAAAGAAACTTGGAGTGAACGAGGTCATTGAACTGTTCTGCACACCTAACGGTGAATTCCCGCATAATCCTGAGCCATTGCCGGAACATCTGGAAGCAATCTCAAATACGATCGTTGAACAAGACGCAGATTTTGGACTGGTGGTTGATCCTGATGTTGATCGCCTTGCTATAATAAATGAAGACGGCAGCATGTTTGGTGAAGAATATACGCTGGTATCAGTTGCTGATTATATCCTTCAGAATACCCCGGGCAATACTGTTTCAAATCTCTCTTCAACCAGGGCGCTGAAGGAACTCACAGAAAGTTACAACTGCAGATACTATGCTGCTGCAGTTGGTGAAGTTAATGTGGTCAGCAAAATGAAGGAAATAAATGCTGTTATCGGAGGTGAAGGGAACGGAGGAGTCATTTATCCTTTATTGCATTACGGAAGAGATGCCCTGGTCGGGATAGCCCTCTTTCTGACATATCTGGCAAAAAGCCGGCTGAAATGCAGCCAGCTCAGGTCAAAATACCCGCGATATGTTATTTCAAAAAACAAGATTGAACTCGCACCGGATACCAATATTGACAATATCCTGCTGTCAGTAAAGGATGCTTTCAGAGATTTCCCCGTTAATACCGAAGATGGCGTTAAAATTGATATGCCTGACGGATGGATTCATTTGAGAAAATCAAATACCGAGCCCATAATCAGGATCTATTCCGAGGCTGAGGATAAACAAAAAGCTGATGAACTGGCTCAAAAAATCATTCAGAAAATCAATGAAATGAAGTAAATATGGTTGATCATTCTAATGAACCGGATTTTTCGTTTTTAAAAAAGTAAAATACAAAAACTACATGAAAAAGAGATATATCGTTTTCCTGGCAGTTATCATAATTACCATTGTTGTGATCATCGTTCTGAGTAATTCGAAAACCTCCGAGGCAACAGAGATTGATACCCAGGTGAAGCATGGGAAATTTGATATCATTGTTTCGGTAACCGGCGAATTACAGGCTAAAAATTCTGTGAAAATTGAAGCTCCGTACCAGATTCTGAGAGAAATAAGGATGTGGGAAATATCAATTGCTGAAATAGTACCTGAAGGCACTGTAGTAGATTCGGGAGATTTTGTTGCCAGGCTCGATGGCTCAAATGTTGAAAATGAACTAAAGGAAATAGAAACCGAGATCGATAACAGTCTAGGAGACATTGAAAAAGCAAAGATAGACTCCTCACTCGAACTGAGAGCACAACGTGATAATATCATTAACCTGAAATTTTCTGTACAGGAAGCTGAAATAACGCTGGAACAATCAAAATATGAGTCTCCCTCTGTCATCCGGAAAGCACAAATTGATTTGGATAAGGTGCAACGGGAATATCAGCAGGCACTGGGGAACTATAAACTGAAAGTTCAACAGGCAGAAGTGAACATAAAGCAGAAATACAATGACCTGAATAAAAAGCTCCGTCAGAAAGAGAATATTCTGCAAGGACTCAGAGGGCTCGTTATCAAAGCCCCGGCAGCTGGTATGGTGATTTACCGCAAGGAAAGGGACGGATCAAAAGTCACAACAGGAAGCATGATCCGTATATTCCGGGATCCTGTTGTAGCAACACTGCCTGATTTATCTTCATTTAATTCCATCACATATGTCAATGAAATTGATATCAGCAAGGTTAAACCCGGACAACCGGTAGAAGTCGGCGTTGATGCTTTCCCTGATAAAAAATTCACAGGCAGGGTTTTTTCCGTTGCCAATGTGGGAGAACAATTACCCAATGCCGACGCGAAGTTGTTTGAAGTAATCATTAATGTCAATGAAACAGATCCGGTGCTGAGACCTTCAATGACAACAAGTAACCTGATTTATACCAATAGTTTTAATGATGTGGTATTTATACCGCTTGAAACTGTTCATACGGAAGACAGCTTAACATTCGTTTATAAGAAAAACAAGACCAAACAGCTGGTTCTTCTGGGTGAAGCAAACGAAAATGAGGTTATTGTGAAAGAAGGATTGCAGAAAGGTGAAAAAGTTCTTCTTTCAACTCCCGAAGACGGGCGAGATTATAAAACAACCGGTACTGAACTTATACCAAAAATAAAAGCGCAAATAAGAGAAAAAGAGAAAAAAACAGAAGTCCCCAAAAAGCCCGACAGAAGGAGAGAAAGAAGGGATCTCCCGCAGGAGAGAAGACCCGTGGATCTCAACAGTAATTAGGCCGTAATGAATTAATCGGTATGCAAAACCTGACATCTAGATTCATCAAAAGGTACCTGCATGATTTTAACATTGCAGTTGATTCGTTGCTTGACAACAAACTCAAATCGATATTAACTGCACTGGGTATTATTTTTGGTGTGGCTGCAGTGATCAGCATGCTTGCTATTGGAAGGGGCGCCAAGGAAGAAATACTTGAGCAGATTAAGCTGGTGGGTGTCAATAACATTGTGATCTCACCCGTTGTACAGGCAGAAAATGATGAAAACACAGAGCAGAGTAATGGTGAACTGGAAAAGAGAAAATACAGTCCCGGACTGTCTGTAAGTGATATCCAGGCTATTGAGGAACAGGTATGGACAGTCAAAAACATCAGTCCTGAAATTTCAATGAACTCTTTTGTGGTTCAGAATGGCATTAGAGAATCGGCTAAAATAATCGGCGTTTCCTCAAAATATTTTGATATTTATAATCTCGGGCTTGAAAACGGGGATATATTTACTTCATATCATGAAGAAAACGGTTTACCTGTATGCATCATAGGTGCAAACATCCGGGCAAAGTTTTTCAGTAAAATTGATCCCATCGATAAATATATTAAATTCGGTTCAGTATGGCTAAAGGTCATCGGTGTTATTGAAAAAAGCAATATCAGCCTGACCGGCTTTGAAAATGCCGGGGTCAATGTCTTTAATGATAATATTTATATCCCGGTAAAAACGATGTTGCTGAGGTTCCGGAACCGTGCCCTTTATACGTCAGGAAAACTGCAGGGTGACGTTATGGATCCCTGGGGAAGAAGCATCACCCCGTCTGAAAATGTTTCCACCAATTACCATCAGCTGGATAAAATCATCGTGCAGGTTATCAGCTCAGAAATGATGACCCCAACTGCCGAAATATTAAGCCGCCTGATGTTCAGAAAGCACCTTGAAGTTAAAGATTATGAAATCCGGTTACCTGAAATGGAGCTTAAACAGGAACAAAGGACCAAAGATATTTTTAACGTTGTTCTTGGAGCCATAGCCGGAATCGCACTTGTAGTTGGCGGTATAGGTATCATGAATATTATGTTCGCCTCGGTCATGGAGCGTATTAAAGAAATAGGCACAAGACTGGCAATCGGAGCCAAAAAATCCGATATTGTGGTTCAGTTTCTTTCAGAAGCCGTATTAATAAGTGTTATCGGCGGTATTCTCGGAGTCATCTTAGGGATTATCCTGGCAAAAATTATCAATCATATATTCGAAATTCTGACAATTGTCACTCCTTTTTCTGTATTTGTTGCCTTTGGAGTATCTGCCACCATCGGCATCATTTTTGGCTATGCACCGGCGAAACGTGCTTCAGAGAAGGATCCTATAGAATCATTACGACATGAATAGTCTTTACCACCCCTTATTGAATGAATAAGATCAACAAATTAGAATAAATATGCAGAAATTATTAGCATCGGTCATTTTTGTTTGTTTCTTAACAGACATCCCTGTTTCTGCCCAGAAAATAACCAAACGTCTCACACTGGATGAAGTTATCCGCATTGCGCAGGATCAGTCTTTACAGGCTATCCTTGCCAAACACAGGTACAGGGGAAGTTACTGGCAATACAGGACCTTTAAGGCGAAATACCTGCCTCATCTTTCGTTGAGTTCCACCATCTTTAATTTTGACAGATCCATCAAGCAGAGTCTTTCATATGAAAATCGCGAATGGGTTGAAAGAATAGGCGAAAGCAAGTCTTTAAACTCATCAGGAAGGCTTGACTTAAGCCAGAATATAGGAATAACCGGCGGAAGTATATTTTTAAGTTCTCAGCTTGCAAGAAACGACCGGCTGCAGGGGGACTCGCTTGTAAGATTTATTTCGAGTCCGGTAAGTATTGGTTTCAGGCAGCCAATCAACGGATATAATGAGTTGAACTGGGAGAAAAAAATTGAGCCGAAAAGATATGAAGAGGCAAAGAAACAATACATTGATGCCATGGAAGCCGTATCGATCAGAGCTGTTAATTATTTCTTTGACCTGGCTCTTGCCCAGATGAATCTTGAAATTTCAAGGATCAATTACAGCAATACCGATACATTATATAAAATCGCGGTTGGCAGGTTCAATATGGGAACCATTGCAGAAAATGAACTTCTGCAGCTGGAATTAAGCCACCTCAATGCGGGCGCTAATCTTAACAGTGCTTCAATTGACCTTGAAGTTAATAAATTCCAGCTGCGATCATTTCTTGGTTTTAATGAAAATGTCGACCTGGAATTGATCATACCTGCAAATGTACCAATGCTTGATATCGATGTTATAAGAGCACTTGATGAGGCCAGGAAAAATAATCCGGATATCATTGGGCTTGAGCGTCAACTGATTGAAGCTGAAAGAGATGTTGCTGTTGCACGGTCTGAGAAAGGATTGAACGCCACACTTTATGCTTCCTTTGGTCTTACAAACGAAGCTCCGGATATCAACGGAGTTTATCTGGATCCTCAGGATCAGCAGCAGGTGCAGATTGGAATTGAATTGCCGATTGTCGACTGGGGACTGAACCGGGGAAGACTCAAAATGGCTCAGTCAAACCAGCAGGTTGTTATGACTTCTGTTCAGCAGGAAAAAGTTGATTTTGAACAGCAGGTGTTGCTGAGTGCCATGCAGTTCAATATGCAGGATGATCAGCTCCTCATCGCAGCAAAAGCCGACACCGTCGCATCGTATCGCTATGAAGTTGCCAAGCGAAGGTTTTTAATCGGCAAAATTGATGTGCTTGATTTAAATGTTGCACTTGAAGAAAAAGACGTTGCCCGCAGAGGTTACATAGCTGCTCTTCGTGAATTCTGGAGTTATTATTTCAATATCAGGAGGCTTACCCTTTTTGATTTCATCAGCAATAAACCGCTTACTGCCTCATTTGATGATTTGTTGGATTAAGACGAACATTATATCCGTACATGTTATCCGGACTATAAATCATGAGAAGCGGTCAGAGCCGAAAGTGCTTCATCCACCGCGCTAAGCAACGGCTTATTTGATATTCCCGAACCTACTGCATTCTTCATCCATAAATCAGGAGTAACGTTACCTGAAGCAAAAATCCGCCTGACCTCACCGGCAAATTCCTTATCAGAAATATATTCCTCAATTTGATAATCAATAAGATGACCTACCGGGTAGGCAGATAAATAAAGCGGATAAGCTATCATATGTGAATATATTGCAAGAATCGCCTGATCCTTTACACCAAAAATCTCCGCATAATAACTATTCCAGACTTCTTTTGAAATTTTCAATACTGCTTCTTTCAGATCATCAGCAGTTGCAAAAGGATTTTCGTAGAGCCATTCCCATACATAGATGTCAACAAGCGATACCCCCATAATTTCAAAACAGGACCAGAAAATATCCAGGGCCATTAAATGTTTTTCCAGAGGATCGGTACTCTTAATACCAAGGAGTTCCAGATCACGTTTCTGAAACGCAAAGGCCAGGGCTTCAGTGAAAGCTGTATTCGGGATTCCCTTCAGCGAATAATAATCCATATCATAAAGGGTAAGCGTTTGTTCAACCGTATGTCCGAATTCATGAATGGCAATATTATAAGCCTTATAATCCATCCCGTTTTTTCCAATACGTGTCCTGAGATGCGATTTTTCGGTTTTCATCTCTGCTCCGGCAGCATGACCTGCCCCCCTTGAGGGATCAACTGTTATTCTGGAACAAATGGTTTCTGACTCTTCTCTGGAAAATCCCAGTTTCATCAGGATTAAAGGCAAAGATGATTCAAAAGCGTCCTTTGTGGGATATGTTTTGGCTACTCTCTTATCAAGCAATGATTCATCGATTTGTGACCCTTCAGGCTTAAATCCGCTATACCAGATATCAAATGGTTCCAACGGCCTTCCCATGCGAGTGCTGATTAATTTTGCAACTTCGCTGGCCTGAGAAGATAATAACAATTCCACAAAAAGCTGCTCAACTTCATCGCGGGGAATCTGCATGTCTTTGTTGAAGGCTCTTTCAAGCGCCGTTGGATAATACGGATAATAGGCATCCTGTTTCCTGACAGCCTGAAATATATCAAGCAGGTACTTATAACGAATGTTTTTTTCCTGCTTTACCTCCTCCTCCTTATTAGCAATGAATATTCTGTTAGTATAAGGATTCCAGGTGAATTTGTCATGATTGATGACCTGAACAGGAATTTCCTGGGTTACGATTCTTTTCATAACCTCAAATACCATTCTTTGTTTTGTAACACCCTCCTTTTCTGAATAATGTGATTTTATCTCATCACGCAATCCCCAGTGAGAAATGAGCTTTAAACCCTCAGGAAAATGTCTTTGACCGGAATCATCAGTGAGTTTATGCATATATATATTATATTCAGCAATATAAGTATCAGCCAGGGTCAGAATATCTGAGTAGCTTTGAATCACTCCGGAGGGCACACGGGCAACGATCTGATCCCCTATCCTGGCAAAGGCCCAGTGCTTTCTCGACCATTCAGGCCCTGATTTAAGCTTCTCATCCAGAGAATAAAACGGAAAATTCAATAACTGGTAAAAAGCAATCCTGTTCTTAAAGAAATCATCAAGCAAGTGGCTCGACGGATTATAACTCCCTATCATCAGGTCGATAGGTGTGATCTCACCCATATCAAGTTCAAGAGGTTCCCTCAGCTGTAAAGCAAGGCCGGTATAATTACCTGTCAGTACCTCTGTATTTCTTTCGGTTTTTTTGAAGAAGACATCAAGTCTTTCTCCGGCCGGAATAAAATAATCCAGGCAAAATTCCCTGAACATGTTTATATCTCCGTCTTCCTTCCTCCAGAAATCTGCAACCTGGTTAACCCCTCTTTCAATTCTGAATCTGTCTGAGTCAGAATTCATGGACAATAAGCTATCAATCACTTCATTCACTGTGTTTACACCAATGAATTTCTCAGTTCTCCCTTTCATACTTTCCATTTGCTGTTCATCTGTTTGATTTCTGCAACCTGTAATCAATGTAAAAATGATTAAAATGTTAATAATAATTTTCATCGCTGTATATTTTACTTCTTCTGATAAAACCGAATATTATCTGATTTATACAAAAATTTGAATGTTACCGGCACCTGAATAACGAAAATCATAAGGATCTGATCCAGGTATCGGGTATCAGTCAGAATGCTGCCATTAATAAATCGATGTCTTTTGAAGGTATATTAAAGTTACTACCCAGCAATTCATTTGTCAGAATTCCATTATACAGATACACCCCATGCCTGACTCCAAGATTCGATTTTAAAAACGGCTTAATACCCCCGGAATTGCCAATATTTATCATGATGGGCGAAATGATGTTACTAAGCGCGATTGAGGCAGTTCTGGCTACCCTTGAAGGAAGGTTTGCCACACAGTAATGTATGACATCATGTTTTGTGAACACAGGATCAAGATGGGTCCTGCATTCGGACGTTTCAATACACCCACCCTGATCAATACTGATATCGATGATGACCGAGCCTTTTTTCATCTCTTTAACCATCTCCTTGGTTACGAAATACCTGGGGCCTTTATCATACAAATCAAAAGCTCCGATAAGAACATCAGCAGATTTTAATGTTCGTCGCAATACCTGAGGATGAAAGATAGAGGTATGTAAACGTGTCCCGAGATTTTTCTGCAGTTGCTCGAGCTTCTGGGGTGACGGATCAAAAACCTTTACGAAAGCACCAAGACCCAGTGCTGCCCTTGCTGCAGACTCAGCGGCAATCCCTGCACCCAAAATAACTACTTCGGTAGGGGTAATACCTGAAATTCCGCCCAGCATGACTCCTTTCCCCCCATTCTTGTTACTGAGATATTCACCGGCAATGATAATGGCCGTATTACCTGCTATTGCATTCATTGATTGCAGAACCGGAAAATAATTATATTCATCCTTGATATACTCATATGCTATGGCTGTCATCTTCTTTTCCATCAGCTTACGGATATAATCCTCCTTCTGTGAATGAATGTGCAATCCTGAAAAAATCACCTGATTACCTTTTAGCAGGTCAATTTCTTCCAGATCCAGGGGTCCCACCTTCAGGATAATATCTGCGCCAAGGACCTGGCCTTTGTTTTCAACGATAAAACCTCCGCATTCGCTGTAATTTTTATCAGAATAGTGTGCCCCCTCGCCTGCTTTTGATTCGATCAATACTTCGTGCCCGTTATTGACAAGTACTTCAATGGCTTCAGGGGTTAAGGAAATTCGCTGCTCAAGATGCTGTTTTTCCCTTGGCATACCAATGATCAGTTTCTTCTGCCGTTTTCCAATTTCAAGCATTTCTTCCTGCGGCAGCATACCTCCGTACATTAAATGTATGTTATGAGATTCCGGCTTCTGTTCAACCATTTTATAGCAGAATGATTACTTTTTCAAAGTCCAACTAAGATAATACAATTGAGATATTTAGTCAAGTAAATTCATAAAGAATGGAGAAAATAATTCATCAGACCAGGCAGGTTATCTGAAAGATTATCAATATTTTGATTTTTAATTAGTTATCAATAATAGAAATGATTCTGCCTCCGTTTTCAACCTCTTCAATATTCACCCTGATAATATCCTGCGGAAGAAGTTCTCCGGCATTTTCAGGCCATTCGATGAAAACATATGCGTTGCTGTAAAAATAGTCTTCGTATCCCAGATCAAACAACTCCTCCTTGTCCCTTATCCTGTATAGGTCAATGTGATATATTGACATACCTGAACCGCTCTGATACTCATTAATAATTGAAAAGGAGGGACTGTTAACCACTTCCTTTGCACCCAGCTCATCGCAGACAGCTTTAATGAAGGTTGTTTTACCGGCACCCATTTTACCATGGATGGCAAATTTTCTGGTGCCCCTGGTTAATTGTAAAAACTGTCCGGCAACAGCACTGAGCTCATTTAACGAAGGGATTGTCAGAGATCTCATATCATGCGGGGATTAACCTTTACTGCTCATTGTAATCAGCGGAACCAGCATTTCTTCCATCGATATTCCTCCATGCTGAAAAGTGTTTTTATAATAATTTACATAGTAATTGTAATTATTCGGATAGACAAAGAAATCATTTTGTGAAGCGAAGATAAACTTTGAGGTAACATTTGATTTTGGCAAATGGGCTTTGTAAGGATCTGTTATTTCAAAGACATCCTTACGATTATAATTCAGATTTTTACCCATTTTATATCGTAAATTAACTGAAGTCTTTTTATCTCCGATTACTTTGACCGGATTATTAACCCTCAGACTGCCATGATCTGTTGTGAAGATTATCTTAATATCCTTTTCAGACAGTAATTTAATCAGATCATGGATATGTGAATGCTGAAACCATGAATGAGTAAGCGATCTGTAAGCAGAATCACTTCCTGCGAGTTCCCTGATCATTTCCATCTCAGTATTTGTATGAGACAGCAAATCAATAAAATTATATACTATTACTACAAGGTCATATTGGATCAGATCGGAGAAATTTTCCACCAGTTTTTTCCCGGCCCTTGAATTCAATACTTTTTCATAGTGAAATCTGAATTTTTTACCGAGCCTTGTCATCTGCTTGACAAGCAGTTCTTCCTCATTCATATTTTTGGCACCTTCTTCATCATCATTCAGCCACAAAGAAGGATTCAGTTTTTGTATTTCCTCAGGCATTAATCCTGCAAACATGGCATTTCTTGCGTACTGAGTGGCTGTTGGCAGAATGCTGCAGAACATTTCATCTTCTTCAATGATGAAGTAATCACTCATGATCGGATGAATGGTTTTCCATTGATCGTATCTGAGATTATCCACCAGAATAACAAATACTTTCTTTTTGTTATCAACAAGCGGAAATACTTTTTCTTTGAAGATATTGGGAGAAATCAGGGGTCTGTTGCCTGAATTCGTATCGAACCATGATAAATAACTTGATTTGATGAATTTTGCAAATCCCTGATCAGCTTCCGCTTTCTGCATCATCAGAATATCAGACATTCCGGTCTCATTAAGCTTCTCAAGCTCAAGTTCCCAATATACGATCTTCCTGTAAATCTCTTCCCAATCCGCATAGGTTCTGGCTGAATTAATCAGCAGCCCGATGTTTCTGAACTCAGTCTGATAAGCTGAAGTTGTTTCTTTGGTTACGAGCTTTTTAGTATCGATATTTTTTTTTATTGCCAGAAGAATCTGATTTGGATTAACCGGCTTAATCAGGTAGTCAGCAATTTTTGATCCGATTGCTGCATCCATAATGTTTTCTTCCTCACTCTTTGTGATCATAATAACAGGTACAGCAGATAAATCGGCTTTGATCTTATTAAGCGTTTCCAAACCGCTCAGACCGGGCATATTCTCATCCAGGAATATTAAATCAAAATGGTTTTTCTGAACCAGATGAATGGCATCTTCCCCATTGCTGGCAGTCATTACTTCATATCCTTTCTCTTCGAGAAACATGATATAAGGCCTCAACAGGTCCATCTCATCATCAGTCCAGAGTATTTTTATTTTTCTCATTATTTCCTATTATAAAATAACAGTTCCTGAAAAAATCCTTAAGAGGTTAATGATAGTTTTCACCAAAAAACTTCAGGTACCTGTCAACGGATTTGTCTGTCTGCAAAATTTGCATATTAGAACCTGAAATCACAAAACCGTTAATATTTTCAGGATTGACATCCTTAAAAACCGCATCCTCTTTTGTAACCTTATCGTAATATGGCATTACCTGTTTCCTGTCTTCAAATGATTTAACCAGTACCAGCGTGTGACTGCTGTTCAGCTCCATGCTTTCAACCCTCAGATTCAAATCGTCGAAATAATCAAGATTGAAATTAATGATATTGAATATCAACTGATTTATGTTCAATCCTTTGGGCAGGACATATACAAAAAAGTGAGTGGTGTCATCCGATTCTTCATATAGTTTCAAAGCAATTCTCATCTCCTCTTCTTCCTTAACCTGAGGGCGCTCCCTTTCAATATAATATAAAATGTTCTTTGCATTTTCGGCAACTTCTGTACCCGGATATGCTGATACAATCTCATAAAGTCCGTCACTAAAAGTATGAATATCCCGGGTCTTGCCAATGCAAAGAGTCCTGAGAAATGAAAACTTTGGAATTAACTGATCATCAGGATAGTTATTAAGTGCATAATCACATCTGGAAATCACTTCGGCAAAATTATTCTGAAGATACTGATGATAAGTTTCAGCATAATAATCTTCAACCTTATGCTCCTCATCTTCTAACTCTTTGATATAATTAGGATTGGTGAGTATCTGGGCATATGAACTCTTTGGATACTCTGCAATAATTTTTCTTTTGTACATTTCTGTCAAAGCAGCATTGCCCTGTTGCTTATAAATGGTGTAAAGATTGTAATATGCCTGCAAAACTTTAACAGATCCCGGATATCTTTTAATCATCTCTTTAAACGATTCAGCAGCTCTTTCCGGATCCTTAAGATCATTCATATAAATTTGCCCCATCAGGAAAAGGGCCTGTTCAATCCTGTTATGCGACTCCTGCATCATTGAATCATTCAGAGGTACATCTTTCAGATAATAGTCTCTGGATTTGTTGCTAAGTTTTTCTGTTGGTCTGATCCCTTCGTCCGGTGCAGGTTCGTTTTGTTCAGGGGAGGATATAAGGCTTATGGTGCCGGATATTCTGTTTTTTCTTCTCCAGTTATCTTCCAGTTTCCTGTTACCCCATCTCAGTTTAAATTCTTTAAATCCGAGTGACTTGGCAGTTTCATTATAGAAATACCATTTACCACCCAGTGCAGGATTGGTGGATCTCATCGGATTTTGTGAAGATAATTGCCGCCCAAACTGTTCATTCATCATTCTTTCCTGTTCAATTACACTTGCCTGTTCCTCCTGTCTTCTGACCTCTGCAATAAGGTCATCAACGAAATGCAATAATTCATCCCTGTCCATTTCAGCCAAACGCTGGACACTGTCTTCAAGGTTCACGATGTTTATCTGCTCTACCAGATCGGTCAGGTTTTGTGATTTTGCATAAATAAGATCATATTCAGGAAATGACATATCCAGCAGTGTTACTGTGCTGTCATAGTATGCCTGTGCCAGTATATAGTCAGGCAGTTCGTAATAGATATCTGCCAGTGTGAGATAGGATTTTGTTTTTTGTTCGGTATTGCTGGTACTCTCGCGAATGGATTTCCTGTAATTCTCAATTGCTTTATTGATATTATCTTCTTTCATTGCCAGATTGCCAAGTGCAAAAAATATCTGGTCCCGATAATCAATATTTTTATCATCTTTTAACATCTTAAGCAACTGCCCTTCTATTTCTTTCGCAGAACCAAAGCCTTTTTCATATGCAAGAGCTCTTGAAATCCTGGCATTAAAGGTCATTTCGTAAGGGGGATTCATTTTAATAACCTTGTTATAATGATCTGATGCCTTCTTTAACTTTCCCGTCCTTTCAAAGAGCTGAGCCAGAATAAAAGTATAACGAATCCGTAGCTTTTTCTTTTTCTCTTGTTTTAAAGATTTCTCAATATAAGGAATGGCTTCTTCAGGTTCTGCGTTTTTAATGTAATAATCAGCAATCGTGGTATAAAGCAAATTCATTAAGACTTTCGGAAAATCATCGGTATTTTCAAGAAGATTCAGTATTTCATAGGCACTTTCGAAGTTTTTTTGTTCATTATAAGTCCTTGCAAGCCATATCTTCGTTTCATAAATGGTTTTTTGTGACTGGTACTCATTAATAATATAAAGAAAAGTCTCTTTGGCCTTTTCGAATTCATGCTTGTAAAACTGAGCTTTACCCATCAGTAAATAAGAGTTATCAACATAACTGTTGTATTCCTTTTTACTTAAGAATTCGCGTTTTTTGTCTGTAAGTGGTTTGTTACTCTTTATCTCAGGTTTGACAGTAATTGAATGAAGGCTGATCAGTTTTTCGGTCTTCTTTATAGTACGGTCCATATCCGGACCAATGGTACCGGTCAGTTGCTCATCTTCATAAAGAAAAACAGGCAGTAACTCGGAATAATCATTCTTATGATTGTCAAGAATGGTTCTTTGTCCCTTTTTAAAGCTCTCGGTACCATTGAAAAAGACATTGTATTTGGATGTAATATTATGATATGTTCGTGTAATAAACGTGTTTTTCTGTGTCGAGCATGAAACCAGCAACGGAACAACCAGAAACAGGTATATCTTTATTTTTAAATCTGTCTTCAATAGATTCGTTTATTTGTTATAACTGCAAATTTTATCACATATTTTATCTATAGCAAGTTTTTATTAAGAAAGCAACAGGCAATTTTATAACAGACTTTTCATCCGGTATAACAACCGACTTTTTCGGGATGATCCCGGACCAGCTCGTTTTTTTGCAGATCTCTTATCAGATAGAGGACAATGAAATCACCACTTGCAGCCCAGCTAAAAAAAGATCCGAACATCAGTAACCAGAAATTACCTGTAAAAATCGCCACTAAAGCGGGAATGATACCAAGAACCAAACCCGGGAGAAATATGCCTGTACGATATACCCAGACAGGAATTGGCTCTGTGCAGTGAATATATGGCGAAAAATCTGATTCTGAAATACCAAATTTCAATGATTTGATTCCTTTTTTTGTAAAAAAGATCCAGAAAATACCATGTAATAATTCATGCAATACTGCGCCAATGATAATAAACAGCATTATGCGAAATATATCTTTCAAAAACAGCAGGTAAAAAAAAAACGTATCCCACTGATATTTCCTTTCCGATATATAATGCCTGAAAAAGGATATAAATGGATCACCCCAGATTAACACATATGGAAGCAGGAAAAAGACAATGATCCCCAGAAGAATATACATTGATAAAGAATATATTCGACGGATACTGACTGTATATTCTTTTTTTAAGGTTTGATTGATCGTCATGAAATCAATTGACTGCAACCAGTTCTTTTAATTCAGGCAGCTCTTTTCTGATAGCCTGTTCAATACCTGCTTTCAGAGTCATAAGACTGAAAGGACAGCCATTGCATGCTCCCAGTAACCTGACTTTAACAACCAGATCATCCGTAATTTCCACCAGAGTTACATCTCCTCCGTCTGCAACCAGATAAGGGCGAATGATTCCAATTGCAGCATTTACCTTCCTGGTGATTTCTTTTTTTTCAGCAGCAGTCATATTTTAAACAATATTTTATTAACTTTTTTTATATGCCTCATTATAAGCCATCTGTCAAATCAGCAAAGAAAAATTCAAATATATGTAAAAATAGCCATTTTTTATCTTTATTTAGATTAATTCTTTATTAGGATCCCAAAAGTGCTTTTCAAAATCGACTATCTGATCTTCTTCAACCCTGACACCTTCACTTTCAAGTAGTTCCTGCATCAGATTCTCATGTCTGAAATGATGTTTTCCGGTTAACATACCGTTTCGGTTAACAACCCGGTGAGCCGGAATGAAATCCTTGCATCTGTGGGAACAGTTCATTGCCCAGCCAACCATTCGCGCACTTTGCGGTGATCCAGCAGATCTGGCAATAGCACCATAAGAGGTCACCTTTCCCGGGGGGATCTTTTTAACTATTTCATAGACAAGATTAAAAAAACGATCGTCATTCATCTTTCGCCGGTTCTTTAATCAATGCACAACCAGACAACCTGAATCTCATATAAAAAATATTCAAACCTTTCTCCAGAAATCCTTTTTCATAGAAAGTCTTTATTTGTAATACATCACTGATCAAATCTGAATGATACAGATCATCTGTTGCCAAATCAACAGGCAGTTCATTGTAATTGGCCAAACTGGTTGTATACTCATACAACAGGCGACTGTCCGTTTTCAGATTTACAAATCCTTCAGGTTTCAGAAATAACTTGTATTGATTAAGAAACCTGCTTGAAGTCAGACGTTTACGTTTTTTATTAGGTTGCGGATCCGGAAAGGTGAGCCATATCTCATCCACTTCATCCTTATCAAAAAAAGAATTGATGAATTCTATCCTTGTCCTGAGAAACATCACGTTTCTCAGGTCCTCATCCATTGCTGTTTTTGCACCTCTCCATATTCTTGCACCTTTTATGTCAATACCTATGAAATTTCTTTCAGGACATTTTTTTGCCAGGCTAACCGTATATTCACCTTTGCCACATCCGAGTTCAATTATAACCGGAGAGTCATTCTTAAACAAAATATCTCTCCATCTGCCCCTGACAGGATGATTTTTTCCATATACTTCAAAGAATCCGGGTTGAAGAACGTTTTTGAATGAAGTCATTTCGGCAAAACGTTCAAGTTTTCTTTTGGTCATAACTGCAAAGAAGAAGGTTACCTGGCTTTCTCAACACGTATACCCGCATCGGTGATCCCTTTGAGATTTTTGTTCCACATCGCATGCTGTATTCTAAATAAATAAATTCCCTTTTGCGGAAATTTTATCTTCATTTTATAGGGTACCTGAAGGCTGAAAACATTTCCAACTCCCTTACCTAGCCATTTGCCTTTAAAATCTGCAAGCCTGATCTCAAAGGTATCTTTCAGAAAATAGCCATTTGGAGCATAGGTTGAAATAAACAAAAACAAATTGCTATACTGGTAATTCTTTGTATTTCTGATATTAAGACAGATGTTATATACATAAGAGGTATCAGAAATGTTCACATAAAAGGATAATGTGTCCTTATAATTCCATACATAATGAGGGATAGTGATATTGTCATCGTAAACAGCATCTTTATCACATGAAAAAG
The DNA here is from genome assembly GCA_016933335.1 of Bacteroidales bacterium. Lineage (GTDB taxonomy): Bacteria > Bacteroidota > Bacteroidia > Bacteroidales > UBA10428 > JAFGPL01. The sequence goes on along the minus strand of JAFGBD010000046.1, from coordinate 42,764 downwards.
TGAGGAAAGTGATTATTATCACCGAAAAAAAAAGGAAAAAATACCTGATGTTGTACTCCGGATTATTTCTTTCTGTGTTTATGCTTGTGTTTTTTTTTCGGTTTTTCATTTGTTTTATCTTCGAATCTGGTAAGACTTTCTTCTGCACCAACATTAACATATTCCAGCATTGATTTCACATCACTGTTTTCAATACTCTCAAGCTTTTTAACCTTTTCACCCCTTTTATTCAGCTCAATGATCTCTTTAACCTTTTCAACTGCCAGACAGGCAATATTAACAGGAATTTTCTCATCATATGAATACCACATCAGGCGTCGGAAAACATCTGTTTTCTGGTGGTATGCCGGTCCTGCTTCAGTTTGCAAAGGGATTGCGGTATCAGGAAAATCCGCCTGAGCATCAAAGTAAGAATCTAATTCATAATTCAGGCAACATTTAAGCTTACCGCATTGTCCTGCCAGTTTTTGGGGATTTAAAGAAACTCCCTGATAACGGGCAGAATTGGTGGTGACTGACACAAAGTTTGAGATGTAGGTTGAACAGCATAATTCACGTCCGCAGGAACCAATACCTCCAATTCTTCCTGCTTCCTGCCGGGCTCCGATCTGCTTCATTTCGATCCTGACCCTGAATCGTTCAGCCAGGATTTTAATCAGCTCCCTGAAATCAACCCTGTCATCTGCAATATAATAAAATATGGCTTTTGTACCATCACCCTGGTATTCAACATCACCGATCTTCATTTCAAGTTTTAAACCTGCAGCAATCCTTCTTGATTCAATCATTGTGGAATGTTCAGCCGCAATCGCATTTTTCCATTTTTCAATATCGGCAGCTTTTGCCCGGCGATAAACTTTCTTCATATCGTTTTCGCTGATTTTCAGATTTTGTCTTAAAATCTGGCGCATCACCAAATGTCCGGTCAGTGAAACAACTCCAATATCGTGTCCCGGGGATGACTCAACTGCAACAATATCTCCCACTTTGATTTTTAAGTTATTACTGCTTTTGAAAAAGCCTTTCCGGGTATTTTTAAACCTCACTTCAATAATCTCACAATCCTGGAATTCCTCTGGTATACTTTCAAGATAGTTAAATGCATCAAGTTTGTTGCAACCATAATATTCACAGGAGGAAATATCATTGGATTCATCCATGATGTTGCGGCATCCCCTTCCATCAAAAACACAATTACCCGTTCCTGTATTTTTATCCTTATCCATTTTTAACTGCATTTGCTTAACTCAGTTATCTGTTCAAACCATGCTTTTTTCATATCCGGCATGTCCGACAACAAAAGTAATTATTTTTTCTTTCAGAATGATCAGGTGTCCGTCCTCCCATCATTAAGTTTTTACAATGAAAGATCATCAGCCGGCAGATTTGACGCAACAGAGAAAATCTTATGTCAGATCACCTTCCACTTCTAACCGTCCGAACAACTGAAGACCAATGTCCAGTAATACAATCCTTGCATATGCATTTGATTCGATATCCCCTGACGCTTTATTGAGGAGTGTATAAATATCGTGTACGTTTTTGCGATTAACATACGGATGAAATCTTTCAGAAAAACTCTTTTCTTCAGAAGACAGGTATACCAGTTCCTGCCTGTTATAATTCATTGCATAATTCTCTCTGATCATCTTCAGTGAATAATCCAGAAACCTTTTGAGTTTTTCCCGTCCAAATGCATGAAGTTCATCAGCCAGCGACACAAGCATGTTTATATTCTTCTGGTGGCAAATCCTCATCAGCGATGCAAATTTATCCAGAAACAATGCAATCTCCTCGCTTGAATCCATAATTTCCAATACCCTGTGATAGTTGCCGTCTGAAATATGAATCAGGTTATCAAGCTGGTTTTCCGGTAAATCAAATTTTTTTTTTAGTGATGTTTTCATCTCTTTATCACTGATTCTTGAGAATCTGTGAACCTGAAGACGGGAAAGAATGGTAGGTAATATTTTTTCAGTTGATTCGGAAACCATAATGATTACTGTCATATCAGGAGGTTCCTCAATCAACTTAAGTAATTTGTTGGCTGCTGCGGGATTCATCCTTTCCGGAAGCCAGATAATCAATATTTTATGATCAGACTCAAAAGGTTTTAAGCTAAGTTTCCTGATAATCTGCTGACTCTCATCCTTTCCGATAAATCCCTGCTTATTTTCTATTCCAATGAATTCATACCATTCAGTTTCTATAAACCAGGGATTCTGCAGCAACTTCTCCCTCCATTCATTTATATAATCATCACTGACAGGATGATCCAGTTTCTTCTTACCCGAATTGACCGGAAAAATAAAATGCAAATCAGGGTGAATGAATTTGTTATATTTGATACAGCTTGAACAGGTACCACAGGAATCATTTTCATTTCTTTTCAGACAACTGATGTACCTGGCATAGGCTACAGCCATGGGAAGGTTTCCGCATCCTTCCGGCCCGAGAAATAACTGTGCATGACTGACTCTTCCCGACATAACTGACTGTATCAATCGCCCCTTAATGTCCTGCTGTCCCGGTATATCCCTGAAAAACATTGATAAAAATTATTGTCCGGGGTAAAGGTAAAAAAAATGTCCTTTCCTGAATACCGTTTTCTTAAATAACCGGTATTCAATTTAGCGTCATTTATGATCCCCTGTTAAAACAAAAAAAGAATGAAACGTCTATGCTGAATCGGGAGACAAGATGTAACCCATTTCTTTAGTAAAAATTAAACGCATAAAAATCGGGCTGATGGATTATAGCGTTTTTTTTCGTTATTTTGTGTGATTGTTTTCAATACCTGCTGATAAATCATTAAAACAATTATAGAACCAATGCAGACAATAGACAAATACAACTTTAAAGCAAAACGAGCAATTATGCGAGTTGATTTTAATGTGCCTCTGGACAAGCAGACTTTTGAAGTTACGGATGATACGCGAATCCGTGGTGCAATGCCGACAATCAGGAAAATATTAAATGACGGAGGTTCCGCAGTTCTCATGTCACACCTGGGCCGTCCCAATGGCAAAGTGCAGGATAAGTTCTCACTGAAATATGTTGTACCTGCTGTTGAAAAAGTGCTGGGCCTTCCGGTAAAATTCGCAAGCGACTGTATGGGTGATACAACCAAATCGATGATAGATGCTTTGGAGCCGGGAGAGGTGTTATTGCTTGAGAACCTCCGTTTTTATGAAGAAGAAGAAGGAAAACCTTATCATCTTGGTGATGATGCAACTGATGAACAGAAAAAAGAAGGCAAGGCCAGGGTTAAGGAAAGCCAGAAGGATTTCGTAAAAAATCTGGCAGGCTATGCGGATTGTTATGTCAATGATGCTTTTGGTACAGCACACCGTGCTCATGCATCAACAGCACTGATTACCGCTTATTTCCCGGAAAACTCTATGTTTGGCTATCTGATTGAAGCAGAACTTAAAGCAATGGATAAAGTGTTATTCTCAGCTGAAAAACCATTTACTGCAATCATGGGCGGTGCCAAAGTCTCGGATAAAATAATGATCATTGAAAACCTGCTTGACCGTGTTCAGAATCTGATTATCGGTGGCGGAATGACATATACCTTTGTTAAGGCCAGGGGAGGCAAAATAGGGAAATCACTTTGTGAAGAAGATAAACTTGAACTTGCACTGGATATTCTGAATAAGGCAAAAGAAAAAGGCGTAAAAATTTATCTTCCGGTTGATGCTGTTAATGCAGATGCTTTTGATCCCAGTGCAAAAACAACCGTTACAAAGATTGATCAGACTCCTGATGGCTGGATGGGACTGGATATCGGTGCTGAAACAATAAAAGTCTTCAGTGAGGTCATTGATAATTCAAAGACCATTTTATGGAATGGCCCCATGGGAGTCTTCGAAATGGATAAATTTGCAAAAGGTACCTCAGCCATCGCCCAGGCCATTGCACGGGCTACAGGTAAAGGTGCTTTCAGCCTGATAGGAGGTGGTGATTCTGTTGCTGCAATCAATAAGAATAAACTTGCTTCCAGTGTAAGTTATGTTTCAACCGGAGGCGGAGCGATGCTTGAATATATGGAAGGTAAAGAGCTTCCCGGCATCAAAGCCATTAAAGGATGATAGTTATTACTGCCAGGATGCACAGGCACTTTGAAGAATAATTTAAAATTCAGGGAAAAAATAAGGTTCATTCTGATACATGGATAGCTAAAATTCCATTTTTGTTCTTTCAGGTTTTATTTTATTTTATTTTTCCTTTGCCTGTTTGCCTGAAAAACAGGTAAACCTGAATATCGGTATGCCTGAAAACATTGTAAATAGTACAAAATAAATAAATTATCGTGAAGATAAACAGAATTACAATTATCGGGGGAGGTAATCTGGGAACATCTTTTGCCAAAGGCCTTCTGAAACTTAAAGCGTTTAACAGCCAGGATATTGTCATCACTGAAAAAAGGCCGGCACGTATCTCATACCTCCGGCAAAAAGGTTTCAATGTACAGGATGACAATAATATCCGGGCAATTCAGGGTTCAGACCTGATCATTGTCGCTGTTAAGCCCCAGCAGGTGCATGAGGTACTTGATGAAATAAAACCAGGTATCAATCCTGAAAAACAAATTGTCATCTCGACGGTAACAGGTATCAGTCTCTCAGTGCTGGAGAAGCATGTTGGAAAAGTACCGCTTGTCCGTATCATGCCAAATACAGCCATTGAAATCCTGGAATCGATGACATGTATATCTTTCTTAAATACCAGCAAAATACAGGAAAAATCTGTCATCTCTTTTTTTGAACAACTCGGGAAGGCCCTTGTTATCCAGGAAGAACTGATGGGTGCCGTAACGGTGCTGGGTGCATGCGGCATAGCTTTTGCCCTGAGGTTTCTTCGTGCAGCCACTCAGGGCGGGATCGAAATCGGATTTGGAGCCGAACTATCGCAGCTGATTACAGCCCAGACCATAAAAGGCGCTGCTCAGTTAATACTTGAAAACAACAGCCATCCTGAAAAAGAGATTGATAAAGTCACCACTCCCCAGGGTATCACCATTTCCGGATTAAACGAAATGGAACACCAGGGATTCAGTTCGGCACTGATAAAGGGACTGCTGACTTCTTTCAACAAGCTGGAAAAAATGATGCCCAATGGTAATTAATGCCTTAATTGAAAATCCTTATATCCGAAACAGACACACCCGTTTTATTAACTAAATTCTTCTGATTTATGTATAACCTGGAAAACCTGCCTGAACATCTTCTTGAACAATACAAAAATTTCAGAAAGGAGGTACCGTCCATTCTGAAAGCACAGAATTTTGCTGACAACATCATCAATTTCCTCTTCCCGTTCAAGGCAGATCGCAAATGCAACCTGCCGCTTATCGGGCTTAACCTCTCACAGCTTATGCTCGATTTCAAAGATCTGATCACTCCCCTTGAAAAAACACTCAACGAAAGTGTCAGCAAGATAACCGATAAATTTTTCAATAAGGTGCCAAAAATATATGAACATCTGATGCAGGACGCCAGGCTCTTTCTTGATTTTGACCCCGCTGCCAGATCAATGGAAAGCATTATTCTTTACTACCCGGGCTTTTATTGTATTGCGGTTTACAGACTTGCAAACGTTCTCTATAACCTGAAGATTCCGTTTCTGCCGCGCATGATCTCAGAATATGCCCATAGTAAAACAGGTATTGAGATTCACCCGGGAGCAACCATCGGTAGTCATTTTCTGATCGATCACGGAACCGGGGTAGTCATTGGTGAAACAACCGTCATTGGCAATAATGTAAAAATCTATCAGGGTGTCACTCTTGGAGCTGCATACGTAAAAAAAAGCATGAAAGGCATTAAGAGACATCCTACCATCGAAGATAATGTAATCATTTATTCCGGATCCACCATATTGGGTGGTGAGACTGTTATCGGACACGACACAATTATCGGGGGTAACGTCTGGCTTACAAAAAGCGTACCGCCCTATTCGGTAGTATATCATGAAAGTAAGGTTGTGATCCGAAACAGTAAGGAATTAAAGAAAAATGAACCCGATCTCCCGGGATAAAACCATCAGTCCCGGGCAGCCGGTTTTTCTCCTCTGAACATTATTAAATTTCAGATGTTTCCCGGATAACAGAACCGGAAACATTTGTCGTAACCAATTCAAACAAAGACCTAAATAATGTAACATATGAAAGCCCGAAACATTCTTGATACCATAGGTAATACACCGCATCTGTATATCAACCACCTGTACCCGAAAGATTATGAAGTCTGGATCAAACTGGAGCGATGCAATCCGGGAGGCAGCATTAAAGACAGGATTGCTTTGGCAATGATTGAGGATGCTGAGAAAAAAGGTATCCTGAAAAAAGACACCGTTATAGTTGAACCCACCTCAGGAAACACAGGTATTGGCCTTGCAATGGTGGCAGCCGTTAAAAAATACAGGCTTATACTGGTTATGCCTGAGTCGATGTCTGTCGAACGAAGAAAGATCATGGCTGCATATGGGGCTGAATTTGAACTGACACCAAGCGAAAAGGGCATGAAAGGGGCTATTGAAAAAGCAAAACAAATCTCAGCAGAGAATCCCGGCGTATGGATCCCTTCTCAGTTTGACAATCCTGCAAATGTTGAAATTCACAGAAAAGAAACCGCTGATGAGATCATTAAAGATTTCCCTGACGGTTTTGACTGCCTGATCACAGGTGTTGGCACAGGCGGACATATCACAGGAGTGTCTGAAATTCTTAAAAGGTCCTTCCCCCGGCTAAAGACATTTGCAGTTGAACCTGAATTATCACCTGTCATCAGCGGCGGTATGCCAGGGTCTCATCCAATTCAGGGAATCGGTGCCGGCTTTATACCCCGGAATCTTAACACACATACACTTGACGGAACAATACAGGTATCAAAAGAAGAAGTATTTGCATATGCCATTCGGGCGGCCAGAGAAGAAGGCCTGTTCGCAGGTATTTCTTCAGGGGCGACCCTGGCTGCTATTGCAAAGAAAATTAAAGACCTGCCCAAAGGCTCGAGGGTAATCGGATTTAACTATGATACAGGCGAAAGGTATCTTTCTGTTGAAGGATTATTTTAATATAATACTCATATGGACCTTTTTTAATATATACGATGCAATTTGTTGATACACATGCGCACCTGTACCTGGATCATTTTGATGATGACCGTGAAAAGATGATCAGAAATGCCCTTGAGAAAAATGTCAGCGGCATAATTATGCCAAATATTGACAGCAACACCGTCGGGCCAATGAATCAGCTTTGTGATCATTTTTCTTCTAACATTTTCCCCCTGATGGGTTTACATCCTGTTTCAGTAAAGAACACGTATAAAAATGAACTTGAGGTCATATCCGGGGAACTGAAAACAGGCCGGTACTATGGAATTGGAGAATCAGGCATCGATCTTTACCATGACAGGTCATTCCTGGAGGAGCAAAAAAGAGCATTTATATTTCAGATAGAGCTTTCCCTGAAATACAATTTACCCATTGTGATACATGCACGGGAATCATTCGGCGAAATATTTGATATCCTTGATAATTATAAAAATCAGGCATTAAACGGCGTATTTCATGCCTTTACCGGTAATGCTGACCAGGCAAAAAAAATCATTGGCGAATTCGGACTGTTTCTGGGGATAGGGGGAATTGTTACTTTCAAAAATTCCGGGCTTGAGAGCATCATCAAAGAGATATCACTCGAACACATGGTTATTGAAACCGACTCCCCTTTTCTTGCACCTGTCCCTTACAGGGGTAAAAGAAACGAAAGCAGCTACATTGTTTACATTGCCGAAAAAATCGCGCAGATAAAAAATATCAGCCTGAACCAGGTCGCAGATGTCACAACCGGTAATGCAATAAAAATATTCGGACTGCCTCTCGCTTAATGAATCCTTTTCAGGAAAAAATCAGGCAATAACAATCATCAATTGCCTGGGAGGATATGATACCGAAATCCCAAAACAATGATACATCTTTATTTTTCTGATAGCTATGAACCGGGCAGAGCTATGCTGTATCCCGGATGCGATTCAGGATTATTAAGCATCATCTGCCAGGTGTCATTTTTAATTCAGCCTCATCTGGCATCATATGCCATGTGTCATTATTTAATATGCTGTAATTAGCTATATTTGGTCTGTCAAGGATAAATAAAATACATGGTAAAAAATAAAGCTGCCATCCTGATCATATATACAGGTGGTACCATCGGGATGATACAGGATGCTGAATCCGGCGTTTTAAAACCTTTCCCTTTTGATCATATTCTGGAGGAAGTCCCTGAACTCAAAAAATTCGGTTATAATATTACTTCACATGCATTTGATCCGCCGCTTGATTCTTCAAATGTCAGCCCCGAAGTCTGGATTGAAATAGCAGAAATCATTGAAACCAGTTATTCCGCTTACGACGGTTTTGTTGTTTTGCACGGGACCGACACCATGGCCTATTCGGCTTCCGCATTGAGTTTTATGCTTGAAAATCTAAATAAACCCGTTATTTTTACAGGTTCACAGTTACCCATTGATTCACCCCGGACCGATGGGAAGGAAAACCTGATTTCCGCCCTTGAGATAGCTGCTGCAAAAAAGAATAACGAAGCGATTGTACCGGAAGTTTGTATTTTCTTTGAAAACAAGCTTCTGAGGGGAAACAGAACCATCAAGAACAATGTCGAGGATTTCAATGCCTTCAGGTCTCCAAATTATCCGCCACTGGCTGAAAGCGGGGTCCATATCAGGTACAATTATCAGGCTATCCATTACCCGAAAGACAGGAATAAAAAGCTTATTGTTCACAGGAATCTTGATACCGGCATTGCCATCCTGAAAATTTTTCCGGGAATCAACAGGTTATTAATCGGTTCAATCATTCAGACTCCGGGGTTAAAAGCTTTGATCATTGAAACCTATGGTTCCGGAAATGCGCCTGATGCAACCTGGCTGATGAATGAACTTCACCGGGCCTTGCACAAAGGAATCCTGGTATTAAATATATCCCAGTGCCGTGTTGGCAGGGTTGAAATGGAGATGTATGAAACAGGCCTCAGGCTTTCAAATGCCGGCGTCATTGGTGGTCATGATATTACAACCGAAGCTGCGGTTACTAAACTTATGTACATCCTGGGGCAGGGATTAACCGGCCGTGACCTGGTAAAAAGTCTTAATAGTTCATTAAGGGGAGAAATAACACTTTAATAATTTGTAATTGAATTTTTTTTCGTAATTTTCGCCCTTGATAAAATTATGGGTTCTTTGAGGGAGAGGTGGCCGAGTGGACTAAGGCGCACGCCTGGAGAGCGTGTTACCGCCAAAAGTGGTACGCGGGTTCGAATCCCGCTCTCTCCGCAGGGCAACCGCAATAGTATCGGACATTGAACGAAATGAGGCTGTCAGAGGAGAGGATTACTTCGTGAGATCGCTGCGCTAAGTCCGGAAAGAAGCCTGCCTTGTTTTTTTTAATTTTAAGCTTGTGATTTATAAAGATTTAAAATAATTTCGCGATAATTAAATAATCATTAAAATTCAATAACAGGTCATGAAAAAAATTTTTGCATTATTAGCCGTAACAGGGATACTTACTTTTGGAGTATCAAAAGCAATTAATGCTCAGGATGTTGAAGCTGAAGAAGCAGATGTAAATGCAGTTGAACAGGCTGATTCATTACCGGCTCAACAGATTGCTGAAAGCGAAGAAGAAGTTGCCCCTGCCAGGCAGCCGCTTTATCAACAAATAAAACAGAAATTTATTGAAGGAGGAGCCGGATTTATGGGATTTATTCTTTTAACCCTTATTTTCGGACTGGCCCTGGCAATTGAGAGAATTATTTATCTTAACCTTGCCACAACGAACACGAATAAACTGCTGGACAAAATCGAGGAAGCACTTGAATCAGGAGGGGTTGAAGCTGCAAAAGAAGTATGCCGTGATACACGCGGACCTGTTGCAAGTATCTTCTATCAGGGTCTTGACAGAATAGACCAGGGCCTTGATATTGTTGAAAAATCAATTATTTCTTACGGAAGTGTTCAGATGGGATTGCTTGAAAAGAACCTGACATGGATCTCTCTGTTTATTTCCATTGCACCCATGCTTGGATTTATGGGTACGGTTATCGGTATGATTCAGGCCTTTTCCACAATTCAGCAACTTGGTGATATCAATGCCGGAGCTGTTGCAGGTCCTATCGGAGTTGCCCTGATAACCACTGCTTCAGGTCTTATTGTGGCAATAATACTGCAATTGTTCTACAATTATCTGGTATCAAAAATCGATGGTATTGTAAACAACATGGAAAATGCATCCATTTCCTTAATGGACTTATTAATCAAACACAACCTTAAAAAATAATTGACATGTCAAATACATTGCAAAGAGCCATAAACATTGCTTTATATGTACTGATGGCAATAGGGGTGGTGTACGCTATCCTGTTTTATACCGGCAACAAAGTGCCCGGAACCGTTGGCACACCTTATGAAGAGCCGGTTGTAACAGGACAGATGCTGAAATTATCCTTCATATACTTTGTTATTGCCGGCATAGCTGCCTTAATATTCCCTTTGATTTTTGTAATCTCCCATCCGGGCAAAGCCAAATATGCCCTGATTGGCATTCTGGTCTTTGCTATTATCATCGTACTGGGATATTTACTGGGATCAGCTACACCTGTTGATACCGCTGTTCCTATTTCAGTTCAGGGACTTAAGCTTGTTGACGCCGGATTGAAGACGGTGGTTATCTTACTGGCTTTGGCATTTCTCGGGATATTTTTCTCGGAAATATCCGGCATTTTCAAATAACTGTTGACCCTTGCGGCATTATCTTTGTGCTAATTTAAAAAAACATAAAAATGGCTAGACGTGGAATACCGGAAGTAAATGCCTCTTCAATGGCTGATATAGCTTTTCTTCTGTTGATTTTCTTTCTTGTTTCCACCACGATGGATACAGACACCGGGTTGTTCAGAAAACTTCCGCCGATGCCTGAAAAGGATCAGCCGGAAGAACAGGTGAAAATCAAGGAGAGAAATATTTTTGTTGTACTGGTAAATAAATACAATCAGCTCTTTGTTGAAAATGACCTGATGAATATTCATGAATTACGGACTGCAGCCAAAGAATTCATAGAAAATCCTGAAAATAAAACAGATTTACCTGAAAGAATACCGACAGAGGTCGAATATTTTGGTTCCTGGCCTGTAACCAAATATCATGTTATTTCACTTCAAAGTGACAGGGGAACATCTTACGAGACCTATATCGCGGTGCAGAACGAACTTACGGCAGCTTATAACGAATTGCGAAATGATTTATCACTTAAGAAATTCGGAGTAAAATACGAAGACCTGTCAAGGGGAAGTGATCCTGAAGAAGAAAATCCAAGAAAAGATGCAATTGACGAGATTTATCCGTTGAAAATATCTGAAGCAGAACCAAAAGACATCGGAGGAAAATAATTATGGCAAGATTCAAGCACAAAAGCAAAAGTGAGACGCCTGGCATATCAACAGCTTCACTTCCGGATATTGTTTTTATGTTATTGTTTTTCTTTATGGTTTCGACCACCATCAGAGACACGAGTCTTAAAGTAGCAGTAACAACACCTTTTGCCACAGAATTGGTAAAACTGGAGAAAAAATCCCTGGTCAGTTTTATCTATATCGGGAGACCTCATGATAAAGAAACTTTTGGAACAGCTCCCAGGATTCAGCTGAATGATGCTTTTGCAAGTACAGAGAAAATAAGGGAATTCATTTCAAGTGAAAGAGAAAAAATGTCTGAAGGTGACAGGAACAAAATGTCTGTCTCACTTAAGGCAGATGGTGACACTGATATGGGCATCATCACTGATGTAAAACAGGAACTCAGGAAGGCAAGTGCACTCAAAATCAATTATTCTGCAAAATCCGGAACACAAAAACAGATATTCGATAATCTGAAATAACAACTTTTTATGATAAATCAAAGAGGCTGTCTCAGGTTCAACGGGGCGGCCTCTTTTTTTCTATGAGTTCATATCATGATTTTTATCCCGGTTGCGGTTTCTCTCCGTAATTCTGCCTGAAATAATTCTCAAGCTGATCCACCATCAGATCCAGGAATTTCTGTAATGGTTTTTTCGCCATCATCTGAACCATTGGGTTTATTTCGGCATGGATGGTAAGTTTGATCCTTGTATCCAGATCGCTTATTCTTTTTAACTGAACCCAGAAAAAAAAACCGAATTTACTGGTTTCATCTCCGGTAACCTTTATAAGTTTATAAGGTTCTCTTTCAACAATTTTCATACCCATGTCTCCAAGTCCATCCAAAGTAAATCTGCATGTATCCCTGGTGGCTTCCCAGTTCTTCATCCTGTCCCGGGGTATCACGGAACTGAAATGACTGAAGTCAGCAAGGAAGTTAAATATATGTTCGTCTGAATGATCTATTTTACCAATTCTGCTTTCGATTTTAAGCATGGCAGGTAAATTATGGCATCCAGTTTTCCGGGTCTTGTCTCCATTTTTTCAGTATTGCCAGGTCCTCAGAACTGATGTATCCTGATTCAATGGCCTGTTCCAGCAGGACTTCATAATTGCTGAGTGTAATCAGCCTGCAATCAGCTTTCCTGAATCTTTCCTCTGAGGATTCTAATCCATATGTAAAGATGGCCAGCATTCCCAGTACCTGGCAACCTTCATTTCTCAAAGCATCAACAGCTCGTATGCTGCTGCTTCCTGTTGAAATCAGATCTTCAACAACCACTATACGCTGACCTTTTCTGACATCACCCTCAATGAGTTTTTCCAGTCCATGTGATTTTGATGAAGACCGAACATACAGAAAAGGCAGATTCATCCTGTCTGCAACCAGAACACCATGGGCAATCGCTCCGGTAGCCACACCGGCAATCGCTTCAACATCCTTGAATTTTTTTTTGATGATGTTCACAAATTCATTCCTGATATAATCCCTGATTTCCGGATAAGAGAGTGTTTTCCTGTTATCACAATAAATCGGGGATTTCCAGCCCGAAGTCCATTGAAAAGGTTTTGCAGGATTTAATTTTATTGACTTATTTTGTAAAAGAAGATGTGCTATATTTTTCTCAACCTTTCTCATTTCACAAATGTATAAAGTTTTTTTTAACGACCGGACAATATTTCTTACTGATGAGTTCTCAAAGCACTTTCAGGTAAAGTATGGATTGTTTTATAAATATCGGAGTGTGGCTGATTTGAAGGATCTGATAAGCTTTTACAGCAGGCTGAAGCGAATTGACACGCTTTTTCTTTTTCATTATGATATCGAAGTGCTTCGTGAATCATTCAGGTCTTGTTTTCTTAATGTCAGTGCTGCCGGTGGTTTGATAAAAAACAATGAGGGAATGTTCCTGTTCATGAAACGGCGCGGGAGATGGGATCTTCCAAAGGGAAAACTCTGCAAAAAAGAAAACTTCGAAAATGCAGCTATAAGAGAAGTGCGCGAAGAATGCGGTCTTGATGACATCAGTATTGTCACTCCCCTGCTCTCAACATACCATACATACCAGATGAATGGTCAGATGGTACTGAAAAAGACCATGTGGTTCGAGATGGCCTACTCCGGCACAAGAGATCCAATACCACAGTCAGAAGAAGATATTACAGAAATAAAGTGGTTTCAGAGAGAGAATATCAGGGAAATAACGGAAAATACATACGGATCTATCCTTGATGTTATGCGCTATACAAAATTAATCCAGCTATAGATCACCCCTTGAGCGCATTACCTCAAACAGCTTTGATTCGAAATTTTCTCCGGGAGCCGGTGCTGGTGACTGAACCAGTTTACCATCCGGACCTATCAGAAAGTAGGTGGGAAATGCTCTTATATCATACTCATCAAGTATGTCCGGCTGGTTTCCGTAATATAAAAATCTCCAGTTGTAATTTTTATTTTTTAAAAAAGATTGCATGGATTCATCGTATGTGTCAAAAGCAATGGTAACAATCTCCAGCCTGTCTTTATGTCTGTTATAAATACCCTGCAGAGCTTCAAACTCTTTAAGACACGTGTAACTACTGCATGAACAAAAATTCAGGTAAAGATATCTTCCTTTGAAATGCTCCAGACGAACCAGGTTACTATCAAGGTCGTATAATTCAAACGGGGGTGGCAGGTATCCGGCTAAAAGCTTTGTAATCTTATTCCGTATGATATTTCCAATCAATTGGTGTTCTGCGATACCTGTGCTGCAGATCAATGAATCCAGTAAAATCAAAATTCCGCTTCTGGAGAACCTGTCACTGTAAAATTCATCATGCAGACATTTTAAAATCACCAGTTCGAGTAAAGTATCACTGGAGAATAATGTATTTTCCCTCAGTGTCATCTTTAATTCCCGGTAACTGTTATCATAATTGATATCCCTGTATATCTTTCCTCCTTTATCGGTTCTGCCATGATAAAAGAAGTAATTGTTAAAAACCTGGTTAAACAATTCCATATATGCATTATTATAATAAAGAACAGGCTTTCCTGTAAAAAGCATTTCAGAAATGGTTGTCACCTTATGCTGCAAGGAAAGATACCTCAAAAAAGCGTACTTGTATTCCCTGTATTGTCTGAAATATACATTGGCGTTTTTTGTAAAATGCATTTCAATCTTTTCAATATCTTCATCAAGTCTCGAAAAATCTTTTTCCTCAACCGCGTTTATAATATGTTTGTTATAATATGGCTGGTATGTATCATCAAACATTCTCATCTGAATATTGATGTCATTCTCATCAATATTTGCAATTCCCATCTGGATCTGCATCTCCTCAAAATAAGGATTTAACAGATCTGCCGGCGTTTTTTCACGGAAAGGTGGCAAGACCAGTTCATAGCTTTTCCCGGGTTCAACATACAGATAAGCTTTATATACACCAAGATGTGCAAAGATATGGGTGGTCTCATCAATCCCGATTTGCAGTCTGAATGCTCCGTCTTCGTCAATATCAGAATCTGCCAGCATAACTTCAGAACAGGTAATCAGTTCTTTGTATTTGAAAAACGAAATGACCGTTTTTGACCATTCAGGTGACTTACCATAAAGCAAAACTTCACCGGCATAAAGATTTATGACAATGAAAAAAGCTGAAAGGACAGCCAGTATCTTTTTTCCGGATAAGTGGCAAATCATAAGATATTTCCTTTTAAAGTTTGATCTTTTCAGGCATGAAAGCATGCGCATCACCTCCCAGACGGATGATTTCACGAACAACAGTTGAAGTAATATGGGTATGCTCGGGTAATGTCAGTAAAAATACCGTCTCAATTTCAGGATACATGACCTTATTCATTTGTGCAATGGCACGTTCATATTCAAAATCTGCAGACGTACGCAAGCCCCTTAAAATAAACCTTGCATTGACCTTACGGCAAAGATCCACTGTGAGTCCCCGATACTTAATAACTTCGATATTTTTCTCCCCTTTAAAAACCATTTTTATCCATGTCATTCTTCTGTCGAGGCTGAAAAATCCATCTTTATCAGTGTTGTATCCAATGGCAACTATGATCTTATCAAACAAAGGCAGAGCTCTGCTTACAATCGATTCATGTCCGATGGTAAACGGATCAAATGATCCCGGAAACAAGGCAATCTTTTCCATTATTGTTTATTCCATTTTTAGGTTTTGGGATCTCTTGTTGTTTTATTTAACAGGAGAACCTGTAAAATTATTAAATATTAATGAGACAGCTTCATTTCTGGATTTCTGAACTTCTCATCTGATTTCTTTTTCTTTCTGTGAACATACAAAAAGAATATTGCCGATATCATCATATCCCTGAAAAATCTCAACACCTTTGATTTTAACCAGTTCATTCCGGAATCCAACAATAACCAGATCGGCATCAAGAGATTTTTGTGAAATGGTTTTTCTGATATCATCCTGACCTGCAGGTATAAGTTGTATATTTCCAGGGGCTATGGGCAGCCTGCCGGATTCAATTAATGCCGTCAGATTTTCCTGCTTCTGTCTTATTTCTTCCTCCTTAAAGATGGCAAAAATCTTAATATGCCCTTTTTTCCACTCCGGGTTTCCGAGAATAATGTATCCCATTAAAATCATCAGATTGGCATTCTCATAATCATAAGTAGTAATCCATATGTCTATTTCACGCTTGTTCCCGAATCCTTTAATACAACTGTTCAGAACACATATGTCAAAGCCTGCAGAATGAATAAGTGAATAATTTTTCAGCGATTCTTCCAGTTCCCGGGGTTCGCTTCTTGAAAACTCAAAAAGTATCATATTATTGCCTCTGCCGGTTATGCCCGATAACTGGACAACCTGGGCAATTGCTGAGGTATAGGAGGGACTGATGATGGTATCGAGATAGACTTTATTCTGGCTGTATGAAGCCAGTTTAATCAATCGCTGCAATACCTCTTTTGACTGCTGGCTGGTTTGCTTCGAAAGGTATCCTTCAATGTAATGAATATAAGTGCCAAAGCCATATTTATAGGAGATCCATCTCAGTAAATCAAAAGCACTCAGTCTCTTAAATGAATTTCTTGAGATACAAATAGCAAACGGTCTCCAGCTTGTATTCGGATCTTCCTTGTCGGCACGCTGGACGAATATCTGTAATTGCCGGCTCAGCTGAAAGATAACACCTCTGAATAGTTTACCCAGTCCCACATTTTCTGTGTTTTTTTCAGATATCATATAGTAAATCAATCCCATGATTACCAGTGAAAGGAATGCATATGTACTGTTCATTTTGAACATGAGCCAGAGAGAAAATAATGCGCCAAGAAGTGAAAGATACCATTTCGATTTAAACCTTGGCCGGTAGGAAGGATCAGCTGCAAAATGTTCTAAAAAGGAAATCAGGCATATGGCACCATAGGTTACCACAAAAAACATCGAAATGATTTTAGCCACAAAATCAATATCACCAACTGCAATAAAAAGAAATGCAATAATGATACTGATCAATGAGGCGTTCACAGGTTCGTTGTTATCGGCTTTTCCATAACCAAGCCACCGGTTTGCAAATTTATTTGGGAATATATTGTCCGCCCCAATGGCCTGCAATGTCCTTGGAGCAACAAGAATGGAACCCAAAGCAGATGATAATGATGCAGCCGCCAGACCAATTGGGATGATCGGGCCCCAATATGCAATTCTTTGCATGATTAACTGATCGGCTGCCAAATCATCAACAGAGGCAGAAATTGTTAACTTATAGGTCACCCCGACATAGATGATTGCACCAACAATTGTTGCCAGGATAGTACCTCTGGGGATTGAAACAGTCGGATCCTTTAAATCACCTGAAAGTCCTAAACCGGCTGCCAATCCGGTAAAAGCAGGGAAGATAATTGCAAAAACAACAAAGAAGTTGTCTCCCCCGGCAATTCCGGAATAAAAACTGACTTCCGATGGTGGATTCTCAGGGGTACCTATAAAGAACAGTATAATGGAGGTAAACAAAATGATCACTACCGCATACAGTGCCTTCATTCCCAGATTGGCCCCTTTCAGTAAGATTATCACCGAAATTATTGCCATCACAGGCAGGCTGATAAAACGTTTATCGGGTATCAGCAGATGATACTTCTCATGCATAAATCTGATCACCGGATCAAATGCTTCTGAAAAGGCTATGATATAAAATGCCACACTGATGGCCTGCGACAGGTACAGGGTAATGCCAATGGCAGCCCCGACACTGAGTCCGAATGAACGTGAAATAATATAATAGGCACCTCCCCCAAGCACCCTCTGGTTTGTTGCGATCTCAGCAACTGCCATTGCTGTGGGTATTGTAACCAGATGACCCAGAATGATGATTCCGATGGTGCCCCAAAAACCGATATGTCCAATGGCATAACCAAAGCGAAGAAAAAGAATCGCTCCAAGGATAGTAGATATTGATGTGGCAAAAACCTCCAGCGTTCCAAAATGGGCTCTCTGATTTACCAAAGGTTTGTTCATTGATCGGTTAAATAATATGAATTCATTATAAACTTAAGAATTCCCTGGAAATACAAAAAAGATTTTATGAAATTTTGATTCCCTGACCATATCAAACAGTATGACTTATTTTATAAAGTTAATAACCGGGTAATATAAAGAATGGATATGATCAGGTGAATGTGAAACAATATTCATTGCAATTCGGCAATGACAGTCTTCATAGCACGGGCAGTCTGTTTGAGGCGAACGGATATTTTTGCTGTTTTGGGTAAAAAAAGATCCACCCTTGAGCCAAATCTGATGAATCCGAGTTCTCCGCCCTGCCGGACAGTATCATCTGATTTTGCGTTTGTAATAATGCGGCGGGCCAGGATTCCTGCAATCTGCCTTACCAGGATTTTTGTTTTATTGTTATTAATTACCAGTGTAAATCTTTCATTTTCTGTTGATGATTTTGGATGCCATGCAACCAGATACCTGCCCGGATGATATTTCGTATATGCTATTGTGCCGCCGACAGGATAATAATTTACATGGACATCCAGGGGTGACATAAATATGGATATCTGTATGCGTTCATCTTTAAAGTATTCATTTTCCATCGTCTCCTCAATGACAACAATCTTTCCGTCAGCAGGTGCATAAACAAGCTTGTCATCATTTACGAATGGCCTGTCAGGTATCCTGAAAAACCACCAGATCAACAAATAGATGATAATCAGAAAAATAATAACCGGGGTTTGTATGCAGGATGGTTTAATAAACAAAACCGAGAGTGCCATAAGGATTGCAAACCCAAAACTGGCAAAAGCGATCACAGGGAAACCTTGTTTATGAATTTTCATGATTTATAATTGGTTTATAAGCATAAGATATGCAAAAACCAGCGGACTGCTTAATAAAACGGAGTCAAACCTGTCAAGCATGCCGCCGTGACCGGGGAGAATCTTCCCTGAATCCTTTATATCAGCGGCTCTCTTGAACATCGATTCTACAAGATCTCCAAAAACACCGCTAATAGCAATGATCAATCCTATAACAATCCAGTCGATCCTGTTTAATCCGGTAAAGACTTTATTTAACAGGAAAGCCGACAATAAGGTTATGATGGTTCCCCCGATAAAGCCTTCCCAGGATTTTTTGGGTGATATTCTTTCGAATAGTCTGTGTTTTCCGAAAGAAATTCCAAAGATATATGCGAATGTGTCATTTATCCATAATAAAATGAAAAATCCAAGAACAATCTGGTAGCTATACTCCTTGCTTAAATAAAATGCAAATTTATTGAACAGGGTAACCGGCAGCGAAACATACAGGATACCCAATAATGTGAAAGAAATATTTGCCAGGGGATTTGGTCGGTTGCGATACAGCTCCAGAATAAACACAAGTATGAGAAAAGGTGCCACAAACAAGCTGATAGCTAAAGGTTTATCATAAGAACAAATATAAAATACCAGTAAAAACAGGACAGCATTAATTGTCAATCCCAGGTATTTCAGGGGTTGATAACCCATTAATATGACCATATTATAAAATTCATGAAGGGATAGCAGGCTTATTGCCAGAAAAAGAACTGCAAATGTAAACCTGCCGGCCAAAAGGGCAGCGATGAAAACGGCAAGGTACAGAATACCGGTTAAGGTTCTTGTAAATATATCTTTCACTTTTCAAGTTCTTTCAGCAGGTATTTTGCCTTGATAGCATCATCCCGTTTAATAAATATCTCTATATAACCAATAAACAGATCCGGATATGAAGAGTCTTTTTTATTCAATAAAACAAACTCAATATCATTTTCTTCCAGCAATCCCTTTGCCAGTTCAGCCTTAAAATTCTGAGTCGTTCTGAAAATTGGAATCCAATCTTTCTCCATTCATGAATTAAAATATAGAGCAAAGATATCATTCAGGCCGAATTCTTAACAACCTGTGGCTTTTTACCGCTTTCTTTAGGTTTAGCAGATTTTTTGCTTTTGGTTTCTTTTTTGGTATTGTTACTTTTTTTCTTTTGTTCGGCTGTAATGGAACTCTTATACAAAACCTCTCTTTCTTTCTGTGGCCTTTTGCCAAATATCTTTTCCAGATCTTCGCTGAACAGCACTTCTTTTTCAAGCAAAAGCTCACCAATTTTTGTTAATCCATCCTTATGCTCCTTCAGTACTATGATTGCACGCTGATACTGCTCTTCAACAATTTTTTTAACTTCTTTATCTATCTGTTCGGCTGTTTTTTCACTGTATGGCTTGGTAAAAGAATATTCACTTTGTCCCGAGGAATCATAGTAACTAAGATTCCCGATCTCATCGCTCAGGCCAAAATAGGTAACCATGGCATAGGCCTGTTTGGTAACTCTTTCAAGATCATTCAGGGCACCGGTGGATATTTTCCCGAAGTTGATTTCTTCGGAGGCTCTGCCACCAAGCGCCGAACACATTTCGTCCAGCAGTTGGTCTTTATTTGTTATCTGACGTTCTTCAGGCAGGTACCATGCTGCGCCAAGTGCCTTACCTCTCGGAATGATAGTAACCTTTACCAGTGGATTGGCATGTTCCAGCAACCAGCTAACTGTGGCATGACCAGCCTCATGGAAAGCAATGGTGCGTTTTTCCTCAATTGTGATGATTTTATTCTTCTTTTCCAGTCCGCCAATAATCCGGTCAATTGCATCGAGAAAATCCTGGCGCTGCACATATTTTTTATTTTTCCTTGCTGCAATCAGCGCAGCTTCATTACATACGTTGGCAATATCTGCACCTGAGAAGCCCGGTGTTTGCTTGGCAAGAAATTCCATATCAAGGCCCTTTTCAATCCTTAAAGGTTTCATATGCACATCAAATATCTCTTTCCGTTCATTAAGGTCCGGCAGCTCTACATGAATCTGCCTGTCAAACCTGCCCGCTCTTAACAGCGCCCTGTCAAGGATGTCAGCCCTGTTTGTGGCAGCCAGTATGATAACACCTGCATTGGAAGCAAATCCGTCCATTTCGGTTAACAATTGATTAAGCGTGTTTTCACGCTCATCATTGGCTCCAAAATTTGGATTTCTGCCCCTGGCCCTTCCAACCGCATCAATCTCATCAATAAATACGATGCAGGGTGCCTTTTCCTTGGCCTGTTTAAACAGGTCTCTGACCCTGGATGCTCCAACACCGACAAACATCTCAACAAAATCAGAACCTGACATTGAGAAGAAAGGAACATGGGCCTCACCAGCTACAGCCCTGGCTAATAAAGTTTTCCCTGTACCCGGGGGGCCTATCAGTAAAGCTCCTTTAGGGATTTTACCGCCCAAATCGGTATATTTTTTCGGATTTTTCAGAAAATCCACAATCTCCTTGATTTCCATTTTGGCTTCCTCAAGACCGGCAACATCATTGAAATTTATCTTGACATTGGTGTCTTTGTCAAAAATCCTGGCTTTGGATTTTCCGACATTAAAGATATTGGATGCTCCGCCACCTGAAGCGCCGCTCATTCTTCTGAAAATAACAAGCCACAGGACCAACAGCAGCAATGGTAAAATGAGCCAACCGAACATCTCCCCGAAATCTTTCCGCGTAGCGCTTTCATAATAAATACGTTCTGATTCGGGTACATTTTCCTGCGCCTTATCAAGCTGTTCAAGAAAATGGTCGACAGAAGGTATCGTGAACGAGTAATGTGGCCCGGTACGTGAAAATTTGCTGAATCCCCGCTCCAGCACCTCTTTATATCTGGGATCATCCAGCCTGTCCTCTTTGATATAAATCTCAACAGTCTTCCCGTTAACAATAACGATCTTTTCGACATCTCCCTTCGCAAGCATTTCTGATTCAAAATATTTCTTAT
Organism: Bacteroidales bacterium; assembly: GCA_016933335.1. Classification (GTDB taxonomy): domain Bacteria; phylum Bacteroidota; class Bacteroidia; order Bacteroidales; family UBA10428; genus JAFGPL01. The sequence goes on along the minus strand of JAFGBD010000046.1, from coordinate 20,981 downwards.
TGGTCTCGATGGTCCCTGAACCTGTATTGAATAACCACATCGAAAGAAATGCAAGGATTATCAGAACATAGATCCATGTAACATTGAATTTGGGTTTACGATTCGGAGAACCCGGTTCATTTTCACCGGGTAATTTTTTATTTGTTTTTTTATTTTCGTTTATATCTGCCATTTTAAAGTTCCCTTTTGCAATTAATCTCCTTCAACAATACTTATTTGCGCATCTCCCCATAAATCCTCAAGTTTATAATAATCACGGTATTCTTTCAGAAAAATATGTACCACGACACTGCCATAATCCATCAAGATCCATCGTGCATTTTGCAGTCCTTCAATATGACCTGAGTGTATTCCAAGTTTTTCTTTAATTTTATTGCCTACCGACTCTGCAATTGCGCTTGTCTGTGTAATTGAATCTCCGTGACATACTACAAAATAATCGCAAAAAGCGTAATTGATACTTGATAGATCTATGATGGTAATTTCTTTTCCTTTCTTATCAAGAATGCTGTCCGTTATTGTTTCTAATAGCTCTTTCTCTCTTATCAAATTAAAGATATTTTGACTCCTTTTCTACACAAATGTAATGAATTTAATCTTTCATCCCTTAAAATAGATAACCGACTATTTTTGAAAAGATAAATAAAATACCATAAATTAAACAATCTTTAATAATAACATATCAATAACAATACCACTGATGTTTTGTTACAGAAAATATTCAAAATATGAAGAATTTTGATCTTTATAACAAACTGAAACGCTATGATATACTGGCATCAACAAATGATCTTGCTGTTCAGCTTGCCATTTCAGGTGATGCTGTCGAAGGTACTGTAATTATGGCAGACTTTCAGACAAAAGGCAAAGGACAGAGAAATTCTCAATGGATCAGCGAGAAAGGTAATAACCTGACATTCAGTATCTTATTATTTCCTGCTTTTTTAAATCCGGCCGGTAATTTTTTTCTTTCCATGGCACTTTCTCTTGGTATCATTGATATGCTGCACAGTTATAAAATCAATGCCGGTATTAAATGGCCAAATGATATCTATACCGGCAAAGGAAAAATTGCCGGCATTCTGATAGAAAATGCCATTCAGGTTGATAAAATCAGATATTCGGTTCTCGGTACAGGGCTCAACGTGAACCAGGTAATTTTCCCTGAAGACATACCAAATCCCACCTCGATGAGAATTGAGATTAAGACTGTCCATCATCTTGAAACGGTTTTAAAGAGATCATTGGAATCAATTGAAAAATGGTTTATTCAGTTATATGAGCAGAATTTCGATGAAATTAAAAGACGGTATGAACAACAGCTGTTATTCAGAGGACAGGTCAGAGAATTTTATGCAGACGATAGGGTTTTTTCAGGTACCATTAAAGGGATTAATGATGCGGGCCAGCTAATTATTACAGACAGGTTCAATAAAACCAGAACATTTAATTTCAAAGAGGTAACGTATATTATTTGATCCCGGATAACCATAAAAGAATCATAATATAATTTTATATTTGTCCAGATTATTAAAGCAATTCAGATGCGAGAAAGGTTCATGCGAATTAAAAGATTTATTAGCCGGCATCTTTTATTGAGGAATATCGTACTTGCCATTTTGATTTCATTGTTAGCACTGGTCATCATATTTGGCTGGCTCCGGATAATCACCAGGCATGGTGAAGCATTCAGCGTACCTGACCTCACGGGTTATTCTCTGGACGAGGCAAAACAGGAACTGGAATCCAAACATCTCAGATGGGAACTATTTGACTCCGTATATTCCAATGATCATGCCAGGGGAACAGTTGTCGAACAGCATCCCAGGCCGGATTTTAAGGTTAAGAAAAACAGAAAAATCTATCTGACCCTGAATGCCATGAATCCGGAAAGAATCCTGATGCCTAACCTTGTCAATTTAACCATCAGACAGGCACAGTCAAGGCTTGAATCATACGGATTGAAAATCGGAAAAATTACTTATGAGCCTGACCTGGGCATCAATGTGGTACTTGCGCAAAAATACCAGGGTAAACCTGTTGAAGAGGGTGATACCCTCATAAAAGGTTCCTTCATTGAATTAACGCTGGGCAGAGGTCTGAGCGATGAAAGTATACGGGTTCCAAAACTGATTGGTTTAACCCTTGAAGAAGCCACTCTTAAAGCAGCTGATTCATATTTGCGGCTCGGCGCAATCATCCCTGACCCGGATATAACTAAGGAATTTGAACCCATTGCCAGTATCTGGAGACAACGTCCTGAATACAATAAAAACATAGCAATACCGTTTGGTTCTTCGATTGATGTCTGGCTTACACTGGACTCAACCAAAATTCAGATTGAAATGAATGATACCATAGACTATGCGGAACCTTTTGATACATTACAATAAATCATATACCGTCTGGATTCTCTTATTGCTTAACTCCTTTTATCTGAATGCCCAAAGGATTATTCCATTGCAGGATAATATTACCATTAAAAAATACCTGGAGGCAAACAAAAACCAGAAAAAATCCACAGAAATAACAGGAGCAGATACCGATACCCTCAGTATCCCTTTTTTCGATGATTTTTCGAGAATCACCGTATATCCCGATCCGGAATTATGGGAAGATAACCATGTATTTATCAACGCTTCATTTCCGGTCGAACCAATCACTTACGGAGCAGCCACACTGGATGCACTTGATTCCGGGGGCAATGTTTACCAGGTTGGCAATAAGCCTGCCACAGGTGACAGACTAACCTCACTTCCCGTTGATTTATCTGAATATTACGGACCATCAGACACCATATATCTCAGTTTTTTTTATCAGGCCGGGGGAAATGGCGAGCCTCCTGAATCAAAGGATTCACTGATCCTGGAGGTTTATTCACCAAGAGATACTGTATGGATTCATCTTTGGAGCACCCCCGGTATTCCTGCCGGGCCGTTTCAACAACAAATAATTGAAATCCCGGACAGTCTTTACCAAAAAGGATTCAGATTCAGATTCAGCAATTATATCAGCATGTCGGCAAATGAAACCAAGTCAGGGGAAGGGGAAATGGGAAATCTTGATATATGGAACCTGGACTATATCAGGCTGAATAACCAATCCTTTGAAAGCCACGAAAAGGTGAATGATATCTCTATCATTTATCCGCTCAAGTCAAGTTTCAGCGATTATCAGTCGATACCATGGGATCATGTGGATACTGCCTCATTCAACCGCAAGCGAACCCATATCCCGATAACAATACGTATGAACGACAAGCTGCCGGGTACCAAAGATACAATAACCATCGGAAGGGGTTATTTTATGAGAAATGTAAAAACGGATAATTTTATCATTCCCCCATTCAAAGAAGGTGAGGAAAAGCTGGTATTTGATTCCGTATATTTGCGTGAAGATGCGTTTCTGCCAATCATCAAATACGATGGCACCGGTATCGGAATCATTGAGACAGGGGCTTTTTTAATCGAAACAAACGATGCCATAAAATACAATGACACGGTCACAAGAACTGAGTACTTTCAGAATCACTATGCATATGATGACGGAACACCCGAAAGAGGATTTGGAAATCCGGGACCTGCAGGAGGAACCGGATCAATAATCCTGGTGCATTTCGAGATATACCGGACAGATTATCTGAGGGCAATCGATATCTACTTCAATGAAACCAGGGATCATTTCACAGGCAACGAATCATTCCGGGTTTGTGTTTTCAGTTACAATCGCTATGATTCATTACCGGTTAACAACATCTATATTTCAGAGTCTTATTATTATCCTGATACCACCAGGGGCCCGGGAGAGTTCAACAGGTTTATTCTGGATTCTGCCATTTTTATCAGTGATGACATTTGCGTGGGTATCATTCAAAACACAGATGAATTCCTGAACATCGGATATGATATCAACAATAAAAACAAAAAGCATATTTACATCAATAATTTCGGTTACTGGGAAAGCCTTGCCAATAGCAGTGATGAGGACGGATCGCTGATGATAAGGCCGGTCATGAGCCGGACTCCGATAGCCCTGGGTTTGAAGGAACCTGGTTCTGATCCGGGCTACGGAATGACATTATCACCGAATCCGGCAACTGAATATATTCAGGTTGAATTTGAAAATACCGGTCAGAAAGCTGTCAGGGTTTCTGTCTGTGATGCGTCGGGTAATCTGAAGTATTATGATCCGGCCGGTTTGCCTGTTATTTATCTCCATGATTTAACCCCTGGCATTTACCTGCTGAAAATTGAAACAGAAGGAGGAACAAGCCATATCGCCAAGTTCATAAAAACAAGATAAAAAGCAATCCGTAATGATACAGGATGAGCTGAATGATCAACAGGAACTTTATGAACATCACCGCATTAAGGTGGATAAAGGTCAGAGCCCGGTAAGGATTGACAAATACCTGTATCATCATCTGGGAAATATATCAAGAAACAGGATTCAGAGCGCAGCAAAAGCAGGTAACATACTTATAGGCGGAGATCCGGTTAAATCCAGTTACAAAGTGAAACCCGGGGATATCATTTCCATTGTCCTGCCGCATCCCCCGCGTGAATTTGAGCTGATTCCACAGGATATCCCGATAATTATCATCTATGAGGATGATGATATCATTGTAGTTAATAAAGATCCTGACATGGTTGTCCATCCCGGACATGGCAACTACACAGGAACCCTTGTAAATGCGCTGGCTTATCATCTTAAAGATCTTCCTCTTTATCAGAAGGGGGAAATCAGACCGGGACTTGTACACAGGATAGATAAAGGCACATCCGGAATTCTTGTTATTGCCAAAACCGATCACTCATTGAACAGGCTGGCAAAACAGTTTTATGACCGAAAGACACAGCGGACATATGTTGCACTGGTCTGGGGCAGTTTTGGGCCTGATGCCGGGACTATCGCCGGCAATATAGGCAGATGTCTTAAAAACAGGCTTAAAATGCAGGTATTTGAAGATGGTGATCACGGCAAATCCGCCATAACCCATTACAAAGTACTGGAAAACCTGGGATATGTAAGCCTTGTGGAATGCAGGCTTGAAACAGGCAGAACCCACCAGATAAGGGTACACATGGAATATGCCGGACATCCGGTTTTCAACGACGATCGTTATGGCGGAGACAGGATCTTAAAGGGGACAACTTTTTCAAAGTACAAACAATTCGTACAAAATTGTTTTAAACTTATGCCACGGCCGGCACTGCATGCAAAATCTCTTGGATTTACACATCCTGTGACCGGCAAGCCGATGTTTTTTGATTCTGAACTTGCACCTGATATGCGATCGGTGGTTGATAAATGGCGGAATTATATCTCGAACAGGGAATCTGAGGTTTGATCGCGTTCTTCCCCTATAATTCCTGTTTATTTTCATGAATATTTTTATGTGATTCATTCACTTCGTTTACCGTAACATCAGCTTATACTTCAGGCACTTCGGCCGGGACAGGTGATGAAATTATCATTTTTATTTGCTAAGTTTATATACGTTTCATCATGATTGCTTATTTTCGATGATATATTGATTAATGGGCATGAATCTGTCTGGCGTACATATGACCCTTCCCTTTGACAATCCGGTAATGGTTTTTTTAATCCTCATGCTTGTGATTCTGCTTGCTCCGTTTATCTTCAGCAGGTTAAAAATACCACAGATTGTCGGATTGATTCTTGCCGGCCTCGTTATTGGTCCGAATGGATTTAACATTCTTGCCAGAGACAGTACCATCATATTGTTTGAAACGGTAGGTTTGTTATATATCATGTTCCTTGCCGGCCTTGAAATAAACCTGCACGACTTCAACAAGCGGTGGAACCAAAGTATTATTTTCGGTATCATATCCTTTATCATACCGTTTTGCACCGGAACATTTCTGGGATATTACCTGTTCAATTACCCGTGGATATCATCTATCCTGATAGGTACAATATTTTCCTCTCATACTCTTGTTACATACCCGATCGTCAGCCGGTTTGGATTGTCAGGAACAAGGTCAGTGAACATTACTGTCGGAGGAACAATCCTTACTGATCTTCTGTCCCTTATCATTCTTTCTGTTATCGCAAGTGTTGCCAGAAAAGGGGATTCCATGTCCACCTGGATTAAAATGATTACAGGTGTTCCTTTATTCGGTTTGACTGTATTGTACGGAATTCCCTTTGTTGCCCGATGGTTCTTCAAGCGGGCCTCCGACCGTATATCCCAGTTTATTTTTGTCCTTGCTTTATTGTTCTTATCGGCCTTTGGAGCCGAGCTTGCCATGGTTGAACCGGTTATCGGGGCATTTCTCGCCGGTCTGGCATTCAACAGGCTGATCCCACATACCTCCGGTCTGATGAACAGGCTGGAATTTATTGGTAACTCACTGTTCATCCCCATATTTCTTATTGGTGTGGGAATGTTAATTGATATCGGGATATTTCTCAAAGGAGTGCATGCTTTATATGTAATATGTTTTACGATCATCTTTGCAATTCTGTCAAAATTCATTGCAGCATGGTTAACTCAAAAGATTTATAAATTCAGCAGTTCTGAAAGAAGAATGATATTTGGTCTCAGCAATTCCAGGGCAGCAGCAGCGCTTGCAGCAGCAATCATAGGATTTAATATCATTATCAGTGTTGCAGGCGAATATGGTACGGGCAGGCTTCTCGGTGAAGAGGTCCTTAATGCGGCAATACTACTGATTCTTTTCACCATCGGTGTCAGTTCATTCGCCGTCGAAAAAGCAGCCAGGGAACTGGCGACAGAGCAGGAAGCTGAAAGCTTTGATGTTTTGCCTGAGGTTCAGGAAAGGATACTCGTTCCGGTATCTAATCCTGATACAGTCGAATCTTTGATCGAATTTGCTTCGATGATTAAAAGCAGAAAATCTTCCGAACCTTTATCCATCTTAAATGTCCTCATTAAGGAAGATGATGGTAAAGCTCTTTCCGAGACAGAAAAATTAATGACAAGGGCTGAAAAAGCAATTGCCGCATTAAATGTAAACGGAAAAACCACCACGCGATATGATCTGAATGCTGTGCTGGGTATTCTGCATACCATTAAGGAGCATCAGATATCTGATCTGGTTGTTGGTGTTTTTGGGAAAAAAAGCTATGCGGAGTCTTTTTTCGGAAGTGTGCATGAGAATATCATCAAGCGGACAACCTTATCAGTATTTCTGTCACGATTTGTACAACCATTAAATACTGTCGAGAGAATACTGGTATTTATACCTCCCCGGGCAGAGTATGAGCCCGGATTCATAAAGTGGCTTGCAAAGATCATTAACATTGCGTTGAAAACCGACCAGGAAATTATCTTTTATGCCAATATTCATACTGCCGAGCATCTGAAAACCTTTTTGACCAACCAGAAGTTATCAGTAAAAACAGATTTATCTGATTTTTCTGAATGGGACAGTTATTCAAATATCATAGACAAAGCCCGTGTCAATGATCTTGTTGTAATAGTCAATGCACGACCTTCCTCCATCTCCTATTTTTCATATCTTGATGTATTGCCCATTGCTTTGAACAGGTATCTGACCAAAAACAATTTTATCCTTATTTATCCGGAACAATACGACTCAGACCAGAACATAACCATCAGGGATCTGGGTGGTACATTAACAGGTCAGATCCACAAGAATGAAAAGGTTTTTCCCAAAGTAAATGTAAAATTCAGAAAGAGCGGCAGAGGAAGGAATAAATGATCCTGACACAATTTTCTACAGTTATCCAGATTTTAAGGATCCCAATCAGATCGTGCCAGGATCAGGAGAATTGGATTTTAAAATACATGAAGTGAATTCAGATATACAAAATTTGTAAAAACTTTGGTAAGCAAACATTCAATATCATTTGTTTCTTTTATAATTACCCTGTCGGTTCTGGCAATTATCCATCTGAAAATTGATCCGCCCATGCTGCTCCTGGAAAGGTTTTATCCGGGATACGGCTGGATTGAGATTATTTTACTTGCCTCATGGGCTGCATTTCTCACAAAGAAAATGCAAAATCCGAAAGAGGTTTTCCGGTGGAGAAAAATCAGCTGGCTCATCTTTTCTGTTGTATTTTTCTCACAATTGCTTTTAGGGCTGGGAGTTGATGAAAGGTTTCTGATGACAGGCAAACTGCACCTTCCTGTCCCTGCTATGATTTTATCCGGGCCTGTTTACCGGTTTAAAATATCCTTTATGCCAATTCTGTTTATCAGCACAATCATTCTTACAGGACCTGCATGGTGCAGCCATCTGTGCTATTTCGGAGCCCTGGATAACCTGGCAGCAAGTGGTAAAAGCCTGCGTAAAGTTCCCCTGAAGAACAAAATGAAATATAAACATCTGATCCTTTTTACCGTCATTTCTTTTACAATAATACTGAGAATATTCAATGTGCCGGTTCTGTATGCCACGATTCTCGGAATTGCTTTTGGTATGGTCGGATTTATTGGACTGGGGAGGATTTAATCTGATGTAACAGTATGCTACAGATTAATCCGGCCGGACTTTCAGTTTCCTCATTCTCCTGATGATATTTTTTCTGATTTTTTCATAGGATGGCGGTGGACCCATATTGATGCTTTTGTTGTCAATGAATAGTGCATCCAATAATCCCCATTCCTCAATGGCTTTTTTGTCAAAAGTACTGACTGTGTTAAGAATAACCTTGTCAGGGAATTCTGCAGCAACCCTTCTGGCTCTTTCGTGTACAATGTTCATCCCGGGACATCCGCCATTTATAAAGGATGTGACTGTGACCTTGTCAGTCCCCGGTTCAATCCTGAATTTTTTTCTGTTAACCCATTTGGGAGGTTCAGCATCTTCAACAAATTTTTTCCACAGCAAAATCATCACACCTTGTTTATCAACTTTTTTATAACCGTGATGCCTGAAAAATGAAGCCCTCATAAATACGGGGATAGGTAATCCCCAGGCTACAATTCCTTTTGCACCTAAAGCTTTAACATCCTCCTCAGCTGCTTTTATTAAAGCTTTTCCCATACCCTGTTTCCTGAAATTACCACGTCCCTGCTTATAACCATGAACCCATATACAACTGATAAAATACAGATCCTTCCCAATGGCATTGCTGTATTCAATTGGCAGGTACTGTATCATACCTCCCACAATCCCGTTGTCATCTTCAGCCAGCTTTACCCGTAATCCTTTATCCTTCATTTTGTTATACCAGCATTCCTTATGGTCGCCTGATTCTTTCATCTCATCCGACCAGTCTTCGAGACAGACAAAATACAACGATCTGTTTTGCTCATCAAGATCAATAATTTTCATTTTGCATGAGTTGTTTGGTTATTAGGTTTGAAAAACCATATGTTGCCTGGTTGACAGGTTTCAAAAAATGTAAGCTGTCTGGTTATCAGGTTTTAAAAATATCATATCATTTGGGTGACAGAAATTGATATCTATTTACTACCTGGTTACCGGATTTCAAAAATAGCATTTTTTTATGTTTTTTTGCAGGATCCATGCCAATATCCCGGTTGCATCAAGGATCGTCCCTCTGCAAGTATCAATGATAATCTCATCACACTTTATTGTATCCAGAATAAAAACACTATTTTTGCTGTTTGTAAAAATCATATCAGTGCCAGGCAAGACAACTCAGGAAATACTCGAACATTTCAGTAAATTGAAAGTCCTTATTGTTGGTGATGTGATGGTTGATTCATATCTGTGGGGACATGTTTCCCGGATTTCACCTGAAGCACCAGTGCCGGTTGTAGCCCAGTCGAAAAGCGAATACAGGCTGGGTGGGGCAGCCAATGTAGCACGAAATATCAAAGCACTGGGTGCGGAGCCAATTCTTTGCTCATTCATCGGTAAAGATTCAAACGGTGACCTGTTTCTCAGTCTTTTATCTGATGAAGGATTGACGGACAGGGGTATTCTCAGAACAAAAAACAGGATTACCTCTGTAAAAACAAGGATTATTTGCGGCAGCCAGCACCTTTTACGTGTTGATTATGAAATGGATGATTACATCGATATGCAGGAGGAATTATCGCTTTTCAGCAAGGTGGAAAGTATTGTGGCCAAATTTAAAATTGACGCCATCATCTTCCAGGATTATGATAAGGGAGTGATCACACCTTTCTTAATCGAGAAAATCATATCGTTTGCATCCGATCAAAAAATTCCCACGCTCGTTGATCCCAAGAAACGCAATTTCAGGCATTATAGAAATGCGACTCTTTTTAAGCCAAATTTCATAGAACTGATTGAAGGAATGAATATACATGTGGAAAAGAAAGATTTTGATGCTGTATTTCATGCAGTTCAGCAATTGCACGAAAATGCTTTCTTCAAACTGGTAATGATAACACTCTCAGAGCTTGGCATCTTGATCAGTGATAACAGTTCTTATCATGTCATTCCTGCCGAGGTAAGAGACATTGCGGATGTTTCCGGTGCCGGGGACACAGTAATCGGAATGGCGGCATTGTGCCTGGCATCAGGTTTGTCTCCCAAACAGACTGCCGCCCTGGCCAACCTTGCCGGCGGGATTGTCTGTGAGAAAGTGGGAGTCGTTCCGATAGAAAAAGAACTTTTACTCAAAGAAAATTTTACCATACCATTAGATTAATTATTTTTGTAAGCCTTTTTTAATGCTTGCAACAAAAGATATCGGGGTGTGGCGCAGTTGGCAGCGCGCGTCGTTCGGGACGACGAGGCCGGAAGTTCGAGTCTTCTCACCCCGACAGAAATGGAAAGAGGCTACCTTGTGTAGCCTTTTTTCATTTCAAGTGGGTGCCTGAAGACGAGGACTGGTCAGCAAAGCTGACAAGTTCGAACCGACGACCAATGGGAGGAGCTCATGAACACGTCAAAGGCGTGTGAGTAATCTTCTCACCACGATGATCACAAAACAATAAGGAGTCAGTATACAACAACCTGCATCTGTCAATGCAGAAATAAAAGCAGCTGTTTTCAGCAGAATAAATTGTCAGATTTAAGCATTGGATCGCAGCTACCTGACTCTGCGGGAATCTTTTTTTCAGACAAATTTTTTAACGTAAATTTGATCTGTTTTCATAAGGATTTTCGGTTTAATATGGAGATCGGCGAACTGACTTTTATAGGTTTCTGCAGTCTGGCCGCATTGAATGCTCTGTTTTTTGCAGCTTACCTGTGGTTTAAACGTGGCAGAAATATCACTGCAGGGATAATATTGTCAGTTTTTATGCTGATTACAGCCTATCGCATTGCACAGATGCTGCTTCACGACTTGCAGGATGATTTCAAAATAGGTATCAACCTCAGGACAGTATTCTTTTTTATCCCGACATTCCCGTTAATTGGTCCTATGCTTTATCTGTACATAAAATCCATAACCGTTAAAGATTTTCAGTTTAAGATAAAGCATCTGCTTCACCTGATGCCTTTTTTTGTTTTTTTTCTGACCGATATTCTGAACCGCGGGAATTTTCCACTGTCACCTGACAATCGCCGGCATTATATTACCTATTGTATTCAGATTTCAATTATTGCAATACAATTTTTAATTTACCTCATTATTTCATATAAATATGCTCAGAGGCAGATAAAGGGCAAATATGAGGAGAGATTTCCTAATGAAAAGATGAATCCCGGGTGGATAAAGAATATTGTTTTAATAATATCAATACTCTGGCTTATATATGCGATGTATTGCATCCAAACATTTGCCCGTATTTATATACAAACAAGAATTATTGAAGCACTTTACTATTCACTCTTTAGTTACTGGATTCTTTATAATGAATTACGTGACCAGAGAATAACCAATATCAACAGTTTAATCGCCAGGTATAAGTTCTCCGGACTCTCAACAGAGGATGCCGTCAGATACAAATCTATGATTCTCGATTACATAAGCAAAAATGAATTATACAAAAATCATGATGTTACACTGGGCAGACTCGCAAAAAACCTTTCCATGACACCTCACATCCTGTCTCAGGTTGTAAACGAACAATTTTACTGCAATTTCAATGATCTCATAAATAAGTTCCGGATAGAAGAAGCAAAGAGGCTCCTTAAAAATCCCGGGATGAGTAATATTACAATTGCCGGTATCGCATATGACAGCGGTTTCAATACGTTATCAGCCTTCAATACCGCCTTCAGGAAATTTACTGGTGTAACCCCTTCTCAATTTCGAAACAGGAAATCCCAATAGCCTGTAATTCTCACTGTTAATTCTGCAATTAAAATATTTCCGGACTGATTCAGTTATAAATCAGTCTGATTAATTTATAATTCTGTCTGACTGAATTATGATTCAGATAGGTCATCATAATTCCGCGATTTACTTTTACCAGGAATTTCTTTGAAAAGAATTGTATGTAATTATAAAACAATGCAGATAATAAATGTTCCTTATTCAGAAATTAACTGGGACGAGATTCCGATTACAAAACATTCAGGAGAGACAGGATACGAATGGCGGAGGACTTTTGAAACAGGAAATATCTGTATCAGATTAACAGCATACAGTCCGGGTTACAAATCCGATCACTGGTGCTGCAGGGGACACGTGATCCACCTGCTGGAAGGAGAAATGATTTTTCAATTAAAAACCGGATCAGAAATGCTGTTGAAAAAAGGAATGACCTATTGTTTCAGTGACAACCAGGAAAATCCGCATAAATTATATACTATAAACGGATCATATATAATAATAATCGACTGATTTTTAGAACATACACCATAAAAAGAAAGGAGATAAAAATGAAAACAAAAAATTTGGATTTAAAAAGACTTTCAGGCAGGACCTTGTTGATAAGAATCCTGCTCATCTGTGGAATTCTTGCTTCACTGCTTTATTTTACGATGATGATGGGGATAAAATATCAGGGTTACAATCTTGCTTCTCAAACCGTCAGTGAGCTGTCGGCCATCGGTGCACCGACAAGAAATTTATGGATTCTGCTGGGCTTCGTCTATCAGGCACTTATGATTGCTTTCGGACTGGGAGTATGGATATCTGCTGGACGAAAGCACATGCTGCGTATTGTGGGAGGTTTGCTGCTGTTCGCTTACGGACTACTTGGCTTCGTGTGGCCATTTGCCTCGATGCACCAGCGTGAAGTACTTGCAGCCGGCGGTGGAACCTTTGCAGATATCCTGCACCTTATTCTCGGGGCATTAACTGTACTCTCCGGCCTTTTAATCATAGGACTCGGAGCTGCGGCATTCGAAAAGCGGTTTCGTCTCTATTCGATCGCGACTATCCTGGTACTCCTGGTGTTTGGCTTTTTGACAGGACTGGATGGACCGCGGATTCAGGCAGACCTGGCAACAACATATGTCGGTATTTGGGAAAGGATCAATATTACAGGTTTTTTACTCTGGATCATTGTACTTGCCACGCTGCTTTTTCAGTCACAAAAAAAGCAGGATTCAATAAAAGTTGTAATGCCTGACCAAAGATAACCGGTATTGATAAATGGATTTTACCTGTTTGAAAACAAATCTAAAAATAAAAGAATATGAAGAAGTTAAATTATTTGGGAATCGGACCAAAAATTGGTGTAATAGTCCTCCCCTGGCTGGCTGTGGCAATTTTTATTACCCTGAATTTCAAAAGTTCATTCAACTATTTAAGCGATGGGAGCAGGATTCTTTTTTTCTCCGGACTTGCTCTGGTTACAATTGGTTCAGCCATGTACTTCCTGACAGCACCAGCATTACTGAAGGGATTACAAGAGACAAGGCTTATCACAAACGGGACCTATTACCTTTGCCGTAATCCACTCTATACGTCAGTAATAGTATTTGTTATCCCGGGAATATCTTTTATGATGAATTCATGGCTTATTTTAACAACAAGTATAGCAGGTATTATACTCTGTAAAATTTTTATTCAAAGCGAATATGCAGAAATGGAGAATTTCTTCGGGGATGATTTCAGAAATTACATGGCTGAGACACCGGAATTTTTACCTTTCCCGATAAACAAATGGTTCAGGAAAATGAATACGATTCCGGTCTGGCAGCGCATTACGCTGCTTGGTATCCTTGGTTATGAGGGCGCCGGTGCTATACTGGGAGGCATTCTGCTCGTGGTAGCTCCGGATGGACGGATTATGGATATGCCCGTTGAAATCATGAACGGTTTCTTCAGCGACTTCCTGATCCCCGGCTTGATCCTGACCGGACTGGGAATACTTAACACAGCTGCCTTCGTTACTGTGTTGCGCAGGACCCGGCCCGGCTGGCTCCTGGCCGGCTTCGCCATGGGAAGCCTCGCCGTATGGTTCATCACCGAAATTGTAATTCTGCGGGAACTGCACTGGCTCCATGCCATGTGGGGATTGCCTGTCCTTGCAGGCTGCCTGCTTACACTTCCCATGATCCCTTTCCGCCGGACTACAATGCAACCCATGTTAAGCAACTGATCCGGGATGGGATTGCGTATTGCTTTGTCAATATAACAACAAGTAAAAATAAACTCCATAGAAGATCAACAATTTGATCCCTCCTGAAAAATTCAAAGTATAAAACTTTGAATTTTTTTATTATATTTGTTCGGTATTTTACGAACAATGACTGAGAACAAGAAAATCATTACGGAAGAACAGAAAAAACTTGCCCGTTATGCAAAAGCGATGGGACATCCGATACGGATGTACGTCCTTAATTTGCTTTCCAGTCAAAGCTGCTGTTACAGCGGTGATCTGACAGAAATTTTGCCTGTAGCCAAATCAACACTCTCTCAGCATTTGAAAGAGTTGAAGGATGCCGGATTGATTCAGGGTGAAACAGAAGCTCCGAGGATTAAATATTGTATTAACAAAACAAACTGGCAAGAAGCTCAGTACCTGTTTAAAAAATATTTAAAAATTTAAAATTTTTTATCATATTTGTTCGGTGTTTTGCGAACTACGAATAATTAGCAGGGACAGAAAAGGAATCATGACACAATTCAGATATTTGTCTGTGAAAGGTTCAGGCGATCAATTGGTACAGGCTTGCGCGTGGTTAAGGTGACCTGTTGATATTGATGCCAGTGTGTATTTCAGGTAACGAATTGACATAATAGTAAATGAAATAAATACGGAAAATATGGAAATAAAAGTATTAGGTACAGGTTGCCCGCGATGCAGGGCACTTGAAAGAACAGTAATCGATACGCTGGCGGCATTGAATATTGATGCCGAGGTCTCCAAAGTAGAAGACATCATGAAAATAATGGAATATGGTATCATGCGCACACCTGCTCTGGTAATAAACAACAAAGTAGTGCTGAGCGGTTATGTGCCGGATAAGAATGAAATAAAGAATTTATTAACTAAATATCAATAGATTATGAAAATTATAGCGTATTTATTTATGACAGCCATGACATTGGGTGTGAATATTTCATGCTCTGCCCAGAACGATAATAAAAACGACAATTCTGAGATTTCAGATGCCGGGAAGGTCGAAGTATTCTATTTTCATTTCACACGCCGGTGTGCAACCTGCAAGGCAGTGGAGGATTTATCCAGACAGGCTGTGGCAGAATTATATGGCGGCAGGGTAGCATTCAGTGAGTTCAACCTCGAAGAGGAGAAAGGAAAACAGAAGGGTGAACAGCTCGGAATTTCAGGTCAGACGCTATTGATCGTCAGTGGTGATACCAGAATAAACATCACGAATGAAGGCTTCATGAATGCACGTAGTAATCCTGATAGCCTTAAACAGATTATCAAAGAAAAGATTGATCCTTTATTATAGTCAGAATCTTTTCATGCATGGAGGCTTTCCTGTACAATGTAATGAATAACAGCTCGCTGCCGGTTGTTTCGGCATTTGTTCTGGGACTGATGACTGCCATCAGTCCATGCCCTCTTGCCACCAATATTACGGCAATCGGATTTATCAGTAAAGATGTTGAGGACAAAAGAAAAGTGTTTTATAACGGACTGGTCTATACACTGGGGCGGGCGCTTTCATATACACTGCTTGCAGTTATCATTTTTGTTGGCGCAGATCAGTTTAAAATGTCCGGCTGGTTTCAGCAATGGGGTGAAAAAATTATCGGACCTCTCCTGATCGCTATCGGCCTTTTAATGCTGGATATCCTGAAAATCAAATTCCCCGGTCTTTCGCGGTTAACCGGACGTTTTCAGGAATCCGGTGCAAACAGTTACCGCGAGGTTCTGTTTCTTGGTATCCTGTTTGCGCTGGCCTTTTGTCCCTATAGCGGTGTTTTGTATTTTGGAATGTTGATTCCCATGACCATTGGCAGTGCATCGGGTTTGTACCTGCCTGTTGTTTTTGCCGTTGCTACAGGTATACCTGTTATCATTTTTGCATGGCTGCTGGCCTATACTGTTTCAGAAGTTGGTAGATTATATCACAGGCTGAAAACATTTGAGATCTGGTTCCGAAGGATAATCGCAGTTGTTTTCATCGGTATTGGTTTGTTATATGTCATCATCATCTATTTCTAAAAAAATTTTTCTGATAATTCGTTAGATTACGAACAAAATCTGAACCAAAACAAAAAGCAAAAAGATGGAATGGAAAAGGGAAGTTAAGATACTGCTCTGGATGATTGCAGTTTTTGTGTTTGCTTTCTTAATGCCAATAGAAAGTATGCGGTTAAAAGAAGCAATCACGGCCATGTTCGACCTCACCAGGTGGTACGCAAGAGAACATGTTATTTTGTGTCTGCTGCCGGCTTTTTTTATTGCCGGGGTTATCTCAGTCTTTGTCAGCCAGGGTGCCGTAATCAGGTATTTTGGTGCTAAAGCAAAAAAATGGGTGGCCTATTCAGTTGCATCTGTTTCGGGAACGATACTGGCTGTCTGCAGCTGCACCATTCTACCTTTGTTTTCCAGTATTCATAAAAGAGGGGCAGGTCTCGGGCCAGCTATTGCTTTTCTGTATTCAGGCCCGGCGATAAATATTCTGGCGATTATACTGACAGCCCGTATCCTCGGATTTGAAATGGGTATTGCCCGGATCGTTGGTGCTGTGGTTTTTGCCATTGTAATCGGTGCTGTCATGTCTTTTATTTACAGAAAGGAAGAAAAAGCAAAACGGGATGAACAAATCAATTTCCCCGATATGCACGAAAAACGTCCCATGTGGCAGACGGCTTTTCACTTCTTCACGCTGGTATCCATCCTTGTATTTGCTAACTGGGGCAGACCGGGAAACGATAATGCCGGCGGCGGCTGGTACTGGATCTGGGAAAACAAATGGTATATTACATCGGCATTCTCTGTATTCCTGGTGTTCTCCCTGATCTTTATCCTGAAACTTAAATGGCAGTATGTTCTTTTGGCATCAGCAGTTACCACTATATCAGCATTCGTCAGCCCCTCTCCCCTTGTACCCGTGTTGGTGGGAATCGCAGGGGTAGCCATTCTGACGCTTACGGACAGAAGGGATCCTGAAAACAAAGAATGGACGCTCTCTTCGTGGGATTTTGCCAAACAGATAATGCCTTTGCTGGCACTCGGCGTGCTGGTTGCCGGATTTCTTTTAGGTTCGACTCATGATAATACTGCAATCTCCGGTATTGTTCCAAAAGAATGGATTGAGCAACTGGTCGGGGGCAACTCGCTATTCTCCAACTTTTTTGCATCCATCGTTGGTGCATTCATGTATTTTGCCACGCTGACCGAGGTTCCCATCCTGCAGGGATTGATTGCTGCCGGCATGGGTAAAGGTCCGGCGCTGGCATTGCTTCTTGCAGGACCTTCGTTATCATTACCCAATATGCTGGTTATCCGGGGAATCATTGGAACTCAAAAAACCGTTGTTTACGTATTGCTTGTTGTATTTATGGCTACTATAACAGGTGTTATTTATGGACTTATATAGTCAATCCTTAATCTGCTTCAAATATGATAAAAGAATTGTACCTTCTTTTTTCTAAAGTATGCTTGCAACCTCAATTAATGATTTTTGATTTTTTATTCTTTGATTCTTCCAGCTTTTCGGTTGGCACGTATCTGCAGAGGAAGACCTGTATAGCTTTATAGCAGAATTTGGTGGTATGGAAGCAGGACTTCGCAATTTAACCGGATCTGAGTGCATCGTTTATATTGGCTTCTGGTGGTCATCAACCGAAGCTTCTGCTGAGGATGCAAACTCACCGGGATCCGCCAACCCTAACGGTCAATTATATTTGAATGATTTACCCGGGAAAACAGGTATGTCTGTGCATTTTGTCAGGGAAGTGACTGCAGGTCTTTAGTTCAGGGAATAATTTCGTGAATGTATGTTCACCATACAGATTGCGATCAGAAATTATATTTCATTCTAAACATAAACATATCGTAATCTTTCAAATTGGTAAACAGGTTGTCTCCTTTACCATCAAAAATGGCTGCTGACATTGTTATTTCAATATCAGGAGTGGCATTGTAAGAGACCTGTGGAATATAGGCAATGGCATGGTTGTCATTTATCCTGCTCCAGTCAGTTATTATAAAAGCACCCCCCACCGGGGCTATTTTAAGCCTGTCATTGAAAAATCTTTTTTCGTAACGCATGAAAAAATAATCGTCCAGGTTCTTTCCTCTTTCATGCATAAAACCATTAAGATACTGAACGTTAAGGTACGAGCCGTCTGAAAAATTATAATCCGCACCAATAATAAAACGAATATACGGTTTGTCTGCGAGAGTTGTATCTCTGGTTACCGGCTCTGGTGACAGCGGATATAAGGCTGACAGATCATTCGTCATTATCAGGTTTTTATCCGGTATGAATACAGCTGCCTCTCCCCAGAACCCAATACCTGCAATGCCTGTGGCAAAATCAGTCCCGATAATATGCGCTCGCATAAATGAAAGCCGGGAATTGATATTTACACCCCCGTACAGGTCAGCAGGCACAAAGGTGTTTTTTTTTGTAACAGGCAGTCCGTCATACCCCCACACGTAACTCCATGAGAAATCGATGCCTTTGGTATAACCCTTAAACCTGAACCCGGCAGTGGAACTTTCTCCAATATTAAACGCCGGCATTTGCAGAGTATCGGAAAATCCTTTTAAAGTCATCCCTTCGGATAAGGTCATTTCCGGATTCAGAGCATTTGCAAAAATTCCCAGGGGTAAATTTGCAGGCTGAAAAAAAGGAATATAAACACCCTGAAGGAAGAAATCACCGCTAATATAGTAATTCGCAACTATCGCATCAGAGCCCCTTTGCCGGCCAAAATCCAGCACATCCTCCATATCGAAAGGATTAAGATTGCTTGTCGGATTTATTTTATCTGCTGTGCCCCAGGCAATAAGCTGACGACCGATCTTTAAATCAAGGTTTTTTGTGAGAAATCCATACAATTGAATGTTCGCCTCCCTGATCTCCAGGTTGTAAGGATCAACAATTCCTTTATTATAAAGATCAGATGAGGCAACCGGACCGGGTAAGCCAATATTACGCATCCAGATTTCACCATGGAATTTTGAATGTTCCGTAATTCTTTTTTCAAGTTTCATCGTCAGACGATTTTCATTCCATGCCCACTCATTATTTTCCTTGAGCAGGAATCGCTCATCTGTCAGCAGTTCTCCCGAAATTTTCAGTTTGTTTTCATCCTGCAACTGATTTGATATATTCTCATCCTGACCTTTGACCGTGAAAGAAATGGCCTGGAGCATTATTAAAAATACAGTTATCTTTTTCATAAACATTGTATTTTTTACATGTATCTTATTTTAATATCTATTTTCTGCGTTTGATTCTTCCCTAGTTCAAATTTGAATGAATCAAAATCCGGATTATGAACTGACCCTGCGCAGAACGAATGCCTGTAACCCGGACTTCTATGTTTTGAGCATTTGCAGTCAAAGTACAGGCTATAAACAAAGTTAAAAGACAGATCCTTATATATTTTTTATGCATCACAATTATTACAATTGTTTTAATTTTCTGACTGTAAAATCATCATCCGTTAAACCTGTGTCATATTTTACATCAGAAGTCTGCATCCTGGTTTTGCGGTTTGTTTTAAGGTTGGTCATTTCAATCTCTGATGCATTCCAGTATTTGTCTGCTTTTTTAAAAGTGTATGCTGCAGTTTTTATTTTGTTATTACCCCTGTCATAAAAATCCATTGATTCGGGGTAATATTCTGTTTTATTTACACGTACGACAATTTTGGAATAATCAGATGCTGCCTTTGGCGTTAATTCGAGTACATAGGCTTTGACTTCGGTATTTACAAGTTTAGGGGTGTATTTTTCGGAATACGATTTTGATTCCATATCATCATAGGAAAAATCGGTACCGGCAAAATTCTGGTTTTTTGCACTTGAGGCAATGCGTCTTTCCCTGCCATAGGCGGGCAAATAAAGGTACATGATATCATTGGGCAATGACAGGATCGCGATGCCTGCCTGTGACGCGGGTGATGTAAAGCGAAACATGCGCTTATCCGTCCCTTTTTGCTGTATCAGGGCCTCCCTGATATCCTGTTTCCCGTTTTTGCCGATCATTACGACTCTCATTTTCCCTGTCATATCCTTGGGTGAAAACATGACATCGTCCATTTTTTTCAGAAGTGCGCCTGCATCCTGTGAAAACACCGATAGCATGCTTACTGCTATAACCAATGCGGTATTTACCGCTTTTTGAATCATTACTTTCATGGCAATATGATTTAATTGTTTCATTCTTTATTTAGCTGTTATCCTGCGTTTCCTGTTTGCCAGTATTAGTATGGCAGGCAATAGTGTGAGCGCTCCGATACCTGCACCGAACATATTGATTGCAACCAGTAAACCAAAACGCTGAATGGGCAACATCTGGGCAAATACAAGTACAAGAAAACCTGCCGCAACGGAAGCTGCATTGATGATCACCGCTTTTCCGCTGACCTTTATGGTATTCTCAAGCGCTTTTTCCGCATCGCCGTTTTCTTTAAGATGTGCATTAAAACCGGAGATCACATGTATGGAATAATCAATGCCAATACCCAGGGCAATGCTGCCTACAAGGACCGTTGCTATATCGAGCGGTATGCCTGTTATG
>JAFGBD010000045.1 GCA_016933335.1 Bacteroidales bacterium | reverse complement strand
TGAATCCCGGCGAGCGCATTACTTTCAGTGAGCTCCGCTTCGCTCCGGTTCCCCGTAGCTTTGCTGCGGGGTAAGCGAGCAAAAAAATTTGAATGAACAGGATGATGAACCTTAAAAAACTCATTTTCAAATCGGATACCCGGAGAGCTGTTTTTTTTGCAGGAATGTTCCTGCTCACAATCGCAGGTTTTTTTATTGTTTTGTTTTTCATGGTTTTGACCGGACTGTTCGGCAGGGTGCCTTCAGTTGAGGAACTTGGTAAAATACAGAACTACATTGCTTCGGAAATATATTCTTCGGATAATGTACTGCTGGGAAGGTATTACATCCAAAACAGGACCAACGTTGATTTCAGCCATATTCCAGAATCATTCACAAATGCACTGATTGCAACAGAGGATGTCCGGTTTTTCGATCATCATGGCGTGGATCAGAGAAGTATATTCAGGGTGCTTATCAAATCAATTTTTTTACAAAAGGAAAGTTCCGGTGGTGGAAGTACATTAAGTCAGCAGCTTGCCAAAAATCTTTATCCCCGCCGTTATTTTCTGGTATTGACCATGCCCATCAACAAATTCAGGGAAATAATCATTGCCATCAGACTCGAAAAAGCATACAGCAAAACAGATATTCTTGAACTTTATCTGAATACAGTCTCTTTCGGTGAAAACACATATGGTATAGAAACAGCTGCCTATCAGTTTTTTAAGAAACATCCGGAAGAGCTTTACCTGGAAGAATCTGCGCTTCTGGTCGGAATGCTGAAAGCAACCAGTCTCTATAATCCGCACCTGCATCCTGAAGATGCAATGCAAAGAAGAAATATTGTACTTTCTCAGATGGCTAAATACGGATACCTTGATTCATATAAAGCTGATTCGGTGAAAAAGCTACCTGTCAGGCTTCATTATACCAGGATTACCCACAACGAAGGACCTGCACCCTATTTCAGGGAGCATCTGAGGCTTGAGCTTGTTGAATGGTTTAATAACAACACCAAACCTGATGGAAACAAATATAATATTTATACGGATGGACTGAAGATATATACTACCATCAATGCAGATCTGCAAAGATATGCCGAGGAGGCCATTAAAATACACATGAAATATCTTCAGGATCAATTTGACCGGCAATGGGGTAATAAAGATCCATGGAGCAGGAATGACAAGATGATTGTAAATGAGATCAAGAAATCCAGGCGTTACAAGTCGCTGGAGCAACTGGGGAAAACCCATGATGAAATCATGAAAACAATGCATACACCTGTGAGAACTGAAATTTTCACCTGGAATGGCAGGATCGAAAAAATCATCTCTCCCGTCGATTCAATTAAACATTATTGCAGGTTTCTGCAATGCGGTTTGCTTGCCATGGAGGCTAAAACAGGATATGTCAGGGCATGGGTTGGTGGTATTGACCACCGGTATTTCCGGTATGACCACGTAAAGGCACGAAGGCAGCCCGGATCGGTTTTTAAACCGTTTGTTTATGCTGCTGCTTTGGAGAATGGCCGAAATCCCTGTGATTATATCGGCAATGATTCAATTGTTTATGAGGAATATGATAACTGGACTCCGGGAAATGCAGACGGTGTTTACGGGGGATATTATTCAATGAAAGGTGGTCTTGCACACTCTGTTAATACCGTTAGTGTGAGCATACTGATGGATACAGGATTTGACAAAGTACAGAATCTCATGAATGATCTGGGCATCAGCAGGAAATTACCCGAGGTGCCCTCATTGGCGCTCGGTACTGCAGAAGTCTCTCTTTATGAATTAATTCAGGCATACAGTATATTCAATAACAAAGGTAAGCTGGTAAAGCCCGTTTATCTCAGAAGAATAGAAGATCAGTCGGGTAAAATCATATATGAACAAAAACCGGTATTATCTGAAAAGGAAATCATTACTCCGGGAACCGCAGAGATAATAACTGAGATGCTGAAAAGTGCTGTCAACAGCGGGACAGCCTCTTCATTGAGATCAGTGTACGGTCTGGATAGTGATATCGCAGGTAAAACAGGAACAACACAATTAAATACAGACGGCTGGTTTATTGGCTATACCCCGGATCTTATTGCAGGTGTCTGGGTTGGAGGAGATCATCCTGTCATACGGTTCCGTACAACGGCTCTCGGTCAGGGTTCTCATTCTGCAATGCCTGTCTGGGCCCGTTTCATGCAAAAAATTTACAGGGATCCTCTATATAAGTTTTCCAGATTTTCAAAGTTTAAAATATCCGAGGATGTTCTTGCAGAGCTTGATTGTCCTGATTACAAAGAGCAGCAGTTCGATTCATTCAAAGATATGCTGGAAGAGAAAGGCGAAACCATCATTGAACTGATTAAAAGAATTTTCAAGAAAAAAGAAAAAAAAACAGAAAATGAAGATAAGTAATTGTGCCGGCTTTCAGTATGAACGAATTATCCGGAGATGAACGGTGTCTTTTAAATCCCAATTTCCAGATCCGGAATGGTTTTCCGGTATTTATCAAGCAAAAGTATGATGTCATTTGAAATGGTATGGGAGAGTGCATTCATTTTGATTACTTTGTCCACATCCGAGTTCTTTAGTTTTTGCATGAGCTTTTCAACGCTTTTATTCAGGTTATTATAATCATGCCAGCTTCCCAGCAGGTCTTCCATTTCTTTAATCCTGGATATTTGTTCCCCGGTGGCCGGATGTAAATCAGTCAAGTTTCTCATTTCAAGGCAAAACCTGATCTCCTTAAGCAGTCTGCGCTGCTTATGCAAGACTTTCGGATTGATCCGGCTCCTGTTTTTTATAATTTTCCTCGTTGCTTTATCAAGATAACTCCTGATAGATTCATCTATTCTTTCTTCAGCGACAGATTCAATTTCAGACCTGACTTCCTGCTCGAGTATTTTGAGAAAACCTGGTTTTCTTTCTGCCAATTTCTTTCGAAGATTTTTCTGTCTTTTTCCGACCTTGTTGTTCAGGTTTTTTTCCAGGTCAGAGTAACCGTGATCAAGAAGGTTTTTGTAGTCTTTAAGCAGGTACGACTGTATTTCAACATCTCTTAGTTTTCCTGCAGTTTTAAATATAATGCCGATGTGATTTTGAAGAATTCCCTTGATTTTCTTGTTTTTATTCTCAAGGTCAAACACTTTCAACAGAGCATGTATTTTTTTAATTCCGACCCTTGCATCGTGAACTGCTTCCGTGCTTTGGGGTAATCCTGCTGTCTGAAGATGAAAAGATATATCATTAACGAGGTTGCTGAAATATAAGATGATTTGTTCCTGCAGCATAAGTAAATGAGGTATAATATTATTAATTAAACATAATCAGATGTCAAAGTTACTAAGATTGGGTAAATATTATGATACCGTGCTTTGTAGTTTTTAAGGCATAACATAAAAAATATTGTCAGGGTTTTATAATTTTATAGCATTAAATCCATTAAAATATTCAGTTATGAAACCATTCAATCATACATTTATTTCTTTTATCAGTATTATCGTTTTATCCTTTGGCATGGTATACGGACAGAAACCTGTTACCATTAGCTGGCTTAATGATTACACAGGTGAGGTTGTCGCAGGAAACTACATTTACAGATATGAATACTCATATTTCGATAAGGAACTTTGCGGTATAGATATTAAATCTGTGCAGATCAGTAAGAAGGGTGATGAAAGTGTGAGCCGGAATGAATTGTATCTGTCTGATATTGATGAAAATTCCATTGGTTTCAAGGTTAGAGGCAAATACATAACTGTCAGTATGGAAACAAAAAACTCACAAAAATTTATCAGGTATTATGAAGGTGATGAATTTGATGGCTATGTGTCTTCTGTGGATATTAATACTGATCAGGTTGAAAAAGCCAGGGCCCTCGTGAATGTGTTGAAGGAGAAACTGAAAGAATGCAGCCGTCAGGAGAAATCCTGGGGTTCTTTCAGGGAAAGCCTCGGATGGCTTGCGGATCATATTTCAAATGCAACAGAAAGAGGAACCGAATATAAACAGTCTTTCTCATTTGACGACACAAAAAACCATCTTGTTGTTCTTGACCGGATGTACAACGACTCAAAGGGTAATGAAGTCAGAGAAGCATATTCTTTTAACCTTGCCGATTTAGATCCGGACGAGGTCAACCTGAATGTCAGCGGAACAGACCTGTCCATTGAGCTCAATACAAAAAACAGCAATAAATATATCAGGATTACAGAGAACGGTGATATCAGGAGCTACGATAACGATTTCGAGATTCTTGTCCCCGGCCTTGAACAAGCCAGGGATATGGTACAGGCATTCAAACATGCTATACCGTTATGCAAACCTGAGTATAAATCATTTTCTGATATAAATCAGGCATTGCTCTATCTGAAAGGGAATATCAAAGAAATTACATCTGGAAGCTACAGTTATGCACAAATGTTTGATTATGAAAGCAAACCTGACGGGATGGTGACTTTTGTATCCAGGCGTACAGATTCAAAAGGATCAACAGCCGAAAATAAATACCAGGTTTACCTCAATGAGCTTGATCCTGAGGTTGAGCTGAGCATAAGCGGGACAGATGTAATACTGGAGGTTGAAGTTAAAGATAATAAGAAACTGGTAAGGTCTTTCGAAGATGGCGAACCTGATAATTATTCCAGCCAGATTGAGATCCGTTGCGATAATATTGAATCAGCAAGGGAACTCGCCAATGCTCTGAACCATGCTATCCTCAACAGTGATGACGGTATTTTAAACTGGACTGATGTGGCAAAGGCTTCAGCATGGCTTTCTTCCAATACCGGGACAGTTACAGAACCAGGTACATCATATAAACAAAAACTGTTATTTGATAGCGGAAACAACTATAAAGCAGTACTGACCCTGGTGACAACGGGTAGTAATGGTGAAACAGAAGAGGTGTTTGAGTTTTATGTCTCAGATATTGATAAAGACAAACTTGAATTATTAACCAGCGGTAAAAAGATGTTTGTTGAGGTTTCAACCGGAAAAGAAAAGCTTATTAAGGTAACCGGTTCAGGTGAAATACAAAACTATGCTTCTTCTGTTGATTTTCTGTTCGATGATACCAGACAGGCCAGGAATTTTATCAATGCCCTGAAATACCTCGCATCAAATGTTGAACAGCAGGAGAGATCTTTTGCTGACAACCAGTCGGCCTTTAAGTATATAGCCTCAAATCTTACCCCCGTATCAACAGGTACCTATAAATATGATCAGACCGTTGAAATGGCAGATAACGATCCATGCAAGATAAGGTTCATGGTTACCCAGCTGGACAGCAAGGATGTCTCAACAGGCTATGTTTATGAATTCAACATGTCGGATATCAATCCTGAAGCAGTGGAACTTGAGATATCAGGTAAAGAAATGACTGTAAGCATTGCAACAAAAGAAAAACAAAAACTGATAAAGCCATACAAAAACGGAGAACCTCAGAATTTTGATTACAATTTGGAAATTTTTACCGATGATGTCGTTGTGGCAAGAAATATAATCGGTGCCATCAAAACAATGGCCGGAAATTGCGGAAAATAATACAATGAGTCATAAATCCGGCTGAATGGAAGAGTATGTTTCATATTGTGGTATCATGTGTCATGGCTGTCCCGTCTACTGGGCAACAAGAGAGACAGACCCTGAGAAAAAAAGGAAAATGCGTACTGAAATTGCCAGGATATGTAATGAACAATATAAACAAAATATTGGCCCGGAGGAGATCATTGATTGTGATGGTTGTAAAGCCAGCGGGAAGCTTTATACCGGTTGCACCAAATGTGAAATACGTAGCTGTGCCATGAAGAAAAACCTGACTAATTGCGCGCATTGCAATGATTATGCCTGTGAAAAACTAATGACCTTCTTCTCAACTGATCCCCAGGCTAAAATTATACTCGATATTATCAGAGGTACGGTAAATTGATATCTTTCCGGTACAGTACAGGTATTTTATCAATCATATTTGAAAATAATGTTATGAAAAGATCAATATCATTTTTACGTAAGGGTATTATCATATTCCTGATTGTTACTTCCTGTACCCGATCGCAGAGGGATGTAATCCTGTTTTCCGATGACTATAAATCTTTGAATCGGGGCTCTTTGACTTCCGGCTGTGGTGCGCACACGGAGTATCATTATCTGCCTGAAGCGGCACCAAAAGGTAACTGGGCAGTGTCAACATTCAGATATAATCTGCCTCAATCATGGTATGTCAGGGAATCAGGCCGGAAGCGTGTAATCTGTCAGAAAAGTTATAATCCTGATGCCCACTGGCACCCGATGATCATTACAGGCAATGAATTCTGGAGGAATTACACGGTCAGTACCTCCTTCTTGCCTGAATTGAAGGAATATCAATGTGGCATTGTTTTCCGGTATAAAAATGACCGGTGCTATTATTTTTTTGGCGTAAAAAACGATACCGCATATCTTAAAATGTTTCGACATGGTATTGCATTTCGCATTCCGTTTGAAAAAATCCTGGACAGGGAGAGATTTGAATATGGCACTGAAAGGTTTCTTGAAGTTGAAATCAGGGTTAAAGGAAAACAGATTCATGCCGGTCTGAGGAACGGACCGTCATTCAGGGTTATCGATTCAACATACAGCCATGGTAAAATCGGATTCATGGCCGACGGACCTGTAGCCTTCGGACCGGTTAAAGTCACTGCTGGCAAACTGGAAAAACAGCACCTGGATGCCTCAATATCTGCTAGGGATGAGGAGGAGGAACAGTTGCAGCGGAAAAATCCCAGGCCGGTGCTGTGGAAAAAGATTTCTACCGAAGGTTTTGGCGTGGGCAGGAATCTCCGGTTTGGAGATCTGACTGGTGACGGGGAAACAGATGTTCTGATCGGTCAGGTTCTTCATCACGGACCAAAAGACCGCAACAGCGAATTGAGCTGCCTGACAGCGATGACTTTTGACGGAGAGATACTGTGGCAAATTGGCAGTCCGGATCCCTGGAAAGATCATCTTACAAATGATGTGGCTTTTCAGATACATGACATCGATAATGACGGGAAGAATGAGGTGGTTTACTGCAAAGACCTTGAGATAGTGGTTGCAGATGCGGCCACAGGAGATACAAAGCGTAAAGTCAATACGCCTGCAACACCGGGCGGAAAACCTACCGGTTCAGGGTATAATATTTTCGACAGGATTCTTGGTGACTGCCTGTATTTCTGCGATTTAAGCGGAAACGGGTATGACGGTGATTTCATTCTGAAGGACAGGTATCGTTATTTATGGGCATACGATAACCAACTGAACCTGAAATGGAAGAATGAATGCAATACAGGCCATTATCCTTTTGCCCTCGATATCGATCATGACAGCATGGATGAGATCATCATGGGATATACCCTTTTTGATGATAATGGAAATAAAATATGGAGCCTCGATGACACTTTAAGCGACCATGCTGACGGTGTCGCACTTGTCAGATTCCGGCAGGATCAGGAGGTCAGACTGATGTGCGCAGCCAGTGATGAGGGGATGTTCTTTGCCGACCTGCAGGGGAATATCCTGAAACACCATTATATAGGCCATGTGCAAAATCCGGCTGTTGCAAATTTCAGGGATGATCTTCCCGGACTGGAAACTGTCTCTGTAAATTTCTGGGGTAACCAGGGAATCATTCACCTGTTTGATGCTGAAGGGGAGATCTACCATAGCTTTGAACCCAACCAGTATGGCAGTATGTGCCTGCCTTTAAACTGGACCGGAAAATCCGAGGAATTTTTTGTACTCAATGCCAATGTTGAAGAAGGAGGGGCATATGATGGCCGGGGCAGAAAGGTATTGGAATTTCCGGATGACGGACATCCCGACATGTGTTATGCCGTACTGGATATTACCGGTGACTGCCGTGACGAAATTGTTGTCTGGGACCCTTATGAAATATGGGTTTACACCCAGCATGATAATCCTCTGAGATATAAACTCTATAAACCTGAACGAAATCCTATGTACAATTATTCCAATTACCAGGCAACAGTCTCTCTGCCTGGCTGGGAACAATGAAAAAATATATGGTGAAGTTCATCATTCAAACTGAATTTCACCCTGTGCATGATGTAAATTGAAAAAGGGTGTCTTGATCTATTAAGACACCCTTTCTTATATTGACCTTATTAAATAAATCAATACCTGTTTCGTCTGTCAGAGGGATATCCTCCTTTTGACTGATTTGAATAGGAATTTCTGTTTGACCTTTCAGTTTTTGGCCTTGCAACAGATACGGTTATGACTTTTCCATCATATTCTGCCTGATTCAGTTCATTAATTGCCTTCTGTGCCTTGGTATTGTCATCCATTTCGACAAAACCGAAGCCTCTTGATTTACCGGTATACCTGTCTGTGATGACTTTTGCTGAAGATACTGTTCCGTATTCTTCAAATAATTCTTTTAAGTCGCTGTCGTTAACATCGAAACTTAAATTCGAGATGTAGATGTTCATTTAAATAAAAAAAATTAAAATTAATAATAAAAAAAGATGAGTTTGAACCAGAGAGGCAATATAACTTTGGAGTTATTTTAGAAATTAAAGTAAATAATGTCTTACTGTAATCAATTCTCAAAATCGAAGCAAAGGTAAGCAAAATTTTTAATTCACAAGCATATTATTAATTCTGATTGATATTCCGGTATTTACCATATAATTCACCGGTTCCTGGTAAACCTGTTTTGTATAAAGCTTATTTACAGGTATTTTACCCGGAACAGGGATGCTTAAAACTTGTTAAATGTTGCATATTGAACGATCAGTTATTAATATACCACCAACCAATGCTACAGGATAGTATGACTATTCAATAAAAATATTGCTGCCCCCTATTGATTCGTAAGTGTTGTCACTGATTGAGGGTGTGGAATTGTCAAGTGATATGCCATGGTATTGGGAATGCCTGATTGTATTATTTGTTATAACAGGAGCATTTGTATCCTCACAATTGATCATTCCATATCCTTCATTGCCCCCGCCATATTCAAGAATGCAATGATTGATTGTCGATCCGCCCATGGTGCCACTGGCAAAATAGATATAATCCCAGTCCCCGGCTGTTTTTGAACCTTCAGGTGCAGCACTTGTAAATTTAATGGTTTCGGAAGATCCGTCAGCAACCAGCTTCCCAAATGTACCTGCATAAAATCCAATCCAAATAGAAGATTCTTGCGTAAATTCTAATACAGTGCCCGGCTCAATGGTTAATATGCTTCCTGTCGGATTTCCTATATCAAGATCACCATCAATTATATAAGGGCATCCGTGATTGAGCCAGGTTTCATTATCCTGCACATAGTCATCATATTCGACAAAAATACCGTTTTGTCCGGAGAAATCATTTCCCTCTCCGATGGTATGAACAAAATTCCCGTATATCCTGATTGGATAGCCGTCACATGATATGAAGCTGTTGTTCTGAAATAATCCGAAATATGATTGATCATCGAGCGATATCGCGTCCTCAGGACATTTTGAAAATATGCAGTTCTCGATCTTTATGTTGCAGTTCTCCAGGTTAATCATACCATAACCTGACAAGCCACCTCCGTTATGAATCTGGCAATATTTCAGCGAGGTTGCAGAAGATGTCCCTTCCCCAAACCATATGCATTCCCAGTCTCCCGGTCCGGGGTTTGCACTTGCTGATTTCACAATAATAGACTCCCTGTATTCCTGTCCGGTGGGTTCTGTACCTTCAGCAATAAGGGTACCAAAATCATTATAGTAACCAACATAGATACCCGAATTATCACCAATATGTAGTACAGTACCTGCCTGCAATCTTAGGATGCTGCCGGTTTCAGCACCTATATCCAGATCGCCGTACAGGTAATACGGACACCGGAAATGAGACAACCAGGTCTCATCTTTCCTGTTGTAAGAGCCCCCGATTATTTTTATGCCGTTAAGGGTACCATGGTTATCTTCTCCAATTGTGTGCACGTAGTTTGCTTCAATTACAATGTTGAATTGTGCGATATCAAGAAAGGTGTTGGATCTGAAAGATTTGAAATAACCGTCATTCTCCAGTGAAATTCCGTTGGAATTTGAATATTTGATCCCGCAGTTTTCAATTGTAATATTGCATCCGTCAATAATGATCACACCATCACTGCCTTGGTTTCCTCCGTATGCTATTTCGCAATTGGTAAGGCTGCAATTTGATGTGGCCCCTTCGCCAAAGTAAATATAGTCCCAGTCACCTGCCTTCGGGGAGGATGATTCTGAGGTTAATATGATTTGCTTTTCGACAGTACCGTTGGCTATTAAAGCGGCATTGTTACCGCTGCCATAGCCAACAGAAAGACTGGAAGAACTGCTGAATTCGATATGAGCTCCTGGTAATATTGTTACCGTAGCATTGTTAATATGAATATCATTATTTATTAAATGGTTGGCTTCTATCCATGTTTCGTCGGAATCAATATCTTCTGAATGAATAAACACTGAGGGGGCACCGGCGGTTAAAGATTCCGAGGTGGCATCTGAATCGCCGTTATTTGTGACAGTAAGGCTGACTGTGTATGTGCCTGTGTTTAAAAATGCATGGATCGGATTTGCTTCAGTTGAAGTGCTTCCATCTCCGAAATCCCAGAGGTATCCAACAGCATTTTTCGAGCAGGAGGAATTGTAAGTTACTTCTGAACCTGCTGTAATTGTCTCAGGTTCATATGTAAAACAGGCACTGGGAGCATCATCTTCTTTTTCTTTCTCACATCCGGTGAAGAAAAGAAATAAAAGGAATAAAAACAGGATTAAAAATAAATTAGTTAGTTTCATGACTATTATTAAGTTGAATTATAAATTGTTAAGTAACGGGAAAGTATGGAAAACAATCGACGAATTACCATAACGTTTGGATTGTATGCTCAATTGCTAAAAAGTAATATGTAAAATACAAGATACAATAATTATTGGCTGGATGTCAAGTATTTTAAACAGTATTTGATCAGAAAAACAAATCTTCGGACAGATCTGTTCCGATTTGAACAGGGTATTAAGCCGGCTTCAGCCTTCTTTTCAGAAAAACAGCCATCAAGGTAAGGAAACTCAGGCCGCCGGTTATGACAATTGTGATATACAATCCAAACTGGGGAATCAGGATCACAGAGGCAAGAAGAGATCCTGATGCAGAACCCAGCAGATCGCTTGCATAAAGGTTTGCCGCGACAATCCGGGTTTTGTCAGGCTGTATAACAGAAGCCATTGAAAAATAACCGCCCACCAGGAATGCAATTATAAAAAGAAGGGTAAAGCTGATGAAATAAACCAGTGCATGGTTTTCTGCATATTCCTTTGAGAGATGTAATAAAGGAACAGCCAGAAATACAACCAGACCAATGATCAATTGAAGTATTAGAATTGACCTGGACGTAATACTTTGAATGATTCTTTCACGTAACATCGTTCCCAGTGCAAGTCCGGCCATAAATACAGCAAAAAAGATGCCCATTGCCAGATAGATGTATCCATAAATCACCTGGAATGCGATGAGTATTATTATCTCCATTGAGGATGCGGTAAATCCGGCGGAGAACATACCCAGATTTGCCGGACCGGCTTTAATCACAAATAAGATAAAAAGCATACAAAGTATAATTACTCCGGCAAACAACAGGTATCTGTTGATCCTGAACTGGCTGATCCATAGTTTGATCTGTTTGAAGTAAGACACCGGGAAAAAATCACGGTTTATTCC
Organism: Bacteroidales bacterium; assembly: GCA_016933335.1. Classification (GTDB taxonomy): domain Bacteria; phylum Bacteroidota; class Bacteroidia; order Bacteroidales; family UBA10428; genus JAFGPL01. The sequence continues at coordinate 9,810 of JAFGBD010000045.1, read as the reverse complement.
GGCTGAAGCACTAAGTGCGGACATAATATAACCGGCACGTTGCATAATCAGATCGTCGTCAAGATAATAAATATTCATGTATGTGTTTTCAATGCCCTTTACGGCAAACTTCCCTGCAATACCGTACTCTAATGATTCATCAGATGCCACGTAATAGTTTTTTTCACCCGGAAATATCAGTACATGGTCAAATACACTTTTGATGGTTCTGTAAATGGTGGAATTCAGTTCAATAACTTCATCACTCATATAGTTGACTGACGATGGCAGACTGAATGTAACGATTCCGTTATTGTTCAGGTTTTCTTTCAGATCATTATAAAATTCAATGGTGTAGTACCTGTTTATCTGGGCAGTAACCGGCTCGGGAAGGTTGATAATGATAATGTCATATTTATGGTCTGTTTTTTTGATATACAACCTTGCATCTCCCTGGATAATACGAATCTCAGGACTCTCAAGGGCTGATGTATATTCCTGTCCGAGTTTGATTAGCCACGGATTCAGTTCCACATAGTCAAGCCTGCTGATCTCATATTTCAGAATTTCATTTGTAATACCTGATATACCTCCTGAAATCAATAATACTTCCTTCGGATCATGATGCTGGATCATGGCATAATGCACCGCTTCTTCATTGGCAACGATGTTTTCAGTTGTAAAGAGAAGGACATTGTTTTCAAAAAAGTTTTGCTGGTCTCCATAGCTTGTGACAGCAAGATTTCCGTATGGTGTATCCTTCAGGTACGTCAGATTCTGATTGATAAACAAAAACTGCTTTGTTATTTTGTCAATGTTAAACAAAAAAGGCAGGACCGATATGAAAACAAATATGACTGACAAACCTGCTTTAGGGAGGTATTTCATCTTTGCTGTGAACAGGAAAGCCATGATATTTATGAAGAATAATATCCCCAGTATCTGAAACGTACTCAGACGCCCGGCCAGCAGATAACTGAATATCACTCCGGCAATTATGCTGCCAATGGATTCGAAAGCATAGATTTTATCGATTTGTCTTTTATCAGTTGTTAAAGAATATGCATTTGCGATATGTGTGAATAAGAAACCGGATAACAGGCAAAAGGGCAACAGAATGATTGCGGCCGAATAGATGATTTTACCGGCTCCAAAGGCGACACCGGGCTGGAAAATAGTATTCTTAAGATAATCCGCGGCAAAAACAGTGATTGAAGGAATCAGTCCTAGAAGAACAAAAGCAAATGAAATAAAATTCCTGCTGTATTTATGAATATCCGCAAATTTTCCGAGGTAGGCACCTGCAGCTGTAATGATCATCCAGTTGGCAAGAATGATTCCGATGACAAGTTCATTGCCGCTGAACAGGAGCATGAATTCTCTTAAAAGGATGATTTGTGTTATGATGGATGAGAAACCCAGCAATATTGCAAAAATGCGGTATGGTTTTTTCGAAAGATCCGTGCCTGTCAATGGCTCATCTTTGAAATTATTTTTTGTTATGTCAGGCTTCCTGACTGATTTTTTTGATTTAAAAAGATTTACAAAATAGCTCCAGTGCCAGAGAAAATGAAACACTGCGATCATGGTCATTCCAATGCCAAAATCTACATGCAGGGTGAGCAACTGCTTTAAAAAAGGGATTCTGAACTTATAATTAACCTGTATTGCAAGAGTCAGTCCTAATAGTGCGGTAATCAAAAATGTAATCAATAATAGCACATTCCAGATTTTTCTGTGCGTGGTTGTTTTGATAACTGAGAGCCTGGTGAGCGAAAGTGATAAAAGGTACAGGATTAGCAGGAATATAACTATTGGGAGTAATAGATAAGGGAAATTCATTTCCTGACTTCTATTTCATTTCATGTTCACTGAAAACGATTGCTTCATATGTGAACAGCTCGGCATCTTTCCAGCCATCCCATCCGATTCCGGCTTTATCCCTGGCGCAGTGTCCAAGGAAATCTTCAAGATCCCAGCCGGTTTGTGTACCAACCTGGGGTAAAAAGGTCCCTGTTCTTGCACCTTTACGGATGTAAATACCATGCCTGCCGGGTTCAATCTCGTCAATCGATTCAATTCTTTTTAAAGGGGTAAGCACCGAGATTTCAATATCTATTTTACTCAGATCATCTGCTTCAACAGGAGCAAACCTGTAATCGCGGGTTGCACTTGAAACGGTCATTTCCTGTACTACCTTATACAAAGGTATGTCCTGTGAAAAATTACCGATGCAACCTCTCAGCTTTCCATTGATATGAAGACTAACGAATGCTCCACAGCAGGTTTTAATATTATCACTGAGTTCATTGTCTTTGACAACCGGAATTTTTCCTGTTCTGATATATTGTTCAAGGGTGTTTCTTGAGATTTCAAGCAGTTTTTGTTTATCCTTTGCCGACAGTGTCAGATCACTGTTTTCGGCCTGATTCGCAGATTTATTCTCAGCAGGGTTGTCGTTCCCTGCATAAACAGCAATAGAATAATAGCCCACAACCCTTGATTTATCTCCATAGTGTTTTGCATCACCTGAATTTTTGTAATCAACAGGTACGTATTTTATTCCCGGATTAACTTCTGTTATGTACATTAAAGCCAGCACGGAGGTCCACCCGCATATACTGGTTGCCAGGTTGGGGATCCTTTTTTGTTCATTTTTTCTGAGTGTTGACAGAAATTCTTCCGGGATACCGGTAACAATTGCATCGGCTGTAGCTTTATCCACCTTAACGGCATCCTCATATTCAGGATAGTGCGAGAAATCTGTACTAATAACAAACAAATTCTCTTTGGTGAAATAAGGTTTTAATGCCTCGGCAATCTTTTTAACAGTGTTTCGGTTCTGCGTGGCAATGACGACCGGTACAATTTTATAATCAGTTTCCAGTATATATTGCAGGAACGGTAACTGGACTTCAAGACTGTGTTCATAATCATGGGCATCGCTCCTGTATGTGAAGACGTCATTTTTGTTGATCAGCAGATTGGCCGTTTCAAGATCAACCTTAACAATCCCGAGAGGGGTTTCATAATGGCCCTTGTTATATATTGAAGCTCCGTCAAACATTGTACGATGACTTGACCCTATCACAAATACGGTATTGTACTTCTTGCGCGGATCAATCTGGTTAAAGCTTGAAGCTGATACCGGACCTGAGAATACATAACCTGCATGGGGAGAAATAATTGCAAGTACATCATTGGTGGCCTGTCTGGGGACTGCATCGGCAAACAACCTGATCAGCTCGGCTTTCAGCTCATCCGGCCTGCCGGGATAGAACTGTCCGGCTACAACAGGTTTACGGTTTATAAGGTTTGTATTTTGCATGGTCTGATCAGTATTGGATTGTGATCTGCATGAAATTACACTTATGATCTGCATAATGAATAACCAGAATAGAAAGTTTTTTCCTGTATTCATTTTTGCAATTTTTTTAGAAGTATTTGGAGTATTTCTGAATAAATATGCTTAAAGTTAACAATAAAAAGGCAGTAATTTTAATAGGATGTCTTTAATTTTTGTAAATTTTCAAAATCATTCTAAAATCAATAACCATGATAATCACAACAACTGATTACATTCCGGGAAAAGAGATATATGAAACACTTGGTATCGCCAGGGGGAGTACCGTAAGAGCACGCAATATCGGCAGGGATATTATGGCAGGACTTAAGAATATTGTAGGAGGAGAAGTATCGGAATATACCCGCCTGATGGCTGATGCAAGAGAAGAAGCCCTGGAAAGAATGATCAAGGATGCGCAAAATCTTGGAGCAGATGCTGTCATTAATGTCAGATTCATGACCGCCGCTGTAATGTCGGGAGCTTCGGAAATTCTTGCATACGGTACTGCCGTGAAATTAAAATAACAAAACAAGATGGGACTTTTAATTCTTCCCTTAATCCTGATTCTGGCCGGCATAGGTATTTTCATCCTGTTGATATTTATCATTGCCAGACGTATCGATTCAAAGAGAAAAGAAACCTTTGAAAAAAGGGATTATTGAATTATCTTAGCTTATTAAGTGACTTAAATTTCAGGTAATTATGTCGCCAGGTGGACCGGATAAAATCAATCTGACCTCTTATTTTACTCCCGAAAATATCATAATCTGCAAAAAGGATCTGAAGATTGATGAGATCATATGGGATTTAATGAAAAACCTGGCCTTAACATACGGAATCGGTAATGTAAAACAAATCCTGAATGAATATGTACGGAAAAATGGAGGTTTAACACCCGTTGCACTGAACGATGCGGTACTTGTTCAGCATTTCAGACTGTCAACAACAGATGATATCAGGATTGCCCTTGCGGTTATTCCGGAAGGAGTGGATTATACGTTTGATGAAAAGCAGGTTAAAATACATCTGTTGTTTCTGGTGATATCTCCAAAAAACCGTCCTGACCTGTTCCTGAGAACCTTGAAAACACTCCGGGATTTAACCGGCAATAAAGATATGATTGATGATGTTCCTAAAAAGGCAGATGCAAAACAAATATGGCAGCATCTTGAACAGAAAGATATTGAAATTCCGGCATATATCCTTGCCGGTGATATCATGCTTGTTCCGAGAGTGGTCATTAAAGAAAGCAACAACCTGGAAGATGCCATTGATCTTTTTGTAAAAACAAACCGGCTGAGCATCCCTGTAATCGATAAAGACGGCGATTTACTGGGTGAGGTAACCATACATGAATTAATGAGAGTATGCTTTCCGAGGTATATTCTCTGGATGGATGACATTACACCTGTGCTGAATTTTGAGCCGTTCAGAAACATGCTTCATAACGAAAGCAATACATGGCTTGATGAGATCATGACACATGATATTGCAAAGATTCAGGAAGATGAACCTGCCATTCGGGCAGGAATAGAAATGACAAAGTTATCTGTTGATCATGCGTATGTGCTGCATGACAAAAAACTGGTCGGTATCATCCCGCTTCAACAATTCGTTTTTAAAGCACTGAGGGAATAAATATGCGGAACAATAACGACAAGCTTACTTTAAGGCAGATTGGTATACGTGGTGCTGTAATGATAGGGATCAGTGTGCTCATTGGTTTGTTTGCAAGCTATTCCGGTATGGAGGACCAGAAGCAGGTGCTTGCCATTTCCATTTTCACACTGATCATTTCCGCCACCCTGATGTTCTGGAATTTCAGGCTGGCTATAGCATTTGTCGGGATGGCTATCATCCTTGGCGGCAAGGTACTTTCACTTGAGCAGTTTATCAGTTCGGCTGAACTTGATATCATTCTTTTTCTGATAGGGATGATGACGCTGGTCGGTGTATTAAAAGATCTTGGTTTATTTTCATGGATTATCCAGCTGGTAATCAGTATGAAACAAATGACCGGCAGGCTTTTCATCATTACTGTTATGATCATTTCAGCTTTGATGGCGAGTGTTGTTGACGAGGTTACTTCAATCGTTTTCATGCTGGCACTTATTTTTCAGGTTTGCGATACACTGAAAGTTAAACCTACTCCCTTCGTGATCATTTCTGTCATCGCAACAAATATTGGTTCAAGCGGAACCATGCTGGGTAATCCGATTGGTATTCTGATAGGGACCAAAGCGGGCTTTTCATTTATTGACTTTGTAATCTGGGCAGCGCCAATTATGATTGTTTCATTGATGATAAGCCTGGTCGTGGTGTTAATCTGGTTCCGGAAAGATATTCATTTGCTGACCGAAAGGCTTGAAGCAAGGAGAAAAATGCAGGCCGGACTCGGTCCTCTGGTTGAAATACCTTATCGAAAAGGACTCATCATATTAATTTCCGCCATCACCCTGATCGCACTGCATCATGTACTGGAAGAAAAACTGGGAATCGAAAAAAATACCCTGCTGATTGTTGCACCGCTTGCCATATCAGGAATATTGATGATCTGGAAAAATGAAAGGGCAAGACATTATATCGAATCCGAGGTGGAGTGGTGGACACTGATGTTTTTCATGATGCTGTTTGCAGTGGCAGGTTCACTTGAAAAGACCGGGGTGACAGAACAAATTGCACATAATTTTACAAAAACTTTTGGTGATAATCTGACTGTGCTTACTCCTGTCATTCTTTTTATTTCTGCGATCGGTTCAGCCTTTGTTGACAACATCGTTTTTGTTGCTGCCTTTATACCGGTTGTGAACGAGATAGGTGCAACACCCTTATGGTGGGCACTGCTTTTTGGAGGATGTTTTGGCGGGAATATAACTCTCATTGGTTCTACGGCCAATATTGTTGCACTTGGAATGATGGAAAAGCGTTACAGGCAGCATATCACATTTCTGGAATGGTTTAAATTTGGTATTGTCATCGGGTTGATAACCAGTGTTATAGCCACACTATTGATCCTGCTTATTATGCCCCTGATGCCTGTTGCCGCCGGGTATTAGGTCTTTGGGCAATATTCGTTATGACTGAATCCCTGTCAAAAATTCCCTGTAACTGATTTTTATATTATTTTACCCGCAACGAACACAATATCTGTTGAGTTTTATGTGATTAATGCTATATTTATATTCTTAAAAACAATTTTTCATGTCATGACTTTGGAGATCGGGAAACAGAATCTGGAAAAATTCATCATGGTGGGTGACAGGGTTTTAATAAAACCCAAATCGCCACAGGACAAAACAAAGACAGGCTTATATCTGCCTCCCGGAGTGCACGAAAAAGAAAAAATCCAGGTAGGATATGTGCTGAAAGTGGGTCCCGGCTACCCGATACCTGCCATTAATGAAGCTGACGAACCGTGGAAAGATAAAAGCGATGAAGTGAAATATGTTCCGTTACAGCCTAAAATCGGGGATCTTGCAATCTATCTGCAGAACAGCAGTTTTGAAATTGAATTTAACGATGAAAAGTTTGTTATTATTCCCCATAATGCCATTTTAATGCTTATCAGAGACGAAGAGCTGTTCAAGTAGCTGCCCTGTGTTTATTGTTTTAAAATTAATCATGCCTTAAGGCCTTTACCGGATCAACCCTTGCCGCCCTGATAGCCGGATATAATCCTGCAGCCAGACTTATCAGTACTGAAAACGCGATTGCTCCGAGTATCAGCCATAAAGGGAATGAGAACAGATCCACAGCGGGCAGGTCCTGCGGTTTAAGTTGTGAATTCATTACGGCATTCGCTATGCGTGTCACCAGCCAGCCTAATCCGAGTCCGAAAACAGCTCCGATAAGTCCGATGCTTGCTGCCTCAACAAAAAAAATAATTCTTATTTCAGCCTCACTGCCTCCGATTGATTTCATGATGCCGATTTCGCGGGTTCTTTCAAGTATCGACATAAGCATGGTGTTGATGATGCCAAGGGCGGCGACCACAAGAGCAATCAATCCGATTGCACCCAGAAGTGAGTCCATGATCATAAAAGCGCGCTTGATTTCCTTCAGTTCTTCAGAAAAGGCAAACACGTTCAATCCTTTGTTTTTCAGCGTATCAACAACTGCTTTGGTCATTTTCATGTCATTCACCCTGACGTAAACTGAACCGTATTTATCTCCGGGCAGGTCCTCACCAAGAAGATCCCAGACATTGTCAAAACCAAGATTGGGAATTCTTTTTGATGTTTCAAGCGGAACGAATACCCCTCCTCCGAAACGATCAAACCCAAACCCCTCCCTTTCAGGAATGATACCAGTCAGTTTAAACGGTATAACAGTGTCTTTGAATGGCAGTCTGCGCTGACTCATCAACACCATAAACGGATTTGCCAGAATTCCCCTTAGATCAATATCTTTTGAAATGATATCTATTGCGGAGTCAATGACTGAATCGGTATCCAATAGTATGTATTTACCGGAGATGGCTGAAGTATCTTCAGGATTATCTTTCAGTTTAAATCCCATATCCTGCAGTGTTTTTTCCCTGATTAACAGCTGGAATGATGAATCATTTTTAAAGAATTGTCCTTTTTTTATTTCGCTGAAGGGATAAAACGATTTCATACCAACCGGGACAGCGCTCAGAGTCAGATTGGTTTCCTTATCCCTGAATCTTAGCTTTACCGGGAAACGGATTTCAGGAAAGGCAACAACAACTCCCGGAATTTTTCTGATCATTTCCACTACAGAATCATTTAATGCTGTCACCGGCTCCTGAAGTTTTTCATTCAGATTGCTGAGGTTACCTGATGAAATTTCTTCAAGATTTACTGACCTGGCAGTAACATTCAGACTGGTAAACAGGTCATTCTTTTTAAATGCGTCTGTCAGGTTTTTTTGCATCCCCACACCAAAGGATACCATTGATGAAAGCGCACCGATACCAATAACCACACCAAGAATGGTGAGGACTGAGCGCAGTTTTGTCCGCCAGAGATTGGACATCGCCATTTGTGTTAAATCTATATAATTCATGTCTGTTCTGATTCGTAAATATCTTTACTATAACTGTTATGTTTCATACCTCGTCGTTGCATCTGTCGGAATCTTAATCTCAAAGACCTGCCGGAGTGCTGTTAACATCCTGAACATTGATTCATGATGGTTTTTAAATCAGGTTGCAGGCAAACATAAAGAACACAGCTAGACCACCATTCCGTCCTTCAACCGGATGAGCCTGTCAGAAACCTTTCCGGCCGCTTCTTCATCATGGGTTACCATGATGATGGTTTTACCCTTCTGCTTATTGAGTTTTACCAGCAAATCTATTATCTCTGAAGAGGTTGAGCTGTCAAGATTTCCTGTGGGCTCATCAGCAAGAATGATCTCAGGGTCATTTGCCAGGGCCCTTGCGATGGCCACCCGTTGTGCTTCACCTCCTGAGAGTTCAGATGGTTTATGATCGGTACGGTCTTTCAATCCAACCATATCCAGAAGTTCACATGCCCGCCTTTTTCTTTCTTTTCCCGGGACTCCTCCAAAGATGAGTGCAAGCGAGATATTCTCCCGGGCTGTTTTTGAAGGGATCAGGTTAAAGGATTGAAATATCATACCAACCACGAACCTCCTGTATTTTGCAAGCTCTTTACGGCTGAGACTTTGCAGGGCTTTATCCTGTACAATCAAATCTCCTGCCGTTGGTGTGTCAAGTCCGCCAATCAGGTTCAGCAGTGTTGATTTCCCTGAACCCGACTTTCCGATAACAGAAATATACTCACCCTGTTTAACCTTAATGCTAATATCATTCAGGGCAGGAACAATAATTTTTCCTTTCCTGTATTGTTTAATGAGTTTTTTGGTTGTAATAATTATCATAAGTTTGAAATGATGCTTTATGGTATATGATAAAAAACACCTTTACTATTCATCCGGCATTTTTATCTTTGTAAACGCAAATTATGAATATTAATTATTAAATCATGTATCAGGATGGTAAAAGTTTTAATTATCGGGGCAGGTGGTGTGAGTAATGTTACGGTTCAGAAATGTGCCATGCTGCCTGAGGTATTCAGCGAAATCATACTTGCATCACGCACAATAAGCAAATGCAGGGAGATTGCAGCAAGAGCAAAGGAAAAAACAGGGCAGCATATCACCATAGAGCAGGTGGATGCTGACGATGTTGCTGAAAACGTAAGGCTTATCAAAAAGCATAATCCCCGGCTGGTAATCAACCTGGCCTTGCCATACCAGGATCTTGCCATCATGGATGCCTGTCTTGAAACAGGTGTTGATTACCTGGATACGGCCAATTATGAACCGCCGGATGAAGCAAAATTTGAATACAGGTGGCAATGGGCCTATCACGATAAATACATAAACAAAGGAATCATGGCTTTGCTGGGCAGCGGATTTGATCCGGGAGTGACCAATGTTTACAATGCTTATGCCCAAAAACACCTCTTTGATGAGATACATTGTGTTGATATCGT
>JAFGBD010000044.1 GCA_016933335.1 Bacteroidales bacterium | reverse complement strand
TGTTATGTTTCCGTTAAAACAAAACTACAACATGAAGGGGAAACCTCAAGGGAGTACCCTTCTTTTTAATATTTTAGTCGGACACTAATGTAAAAAAATAATAATTTTAAGGTGAATCAATTGTAACGACAATTTTGATAATTAAATACACTATCTGACCGGATATTTAGCTAAAGTGAATACTATTTGTAACTTTGTGAGTTAAAGAAGGCAAATAATGAAAAAAGTCGCATTTCTTATAATTCTTTGTTGGATTACCGGCCAGACCAGTTTTTCGCAGAGGTGGAAATTAAAACGTTATGAGGCAATTGTTGGCATTGGTGCATTAAATCTGTTTACCGATCTGGGAGTTTCCAATGCCGAAAGTCTCCTGGGATTTCGCATTGATTTTACGCGGCCTGACATATACGTCGCAGCCAGGTATAAATTTTCACAGGATTTTTCAGGTAAAATTGGCTTAGCCTATGGCTACGGTCATTCTCATGATATTAGCAATGAGCGTATTGAAGGTACTGAAGGATTCAGGTCCAATACACATATAATTGAACCTTGTATTACTGCAGAATATTATATTAAGAAAGAGGAAAGGAGATATCGTTCTGCCGCCATATATAACAGGCGCGGTATGCTCAATAACTATTCAACCTGGGGAATATATTTTTATGGCGGACTGGGAGGACTATACTACGATGCTGTTTACGATTTCACTCCAAGGCCGGGAGATAAAACCAAAGAGAATGGTTTTACACTGATCATCCCGGCAGGTATTGGATTGAAATATATTTACAGTGATAAAATAGTATTTGGTTATGAACTGGGACCCCGGTATGTTTTTTCTGATTATCTGGATGGTTTCAAACCTCCGTCTTCCAGGTCAAACGATGTTTACTGGCTGACCACAATCACACTTGCATATAAAATAAAAACCTCCCGGCGCAATTTACCATTATTCCTTGACAGAAGACTGAGACGGGCAAGCCGTTAAATCCAATGACACAGTTACCTTAACTTTTTTTATGATATTTTAGGAAAAATTCTGATATTGCGCGCTAAAATTGAGTCTATCTTCGTTAATTATAAAATACTTACAATACATCTGAATGGAAAGTTCATGATGAATTTTTAATGTGATTGCAGAAAGGTATGAATTGAGCCCGGCTTATCGTGTGAACTAACCGAAGGTTTATTATTATAATAAAATATTATCCCGGTTTACCGGGAAGCAATCCGGAGGGCAGCCAATATGGGAGCGAATAACTTAGCGAACCAAAACAAATACTTACAGATGAAAAAGCTGTTGTGCATTTCAATATTATTATTCCTGATATATCCGTTATATTCACAGCGAAATGCAAATGTGGGAATTTTCGCCGGTACTTCCTACTATATGGGGGATATCAATCCAAGCAGACACTTTTACAGGCTCAGGCCATCGCTTGGTATGATCTACAGGATAAACCTGAACAACCATTATGCCATCAGGGCGAATGTTTATTATGCATATGTTTCGGGCAGTGATATGGATTTTGCTGAAAGGATTAATCCTGATCGTTATTACGAACCGGTTGAATTCAATACATCAATCCTGGACGGGGCATTACAATTTGAATTCAATTTTTTGCCTTTTATTCCGAATGAGGGCAGATGGAATTATACGACCTATGTTTCAGGTGGTATTGGCTATTCTCTTGTTATATCGTCTGCAGTCAGTACAAATCTTGATACTGATAACCTGAGAAATCCTATTCCGCACCTGAACATTCCTTTTGGAATAGGTTTCAAGTTAAATATCAACAGAAGGGTAAGTGCCGGGTGTGAATGGAATTTCAGAAAGACATTCAGCGACAGGATTGATTTTCTCAAGAATCCTACCGGTGATGTTTCACTGATTCATAATAATGACTGGTATTCTTTTGCAGGTATTTTTGTTACCTATAAGTTTATTAACTTTGCAGTCGATTGTCCGGCTTATGATTAATTCGTTGTTTAATGTCTTTTAAAGAAAAGATTATAAAAGAGAAATTACCGCTTCACATTGCAGTTATAATGGATGGAAATGGCAGGTGGGCCCAAAAACGCGGCAATAAAAGAGTTTTTGGTCATAAGAACGGAGTAGCAGCAGTACGTGATACAGTAGAAGCAGCAGCAGAGCTTGGTCTGGAGTATCTTACCCTGTATGCTTTCTCAACTGAAAACTGGAACAGACCCCGTACCGAGATAGATGCCCTGATGTCTCTGCTTGTTGCCACAATCAATAAAGAAATGAAAACACTTCTTGATAACAATGTCAGGCTGTTGACCATAGGTGACATCGGCAGCCTGCCTGTCAGTGTATCGGACAAACTGAAAATTGCTGTTGAGAAGACAGCTGTTTGCGGAGGTCTGAAACTGATACTGGCTTTAAGTTACAGTTCAAGGTGGGAAATTGTTAATGCCGTTCGCAATATTGCCGTTAAGATTGAAAGTGGAGAATTGAAAAGCCAGGATATCGACAGGCGTATATTTGAACAATTTCTAAATACAGCCGGCATACCTGAACCGGAGTTGCTGATCAGAACAAGTGGTGAATATCGCTTAAGCAATTTTCTGCTATGGCAAATGGCCTATACCGAACTCTACTTTACCGGAACGCTATGGCCGGACTTCAGGAGGGAGGATTTATATAAAGCCATTGTCAATTTTCAAAGCAGGGAGAGAAGATTTGGCAAGACAAGCAAACAAATTAAGAAAAATATCAAGGTTGATTGTTAGTTATTGAAATGAGACAAATCATTTTTTCAGTTTTACTGATTATTATCGGTTATAGAATTTTTGCACAGGAAATTGATTTTTCAGAACTGCAGTATATTGATTATTCAAGGCAAAAGGAATATGTTATAGCCGATATCAGAATTACCGGTGTTAAATACCTGCAGCCCCAGGTTCTTGTGAATCTTTCGGGATTAAGGGTAGGCGACAAAATCACCATACCGGGTGATGACATCACCAGGGCCATTGAAAAGTACTGGAAGCATGGATTGTTTTCCGATGTAAAGATACTGATTGATAAAATTGAAGGCGATATGGTTTATCTTCAGTTCTATCTGCTGGAGCGGCCAAGACTTTCAAGAGTGCGGTTTCATGGCATTCCTAAATCAAAAACCACGGATCTGAATGAAAAAATCGAACTGAAACCAGGAAGTCAGGTCACGGATAATGTTATCAATAATATTGAAACCATTCTTACCAGGCATTATATATCAAAAGGCTTCTATTATGCTGATATCAAGATTGTTCCGGAAGAAGACACGGCATCTTTTAATAAGGTGAACCTTGATATTTATATCAACAAGAATAATAAAGTAAAGATCGGTGATATCGTATTTGAAGGGAACAAGGTTTTTACAGACAGAAAACTACGACGGTTGATGAAAAAAACCAAGAAACAAAACCTTAATTTTTTTAAAACTTCCAAGTATATTGAAGCTGATTTCAAAGAAGATAAGGAGAAGCTCCTGTCCTTTTATAACGAAAACGGATTTCGTGATGCTCAAATTCTCAGTACCGAGCTTAAACCGCTTGACGATAAACACCTTGCTCTCACAATGTCTCTTGAAGAAGGGAAAAAATACTTTATCAGGGATATAACCTGGCTGGGCAATACCCAGTATCCTACCGAGCTGCTAAGTCATTTGCTTGGATTCAAGAAAGGAGATGTATACGATCAGAGCTTGCTGGAAAAACGTCTTTATACTGATCAGGATGCTGTTACCTCTTTATACATGGACAATGGATATCTTTTCTTTTCTGTGGATCCGGTAGAGGTTAATATCGAAGAAGACTCGGTTGATCTTGAAATGAGAGTCTATGAAGGGAAACAGGCCACCATAAACGAAGTGATTATCAAGGGAAACACCAAGACCAATGAACATGTTGTACGACGTGAATTAAGGACCAGGCCAGGTGAGCTGTTCAGTAAAACAGACATCATCAGGTCAGTTCGTGAACTCGCAACACTTGGTCATTTTGATCCTGAAAAGATTGCACCCAATCCGATACCTGATCCGGCAAACGGAACGGTGGATCTTGAATACCAGCTTGAAGAACGTGCAAACGATCAATTGGAGGTGTCAGGCGGCTGGGGTGGTTTCGGATTTGTGGGTACTGTCGGAATCAGGTTTTCAAATTTTTCTGCCCGTAACATACTCAATAAGAAGGCATGGCGGCCGGTACCAACAGGTGATGGTCAGACATTATCCATCAGGGCGCAATCCAACGGTCGTTATTATCAGGGTTATAATCTTTCTTTTGTCGAGCCCTGGTTTGGAGGAAAAAAACCAAACAATTTCTCGGTTTCTCTTTTTCATTCGGCGATGAAACCATATCAATACTATACTGTATCAGATGTCGATGGTCATTTTAAGATCTATGGTGCATCTGTCGGTTTAGGTCGCAGGCTGAAATGGCCTGATGATTATTTTGCCCTCTATAATGAAATAGGATTTCAGAGATACAGTCTGAAAAACTGGCAAACTGATTTTTTCCTTTCTAACGGTTTTGCCAATACCATCAGCTTCAAGACTTCATTAAGCCGAAGCTCCCAGGATCAGATGATCTATCCCCGTAAGGGTTCAATGTTTACACTTAGTCTGCAGCTTACACCGCCATATTCGTTATTCAGAGAAGATAAGTTCTGGGAACTTTCGGAAGATGAGCGGGCAGGAATTGACCAGGAAGTAAGAGCTTTACCGTCAAGTGAAGGAGCAAGCGAGTCAGCAATAATCAATGAAGTAAACAAAAGAATCATAGGTGATGAAACCAAACGAAAATTCAACCTCATCGAATACCATAAATGGTCATTCAAGAGTGCCTGGTATACCGCTCTGATAGGTGATCTTGTTCTTGCCACAAAAGCTGAATTCGGACTGCTCGGGTTTTATAACCACGACATCGGACATGCACCCTTTGAGAAGTTCGATGTGGGAGGAAGCGGTATGAATTACAGCAACTATTATTACGGTAATGACATTGTAGCATTAAGAGGATATGAAGAAGGAAGCCTGACACCAAGTTCTCTTATTTTAAACAGTGAGGGAGAATATAAAAGAATTGATAATGGTAATATTTATAACAAGTTTACGGTTGAGCTGAGATACCCTTTTACAACAAGTGAATCAGCCACTATATACGGATTGCTGTTCCTGGAGGGAGGAAATGCCTGGCCGGATTTTAAGGAATTTAATCCATTCATCATAAAACGCTCAGCAGGTATCGGATTGCGTGCTTTTCTGCCTATGTTCGGTCTTCTCGGAGTTGACTGGGGTTACGGATTTGACCAACAGCCGGGAGAAGATAAACCACATCATGGCAGCCAGTTTCACTTCATGATGGGTCAGCAATTCTGACAGGCGTCAGGATTCATTCTTTTCCATGATTTTTGGTATTAAATTTGTGATGTATATACAGATAATAATAACTTAAAATTTTGAACCATGAAAAGAATACTATTAATACCCGCTCTTGTTGCTTTATTTTCCGTTATGGCCTTTGGGCAGAAATATGCTTTTGTTGATACGGAATATATCCTTTCCAATATTCCATCTTATAAGGCAGCACAGGATCAACTGGACAAGACATCCGAAGAATGGCAGAAGGAGGTTGAATCGCAATATGCAGAAATTGAAAAAATGTATAAGGATTATCAGGCTGAAAAAGTATTATTGACTGATGATATGCGGAGAAAACGCGAAGATGAGATAATCAATAAGGAAAAAGAGGTAAAAGAACTACAGAAGAAATATTTTGGACAGGACGGAGCTTTGTTTGTTAAACGCCAGGAACTTGTCAAACCAATTCAGGATGATATATACCAGGCCGTCAAAGATATTGCTACTGAAAATGGCTATGCTGTCATTTTTGATACTTCAAGCGGTCCGACCATGCTGTATTTCAATCCAAGATATGATGTCAGTGATGAGGTTTTGCAAAAGTTAGGATATAAAAATTAATTTTATACTTTTGTATCTCATTTAATAATACTTTATGCACAAACTTAAGACGGTTGTCTTATAAGTATAACCAATGTAAATACTTAACGAATGAAAATGATTCATAGACTAATTTTGTTGTCAGCCGTATTGCTGATTCCTGTCAGTCTTTTTTCACAGAAATCAATTAAGCTGGGTCATATAGACAGTCAGAAACTGATCATGGCCATGCCTGAAAGTGACAGCGCTCAGAAGAAGCTTCAGAAAGTTGAACAGGAGTTTCAGGCCACCCTGGAGGAATTACAGGTCGAATTCAACAGGAAATTCAAGAATTACCAGGATAATTATACAACAATGACTGAGTTGATTCGGTCTACCAAGGAATCTGAGCTTAATGAACTGAGCGAGAGGATTCAGAATTTCCAGGCACAGGCCCAGCAGGACTTTGAACGTCAAAGAATGGAATTGTTCAAACCCATACAGGAAAAGGCAAAAAAAGCAGTTGATGAAGTGGCGGAAGAAAACGGCTACACTTATATTTTTGATATCGGACCCGGTGTTGGTGCAATCGTGTATTCAGCACCTGATACGGATGATATTCTGCCTCTTGTAAAGACAAAACTCGGATTGACAGAATAATAAGTAAGATACGCATTTTCAGGCCAGTTCTATTTCGAACTGGCTTTTTCACATGCAGCAAATAGTATTTTATGACTTACAAATGCTGAGAAAATGATGGAAAAAGCCGGACAGCCGATAGGTATTTTTGATTCCGGTGTCGGAGGACTTACTGTTGCAGGTGCCATCAAAAGATTACTGCCTGATGAAAGTTTGATTTACTTTGGAGACACGGCTCATCTGCCCTATGGAGATAAGTCAAAGGAAACTGTTACCCATTATTCAGAACGGATTGCCGGATATCTGCTCAGTCAGAATTGTAAAATGATTGTTATTGCCTGCAATACAGCCTCTGCCAATGCATACGAAAGCGTCGTGAAGCTGGCTGCTGATAAAGCCATTGTTGTCAACGTAATTGATCCTGTTATTGACCATATCCTTGCAGTAAAAACAAAATCAAGCATCGGTGTCATAGGTACAAAGGGAACCATAAACAGTGCAACCTATGAAAAAAAAATATCACGGAGAAATACTGAATTAAGAGTGGTATCCATGGCAACACCCTTATTTGTGCCGATGATCGAGGAAGGCTTTATTTTTGATGATATCAGTAATGCAATCATTCGTTCTTACCTGTCGAAAGATCAATTAAAGGATATTGACACCTTGATACTGGGTTGTACTCATTATCCCATCATTAAGAACCAGATCGACAGGTTTTATAATTTCAGGATTGATGTTATCGATTCTTCAAAAATAGTGGCCATGCACGTTCGCGAGGTATTATACAGAAATCATCTGAACAACATCAATAACAATCCTTCCTATTCATTTTATGTGTCTGATTACACCGATTTTTTCAAGACCGTTTCAAAGCTCTTCTTTGAAGAGGATGTAGAACTGAAAAAGCTCAACTTCTGGAATGGATAATGATTATTTAATAAATTAAAGATACCCTTTATTCAGACAACGGTTTGCGGATAATTCAGATTCTTTTCGGGAAAAATCCGGATCTTCACCATAAATTGGCCGGTTAACAGGAAAAATATTGATTTCTGGTAAACAAACAGATCTGTTAAATGTTTAACAGAACAGGCCTGGATACAAATAATGATTTTTGTCACAAATTGTTAGTTTTCAGCACTTCAAATAGCAATTTCTTCACGAAAATATATAAACTTGCCAGGCGAATAGTAAGCAGGATTTTTATATGAAAAGGAGAGCAAAAATAATTGAGCTGGATGAGGTTGTTGTAAAATTTGCGGGTGACTCGGGTGACGGAATTCAATTAACCGGTTCTCAGTTTTCAGATACCTCTGCCTTTATAGGAAATGATCTTTCCACATTTCCTGATTATCCGGCTGAGATCAGGGCGCCACAGGGCACAATCGCTGGTGTATCAGGTTTCCAGATTCATATCGGACAAAAAGAGATACAAACCCCCGGAGACCAGGCAGATGTTCTGGTAGCGATGAATCCGGCGGCATTAAAGGCCAATCTGAAATGGCTTAAAGATGGCGCAACGATCATACTGGATGTGGATAATTTTGATAACAAGCATTACAAAAAGGCAGGGTATGTCGAGGATCCTTTACATGATAACAGCCTTGAAGGTTACACTGTCATCAAAGCCCCGATCACCAATCTATCACTGGCCACAGTGCGTGAATTCGGACTTGATCGCCGCACGGCTGAAAAAACCAGGAATCAGTTTGTATCCGGTATGCTGTTCTGGCTGTTTAACCGGGACATAAAAATAGGAGAAGAGTTTATCAGGGATAAGTTCAAAGGCAAGACCGATCTGATAAATGCCAACATTGCTGTGCTGCATGCAGGGTACAATTATTCAGAGACTGTTGACGCCATAGCTGCGACTTTTCAGGTTCCTCCTGCCAAAAAAGGGAAAGGCCTGTATAGAAATATCAATGGTAACATTGCTCTTGCATGGGGTCTTCTGGCAGCTGCTGAAAAATCGGGACGGCCGTTATTTCTTGGCTCATACCCGATCACTCCTGCTTCAGAGATATTGCAGGAGATAGCTAAAATGAAATCATTGAATGCCATAGCTTTTCAGGCTGAAGATGAAATTGCCGGAATAACATCTGCCATAGGAGCTTCATTTGCAGGAAGGCTTGGAGTTACCTCCACATCGGGTCCCGGATTGGCCTTAAAAGGTGAAGCCATTGACCTTGCGGTGATTACTGAACTGCCGCTTGTTATTATAGATGTTCAAAGGGGAGGACCTTCCACCGGATTACCGACAAAAACCGAGCAGGCTGATCTGTTACAGGCGTTATATGGCCGTCATGGTGAAAGCCCTTGCGTGGTGCTGGCAGCTTCTACCCCGGCCAATTGTTTTGAATATGCTTTTATGGCAGCCAAATTGGCCATAGAACATATGACGCCGGTCATTCTGCTTTCGGATGGCTACCTGGCAAATGGTTCTGAACTATGGAAAATACCCAGAGTCAGAAGCCTGCCTGCGATCACGCCACCCCTTGTCGAGGAAAATGATACGTATTATCAACCATATGCCAGAGACCCGAAAACCCTTGCCCGGTACTGGGCATTGCCCGGCCAGAAAGGGCTGAGGCACAGGATCGGCGGACTTGAGAAGGCAGATGTGACCGGAGAGGTATCATACGATCCTTTCAACCACGAGGTAATGACCCTTATCAGGAATGAAAAGATAGAATGGATTGTTGACCATATACCCAGGCAGAAAATCATTGGAAAAGCTTCGGGAGATCTGCTGGTCGTAGGATGGGGAGGCACATACGGACCGCTGTTATCTGCAGTGAGTGATATGCAGGAAGAAGGTAAAAGCATTAGTCTTGCCCAGTTCAACTACATCAATCCTCTGCCTACGAATGTTGAAGAGATCTTTGGCAATTTTAAAAAGATAATAGTCTGTGAACTGAACCTTGGACAATTCGCTACTTACCTTAGAGGTAAGTTACCCCAATACAAATATTTGCAGTATAACAAGGTTCAGGGACTTCCGTTTTTTATTTCTGAACTGAAGGCAAAATTTAACCATATCCTGGAGGAAGAATAACATGACTTTTGAAGTAAAATCGGATATTCTTAAACCCGAAGACTTTAAACTTGAAGGGGATGTAAAATGGTGCCCGGGATGCGGCGGCCATGCAGTTCTTGCAGCCATAATGAAAGCACTTCCCGAGACAAATGTCAAAAAAGAGAATGTTGTGTTTGTATCAGGGATAGGGTGTTCGTCAAGGTTCCCTTACTATATTAACACATACGGATTTCATGGATTACACGGAAGGGCATTTGCCATTGCCTCAGGTATTAAAGTGGCAAACCCGAAGCTCAGTGTCTGGGTGGTTACAGGCGACGGAGATTCAATGGCCATCGGAGGGAATCATTTCATACACATTCTCAGAAGAAATATCAATGTGAATATCCTTCTCTTTAACAACAAGATCTATGGTCTTACAAAAGGACAATACTCGCCAACCACTCCCAAGGGAAGTATCACAAAAACATCACCTGATGGCACCATTGAAAACCCTTTTCTCCCGGGTGAACTGGCCATGGGCGCACAAGGCACTTTTTACGCCCGTGTGGTTGACACCAACATTCAAATGATGCAGGACATATTTGTGAAAGCTGCAAGACATAAAGGTACTTCCCTTGTAGAGATTCTTCAGAATTGCGTCATATTTAATAATAAAGTCCATGAGGAAATTACAGGCAAAGAGAAGCGTGATGAGAATCAGCTATACCTCCGTCATGGCAAACCCATGATTTTTGGTAAGAATAGCGATAAGGGGATAATTCAGTCCGGTTCAAAATTTGTGGTGGTAAAGATTGGTGAAAACGGTGTCACAAAAAATGATATTCTCATTCATGACGCCCATAATCCGGATGATACCCGGGCATACATGCTTTCCAGAATGACATTACCGGATTATCCGGTGGCGATGGGGGTTATTCGCGACTGGCAGAGTGATATTTATGAAAGTCTGTTATACAGCCAGATAAAAAATGCAAGGAAAAACAGCAAAATACAATCTGTTGACGATTTGTTAAACCACGGAAACACCTTCAGGCTGTAAAAATCCCGCGTCTGTATTGTATCCGGACAGCTTCCGCAGTCTACTCATGGTAGATTGGCTGACCAAGCTCTTTAAAGGAGAACGTGCTGAATACATGGCTGCCGTCGTAGTCAACAACCCTCAGGTCATCAGTCTGTCTTAAATCACCCAGAACCACGTCGTAATGATTCCCGTATTTCTTAATGACCAGGTCGACAGGTACCTCATAGCAGATGAATTTTCTGATTCCTTTGTCTCTTAATTTCTCTATCAGCCTGGATTCGGAAAAAGACTTATAAGAGGTTAACATCAGTATGGGACCGGAACCGGTAAACAGAATTCCAGCTTTCATCATGGGCCTCCTTTCTTTTATTTACAAAAATCAGAATGAAGGAAATGATTCATTTGTATTTTCATGAACCATGATAAAGATACTCTAAGAAGAAATAAAAGTCAAGAGTTGCAATCCTGGACATACCCCATAACTATCATACCTGAAGCATACAAGTCAGGCTATTAGAAGGTTTCTGAGGATAAAAAAGTACTCGCCTTTAGGGTGACAAAAACCTATTAAAACAAGGAGAGTACTTACTAACTTTGATTTAATAGCATTTAAGCATAGAAACAAAATTTTCTGGGACACTTTAAAAAAGCTTGGTGACGGCATAAGTAAAATATTTAAGCGTTTTCCCGGAAAAATATTTGAACTGTCAGAGAGAATTTCTGTAACACGGTTAAAACCCGGGTTTGGGTAATTTTTTGGGGTATGTTTAAATATACTGCTATTGACTTTCACAATGAAAAGATGTAAATTTATATGGTTTAAAGCCTATCGACTGACAATATTCGCAGCTGTTCAAAACTTATGGGTTTAGGTGTAATTAATATGAAATAAAAAACATACGGTAAAAAATCTGAATATGATCACAAAAAAACTGGAATTGTTCATATTATTCCTGTTATTCTCAGGATTAACAAGATTACATGCACAAGAAGCCATACTCTCCGCAGGCGGAGAGGCTTCAGGCAGCGGAGGCTCGGCAAGCTACTCAGTTGGACAGATAGTCTACACAACAAATAAAAGTATTAACAGTTCTGTGGCACAGGGAGTCCAGCATCCTTACGAAATATATTTAGTTTCAGAAATTGAGTTATATAAAAGAGGGAACATAGTGGCCTTGATTTACCCAAACCCGGCAGATGATTTTTTGATTTTAAAAATCCAGGGATTTGAGCAGGAAAGCTTATCATATGAACTTTATGATATCAATGGCCAGCTCCTGGATAATAAAAGAATAATAACTGATGAGATGATTATTGCACTGGATAAACTAATTCCTTCAACTTATTATTTTAAAGTAATCGAAGGGAATACAGAAATAAAAACATTCAAAATTGTAAAGAAGTAACACCATGAAACCCAAAGCAATCCTTTTTAAAGGAATTGTATTATTTGTAGGCATATTATTGCATCAACAAATAATAGCACAAGCTCCAGAAATTTTTAGTTACCAGGCAGTGGTTCGTAACAGCACCGATCAACTTGTAACCAACCAGACTATTGGTATTCAAATAAGTATTTTACAGGGTTCTGCCAATGGTACACCAGTATATATAGAAACTCATACTCCGACTACAAATAATAACGGATTGATCAGTATTGAAATCGGAAATGGAAGTGTGGTTAGTGGTGGTCTATCTGTCATTGACTGGACTGACGGTCCTTATTTTTTTAAAACTGAAACAGATCCAACAGGGGGGATAAACTATACAATTACAGGCACAAGCCAATTGCTGAGTGTACCTTATGCCTTGCATGCCAGGACTGCCGAAAGCCTGACAGATGGCATAACTGAGGATGATCCGGTATACAGCGCAAGCCAGGCAGCTAATATAACCGAAAGTGATATTATCAATTTAAGTAATTTATCGGGCTTGAATACAGGTGACCAGGATTTGGGTGGTCTTGCCGCCAAAACTGCTTTAAACGACTCAATAGCACAAATACGTTCCAATATACCCGATGTGAGCGGTTTTCTGAGCAATGAAACCGATCCTGTTTTCAATGCATCCATAGCAGCAGGAATTGCAGGAACAGATACCTCTAATTGGAATAACAAACTGGACAGCTACATTGAAAATGATCCTCAGTTTGTTCAATCAGTAGCAGCAGGAATTACAGGAACAGATACCTCTAACTGGAATAACAAACTGGACAGCTACATTGAAAATGATCCTCAGTTTGCTCAATCAGTAGCAGCAGGAATTACAAATACAGATACTGCAACCTGGAACAGTAAGTTGGATAATTATTACGAAAATCAAAATCTTGCTGATGTAATTGCAATAAACAATGCAGCAAACGGGCAGATAAAAAACCTGTCTGATCCTACTGATCCGAAAGATGCGGCTACTAAAGCCTATATTGATAATTTGGAGCATAAGATGAAAGCCATGCATAATACATTATTAGCAGGGGGGTATATTGAAGATATTGATGGAAACATTTATAGCACTGTTAAAATTGGAACACAAATATGGATGGCAGAGAATTTAAAAACCTCAAGGTATAACAATAGTTATCCTGTACCATATCATGAATTATTTAATACTGACACCAGTCATATTAATATTTACGGGGCATTATATGGTTTAAGTGCAGTAATGAGTGATAAATTATGTCCAAATGGCTGGCATGTATCATCTGCTAATGAATGGTGGACACTCATGGACTATCTGGGAGGTGAAGCCGAAGCAGGGGGTAAAATGAAAGAAACAGGCACCTTGCATTGGCTTAGTCCAAATGTTGGTGCTACCAATGAAAGCGGATTTACAGCCCTTCCAGGTGGTCGGAAAACTAATAAAGATGCTGATTACCAACACATAGGAGGTGTTGCATATTGGTGGAGTGCCACTGATGCAGGGGCACATAATATTTATTATTATATATATGCCGGGGAACCTAATTTAATGCAATTGGATGCTGGTCCCCATGGCTTATCAGTTCGATGCCTCAAAGATGTTATACCTGAAGTTCCCGTAGTAAACTTTACAGCTTCTGTTATTACGATCAGTGAAGGTGATAGTATTCAGTTCACCGATCAATCAACAAATCAGCCAAACGCATGGAGCTGGAATTTTGGAGATGGTGAGACAAGTACACAACAGAATCCTTTACATCCTTATTCTGCGGAAGGGATCTATACAGTAAGTTTAATTGCCAAAAACATCTATGGTTCCGATACAAAAATAAAAGCAAACTATATAATAGTCACCTCTGAGGTTCATGATCAACCAATATTTAATCCTGATCTTACGTATGGTATAATTAGTGATATTGACGGCAATACATACAGAACTATTCAGATAGTTAACCAGACATGGATGGCCGAAAACCTGAAGGCAACCAGGTTTAATGATGGTACTTCTATTCCAAATGTCACTGACAATGAAAACTGGGCGGGTTTAACAACTCCTGCATATTGCTGGTATATGAATGAAGATGCAACATACAAATATCCATATGGAGCATTATATAACTGGTATACAGTAAACACCGAGAAATTGTGTCCTACAGGCTGGCATGTACCAACTAATTCTGATTGGAATGCTCTTACGGTTTATTTGGTAGACCATAGTATAGCCGGACGCAAACTTAAAGAAAAAGGCACAAATCATTGGTATGGTGCTCTTGTTTCAACTAATGAAAGTGGATTTACAGCCCTCCCAGGAGGCTACCGAAAAAGCAATGGAGTATTCACAAGTATCGGATCAACTGGATTCTGGTGGAGTTCTTCTGAATTCAACACAACTTCTAGTTATCATAGAAAAATTGTAGGCGGATTTAATTATTTGTATACGGAATATAGTCATAATGCAAATGGTTTTTCGGTTCGATGTATCAAGGATTGAGTCTTTATTTAATTATCGGACTATTCCATCAGAATATATTTGTTTTATTTATTCACTTCGTTCATGAGATCGCTCATTTCATTCGCTAAGTTTATTGGTCTGATGTAACTTACCATGAAAATATTTTCATGGACGTTTCACAAGTATATATTTTTATTATTCAATTGGTCTTGTGAACCCCGAAGGGCTCAGCGAAGCTAAACTTACCATTAAAAATATTTTCATCTCCTTTTGTGAATAAATGAAAATATTTTAATGGACGTTTCATCCGTGAAACTAAAATTTCAAAATTGTAGTGAATTGAATTTATTAAGTTGAACGAAAAATTTCATAACCACAGGGCATAATCCCAAGAGCATAGCGCATCGGGATAAATGAGTAGAACACTCCGATGTGTGTATTAATAGAAAAAGATCCTTTTTTGTTACTTTGATAGTTCTGTTGAGAGGTTGTTCATTTGGCCTCTCCAGTTAATAAACCTCAGGTACAAATGTCTGATCGGTAATTGGGGGCCGTATATATGCTTTGCTGTCTTTCCTCGGCGGCAATGTTATCGGTTCGGGTGTAAGATCTTCATATGGTATGATACTTAACAGGTGATGAATACAGTTAAGTCTTGCCCTTTTTTTATCATCGGCTTCCACGACATACCATACAGCGTTCTTAAGATCGGTGTATTTGAACATCTCATCCTTGGCCTCGGAATACTCCAGCCATTTTTCGCGGGATGCCAGGTCCATGGGACTTAACTTCCATCGTTTGGTCGGATCATCGATCCTGGCCTGGAATCTTTTTTCCTGCTCTTCGTCGGAGACCGAAAACCAGTATTTGATCAGAATGATTCCGGAACGAATCAGCATCCGTTCAAATTCGGGACAGGTACGCAGGAATTCCTCGTATTCCTCGTTGCTGCAATAGCCCATCACACGCTCGACTCCTGCGCGGTTATACCAGCTTCTGTCGAACAGGACCATCTCACCGGCTGCCGGCAGATGAGCGACATAACGCTGAAAATACCATTGGGTTTTTTCCCTCTCGGTTGGTGTAGCCAGTGCTACCACACGGCAGATCCTGGGATTCAGCCGCTGCGTTATCCGTTTGATAACCCCGCCTTTACCCGCAGCATCCCTCCCTTCAAAAATCACAACCACCTTTAGTCCCTTTTCTTTTATCCATTCCTGTAATTTTACAAGTTCAACCTGGAGTTTGACCAGCTCTTTTTCGTAAAATTTTTTATCTAATTTCTCTTTATTCCGTTGTTTAATATCGGAATGGCTGATGTTGTTTTCTTCCATGGCCATTCTCGTCTTTTTCTTCTTTTTACTGTCTTTTTTGTTTTTACTCATTTTGAATCGAAGATATATGAAATAAGATATCAATATGTTTTGAGGAAGTTGTTTTGGTTTTATCAAATTTAGCTAAAATCATGAATATTCAATATTCATCCTGTCTCAGATCAATCCTCTTTTTTCCAGAACTTTAAAGAAATTGTCCTTGTATGTTTCACTGATGGGTATCAATTTATCGCCAATACGGATGCGATTCCGCTCTATTTTTTCAATCTGGCTGACGGAAACAATATATGATTTATGTACACGGATGAATGTATTTGAGGGCAGGCTGGCCATCAGTTTTGCAAAATTCTGGAGTGTCATTATCTTTCCTTTCTTTGTAAGAATAGCCTGATAATCACCCTGACCTTCTATATAAAGAATATCTGAGAAGTTAACTTTCTGTAACCTGAACTCTGTTTTCACAAAGAAATAATCCTCCTCATTTTTACCGACATCATTCCGGATACCCATCTGAGCCTGTCCGTAACCCTTTTCAAGCATTATCTGGTCATAAGCTTTGTTGACAGCTTTTGTGAAACGCTCAAATGAAAATGGTTTAAGCAGATAGTCTGTCACATCAAGCTCATAACTTTTAATGGCGAAAGAATCATATGCCGTGGTCAGAATGACTTTCGGGCTGTTCGTCAGCACTTTCAGCAGTTGTATACCGGTGAGTTCCTCCATCTGAATATCAAGGAACATCAATTCAACCTGGCTGGTTTTAAGAAAATCGATCACATCCAGGGCATTGTCAAAAGTCTTTACCAGATTTAAAAATGGTATTTTGCCTGAATATTCTTTAATGATATTCAGTGCAAGAGGTTCATCATCAACAGCAATGCAATTAATTTTCATTTCAGTTTGATGTGCACTTCAACAGAGTAACTTGTGGCTGTCTCTGATATGATGAGCTTATGACGGCCGGGATATAACAGCTCAAGCCTTCGTTTGATGTTTTTGAGTCCGATGCCGCCTTCATCATTTTCAGAGATACCAGCCTCTTTTTTTACCGAGTTTACGACTGTGAAAGTTAATAAATCTTCATGCACTGTTAAAGTTATTTTAATGCCGGGAACTGATGATTTCCTGTTGCAATGTTTATATGCATTCTCAACAAAAGGAAACAATAACATAGGTGCAATAAGCTTGTTTTCAATATTTCCCTGAACATTGAATTCGATAAAACTCTTTTTGGGCATTCTTAGTAACAGCAATTCAATATAGCCTCTCAAATGATTGATTTCCCTCGAAAGCATCACTTTTTCTGTATTTGCCTCATAGAGCATATAGCGCATGATATCCGAAAGTTTTGTCATTGCCTCCGGCGCGTCATTCGATTTTGTATATACAAGTGAGTAAATATTGTTCAGTGTATTGAATAAAAAATGAGGGTTTATCTGTGTTCTTAAAAGGGCCAGTTCGCTTTGCTGGTTGCGGTTGATAAGCTCTGCCTTGACCTGCTGATCAGTGATCCATCTGGTTGTAAACCTTGCCAGATAAGCCAGTCCGGTATATAATATGGTAAGGGTATAGCTTTCCGGATAAAACCATGCCCGGTGATGCACTCTTTTGAAATTCCAGTCAAATATGTTTATCAGGAAAGTAAACACCCGGTGCTGGAGCCACGGATAAATCAATACGAATAACAATGTCAGTCCCAGCAGCAGATAAATGCTTTTTTTATTCCTGTAAAATACAGGGATCAGAAAAGAATAGAAGAAATAGAAATTAATGAGTGTAAATGCAAAAGATATGATTGAGAACCAATATCTTTTTGGGGGGATATGCTGCTCGTTAAAGAGGAAAAACAGGATGGTAGGTATGAGTATCAATATCCAGAATCCTATATGAAGCAGTATGGCATGTGTTTTCTTCATAAGAATACAACCTTGATATGATTAGTTATCAAAACTTGATTCAACCTTGCTGTAAAGGGCAAATCAAAATACCAAATTATAAAAAGTCAGGAATGTAATACAAATTTTTTAACGGTAATCTGTGAACCTGCATTTCTAATCGGCAAAAGACCGGTTCGGGTGTTTAAAAGCATTTATCGACAATCAGGCTTATTTCAGCTATTAGTTTTTATATTTTACAGATTTGATTTTTGATGTATCAGGGATATCCCGAAATTTGTTTTATTTCATATTTACCGGATAATGAAGAAATTTTGCTTAATCGGATTTGCAGCGATCATATTATTTACCGCCGGGGCACAACCTTATCAGAGAGGACAGGATCTGTCAAAGCTTCCCAGGGAAGGGGTGATAACAGGTAAAGTCAGAGACCTGGTTTCGGAGAAATTTGTTGAATATGCTACTATTGCTGTATTCAGCCAGAGAGATTCTTCGCTTGCCGGAGGAACCATCAGCCAGCCTGACGGAAGTTTCACCGTCAATAATCTTCCTTATGGCATGCTTTACCTGGAAGCCAGTTTTGTAGGATATAAAAAAACCAGGATTACAAAAATACTTCTTGCGCCCCAGAAGAAGACCGTGGATCTGGGAGTGATTACCATTGAGCCGTCAGCCACCTCGCTTGAAGCTGTCGAGGTGGTTGCCGAACGTCCGCAGATTGAATATAAAATAGACAAAAAAGTTATTACCGTTGATCAGAATATTGTTGCAACGGGGGGGACCGCTGTTGATGTCCTTGAAAACACGCCATCTGTGCAGGTTGATATTGAAGGAAATGTTTCCTTAAGGGGAAGTTCCAGCTTTACAGTACTGATTGACGGGAAGCCATCTGTGCTCGAAGGAAGTGAGGCGCTTCAGCAGCTGCCTACAAGTACAATACAAAGCATTGAGATCATTACAAATCCTTCTGCCAAATATGATCCTGAAGGAAGCGCAGGTATCATCAATGTGATTATGAAGAAACAAAAGCAATCGGGTATTAACGGGATTATCGATGCAACGGTTTCTTCAAACGGAAGCTATGGAGGCGATGTCCTGTTCAATTTGCGAAAAAACAAAATAAATTACTTTCTTGGTGGCAATTATCATGAAAGGAATTTTGGAAGTACCGGCTATCTGGAAAAACAGATATTTAATGTTGATACCTTTTTTCAGATTAAAAATGTTGAAGGGACTTTTCACCGGGACGGTATAAGATTACGGGGAGGCTTTGACTACAATATTGATTCCAGAAATACAATCTCATTGTCAGGAAGGATAGGTCAGTTCTCATTCGGAAGGACAACTGAAGCAAAGCAAAACGAGTATTACCAGCCTGCAAGAGATGAGAGTCTGTATTTCATCCAGGACAACGATTTTGAAATAACCAGAAAATTCTATGAACTAGCCCTGGATTATCAGTTAAAATTAAATGAGAACGGACACCAGTTACAAGCTTCAGTTACATACGAAGACGAATCGAGCACTGAAAAAAGTATTCTGAAGCAGGATACTGTTAACAGCAACTGGAAAAGCATTGGTGCTCCCGCATATCAGGAGCGGACTTTTGAGGATGATGGCGAAACAGAGTTCAGGGCGAAAATCGATTACACCCTCCCTTTTTCGGAAAGATCAAAGTTTGAAGCCGGTTACCAGGCAGATTATGAAGGATCTTCAGGTAATTACAGGTTTCAGAATTACAACAACCAGGAATACATCTGGATGGAAAACGACAGTCTGTTCAATGATAAGGATTTTAACGATATTGTCCATGCATTGTATGCCACCTATTCAAATGGATTAGGTAAGTTGTTTGATTACCAGGTTGGATTGAGGGTTGAGAACAATGACAGGGTTCTTATCCAGAATGAGACCAATGAAAGATATACTTTCAACCGGTGGGATCTATTTCCGGGCATTCATATCTCGAAACAACTGCCCAAAAGTTTTCAGGTGCAGGCAAGTTATACAAGACGCATTAACAGGCCCGGAGACAGGGAGCTTGATCCTTTTAGAACATATATGGATCCCTATACATCCAGGGTTGGTAATCCGGGCCTTAAGCCCGAATATACCAATTCTTATGAACTCAATGTTCAGAAAAATCTGAAAGGAACAGGATTTATCTCGATGGAACTTTTTCACCGGCAGACAAATAACCTGATCGATCGTTATACAGTCGTGGACACACTAACACGCATATCAACATTTACCTTCAAGAATATCGCCAGGGATTATTCAACCGGTGCTGAATTGATGATAAACATGCCTTTTGCAAAATGGTGGAACTTCAATGCAAGCTCAAGCTTTTTCAGTTACAGCCTGAAAGATTCAACCGGTATTATTGACCTCGACAAAAGTTCATTTACCTGGGGCGCCCGTTTTAATTCGACGTTCAGATTTAATACCGGTACACAGGTCCAGCTCATGGGTTTCTACCGTGCTCCTTCCATCACCTCACAGGGTGAACGCAGGGGATTTTTCTTTACAAACCTCGGAATAAGGCAGGAATTTTTTAGCAGGAAGTTAATTGTATCATTGCAGGTGAGAGATATCCTGGGGATGGCAAAATTTGAGGATATCTCTTCAGGTGAAGGATTTTATCAATACCATAAAAGGAAAAGAGAGTCACAGATTGTCAGATTGTCCGTATCATATAAAATCAATAACTACAGGCAGAGGGAACGAAGACAGAACGGACAGGATATCAACGAAGTGGAATATGATAATGGTGACCCGGATGTATTCTGATTCCTGTTCATGGGTTAGCAGGGTGATTAATTGCAGGCCCGGCATCTGCCGGGCTTTTTAATCATTTTGTCTGGCTTTCGATAAACTCGCCTGTTTTCAGGTACTTTGCATATAGTTTTTTATATCTGGCTGCATTTTCCTTATTTGGCAGGTATTCTTTCTCGAATCCTCCGCCCATTGCATTTTGTGCCTCTTCAAATGATCTGTGAATTCCGCCTGCCACAGAGGCTGCCATGGCAGAACCCAAAGCACAGGCTTGTTCTGACCTGGCCACCTCAATAGGCATATCCAGAACATCGGCAACAATCTGCATCACAATGGGTGATTTTTTGGCAACTCCGCCCAGGGCGATGACACCGTCAATTCTCACGCCTTCATTGATAAACCTGTCAACAATGGCCTTTGCACCAAAGGCTGTTGCTTCTATTAGTGCCCTGAAAATTCTTGGTGCATCTGATCCGAGGGTTAAACCTGTAATAGTTCCTTTCAGAGCCTGGTTTGCATCTGGTGTTCTTCTCCCGTTCATCCAGTCAAGGGCGACAATACCCGATTCTTCCGGGGCTATCCTGGAGGCGGCTTCTGAAAGTTCTGATATCAGATTATCCGAGATTTCACTGATGAGCGATTGTTTTGTTTTTTCATCCAGCAGTCTGGAGCCTGCCACTAATTTTTCAACCGGCCACATCAGCACATTTTTAAACCAGGCATAGATATCGCCGAAAGCAGACTGGCCAGCTTCAAGTCCAACCAGTCCGGGAGTTATCGAACCGTCCACCTGTCCGCAAATTCCCTGAACCAGTTTTCCTTCAACATCCTCTTTAGGGGCAATAAGCATGTCGCAGGTGGAGGTTCCCATGACTTTGCTCAGGTAATAAGGTTTTATCTCGCCTCCTACAGCTCCCAGATGAGCATCAAAAGCTCCGACACCCACTGATATACCAGCTTTAAGACCGAGTTTTCCGGCCCATTCACGTGTAAGGTTACCTGCACTGACATCGCTGGTATAGGTATCATTGAATAGCCTGTTACGCAATCCTTTCAGTAAAGGATCAAGTTTCACCAGGAATTCTTCTGGGGGCAATCCATTCCAGTCAGTATGCCACATGGCTTTGTGTCCTGCCGCACAGCGGCTTCTTTTTAACTCAAGAGGACTGGTATTGCCCGTAAGTATGGCCGGTATCCAATCGCAGTGTTCCACCCAGGAGAAAGCAGCCTGCCTGACTTTTTCATCTTTGCGAAGTACATGCAGAATTTTTGCCCAGAACCATTCGGAAGAATAAACGCCGCCTTCATACTTTGTATAATCAATGCCTCCCCATGAGCGCGACAGTTTGTTTATCTCCTCGGCTTCTTTAACTGCTGTATGATCTTTCCACAGCACAAACATGGCATTGGGATTTTCTTTGAATTCCGGAGTCAGCGACAGCGGAGTCCCTTCCTTGTTTACTGCCACCGGAGTAGAACCGGTTGTATCAACTGAAATGGCAGCAATATTTTCGGAGACACCAGGGGAACATTCTGATAAAGCTTCCCGGATTGTCGTTTCCAGACCTTCAAGATAATCAAGTGGATGCTGGCGAAACCGGTTCTCAGCCGGATTACAGTATTTGCCTTCTTTCCAGCGCGGGTAATAAAAAACCGCACTGGCCATTTCTTTACCATTTTGTGTATCCACAATGACCGAACGAACCGAATCGGTACCGTAATCTACTCCAATTGTATATTTTGACTCACTCATATAGATATGTTTTAACGTTTCATTCAAAAATATTTGTATTAATCATTCATTTGCAGATTGCAGGATCGCTTCTAAGTCACTCACCAGGTTTCCCGGTAAATCTGTATGACTATTTAAAACATAAGAAATTGTTACGCCCAATTACTCATGTCGTTTCATGATAAACAGATAACTCTGTGATCGGAACAGGTTTTAAGATTGCATTGGCAGGTTCACTGCCCATAATAAGCATTTTTGCCATGTTTCCGAAGATAATGTTTATCAAGCAGGACCTTCCTGACAGGGATTTCCTGTCCCAGTACCCTGGTACGGAATGCCATTTTGGCAACTTCTTCCATCACAACAGCATTATGAACAGCATTATCCGGATCGGTGCCCCAGGCAAAGGGTCCATGATTATATACAAGAACACCGGGAATATCATCCGGATTGATTTTCTTAAATCTTTCCACAATGACATTTCCTGTCTCTTTTTCATAGTCGGTTTTGATCTCATGCGGTTTCATCTTCCTGGTACACGGTATTTCACCATAAAAATAGTCGGCATGGGTTGTTCCGTAGCAGGGTATGCCCAAACCGGCCTGAGCCCAGCTCGTGGCCCACTCGGAATGAGTATGAACAATACCTCCGGTATTTTTAAAATGACGGTAAAGAACCAGATGTGTGGGTGTATCTGATGAAGGCTTCAGTTTACCTTCAACAATATTTCCTTCGAGATCTAAAACAACCATATCACCGGGTTTCAATTCATCATAAGATATGCCGCTGGGTTTTATGACCAAAAGATTATTCTCCCTGTCAATCCCGCTGACATTTCCCCATGTGAAAATGACCAGTTTATGTTCAACCAGTGCAAGATTTGCTTTATATACCTTTTGTTTTAAGTCTTCAAGCATAATTAACAATTTACGGTTTTATTCCAGGAGGCTATAATTCAAAGTGAAATCCTTTTTCCGCCAGCCGGTTATATTTTCGTTTATCAAACCTGTAGAGAAATGCCCCTTTTTTAGAGGTTTTCTTCTCCTTTTCATTTAATTTCTGAAGCAGGTTCATCGAGAGAATTTTTTTTCTGAAGTTTCTTTTATCAAGATTACGTCTGTTGATAGCCTCATATAAGCTCTGTAACTGAGGTACGGTAAATTTACGCGGTAAAAGCTCAAACCCTATGGGTCTGTTTTTAGAACGTATCTTCAGCCTTTCAAGGGCCATTTCCACCATTTTGTCATGGTCAAAAATTAAAGCCGGCTTTTTAGAGATTGGCCACCAGTGTGCTGTTGTCTCCAGGCTAAGCTCTTTGTTATAATCATCGATTCTGATGAGTGCAAAATAAGCTGTGGAAATAACCCTTTCACCCGGATCACGGTCGGTTTCCCCAAAAGTATACAACTGTTCCATGAACAGGTTGGTTAATCCCGAGCATCCCTTTAATATTCTTCTTGCAGCATTGTCAATGCTTTCATCAGGCTGAAGAAAACCTCCCATCAGCGACCATTTGCCTTTTTCAGGCTCGAACTTTCTTCTGTGCAACAGGATCTTCAGTTCTCCCTCATCAAACCCAAAGATGATGCAGTCAATGGCAATTAAATGCTTATGGCTCCCGGTATAGTATGGTGTCATGGTAAAGGTAACGGATTAAACTTTAACATGAACAGAATTGTATTTATTCTGATGTTTTTATACAGAACATGGACTCATCTGCCAGTTGTTTTCTTCTTTCTGACAGAGAAAACCAGCATCAGTGATCCGAATATCAGCATAAAGAGTCCGGACCAAAGGTTCACATTTACGTTCAGTGATTTTTCATACAATACTGTATCGCCAGCAGTGAAAATTCCCTGAATCGTAAGTATCACTCCGAATATTGCAAACATTAATCCAATCGGAAATTTTATATCTAATCCCATGATTTTATTTTTTTACCAGAACAATATACTTAAAATTAAAGCGATAGCTCCAATAATGATTGCAAGGGTCTGTGGTTTCTCATACCAGTGTTTTGAATCGTCCTGAACCCTGGGTGTAAGAGAATATACCAGGCCTTTCAAATCTGTATCTGATTTGTTTCGTTTTGTAAGATATGATATCACAAGTGTAAGAATCAGTGCAATGAAAAATGCAAAGATGGCAGTCCAGAAGTTCTGTGCCATTTCACTGGGATAGGTATGCAAAGCATTTGCAGCCCCCCCTGTAAGCCAGCCGCCCTTTACCAGGCTGTCTGCTCCGGCCGGAACTGTCAGACCGTGATGAATGGCTGCAGCAAAGGTTCCGGACAGTAATCCCCAGAACGCTCCATGTCCTGTTGTTCTTCTGGTGAACATACCCAGCAGGAAGGTGGCAAACAAAGGTGCATTGATAAACGCAAAAATCAGCTGCAGAAAGTCCATGATGTTGTTAAACTGTTTTGCAATGAATGCTGCAAGTATGCTAACCAGAACACCCGCAATTGTCGTTATCTGACCAACTGACAGATAGTGCTTATCGCTCTTGCCGGGATTAATATAACTCTGATAGATATCGTATGTGAATACAGTATTGAAAGCTGAAACATTGCCCGCCATACCAGACATAAAGGACGCCATCAGCGCGGTTAAACCCAGTCCGAGAACTCCGGTCGGCAGATACTTCATCAGTAATACCGGGATAACCTGGTCAAAGTCTCTGACAGTTTCGCTGCCTTCTTTAAAGGGTATAAAGCTATGGTCACCCTGTAGTAGTGCTGCAGCAATGATACCAGGAAGAATTACAAGAAAAGGAATAAACATTTTCGGAAGTGCTCCGATCAGCGGAGTCCGGCGGGCGGCTCCCATTGATCCTGCTGCCATGGCACGTTGGACGACAAGAAAATTAGTGCACCAGTACCCGAATGACAATACAAAACCAAGCCCGATGATAATTCCCATCCATTCCACTCCCATGGGATTCTGATCAGGACTGGCAGCGTATTTCCATGAATGCAACATATTGTCACCCAGGCTGGCTTGTATTCCCTCCCAGCCTCCGATTGCTTTCAGGCTGATCAGAACCAGGGGCAGAAATCCGATCACAATCAGGAAAAACTGCAGTACTTCATTGTAAATAGCTGAAGATAGTCCGCCAAGGTAAGTATATACCAGCACAATTGCAGCTGAGCCAACCAGGCTGAGTGTATAATCCCAACCAAGGAGGCGTTCAGCCAGCAGGGCAAGAGCATGCATGGAGGCGCCTGAGGCCATGATGGTCATGAATGCAAATGCGAATGCATTGAACCCCCTTGTCTTTTCATCAAAGCGGAGCTTCAGGTATTCAGGAACCGACCGTGCTTTTGAGCCATAATAAAAAGGCATCATGAAGATTGCAAGGAAGAGCATGGCCGGAATGGCCCCAATCCAGTAAAAATGCACCGTCATCATACCGTATTTGGCTCCTGAAGCTGCCATCCCGATAACTTCAAGTGCTCCGAGATTGGCTGATATGAAGGCAAGACCGGTAACCCATGCCGGTAATGATCTCCCTGCTTCAAGAAAATCGGTGGCTGAGCGCATGAATTTCTTAAGCGCCCATCCGATTCCCAGAACAAAGAAAAAATAGATCAGCATGATTGCATAATCGATCCATCCCAATGCAGAAGTAGTTTCCATACTTTATGTCTTTTTAATGAATGATAATCATATTATTTGAACAGGCAGTTTGGATTTTACCAGAAATAAATATAAAATGCCACGATGATTCCAAGGATAATCAGGGTGTTTATCACATCCCATACACTCCAGCTTGCCCTGGTTGCAGCTCTCTCTTCTGAAGTGGAGGCTGCATAGGTATATTTCAGCTGTTCCTGGCTGGGACGTTTGGTTAACAGGCTGATTACAACCATTGTAATAATACAGATAAAGAAAAGGATGACCGTATATTCATAAATATTAATTGAGGCAATTTTGTAAATCCAGCCACCGGCTTCACTGTAATATTGATCAACTCCTGTTTTAACCTGTTCAATCAGTTCGGAAGCATAGGCTTTTCCTTCAGCTGTCAGTGTAGCAAGCGAGTCGATAGCAGCATTGACTTTTTCGGTGAGTGTGGCAGCCAGCTCAGCCGGGAATGAGCGTTCAATTTTATCTCCGACTGAAGTCAGTTCTTCGATCATATCATTTTTAGCTTTATCTGCGTTGATATACAGCACAGATTTTACCATTCCGCCTACTTTACTCACCAGTCCGTATATTACATTCAAAACAAGCCGGAACATACCCAGAACAAATCCCGTGATCATTCCCCAGAATGCACCTTTGGTTGACATCCTGCGCCAGAATACCCCCAGCAGGAATACCGATGCAATGGCAGGAGCAAGCATGCCCTGAACACCCTGCAAATATTCATATAAAACTTTACCAAGGCCCAGCATGACAGGTATCCAGACTACTCCCAGAATTACCACTGAGGCAGTTGTGATTCGTCCGACATATACATAATGTCGGGGAGATTGTGAAGGACGCATTTTTTTGTAAAAATCTTCAACAAACAGCATGGCTGAAGAATTGAAAAGTGAGGCAAGAGAACTCATGAGGGCTGCAAGCAATCCGCAGACTACAATACCTGTAACTCCTCCGGGAAGCAATTTAGAGACCATTGCAGCAAAAGCCGAATCACTGCTGGCAACTTCCAGGAGGCCTTTCTGATTTAACGCAAATGCTATCATACCCGGGATCAGAAATATGAAAACAGGAAAAAGCTTGAAATACCCCGCAAGAATGGCTCCTCTTCGTGCATGGCTCTGATTTTTACCTGACAAAACCCTCTGAACAATAAACTGATCGGTACACCAGTACCAGAAGCCAATGATTGCTGAACCAAGCAATACGCCGGTCCATGGGAAGTCGGGATCGGCTGCCGGTCTGACAAGCTTCAGGTTTGATCCTACAATCCGTTCAACCTCAGCCCAGCCGCCAACCTGACCCAGGCCAACAATCAGAATGACAATGGATCCGAACAGGAGAACCGGTGTCTGCAATATCGATGTATACATGATGGCTTTCATACCGCCAAATATGGTATATAAACCTGTAATCACAACAAGACCAATGGCACTTACCCAGAAGAAATCTATTTCTCTTCCGAAAACCGTTATTGAATCAACGTCGAAAACCGTATCAAAAACAACACCTCCGGCATATACGGTTACTGCCACTTTGGTCAGTACATATGTAACCAGGGAGATAATTGACAGAACAGAGCGTGATGCAGGTGAAAAACGTCGTTCCAGGAATTCCGGCATGGTAAAGATCTTTATCCTGTCATAGAATGGTACAAAGACCCAACCCAGCACCAGTATCATCCACGCATGCATTTCCCAGTGGGCCATCGCCATACCGCTGATAAAACCTGCACCTGCCAGTCCGACCAGATGTTCAGAACCAATATTTGATGCAAATATTGATGAACCAATTGACAGCCAACCGGCATTTTTCCCCGCAAGGAAATAATCGGTCGTATCTTTTTCCTTTTGTTTCAATACCCAAACAATGATTCCCACAAGACCAAGAAAAAAGATGCCTAATACAATCCAATCAAGTGTTACCATATTATTTTAGGTTAAGTATTAATTTTATATAAAATTCATGCAATATATAAATAATATTGATAAAATATAAGAGTCAAAATAACACTTAATTGTTTTTTTTATTTTTCCTGAAGCAGGCCGTAATTTCGTTGAGAATGTCAGTGTTATTCCATGAATATCAGGCTCTCAGAACCTGACGGAGAGTTCCTGGCTAATGCCTGTCATCATGCTCTTTGATTTTCTGAATGATCATCGGTTCTGCATCATCATACATCTGTCTGATGAACTCATCGTTGAACTGATAGGTTCTGTGTTCTATTCCCATTTTATCAATGCGGTCAAAAAGCATTTCTCTGGCAGTTTTGATATCTTTTCCGTAAATGTGATATGAATCTGCATGCCAGTTCATTCTGGCCAGTCTGACCGTTCTGCCGGTATTAGCGGAAATTCCTCCCGCAATGATTTCACGGTTAAACTGTATAAATCCGAACATATTCATAAAGCTTGCTCCCCATGCATCGTTGCTTCTGAATCTTACATTGCAGTTCAGCCAGTAAGTACCTTCATCATCTTCCAGGATCCTGTACCAGAGGGATTGAAGGCAGGGCGGATCATAACAGCTGGTGTCAACATTCGGCATCCATGTGATCATCTGGGCCTGCCTTGTAAAGGGCTGCCCAGAGAGTTTTTCAATGACGTTTTCAATCTGGTTGATCCTGAAGTGGCCCTTTTCAACAGAAGAGCCATCAATGATTTCCTTCCAGATCCCGTATTTTTCAAGACGGCCATGATAGGTATATTCCCACCTGGTATCAGCAGGGTCGTTCATATTTTTTACCCAGTGATCTTTAAATCCTTTCAGTTCAAGAACATATTCCTTGAGATCTTCGATCCCGCCCGGAAAGGCCATATGAATCACAGGATCACTTTCAGGTTCAAGAATGGTGATGTTCATGGTGCAGTCGATGCTTGGCGGATCGCCGGGTTTATCATATTGCGTTTTGAATCTCGTACCCTTCTGATACAATCCGATCAGGGCTTTTTCATATGCTTCTGCCAGCGAACGGCCTTCTACTGAAACGACAGGAATATTTTTCATTATTTTATCGCTTGATACATCCAAATTTGTATCAATCGTTTCGTTTTGCCATAAAATCAGTCAAAATATTATGCACAAGTTTCCAACAAGAGGACGAACCGATAACCTGTATGATATAGTGTTTATAGCAATGAATTTTTATATATAAACTGATTTATAATTTGCCTGAATTACTGCATATTACATTTAAATTTTTATATTTTTACAGTAGTATGTAATATCAGATCAGAATGGATCAGGTTAAATCAGCTGTTATTCTGTTTTGTCTTTATTGTCTTGGATTGAGTATTTATTCCCAGTCGGGCACCATTGATTTTAAAGACCATATCCCTTCAGGATGCAGTAATGAACCAATACTGAAAATCGGATTGATTGCTGATCCGCAGTATTGCGATTGTGATCCGGGCGGGACAAGGTATTTTCGTGAAACAATGTGGAAACTTCCACAGGCCATAGACACCATGAATAAGTATGAGGTGGATTTTGTAATGAACCTGGGTGATATGATCGACCGGTACTATGAGAGTTACGATTCTGTCAGCAAACACTATGAAAATCTGAACATGCCCTGGTACAACCTGTTGGGGAATCATGAATTTGAAGAGGTTGCAGATGAGCTGAAATCTACCATTGTATCAAGGTATGGCATGCCGGATTATTATTATGCCATCGATTATAAAGACTGGCATTTTCTGGTACTGGACGGGACAGAGTTAGCATCCTACTCCGGATACATCCATCCTGATCTGGCAGAAGAAGGAGACAGTGTATGGAACAGCGTACAGGGGATGATCAATGGCCTGTCCTGGAATGGAGGCATCAGCAAAGCACAGCAGTCATGGATTCGTTCTGAGATTGAACAGGCAGCAGATTCGGGTCAGAATGTGATCTTGTTCTGTCATTTCCCTGTATATCCGGACAGTGTTGATCTTAATTTATGGAATAAGGATGAGATTATAACCCTGCTCGAACAGTACCCCAATGTAGCAGCATACATCAATGGTCATTTGCACGAAGGCAACTACGGATATAAGAATAATATACATTACTGTACCCAGGCTGCTATGCTGGATACGCCGGATACCAACTCATTTGCAATTTTGAGGATTTATCCCAAAGAAATTGTAGTCGAAGGTTTCGGCAGGGTACCGGACAGAATCATGCCATATACCAGTTTTACAAAAAAGGCATTGCAGATTTTCTTATCAGATACGATCCTGTATTACTCTCACCTGAAAAATGATTTAACAGGTTATCTTTCATTTGTGTCTCCCGATACCAGTATGCTGGTAAACTATGTGATTGATACCACTTTGTATGTTAACCGTTATTTCAAGGTCAGCCATGATTCGCTCATTTTGAATACTGATGAGGATCTTTCATTTATCCCTGACCTGAAGATAAATATTATAGCAGTTGACTGCGATGCCGATACATTTTCACAGACATTTGATTTGCTGTTTGACACCACCGTTATGAAATTCAGATATCCGCTTTCTGATACAATTCTGTCTGTCTATGAAGATTTTACAATATCAGTTGATGCATTGATCCAGGATTATTCGAAGTCTGGCATGGAAATCAGTTTAAGTGCAAAAACCACAGGGATTGTGAGCTATATTGTTACAGATGATTCGGTTAAATTGATACCGGAAAGGACAGGCAATACTGAAATCATACTGGCAGCCCATGATCCTTTTACGGGTAGAACATATCAGCAGAGTTTCAGCCTTGACGTTTATGATCCCCTGAATCATGCGCCATATCATTCAGATACATTAATGACTGATTATATCCTTCAGCCGGGAGATACGACCATTATCCTGCTGCCTGATATTTTCACCGATCCTGACGGTGATTCCATTTCATTCAGTTTTGTTTTGTCTGACCCTGCCTGTCTGAATGTTGTGCTTGTCAACGACAGTTTAAGGATGCTGGGTATTGCACCGGGAACAGCCAATATAACAGTGACTGCTGAAGATAATTACGACGGAACCGACTCAGTAAGATTAACCGTTTTTGTCAATGCCGGTCCGGTCCGGTTACAAAAATACCTTGTGCCTGTATATCAATTCACGCATGAATGCATCCTCATTGACCTGGGCGCTATATTTGCAGATCCAAATGATGATGTCATTCAATATCAGATTTTTTCAACTTTGGACTCCATTTTATTAGAATCATCAGATCAACTGATGATATGTCCTGAAAATGCAGGTGTTCATAAAATATATCTGTCTCTTTCCGACGGGAAAGGCGGTTTTTTTGAAGACTCGCTTGAAGTAAGGTTCAATGCAGCTCCTGAAGCTCTTCAGGAGCTGTTTTTATATTCCTATAAAGCAACACAGAAGCAGGTTACTGTTGATCTTGGCAATATTTTTACAAATGCAGATGATGATACACTAAGTTATACCATTACCCATGGTTTGAAAGATACACTGATTTACAGTATTTTAGGGGATATAATGATCCTGTTTCCTCTGATCGCCGATACATTTGACTTTTTTATTATTGCATCAGACAGGTATGGTGGAGAAGATTCATCCATGATCCGGTTGGTCTATCATCCGGAGCCAACTGCTCTCGTTTCCAACCGGCTGATACATGACATGAAGATCTTTCCCAATCCTTCTTCAGGTCTGATAAATATACAATTCAGAACAGTGACAGATGTTTCGTTCGGCATCTGCCTTGCTGATCAGGCGGGCCGGATCATACATCAGTCAGTTAACCTGAAAGCAATCCGGGGTTATAATCATTATGAAATAAAAACTGAAGGAATAATATCAAAAGGTTTTTATTATATGATATTGTATACGGATGATAAGCAATTGTTATCAAAGGGTATCCTCATTGAATGAAAATACATTCTTTCGCATACCCGTCCGTAATCGTCACCTCTGGCTGACCATAAATATTCCTGTGGTAGATTTATGTCCCTCCATTATCCTGTAAATATATACTCCGGGTAATAAGTTGTTTATCGTTAGCCGGTTATTGCCATTTAGAGGATGTGAAAATAATTTTCTTCCCTGCGGGTCGTACAACTCTATCGTTGCAAAATTTTGTAATTGATCACAATCAATGATGATAAAACCGGAGGCCGGATTCGGATAAACCAATAAATCCGGACAGGTAACTGAAAATCCTGAATTAATATCCTGCTCTGAATAATAATACTGGCTTTTGTTAACATCCTCCCATTGGTTTGCAGATGTATCCCAGTAACTGGTTGTTTTCATGAGCAGTTGGTGTGTGAAAACGAAATTTCCATCATATGTCTGAAATAGATGAGGTAATACTAAATCTTCAGTTAAACAGGTATTATTATAAGTATATGCCTCCTGCAGGTATTCGTTCCACTGACTGATGTCTTTATCCCATTTATATCGATTGAATATCGTCATGTTTCCGTCAGCATCATAAGTGTATATAAGTTTTACATTATTAATCCATTGGCTGGAGGCATCATCCCAGTCTATTCCTGTATATTGTATCATATTTCCATCGGCATCATAATCGTATAATCCTTTCCATCCGTTGGTCCATTCACCTGAGACCTCATCATAGTATAAATCAATATATTGTATTATATTGTTATTGAGATCATAAGTAAATTCTTCCTTCCAGTAGATCTTCCATTCGTCCGTGGTTTCATCCCAGTTATAACCTGCCCAGAGTATCCAGTTTGCGTTGGCATCGTAATCAAATTCTTCTTTTATAAACTGTATCCAATTACCGGAAGCTTCGTTCCAGTTAAAACGGATACACTGTGTCCTGTTATTGTCTTCATTGTAAGTGTATTCTTCTTGATAATACGGAATCCATTCGCTGGAGTCCTTGTTCCAGTTATAACGGATATGTTGTGTCAGATTTGCATCCGCATCATAAGCATATGCAATTTTATATCCGGTCCTCCACTGGCCTGAACTTTTGTTCCAATTATAATTAATATATTGTGTCATATTCCGAACGGCATCATATGTGTATTCCAGTTTTTCTTTCTTTACCCATTGACTGGTGGTTGTATCCCATTTATAATCAAGGCACAGGATATTATTGCCATCAATATCGAAGTCGTATAGTTTTTTTTCATCGCCAATCCACTGGCTTGTCTCATCATCGAATAATTCAGTTACTGCAGAATCGAGCTGCGGCATTGTTTTTTGAGTTGATTTGACCATGGAAAGATAAGGATCAGAACCAGGTGTTACCTGGGCGAAAAAGGATGTTCCGGCAAATAATTTTATCAAAATCAAACCTGCAAAAATTGTTATTTTGTATTGGTTGAATATTTTCATGGCTGGGAAGTATATATAATTATAATACATTCATTTTCAAACATAAATATACAATAATCAGCTGCCTGAAGTCAAGTATTTCTGATAAATCATATAAGAATGATATAGATCGGTTTTATTCTTTGAGGCAATGATTCAAAACCCTCATTCCCTGCAGAGAAAAATGAACCTTATGAAGATTCATTATGTAATTGTTTGAGACATGGTTCGTCAGATGTTTGTTTTTATTTATATACCCGGTATCATTTATAAATTCAGTTTTGATTGATAAAGATGACATTCAAAAAAAATGTTAAGAAGTTCGGTCGTAATATGATAACAGACAGTCTTGTCTTCTTTACATCATGATCCTGTGCTGTCAAATAAAAATTTTTTTTCATAGAAATTTTCCGTATTTTGACTGGCTGTTTTGTATACCAGTTCGACCATTTTATCAGATCATCCGTGAAGACCGGCTTTAACAACGAAAAATACCTGAAAGAACAGACCGCTGCCATCCTTGAAAGGGTGAATTGTTTCAATGATAAGCTTTACCTTGAGTTTGGCGGTAAG
Organism: Bacteroidales bacterium; assembly: GCA_016933335.1. Taxonomy (GTDB): domain Bacteria; phylum Bacteroidota; class Bacteroidia; order Bacteroidales; family UBA10428; genus JAFGPL01. Next base: position 8,752 of record JAFGBD010000044.1, on the reverse strand, counting down.
ATACTGTATGATTATCACGCAGCAAGGGTATTGCCTGGTTTTGATCCCAATGTTAAGATGCGTTTGCTGCAGAAGCTCAAAGATAAAACTGATGTGGTACTATGCATTTATGCAGGAGATATTGAGAGGAAAAAAATCAGGGCGGATTTCGGTATCACATACGACTCAGATGTATTGAAGACGATAGATGATTTCAGGGAATGGGGGATTGAGATTACAGCTATTGTGATAACACGTTACCAGGGTCAGCTCCCTGCCAAAGCATTTAAAAACAAACTGGAAAGAAACGGGATAAAGGTTTATACCCATATGAACACCAGGGGTTATCCGACAGATGTTGATTCCATTGTAAGTGATGACGGTTACGGAGCCAATGAATATATTAAAACAACCAAACCCATTGTTGTTGTCACCGGTCCCGGACCCGGAAGCGGAAAGCTGGCCACCTGTCTCTGTAACCTGTATCACGAATATAAAAACGGTATAAAAGCCGGTTATGCAAAATTTGAGACATTCCCTGTCTGGGATTTGCCGCTGAATCATAAGGTCAATATTGCCTATGAAGCTGCAACGATCGATCTGAAAGATTCTGTTCTGATTGACCATCATCATCTTGAAGCATATAATACCAAAACTGTTAACTATAACAGGGATATCGAGGCCTTTCCGCTGGTCAAACGAATTATTGAAAAAATAACAGGGGAAGAATCCATCTACAAATCACCTACAGATATGGGAGTTAACAGGGCCAGCTCAGGGATCACAGATAACAGCGTTGTTCAGGATGCGGCCTGTCAGGAGATCATCAGAAGGTATTTCAGGTGTGCATATGAGTATACCATGGGTCTGGCTGATAAAGATGCTTTGCACAGGGCTGAAATGATCATGGAAAGGGTAAATGCCAGGATTGAAAACCGTAAGGTGGTCATGCCTGCCAGGGAAGCGGCAAATGAGGCGAAGGAATGTGGCAAGGGAAATCAGGGTATATATTGCGGGGCGGCCATTCAGCTGGCAGACGGTACCATCATCAGCGGTAAAAACTCTCCCCTCATGCATGCAGCCTCAAGCCTTGTCTTAAATGCCACCAAACACCTTGCCGGAATACCTGATAACATGCACCTGTTACCCAAAAACATTATTGATTCGGTTACTTACCTGAAGAAAGATATCCTGAAAGGCAAAATGGCAAGTCTTGATCTGGAAGAGACATTGATCGTTCTCGGAATCAGTGCTTTGTCTAATCCTGCCGCCCAGATGGCCCTGGAAAACCTTAAGAATTTGAATAACTGCGAGGTACACCTCACACATATCCCAACTCCCGGTGATGAAGCAGGTTTTCGGAAATTACAGGTTAACCTGACCTGTGATCCTGTATTCTCATCCCGAAACCTCTTTCTTAGCAAATAAACTGATTTTTTTCATCTATTCAGCCGGACAGATCAGCAATAATCATACGGATGTTGTATTTTTATAATCAGGATATCCAAATTTAAAAATATGAACAGAAATTTATTTGTTATTGCTACTTTTATATGCCTGATATTAGTTATATCAGGTTCTGTTGGTACATCTGCCCGGGATAACAGGCCGGGCAGAACCGGCGAAAACACAGGTCAGGACAATTATGCAACAAGAAGAAGTTCCATACAGGTTGCAGAGCTCGGGCTGGTTAACGGACAAATCACATGCAACAGGGACAAGCCTGTTTATATCAGATTGGAACTCCCTGAATGAGTCAGATAAAATATGCATTAAACATCCATGGTAGTATTCTCAATACTGTCATAGAGAGCTATAAACCGAATACCGATGAACCGGGACAGGCTCCTGACAAGTAAGTCGGGACAGGTTATGTGACCAATAACCCGGATAAACATAAAGCACATGAAAAAACCAGTCTTCATCCTAATTTTTCTAGCCATGATATTAACATCATTTAGCCAGGGATTCCAGAACTTTGTTACCATGTCAGGTTCAAAACTGATGGACGGAGATAAACCATACCGTTTTATATCATTCAATGTTCCTACACTGAATTACCTGGAAGACGAGATGGCTTTTAAGATGACCAATCCTTATGCCCTGCCCGATGAATTTGAAATGAGGGATGTTTTTAAAACGGTAAGGGAGATGGGCGGTCAGGTAATCAGAATATATACCGTTCCTGTGCGCAATAAGAACTTCCCTCCCGGATCTCCTACTTATGTGGAAGGTCCGGGAAAGTTTAACGAGGAAGCTTTTAAAGTTACTGATATGATGTTATCCCTTGCCAGTGAATATGGTATTCGCATCATATTTTCTTTACTGAACAACCATCAATGGATGGGAGGCAGACCAAATTATGCCGATTTCAGGGGTAAAACGGCTGATGAATTCTGGACAGACCGGCAGCTTATTGATGATTTTAAGCAAACCATCAATTTTGTTATCAACCGGAAGAATGAGCTGAACGGTGTCAGATACAAGGATGATAAGGCCATTCTGTGCTGGGAGACAGGCAATGAGCTGTTGTGCCCTGTTGAATGGACAAATGAGATTTGCCGGTATATCAAGAGCCTGGACAGGAATCACCTGGTCATGGACGGTTATTTTGCCAGTGGCAGAAGAACGGTACGGAAGGAATCGGTGCTTGAGTCATCGGTTGACATTCTTTCATCACATCATTATGAGGAAAATCCGTTAGAGATGTTAAACAATATCAGAAAGAATCTCGATGTTATCAAAGGCAGGAAACCCTATGTCATAGGCGAGTTTGGTTTTATCAGCACCTCAGGTGTTGAATCTGTTCTAGACAGTGTCATAGCAAATAACCACATTTCAGGCGCCCTGATATGGAGCCTGCGTCATCACCGGCGTTATGGCGGATTTTACTGGCATTCGGAACCTTTGGGCGGGGGTATCTATAAGGCTTATCACTGGCCGGGTTTTGATACGGGCGAGAAGTATGATGAGAAAACACTTTTGTCGGTATACCGTGAAAAAGCATTTGAAATTCAAAACATGGATATGCCGGATATATCCGTTCCTGAACCACCTGTTCTCCTTCCAATTGAAAATGTCTGGTCCATCAGCTGGCAGGGTTCGATGGGAGCCTCGGGTTATCATATCGGGCGCTCGGAAACCGGCGATGGTTCGTGGAAACTGGCGGGTTACAATATATCTGATGCAGAAACTCCATATTTTCCTTTGTTTCACGACAAAAGTGCCATACCCGGAAAAACATATTACTATCGTGTGATGGCTGTTAATGGTTCCGGTATTTCAAAGGAATCAAATATCGTTGGACCTGTGGAAGTGAAACGCCAGGCTCTTATCGACGATATGAAGAATACCGGTACGCTTTTTTCCGGTAAGAATATTGTCCCGGTAACCGGGGATGACAGGAGCTTTAAAGAAGCCATTCGCCGGATTTCGGGCAGTGACGGCTCGGAAATCATATACAGGATCCCGGGAAAACTAGAAAGGTTCCTGGTTTTCTCATTTGAAGAAACAAATGAATCGTCTCTTGATATATCCGTTTCAAAAGACGGGGAGATCTGGGAAGAGATACCGGTAGTTACAGATCAATACGTCAATGCAGAAAAGAATTATGATTACTGGAAACCAAAGGTCTATTCATCGGATGGGGCGAAAGATGCCTGCTATATTAAAATTGCTTTCAAAGGAGTCAGCCAGATTGCCCGGGTGGAAATTATTTACAATCCACAGTAGTAGGTGTCGATAGTAATTTAAGCTTTGCAGACCTTAAAATATACCTTTCGGATAAATCAAAGATCGCTTCCGGTTTTAACCAGGGCAAATTCAGGATCTTTATAATATTCCGGGATGTCCGGAATACCATTTCCGTTAATATCTTTAAAACTATTAAGAAAAGCTATGATTGCCAGCCATTCTTTCCCTTCCTGAACACCCTCCTGGCTGTCATCAAAATCGATGACCGTCTCTTTCATATTGGTGTATGGAATACCTTCTTTATCTTTTGGTACCAGTTTTACAAGACCATGACTGTATTTTTGCACCAGTCCGACGAAATTCAGCAGATATGCATTGGCAGATATACTGATTAATTGATTGTTTGATTTTGACGTATCAACGACTTTTCCATTCAGCTCGATTTTTTGAATTTTATGCAGTAAGAATTTTTTCGGATTGTAGTAAACCCTGATACCCGAGAAAAAGAAAAAATAGTCATCGCTGCTGCCGTGCATCAACAACAGCACCTCCATCAGTTTTTTCAGCTCCCTGGCAGTGACATAAAGCTTTGAAACAGGATAACCGGGGATATCGTCATCTCCTTTACCCAGGTTGACAATTCTGAAAATGTCGGGTACAGTCTGGAGTCCTGCTGTGCCCTTTAAAAGGTTTTCTCTTATAAGACCGGATGCGATCATTGTAACATCTGCAGGCTCAACGGCAGAGGAACTGATATAATAGTGCACCGCATCAGCAATAAAGGCACCGAGATTGCTTTTCTCGCTGACATGGTCAAAGACAAGGTCGAAGGAGGTTTCTGCAAATGCATTATCGTAACTCAGGTTCAGTTTGTTAAGATATTTTGCGGTAAGCAGTTGTTTTTCCTGTTCCACCATATTATTGATGGATTCGTCTCCCGCGATCGCATCATTGACAGGAATAAGCTGATATTTGTGGCCGGTAATCTGATAACCGGATAAGTGTAATTCCAGGCGTCCCATATTCCGGCAATTGTATCCTGACTGGACTATGAGGGTGTTATTTATTTGTATGGCTTCCGGGGTTTCAACATGGGTATGCCCGCTGATGATCACGTCAATGTCTTTGGCTTTGCGGGCAAGAGCAATGTCTTCACCTTCCCATTCACCTTTTTCATTCCTGTGTATACCACTGTGAGACAAGCAAATAATAATATCTGCCTGCTCTTCATTTTTCAACAGTCTTACCAGCTTTTTTGCATATCTGACAGGTGATCCAAACCTGGCAGGATTGCTGGCCGGGGCATCCTCTGCTGCATTCTCACCTATCAGTCCGATGATGCCGATCTTTAGCCTGCCACGATCAACAATATGGTAAGGTCTGATAATTCCCTGATGGTAGAGATCTTCAAGTTTATCATCACCGGTTTCGTCGCTGAAGATAATGTTTGAGAGAATGATGGATGGAATTGCGCCATTATCCAGTGCGGACTGGATGGTATTGGCCAGTGATTCTGGGCCAAAATCAAATTCATGGTTGCCCAGGGTGATATAATCATATCCCATCATTTTCATGAGTCGCAGCTGAAAACCTGTTTCCTCTTCAAGCGGATGAAAAAGAGTACCCATCAGAAAATCACCTGCATCGAGTATTAGATTGTTTTCTGTATTTTCATCTGCTGACTGCTGAATGAGGGTTTGCAGCCGTGCAAAACCTCCCCTTGTTTGATCATCATTAACTGATAAGGGTGAATAATCCGACTCCGGACCAAAACCAGTCAGGTTTGAATGCAGATCATTGGTATGCAGAATGACCAGTTTCTGTTCCTGGCTGAAGACCTGAAAGCTAAAAAGAAAAAATAATACGATGACCGGTTTTTGCATTGGTTTAATTTATGATTAAAGAAACATATTTTTCAACTGTTTGGTTCGCATATCTGATTCTTCTGTCTTTCTTCCTCAAATTCCTTTTGCGCCAGACTTTTCACCTTCAGAAAATCCCTGAACAGGATCAGTGAGCCTTTACTGCCACCGGCGATAATGGCACCGGAGATTATATATCCGATAATAAGTGTTTTTTTATCAAGAAAAATCAGGCTGAGTGCATCGAATTTCCAGATCCAGCAAATGGCAACACCGCAAACAAATGCAATGATCTCTTTGATACTTTTTCCCTTGAACCGTTTGATAAAGAAACGCGATTCAAAAAGCAGGGACAGTGCCCGTTCGAGGAATATGGCAAATATGCTGATCGTGACCAGGACCTCTGCCAGCCTTAACCAGTTTAGATTGAACAAACTTGGATCCATATTGATTCAATTAATTGTGCAGAAAAGAAATTATCAATTCCAAAATAAAGAAATTATTTTTAAAGATGAAATCTGTTAATAGCATCTAAAATTGTTTTTGTCATTCAGAAGACAAGAACAAAAAAACGTATAACTGAGAAATCTGATTTTATCATATTTCATATAACATTTGATTAAGAGCTCATATTTTAAAATTTAAAAAAAAATTATGCCAAATCAAATGTTATTAGTAAATTACATTTAGAATTCAAATCAGCGCGTAAAATACAAATCTGATATACCATTTTCAAGATGCAGATAAAGGAGTTGATAACTTCAGTAAACTGTAAGACATCCGGTAAGAAAATAACAGAAATAAAAAGGAAGCTTGCTTTATGCGCGGCATTATTATCTCTTTTTATGGGAGGTTACTCACAATTGGAAAGTAATATATACTCAAGCTATCATTTCAATAACATCAGGCAGGAGAAAGGGCTTTCAAATAACAAGGTTAATGCTGTATGCAAGGATAATACTGGTTTTATATGGTTTGGTACCAACGAAGGTCTTAACCGGTTTGATGGTTACAATCTTAAGGTTTATAAACATGATCCGGATGATTCGACCACAATTTGTAATAACCTGATCAGAAGCATATTTGTTGACAGAAATGAAAAGATGTGGGTAACAACATCCACAGGTATAGATCTGTATGATCAGGGAAAGAACATATTTAAACATGTATCTTCCGAAGCAAATGTTCAGTTTACAGGACTATGCTGGGGCATTTATGAGTTAGATTATGATTCATTTCTGATAGCATCTTCTGAAGGACTGTACTTCCTTGATGGACGCAGGTTAATTGCCACCAATGTTGGAGCAGGCTTTAAATTACCTGAAAACATTGAAGTATCTGCAATACTCAAAGATTCACGCGGCAATCTTTATTTTGGGACATCTCAACACGGACTGTTTCTTTATGACACAAAACATAAAACGATACGTCAGTTTAAAAATATTCCGGGTGATTATCATTCAATCAGCGGTAACTGGATTAACTGTATTTATGAAGACAAAGACAGGAATATCTGGATCGGTACCAACAATAATGGTTTAAATTATTTCAATTTCCGGAACTCAGGTTTTGAATGGATTGATCTGGATAAGAACAGGAATTTCGACATCAGGATAAGGGATATTGCTTCTGACAAATTTGGCAGGTTATGGATCGGAACTTATAAAGGCCTGTATCTTAAACAACCAGGCAATCATTCTTTTACATTATATGCGCATAACAAGTCCGGTATTTCAGAAATCAATAATAATTCCATTTATGATATTTATATCGATAATCAGGATATCATGTGGATTGGCACCTATAGCGGTGGCGTCAGTTATTGCGATCTTAACCAAAAGAAATTCAAACAATATACATACAGAGAAAACAATAAACAGTACCTGAATGATGCAACTGTTTCAGCAATCATTGAAGATGAAAATCATAATTTATGGATAGGAACAGAAAAAGGCGGATTGAATTTTTTTGATGTCAATACAAAAAGGTTTGACTATATCACCCTTGAGTACATATATCCTGAATATCTCAGTGCGAAAAATATCAAATCTTTATGCATGGATAAAGATAATATACTTTGGATTGGAACATATAACAGGGGTATCAGGTGCTATAATACCTCAACACAAACTGTAAAGATCTGCCAGCATGATCCGTCTGATCCTTACAGCCTGGTGAATAATACAATTTATTCAATAAGTGTTGATGATTCTGAAAACATGTGGATAGGAACAAGAGGAGGAATTGACATGCTTCCGCATAAAAGTAAACGATTTGTGCATTTTAACAGACAAATCGGTGAAAGATACGGTTTCGGCAATCACATCATAAAGGTGGTTTTTATTGACAGCAAAGACAATATACTCATTGGAAGCGGTTCCGTTAAAGGGATATATGTTTTGGATAAGCAGGATAGCTCTTTTGTTCTTCTGAATAAAAAAACTGCAAACTATGAAATAGTAGCTATTTGTGAAGACAAAAATGGCTGCATATGGGCTGGCAGTAATGAAGGGCTGATTTATATTGATATTGTGGAGGATAGTCTAATCCATTATTCTGAAAAGGATGGATTGCCAAACAATATGGTTACAGCAGTTTTAACCGATAATGATGACAATTTATGGTTAACAACATCAAACGGACTGGTTAAGTTTACCAATGCTGTTAACAGACCTGACATTCCTGATTTCAGAGTCTATAATATGAATCAGGGTTTAAAAATCCTTCAGTTTGCAGACAACTCGAGTTTTAAAAGTAAAACCGGAGAATTATTTTTTGGAGGTGTAAACGGATTTATTTCTTTTTATCCGGGGGATATCATTGACAATCCCCATTTGGCTGAAGCAAAGATTACAGGATTAAAGATTCTGAATAAAAACGTAGAAGTCGGACAACTCATTAATAACCATCAAGTACTCAGTAAATCAATTTATGTTACCGACAGGCTGAAGTTATCTTATAAACATGATGTCGTTTCATTCGAATTTTCGGCCATGCATTTTGCCCATCCTGAAGAGAACAGTTATGCCTATATGCTGGAAGGATTTGACAATGAATGGAACTTTACAGCATCGGACAACAGGATTGCAACGTATACAAATCTTCCGGGAGATGAGTATGTGTTCAAAGTAAAAGCCAGCAACAATGACGGGATCTGGAATGAGGAGCCTGCAGAGTTGAAAATCAGAGTATTGCCACCGTTCTGGAGGAGAAACTGG
>JAFGBD010000043.1 GCA_016933335.1 Bacteroidales bacterium | reverse complement strand
TTATATTTGCTCATAGTACAAATATAGGCAAAGCCATAAGAACATTACCACCGTCTAAGACGGTGGGTTTTTAAGTTGAACTAAATAGTGTTACGATCATGATTATCTGATGGTCAGATTTTTTCTGCAGGCAGCAGTTTTAATATTGCATTAAAGGATAATGAAAACAGTTCTCACTGAAACCGGCTGATGTTTTTAAAAAGTAACTTTTGCCGAAATAATCAGGTTTCTTCCTGCCCCGGCAATTCCTGAGGAATATGGCCTGTAACGCTGGTCTGTTATGTTTTCAATGCCTGCACTTATCATCAGAAAATCGGTTAACTGGTATAAGGCTTTAAAATTTACGGTATACCATTCGGGTGAATAAGGATGGCCGTTTTTATCTGATGCATAAAGATGCGGTTTGCCTTGCTCTGAGGGAGCAAGGTTCTCAAAGGTTATTTCGGCATTATATATTCCGTATAGATCTGCTTTAAACCTGTTGGCGGAATACGTCAGATGTGCTGTCCCGAAAAGGGGGGCCGCATGACGCAAGGGTGCAACTGAGCCGTCATCAAGTTCTTCTTTTCCTTTCTGGAAATTCAGTTGTGATGACACCCCAAATCCTGCCGGTATTTTAACATTTACGGCTGCCTGTATTCCCCATACCCATGCCCTCGCAGCATTTTGAATTGCCTGGACACGGCTGGGTTCTCCGTCATACAGGATGCTGTCAGCTCCGTTCAGGTTAAAATCACGACGAACCATGGCGCCGTTCAACAGTGTGAAATAACCTGAAAGTTCAAGCTTTAATGATTTGCCAAAGGTTTTTACAGCATTCATTTCTGCATGCCAGGCATATTCATGTCTTAATCCGGGATTAGGTACAAGCACCGATCCGGGTTCCGAATCAAACACCTTGCCAAGGTCGTCAATGTTTGGTGCTCTGAATCCGGTTGACAGGTTCAGGCCTATCAGCAGATTCAATTCAGGACGGTAAAGCACACCGGTGCTTCCGGTAAATGTTCCCTTGTTAAGTCTGGCGGCGGAAAAAGGGAAAGGGTAAAAGGTTGTATCAAAAGAAGCGTGCAGCCCGGCATGATTAAACCTGATTCCTGATGACAGCACAAGAGCTTCACTTGCCTGGTATTTATATGTTAAATACAAACCGCAGGAGTGCCATACCGATCCGTCAGGATATCTTGTGCTTGTTTCTTCTGTATCACGTGTCTGCAGATTTTCATCCTCCGCCTCTGAACCGACCATGTTAAATAAAATCTCTCCACCGTAATTGATTAAGTACTTATCAGAGATGGTTTTCTCAAAATCAGAATTTAAAGAAAATACTTTAACAATCTCAGTTCTGTGTGTAAGTATATCCTTATCGAAACCCCTGTTATGGCGGCTTTCTTCAAAATGCTGGTATGCCAGTGTTGAGCTCTGTGTGTCGTATAATTTATTTGATCCTTTGACTTTCAATGTGATGGTCTGCATCATCCATTTCTGCGGACCGTAATACCATTCCCCGTCTCTGAGAATGCTTCCCCGATACTCGATAAGGCGATCATACCTTGGCACATCTGTTGTTGTTGAATAATGAAAACCATAATTGATATCCAGATTCTCACCCGGCTTAAAGCGAATTCTCTGCATCAGGTTTAGCTGACGGTACCCCGACGGCACCTGTTTTTCAGGATCAGTATTGATAATCATGCTGTCTTTACCGTTGATCCTGTCGACATATTTTTCCCGCAAATATTCTTCCGGACCGTCAGAACCCATGTTCATATCATCAAAATCACTGAAAGTGAGACTACTGATAAATGACCAGCGGTTCAGGCCAATACAGAGGTCAAAATGTCCGGTTTTCTCATTGTTTGCTGTTGAATACCGTGACAGGGCACTGCCTTTTATGATGATTTTATCTTTGGCAGCCAAAGATGGCCGGAGTGTATGAAAGCTCATCACACCTCCAATGGCATCGCTTCCGTAAATAACTGAACCGGGACCAAAAATGACTTCTGCGGTATGGACTGAAAGAGGATCAACAGATATGATGTTTTGCAGATTACCGCTTCTGAAAACGGCATTGTTCATCCTGACACCGTCAACAACAATCATGACCCTGTTTGCTGCAAATCCTCTGATCATCGGGCTGCCCCCTCCAAGCTGACTTTTCTGTATAAATATCTCCCCGGTGCTGCCAAGCAGATCAGCCATGGTCTGTGGATTTTGTAATGTTATCTGCAATGGTTTGACCGAAGCAATCCGGTTAGGGAAACCTGACCTTTCCTGAATCCATCTGGTGGCAATAACTTTCACAGCTTCCAGTGATATTTCAGAAGGTTCCATGTACCATATAAACTGCTCATCCTTGAGTTGGTTATAACTGACAGTAACCGGTTCATATCCCATATATCTTATCAGGATAGAGTCAGCATCCCTGAAAGCTGTCATATCAGCCCTTCCTTTGGCATCGGTGAGGGTTGAAGCTGAGGGATGCCGGCTGTAAACAGCAGCAAATTCAATCGGCTGATGTGTTACCCTGTCCTTCACGGTCAGAACCTGGGCATTAAGGAAGAAACAAAGAGAAGATAAGAAAATAATATTGATGAAGATCTTCAAGTCGGTATAATTATAAAATCAAATGGTTCAAAAGCAGGCAAATCTGATAGGATATAAAAAAGGATGAGTTAACACAGTCTTTCGCCGGTGCGAAAGATCAGGTTAACTCTCCTGCATATAAAAAAACAATCAAATGAACTATTTGATAATAAGTTCCTTTGTAACAGACTGTTTGACGTTTCTGATATTGATGTAATAAATACCTGCTGTGAAATTCTTAAGACTGAGTTCGGTTTTTGTGCTATACAAAGCAGATGTATACACCATCTCGCCCAACGCATTAAATATCTGCAAATCTGCATACAACAGTTCCTCAGGTATGGAAATACATACTTTGGATTCTGCCGGGCTTGGATAGATCATTACACTTTCATCCTGTTTATATTCATTGACTGAGCTTGATGATCCGTAATAATCTGTGCTGAGTTCCGAAGGTATGGCTGCTCCCGCGCCCGGGGCATAGGCACCGGTCACATCCCATATTATCCAGTCAATGTAACCGGAATGGCTGTAATTCCCGCTTTGATCCCCGAATTTAAACCAGTTATCACTGCCGGTTCTGTCGGTTTCACCGGTTATAAGCACTTCGGCGGATTCATCCATGTATAACTTATAGGTGGCTCCATCCATTGTTACACGATAAAGATGCCATTCTTTAAGATCGAAGACTTCTGCTTGGGCTAGTCCTGTTGGTCTTTCAAACTGGACTGTGTCATCATACCTTATCTGCAGTTTGTTTCTGAAACCCGCATTGCCATTGCGGATATCTATTTCCATTATTCTGAGTGCATTTGTCATTTCCAGTCCTTTTATACGTGCGACAAGGGTGGCCTGGGTGCCTCCGCCGATATTCCAGTTCATTGTATATGTCTGCATGCCTGAAATGGTAGGCTGGTCATATAACAGTATTTTATTTCCTATAATATCCGGGTCATCCTGGACTTCGATTCTGAAATCAGGTTCAGGGCCGGTATTAGATGTCTCAAATGCAGGTGTTGCCTCTACAGGCAATGCGCTTGCATCATAAACCGCCCATTCCTGTGCAGCCAGCCTGAATGGTAAAAGCATAAGATACGTAACACAAACTAGGGCAATACATTTTGACAGATAATTGCAGGTTTTCATTTTGTATGTTTTATTGGTTTTATAAAAAAATTTAGAGCTTTTCAAATTTAAAAAAAATAGATATCAATTTCAATTCATTCTGATCTTTTATCAGTTTTTTAAATCCGGGTAAAACTGAAAGAAAAAGGGAGAATACCTGATGCGGTTATCTCCCTTGTCTCTTTAAGAAGGTTAAAATTTGAAAATTACGAACCATAATTACTCCGAAGTTTTGAACAGCAGGTTTGTTAAATCATCTGGTTGATGATGGCCTCATATAGCTCTTGCTTACCGCTGATCTGCTTTGGCTCACCAAGTTTTATGGCCAGGTTGCGTAAATCTTCAAGCGTGTATTTTCCTTTTTCAAATGCCGCGCCATCTCCGCTGTCAAAGGAAGCGTACCTTTCTTTGCGCAGCTTTTTATAGTCGGTTTTTTCCAGCACACTGACAGCAACCAGGAGTGCCCGTGCAAATGCATCCATACCTGCAATATGCGCGATGAATTTATCTTCCGGGTCGGTAGAGTTTCTTCTGACTTTTGCGTCAAAATTGATACCTCCTTTTGTAAATCCGCCTGCTTCAAGGATGACCAGCATTGCTTCTGTAAGCTCATAAACGTTGATGGGGAACTGATCTGTATCCCATCCGTTCTGGTAATCACCCCGGTTTGCGTCAATGCTTCCAAGCAGTCCTGCATTGGCTGCAACCTGGAGATCATGCTGGAAAGTATGCTGGGCAAGGGTTGCATGGTTTACCTCGATATTAAGTTTGAAGTCTTTATCCAGTCCGTATTCTTTCAGGAAACCGACAACGGTCGCAGCATCGAAATCATATTGATGCTTGGTCGGTTCCATGGGTTTCGGTTCAACAAGAAATATTCCCTTCCAGCCTTGCTTACGTCCATGGTCACGCGCCATTGTCAGAAATCTTGCCATATGTTCCAGCTCCCGTTTCATATTGGTGTTCAGCAGGGAACTGTATCCTTCGCGTCCTCCCCAGAATACATAGTTTTCACCACCAAGGGCAATGGTTGCATCAATGGCATTTTTAACCTGGGTGGCAGCATAGGTTACCACATGGAAATCCGGATTTGTGGCAGCACCGTTCATATATCTCTTGTGGGAAAAAAGGTTTGCGGTTCCCCAGAGCAGTTTTACACCTGATGCCTTTTGCTTTTCCTTTGCATAGTCAATCATGATTTGCAGTCTTTTTTCAGATTCGGCAATGGTGTCACCCTGTTTGACGAGGTCAAAATCATGGAAGCAGTAAAACGGGATTCCGATTTTTGTCATGAATTCGAAAGCTGCGTCCATCTTATTTTTCGCAACCGTAATGGGATCATCTCCTTCAGCCCACGGATGGTCAATCGTTCCGGTTCCGAACGGATCCTCTCCTGTTCCGCACATGGTATGCCAGTAAGCCATGGCAAACCTGAAATGGTCTTTCATTGTTTTGCCATTTACCATTTTATTCTCATCATAATATTTAAATGCCAGCGGATTCTTTGACTCCCTTCCTTCATACCTTATTTTCCCGATGCCGGGAAAAAACTCCTTGTTTCCTAATAGATATTCCATTGTTTTTCGTTTTAAAATGATTATTCCTGTTATATTTATTTAATTTCATGCTTTGATTCCGGTATTTGTTAATCTCCATCATCTCAATGCTTTCCAGGTCATCAGCTTGTTTTTTCAATGATTTCTCATTCCTTGTCTGTCCATTTTTTCATTTTTTGATGGGCTGATCCTTTTATAGATATTCTGATTTTTGATTTTTACCCCGGCTTAAATCTGTAGATGATTGAATGACTTTATGATTCTCACTTTAAGGTTGAATATCTGCTATTTATTTATTCTTAAAAAATAATAATTGTTAATCATTTAAATTCATTACTTCTTATTCTTCAAGCATAAAAAATGCTTCCACACCTTTGGATGAGCCCAGGGCAAGACTTCTTGGTGAGGGACTGGCTCCGCAGACATGAATCATGAATTCTCCGGGCTCTGAAATGATCTCTCCGTTTTCAGTAACCAGCTCCAGCATGTCAGGTAGTATGGTAAATATTGCTGTTTTTGTTTCCCCGGGATTCAGTTTTAATCTTTGAAATCCTTTCAGGGCGTGCAATGGTGTAATTTCAGATGCTTCCATATCGGTGATGTATAACTGAACAACTTCCTCACCTGCTGTTTTCCCTGTATTTTTAATATCTGCCATTACTTCAATACTTGAGGATGATTCTATCCTGTCAGAACTCAGCCTGATATTGCTGTATTCATAAGTTGTATAGCTCAAACCGTATCCGAAAGTGAACTCCGGTTCTTCTTTCATATATCTGTAAGTTCTCCCTGTCATGGAATAGTCATCGAAAGAAGGCAACTGGTCAACGGATTTGGGAAATGTAACAGGCAGCCGGCCTGAAGGATTTGCATCACCGAAAAGAATGTCGGCAACCGCATTCCCTCCCTGCTCACCGGGATACCAGATAAACAATATCGCATTGACAAGATCCTCGACATCAACCAGTGAAACCGGACTGCCGCCGGTAACAACCAGTATGATCGGAGCATTTCCCCTTTTGCGCAGCGCTTTCAGGTAACTGATTTGATTCTCGGGAAGACGGATATCCATTCTGTCCCCTTTGCTGGGTGAAGCGATGGAAGCTCCTTCTTCTCCTTCCAGCAGATTTGAAATTCCCATGACTGTTATCACAACATCGGCACTGGCAGCTGCTCCCGTAGACCAGTCCATTTTATTTTCGTTATAACGGTTCAATTGCACACCCTGCCTGAAATCGACTTTGATGCCGGGATCCAGCTTTGAGACAATTCCTTCAGCAATTGTCACGGCATCTGGTGACAGTCCGTGGTAATTCCCGTAAAGAACCTGGGCGTCATTGCCATGAACACCTATGATCTGGACATCCTTAAGGTTTTTTTGCAGTGGCAGTGTGCCATCATTTTTAAGCAGAACCATTGATTTTATTGCTGCTTCGCGTGACAGCCGAATGTGCTCATCGCAATGTATGATCTCCTCCGAAACGGAGCTGAACGGAACAATTTCAGGAGGATCGAAAAGTCCGAGACGGAAACGGGAACGAAGAAGCCATGATAATTCCCGGTCTATCTCTTCTTCAGTTACTATTCCGCTGTCAACTGCATCCTTCAGATGTTGATATACCTCGCCGCAGTTCACATTTACACCTGCTTTAAGTGCCATGGCAGCAGCCTCGGCAGGTGTCTGTACCACATTATGGCCGGTGTAAAAATCATAAATGGCTCCACAATCCGATACAATGTGACCTTTAAATCCCCAGTCATTCCTCAGGATATCCTGAAGCAGATACGAACTGCCGCAACATGGAAGGTCATAGGTTTTGTTGTAAGCACACATGACGGCTTCAACTTTGGCTTCTTTGACAAGAGCTTTGAAGGCCGGCAAATAGGTCTCAACAAAATCCTTTTTCGGAGGAGTGGCGTTAAATTGATGCCTTTTTGCTTCGGGTCCCGAATGTACTGCAAAGTGTTTGGCACAGGCTGCAGTTTTCAGGTAATCAGGGTTGTTTCCCTGTAATCCTTTTACCAGAGTGACACCCATCCTGCTGGTAAGATAGGGATCTTCGCCATATGTCTCCTGGCCTCTTCCCCATCTGGGATCCCTGAAGATATTAATATTGGGTGTCCAGTAACTGAGACCCATATATCGCTCTGTGTTTCCCAGCTTTTGAGCTGCATTGTATTTTGCCCTGCCTTCATCTGATATGGCAGTGGCTACTTTGAAGATCAGCTCTTCATCGAACGTGGCAGCCAGGGCGATAGCCTGTGGAAACACTGTTGCCTTTCCGCCTCTTGCGACGCCGTGCAGACATTCATTCCACCAGTCGTATTCTGCAATTCCCAAACGCGGAATGGCAGCACTCTGATTGGTCATCTGAGAGACTTTCTCTTCCAGCGTGAGCCTTGAAATCAGGTCTTTTACCCTGTCATCAACAGGTAATTCGGGATTTTTCCACGGATCATATTCTGAATAATCAGTTTTAAGAGGTTTCTTCTGCAGGCTGTCACATGAAACAAACAGGATAATGACAGTGATGAAAGAATATATTTTGATCATATGTTTAATTTTTCAGTTTTGTTTCAAGATTGGTTTTCCATCTCTCATATGCATTTTGATATTGTCCGGTTTTCGTATCATCCGGTTCAATGATTTTCAGTTTTTTCAGTCCGGCAAGTGCATCATTGAGTGATTTATAGATCCCTGCACCAAAACCTCCGCCAAAAGCCGCTCCTCGTGCCCCGTCTGTATCATACAATTCAATTACCGATCCTGTAATTCCTGAGAGCGTATCACGGAATACGGGACTGAGAAACATATTGGCGTTTCCTGCCCTGATCACTGAAGGACTGATCCCCATGCCTTCCATTACCTCAATACCGTATTTAAAAGCGAATACGATTCCTTCCTGGGCGGCGCGCAACAAATGTGCCAGGGTATGGATATTGAAATTGATATTTGCAATATTGCTTCCTATATCGGCATTTCCCAGCATCCTTTCTGCACCGTTGCCAAAAGGAAGTACAACAAGTCCGTCTGAACCGATGTTCACATTTGAAGCAAGGTTATTCATCTCATCGTAAGAACCGTTGGCAGCAATATTTTTCCTGAGCCATGAGTTAAGTATTCCTGTTCCGTTCACACAAAGCAGTACTCCGAGTCTGGTTGATTCGTTGTCATGGTTGACATGTGCAAAAGTGTTTACCCTGGAAAGCAAATCGTATTTAATAACATCGCTGATACCGTACACTACCCCTGAAGTTCCTGCTGTTGCTGCTATTTCACCGGGATTCAGCACGTTCAGCGACAACGCATTGTTTGGCTGGTCACCGGCCCGGTATGAGACTGGCGTACCGGCCTGAAGCCCCAGTTCATTCGCCGTTTTGGCAGTCAAAACACCCTGGACCGAAAATGTTGGTACTATTTCAGGGATTAAGACCGGATCAATATCATAAACCTTGAGTACTTGTTCAGACAGTCCGTGATTCCGGAAATTCCATAATATGCCCTCCGAAAGGCCTGATATGGTAGTTTTAACTTCACCGGTCATTCTCATTGCAATATAGTCACCGGGCAGCATGATCTTATATATTTTCCGGTATAAACCGGGCTCATTTTCCTTTATCCACATTAATTTCGAAGCTGTAAAGTTACCGGGAGAGTTCAGCATATTCTCCAGGCATTGTTTTGCTCCGATCTTTTCAAAGGCTTTGTTGCCGATTTCAACAGCCCTGCTGTCGCACCATATAATAGATGGCCGGAGAACCTTATGTTCTTTGTCAACCAGGACGAGACCATGCATCTGGTATGAAATGCCTATGGATTTTATGGTGTTTATATCCACCGATGTCCGGATCAATACATCCGTAAGAGCCATTTTCAGATATTTCCACCATAATTCAGGGTCCTGCTCTGCCCAGCCTGGTCTGGTGGCCTGAATGACCATCTCCTGTTTGGGTTGAAATGAAGAGCCCACACACCTCCCGGAAGCTGTGTCAACAAGGCTTGCTTTGACTGATGAACTTCCGACATCAAAACCGAGAACGTACATGTTTCTGTTTATTAATTGGTTGATTGAATATCCTTAAATTTCATTCCTGATCCTTCATTTTTCCTGGTATTGTCTGATGATGCTTATCTGGTTCAGATCTTTATAGCGGTTGATCATGGAATATATTTACAGAATGATTGATGACCGGATACTTGTTTTTTAATACCATGATCAGATATTTACAGTTATTTATTTATTCCTGAATGATAAATCAGTTATGCATTTTAAAAAATTTCCGGCAGCTGGGTCTTTTATCATAGTATGTGAATTATCAATCCCGACCGGCAGAATTTTTGTAAGTCTCCCTTAATCAAAAATACGAATTATTTCTTTATTTACAAACTAAACGTATATTTTACGTTAACCTTTGGATATGTTATTTCTGTGCTCTTTATAAGGCAGATGTATTTAACGTGTTGCAGCTTTTTCAGGTCCGTTTGATAACTTAAATTCACCAAAGCGGTACTGAAGAATGTGACCGATGACATGTGGCAACAAACCGGGATTGGTTACTTACGGATTCATTTCACAAAATAATCAGGAACAGAGACATGTTCAGTAACGATATCTGTCTTTCCAGAGTCTTTCCAGCCTGTCACGGATTTCCTTCTCGCGCTGGTTCTCTTGTGGATGATAGAGAATGGTGTTTTTGATTTTTTCAGGAAGAAAATCTTCGGTTATAAAATTGTTTTTATACTGATGGGCATATTTATAATCTTTCCCATAGCCCAGGTCTTTCATAAGTTGTGTCGGAGCATTTCTGATATTTAAAGGAACCGGCAGATCTCCGGTATCTCTGACAAGTTTCTGCCCCTGGTCAATTGCCAGATATGCTGAATTGCTTTTAGGTGAGGTGGCCAGATAAATAGCTGTTTCAGAGAGTATGATCCTTGATTCGGGCCAGCCTATCATGTGGACAGCTTCAAAACAGCTGGTTGCCAGCATCAGGGCATTGGGATTTGCCATTCCGATGTCTTCGGCGGCCAGGATAACCAGTCTCCGGGCGATGAATTTAGGATCTTCGCCACCTTCTACCATCCGTGCCAGCCAGTATACAGCTGCATTAGGATCGCTTCCCCTGACCGATTTGATAAAAGCTGAAATGATATCGTAGTGCTGTTCTCCGTTTTTGTCATACATAGCCAGGTTTTCCTGGACTTTGGCAACCACTGTGTCATTTGTGATAACAATTTTGTTGTTTTTCCGGGCAGAGGAATAGAATAATAATTCGATGATATTGAGCAGTTTCCTGGCATCTCCTCCTGAATAACGAAGGATCGCTTCATATTCCTTAATCTCGAAGTTAATCTTCCTGAGCTCGGTATCACTTTTCAAAGCTTTATGAATGATTTTCAGCAGGTCATCCTTCTCAAGGGGTTTGAGCACGTATATCTGGCAACGTGAGAGAAGGGGCGATATGACTTCGAAAGAAGGATTTTCTGTTGTTGCGCCGATTAACGTTACAATGCCCTGTTCAACGCTGCCAAGTAATGAATCCTGCTGCGATTTGCTGAAACGGTGAATCTCGTCAATGAACAGGATTGGATTTGGCTGGTTGAAGAATTGCTGTTTTTTCGCTTTTTCAATAGTCTCCCTGACATCCTTAACTCCTGAATTCACAGCACTTAAGCTGTAAAAAGGCCTGCTCAGCCGGTGGGCAATTATTCTGGCAAGTGTTGTTTTTCCGACACCCGGCGGTCCCCAGAGAATAAATGATGGTATGTTCCCCGATTCGATACTTGTGCGAAGGATGGATTTTTTACCGACAAGATGTTCCTGACCAACAAATTCATCCAGGTCTTTTGGTCTGAGCCGATCTGCAAGAGGTTGATTTACAGCCATACACTATAAATACTATTTACATGTAAAAATAAGATAATATGATCACTTGGCTGAATATTTGGAATTATTTTCAAAGATCATTTGCATAATATACTCATTTAAGGTTATTTTGGAATATAATGCATTTTGTTTTAATAAAATATAAACAGAAATTTTAAAATAACTTCTGACTTTTAAATGTATAGCTAAATGAAGAATAAAGTTGTTATCGTTACAGGGGCATCATCCGGCATTGGACTGGCAACTGCACGTGAATTTGCTGCAAGAGGGTCGAAAGTTGTGCTTGCTGCCAGAAGAGAAGATTTACTGAAAGAACTGGAGAATGATTTCATGAGCAGGGGATATGAAGCACTGGCTGTAAAAACAGATGTTACAGTGATTGAAGACTGTGAAAATTTGATTGATAAAACAATTGAGAAATTCGGGAAGATTGATATACTTGTAAACAATGCAGGGATCTCCATGCGTGCACTATTCATCGATGTTGATATCCAGGTGCTCAGAAGGCTTATGGAGGTTAATTTCTGGGGTACGGTTTATTGCACAAAATTTGCACTTCCTTATCTGATTAAAGCTAAAGGCACACTTGTGGGAGTCTCATCAGTTGCTGGTTTTCATGGATTACCAGGAAGATCAGGGTATTCAGCATCAAAATTTGCCATGCACGGTTTTATGGAGACTTTACGCATAGAGAACCTGAAAAACGGACTGCATGTGATGGTCCTCTCTGCCGGATTTACCAAATCGGAGATAAGAAAAAAGGCACTTACGGAAGATGGCAGTGAACAGGGTTATACACCAAGGATTGAAGAAAAAATGATGATGCCCGAGCAGGTGGCAAAATCGATGATAAGGGCTATTAAAAAGAAAAAACGTGTCAAAATACTTACACTTGAAGGCCAGTTGATTGCACTGTTGCAAAGGATAGTTCCCGGGATTGTAGACAGGGGGGCTTATAATGAACTTGCAAAGGAACCTGATTCACCATTCAAATAACACTGAATACTTCATTTTATCCATTAATCATCCGAAAAATGTATATATATGAAACTCAAATACGGGTCAGGTATAATGAAACTGACCGAATGGGATATTTGCACCATTCGATATATGCTGCCTATTTTGAAATTGCAAGGACAGAAATGATGCGTAACCTGGGGATTACATACAGGGACCTGGAGGATAGCGGTATCATTCTGCCTGTTTATGAATTGAATATCAGCTTCAGGCAACCTGCATTTTATGATGATGAGCTGACAGTTAAATCCATACTGACAATGATACCTGTTATCAGGCTTATCATTAAATATGAAGTTTTCAATCATGACAGGCAGATCCTCTGTACGGCAACATCCACAAATGTGTTTGTTAATGCATTGAACAGAAAGCCTGTCAGGGCTCCTGAAACAGTGCTTGAAAAATTTAACCCGTTTTTCGATTAAAAGAACCAATCCTTTCTTCTTTCATCTCCTTCCTTTATCTTTTTTTTGAAGATATATCAGATAAAAACGGACGAAGTGGTGCACACCGTTTGCTAAGGTGTACCCCGTTTGCTAAAACCGGCAGGATTGGCATTATTCCTTTAACCGGATTTTCAATGAACTATTTAATGAATGTGTTCATACACAGTTTTAAGTTATTGGTCAAATATTTAAATCCAATTAAGGTTTTAAGACGTAAATTAGAACAGATTTAGTTATTTAAAATTGATTTTAAGAACCGTTTGACCATGAGGCGATTTAAAATCATTGAACATCAGACGTACAACAGGAACAGCTATCATTCGAATCCACTGTTCATGTCTGTTTTTAACGATTCGCCTGATGCCATTTTCATTCTTGATCCTTATGATTTTCAAATCCTTGACTGTAATAAAAAGGCTTTGGAATTGTTTCAGGCTGTTGATAAAGTTGATTTTAATAACTTACAGTCCTTTAATCTATATGGCAGTGAGCCGGTAGAATTCAGCAAGAGGCATTTTATCCAGGAAACCCAGAAAGGGAAGGAATATGTACAGGAATTGAATTTCAGAACATTTAAGAACAACATCTTCTGGGGAAGGCTTTATCAAAAGCTTATTGGGATAGAAGACAATAAACTGGTCATTCTCCGTATCAGCAAAATCATTGATTACAACAAAACCTCCGAAGTACTGGATACGTTGATCAAACACACTTCGAGGGAAACAGGAAGATCCTTTTTCAGGGTACTGACCAGGTTACTTGCTTCAGCCTTTGAAGCAAAATATGTAATGATAGCAAAGTTAAAAAACGATGCTGTTAATTCTGCCAAATCAATTGAATTTTATGCTGGCAATGCCCCGGATGAAAATTTTGAATTCGGACTGGCCAATGGTCCCTTCAGCAACCTGATGAACGGATATATCACTTATTATCCGAATAATCTCCGTGAATTATTTCCGGGTTACAAGCTTATTGAAGATCTTGGTATTGAAAGCTTTATAGGAGCTCCTGTCTTTGACAGAGACGGAATAGTGAACGCAATGCTGGTTATAATGGATGATAAACCAATGCAGGAAAAGCTTAATTCACGAAATATTTTATCAATATTTGCAGCCAGAACAGGAGCAGAAATGGAGAGGCTTATGGAAGAGGATGAGCTCAGGAGGAATTCCGAAAAACTCAATAATGCAAACCTTACTAAGGACAGGTTTCTCCAGGTTATTGCTCATGATCTGAAGAATCCTTTCCATACAATACTTGGTTATTGTGAGCTACTTCGCAAAAAAATCGACATTTATGATAAATCCAAGATTAAAGAATTTGTCAATATCATTGATTTGTCGGTCAGAAGTAATTATGCATTGCTTGATAACCTTACCGAGTGGTCAAGGGTTCAGCGTGGAGTTATTCAATTCTCTCCCGAGAAGGTTGACCTTTATAATGTGATACTCGATGCCAATGAGCTGTTCTATCTTGCTGCAGAGAGAAAGGGTATCCGGCTTGTTAACAGGATCAAACCAGATACTGAGATAACAGCCGATATTAACATGCTTCGTGCCATTATCCGTAATCTTGTGTCAAATGCCATCAAATTTTCAGGACAGAACACAGACATTATTCTCAGCGCCATTGAAAAGGGCAAAGAATTTATCATAAGTGTGACCGATTCCGGCCTTGGCATGTCAGAAGAAATGATCCGGGAAAAACTGGATAAGGATTGTTGCACCTCGATGCCAGGTACCGACAATGAAAAAGGAACCGGTATCGGGTTGTCCATCTGTAAAGATTTTATCAGCAGGCACAATGGCAGGTTGATGATCAGAAGCAAGGAAGGGGAAGGCACAACCATCAGTTTTACTATTCCTCAATAGTTGCAGGATAATCGCACATCATAATAACGGAGATACACCCCCGATTTATTTTTCAGCACTTCCAATCATTGATTAAATTTTCTATATTTGCAGTCCGTAAAACAGGGTCATGGCTTATTGTTTGCCACTCACCGCCAGGCGATAGATTAGCTGGCAATTGATTTTATATTTTTCATCAAATATCGGACTCGTAGCTTAATGGATAGAGCATCTGGCTACGGACCAGAAGGTTGGGGGTTCGAGTCCCTCCGAGTTCACTTGAAAAATTTCCGGCCGTTTCTCCGCCCGGAAGGCCTTGATACCTGTATGAATGCAAAAGACAATAATCTGCAGCTAAGACAGAAAAAAGACTCAATCGCGTCTCAGAAATACCTGCCCAGGATAAAAGTTTTGCTTAGAGATAATTATATTAAAAAAAACGGGGACCAGGCAGTGCTCCTGGTGGTCCACCTAAAGGGCCGAAAGGTAAGGTTTAACTCCGGCCTGGCTGTCAATAAAAAGCTTTTCGACTCAAAGCACGGGAAGATCCTGCCGGACCATGATCAGGCCCGGGACTATAACCTGATACTGGACAGCTGCCGCGCACGCATCAATGAGATATTCATTAAATACAGGCTGCTGCATGAGGAGCTCACCCCTGAGATCCTTAAAAATGAATACCGTATCAAATCGACATACATCGATTTTTTCCGCTTCATGGACGAGCGGATCCGGGACCGCCAGGGTGAGATCGCCGAGTCTTCCGCCCGCCAGCACCAGGCTACCCTGAGCAAGATAAAAGAGTTCAGGTCACCGCTGCGCTTCTCTGATATCGACCAGG
>JAFGBD010000042.1 GCA_016933335.1 Bacteroidales bacterium | reverse complement strand
TCCTTATCCCATTTCAGCGTATGAATGTTTAAAAGCATTGTCCTTGAAGCATTCGTTACATCTGTAATGTGGAGCTTGCCTCCGGTAAGATTCCAGATGAGCCAGGAATCTACAGTACCGAAAGCAAGCTGGCCCTTATCAGCCATCGCGCGTGCCCCCTTAATATTGTCAAGTATCCATCTGATCTTTGTAGCCGAAAAATATGCATCAATAATAAGTCCTGTCTTCTCCATGACCGTTTTACTGAATCCTTCCTTTTTCAGTCTGTCACAATAATCTGCTGTACGCCTGTCCTGCCAGACAATTGCCTTATAAACAGGTTTCCCTGTCTTCCTGTTCCAGACAATGGTTGTTTCACGCTGGTTGGTAATACCTATGCCCTCAATGGCAGAGCTGACAATGCCTGCTTTGGTAATTGCTTCCATAGCAACACCGGCCTGGGTGGACCAGATCTCTTCAGGATCGTGTTCTACCCGGCCGGGTTCAGGAAAGTACTGAGTGAATTCTTTCTGTGCAGTTGCAACAGGAAAACCGTTCGTATCAAATACTATTGCGCGGGAGCTTGTAGTTCCCTGGTCAAGTGAAAGTATGTATTTTTTCATTAGCTATGGTTTAATCAATCGGCAAAGATCTTAAAAAATATCCGGCAGGTTTCACACGTCAAAATTGTCACATTCCCGGTAGGCCTGTATGACTCTCTCCTCCCCTTCCCTTGTCCGCCTGCTCAATCCATGCTCCATACAGATAATACCATCATAGTTACGGCTATAGATATGTCTGAATACATTTTTGTAGTTGATCTCACCGGTTGTTGGTTCATTACGCCCCGGGTTATCACCACAATGGAAAGCTGCAATTTCGCTCCAGGCTGCATCAATATTCGGGATCAGGTTTCCTTCTGTTATCTGCTGGTGGTAGATATCCATAACTATCTTACATGACGATCTGTTCACTGCACGGCATATAGAAAAAGCCTGTGGAATGCCTGAAAGGAACAGACCCGGGTGATCTCTCAGAGTATTAAGCGGTTCCATTACAAGTGTCAGTCCTGCAGCCTCAACAATATCACAACAATATCTGAGATTATCTATTACATTGGCTGTCTGGAAATCCCAATGGAGTTTTTCATCATACTTTCCGGGAACAACAAGGGCCCATTTTACACCTGTTCTTTTGAAACATTCCACAGCCTCCTTCATTTTACCGATAAGCATTTCCCTGACTTCAGGCTTATTAAGAACGAAAGAGACAGCTCCAAAATCGGCATAAACGACAAAGGGACCCAGTTCCATTCCAAGTCTGTTTATCTCGTTTGCAATTTTCTCCTGGTCACCTGCAGGTTTCTTCATCAGGTCGTTATCGAACATAGCCCTGAAACCATTTTCGTAACAAAACCTTATGTTATCGACCGGATCAGATCCGGCATGTTCCCTGAACATGCCCAGCCCCGGAGCATACTTCAGCTTGAAAGGAGTGATCTGTTCCGGAGTTATCTTTTTCCCGTCTCTGATCTGCGACCCTGCCATTGCAGGAGCTGCGATAATTGCAGCTCCCGTAACAGCAGCTTTTTTTATGAAATCTCTCCTTGATTTGTCCATAACTTTTAATTAATTATGTGTTGGCCGGAGGAACATAAGCTTCACCGGCAACGGGAACATCTTTGGGGATATCAACAGGTCCGAACTCAAAAACCTTCGGTCCGAGTTTCAGATCTGAATTCATTATCTCGTCCCATGTGGTTTCCTTGCCGGTATATGCCGATATACGACCCATTATCGCACATAGTGTTGATACAGCTGTATTCTCAAGTTCGTTAAACGGCTTACCGTTACGAATTGCCGTAACCATGTCAATATGTTCCTGAACATAGGGATCCATCATTTTGGCTGAGGATGGCTTACCCTCCTCATCCAGCGGGTAATCATATTTCCATATCTCCTCACCTTCAGGATCATAAATTGCATCGATACAGTTTGAGTAGCCCTTTGAGCCCTGAATCCTTTCCGATACACTATTCCAGCATCCGTTTATCTGGCGGCACATGCTATGCAGATGCATTCCGTTCTCAAAAACAAAATCGATCGAAAAATTATCAAACTGGTCGCCAGTAACACGTCTTTGCCTTGAACCCATTCCGACGGCTTTCACCGGATGAGAACCGGTGAACCAGTTTATCACATCGAGATTATGGACATGCTGTTCGACAATATGATCGCCCGACAACCATGTCCAGTTAACCCAGTTGCGGATCATCCATTCCATCTCCGACCAGTCTTTGTTCGCATCGCGATGCCATAATTTCCCTCCGCACCAGTAGGCGTTTGCACTTACTATATCTCCGATAAGACCTTGAGCAATTTGCTGATAATTTGCGACATAATTTCTTTGATGGCGCCGTTGGGTTCCTGTAACAATTGTCAGATCCATTTCTTTAGCCCTCAGGGCTGTTGCCATAACTGATCTGGCTCCCGCAGGATCGACACAAACAGGTTTTTCAGCAAAAATATGTTTACGGGCTGATACTGCGGCAGCAAGATGTTCAGGACGGAAGAAAGGGGGTGCAGCCAGAATGACGATATCAACATCGGATTCTATAACCTTCTGAAATGCGTCAAAGCCGGTAAAACAGTTATCTTCAGGCACTTCCTGCCCTTTTTCTTTTAAAATATTGAACCTGCAGTTATCCACACGGTCCCTGAATGTATCTCCCAGAGCTGTTATCTGAAGGTTAGGTCCGGCATTAAGAAAATTTATCGCTGCACCTGTTCCCCGACCTCCGCATCCTATAACACCTGCTTTAAGAACCGGCCCGTCAGGAGCCTGATCGAGCCATGATACTGCCGGGATCTTTTTCCCTGCACCACGGGCACAACTGCTTATTATTGAAGGGATAACAATCCCTGCAGCTCCAACTGTTGCAGCTTTACCCAGGAATTTACGTCTTGAAATACTTGGTTTTTTCATAGTCGGTTAGTTTTAATGAGATATAAATTTACAATTTTCCGGTCTTTTCATCAAATTCGCAGACAACCCTGAATCCTACATTGAAGCAGTCGGAATACCACCATATACTTTTTGGTATCTGGGGATCCGTTTTGAGCCATTCATCAGTTCGCGTAAAACTGCGTGCCGCGCTTCTGAGATTTCCCGCCATATCAAGGAAAGAACCACCCCTGATAACATGTTCATCACCCGATTCAGGTCCCCGGGGATTTTTGAGTACCCCTTCAGGATACCTGGCATATGCATCAGACTGATACCAGTCGGAACAAAATTCAGCAACATTTCCTGCCATGTTCTTTAACCCGAAGGGATTCGGTTTAACCCTGTCAGGAGCTTGGGTTTTAGCCTGGCTGTTAGCCTTATATATTATGTACGAATTAATTACAGCTGTATCATTTTTTGAGAGTCTGGCTCTCAATCCGGTTTTCTCAAACTTTTCCGGATCACCGGGGAAAAAATAGGGAGTTGATGATTCTGCCCTGCATGCATATTCCCATTCAGCTTCAGTCGGTAGTCTGTAGGTCTTGCCGGTCACCATTGAAAGCCACCTGCAATATGTCCCGGCAGCATGAAAAGTAAAAGAAATGGCAGGTCTCTGACCCATTCCCCACCCCTGGTCAGGTTGTCCATAAGGAGGAGTTGCCCCGGATATTGCGTCGGTATCTGATGTCTGTCGTGCCCTGAGACCCTCTGTATCAGTAGTCCGGCCTTCAGCGGATGTCTGTGCATAAAATGCAAGGTATTCATCCCAGGTCACTTCCACCTCACCCATGAAAAATCCGCTTACCTCAACTTCTCTTAACGGGCCTTCGTTGTCTTTCCTGAAAGGCTCATCCTCCGGACTTCCCATGATGAATCTGCCTCCGGGAACGGCAATCATTCTGAACGAGACAGGAGAACCAGGTATCTGCTCCGTAAATGAAGTGAATCCGTTTACTGTTGCCGGTTCTGTGAATATCTCTTTTGGTGCGGATGAAACAAGTCCGAATGTGGCATTGCTCCCATGCGTATAGCCCTCAATATAATGTCCGGAGTTGAGATGACAATTAATACAATGAAGATCCGATGTTTTTTTTGTCTGTCTGTAATAAAGATGTGCATCTTCCCCTTCTAGTGTGAGTCCGGCGGGAAACAGATTTTCATGGCATTTTATACAACTGCTCTCATAGGAATGGGTCCGTGCTGCTTCCAGCATACTACGTTCATCCCAGTTAAAGGATGCCGAATCTTTTGTCCAGTAACTCCAGAGATCACGTAAACCTGTAGTGCCTTTGGCCCAGAGATAACCCTGTCCTTTCGGTGGAAGATGGCATTCAACACATGCTACCCTGTAACCCGACCTGGTATCATAATGAACCGATTGTTTCCATGAAGCATCAGCTGCAGGATGGATATGACAAGAAACACAATATTCGCTGGAAGATGTCATTCTAATGACACTGCTTCCACCAAACATGATCAAAACACCAGCAATAACTCCCGGAATAAACCATATCAGGAATCTCTTCATAGATCCGAATTGACCGTATGAAGATATGAAAAAATCATCCATGTCAATAAGGGAATTTTTTCTATGTTTGCAGCGAACATTTTATTTTTACTGATTCCATAAAGTGATATGATACGTAAAATCTTATTTATTGTTTTTGGGCTTGCCATCAACCTTTGCTTATATTCTCATCCCTGGAAACCATCTCATTATGTAATAATTGATACAGACGGAGGGACAGACGATATTAAAACAATTACGATGCTGCTGGCTTCACCGGATGTAAGGGTTCTTGCAATAACCGTTTCTCCCGGAGTACTTTCCGCAGAAAATGCTTATGTCAAGGTAAAAAGTTTGCTAAATTCTTTTTATCACGAAGGCCTTCCGGTAGGGATAAACCGAACAAGCAGATACAAATCTGAGGATTTCCCGGTGGCTTTGGAAAAAATATGGGGTAGTGAAGAAGGGATAAGCCCTGCTGATGCCCCTGAAGCCATCGCCCTTATGAATAATATCTTCTCTGCAGAAAAAACAAAGATCAGTTTTATAAATCTTGGAAGTCTGTCAACGGCCTGGACAGCCCTGAACGGGTTAGCATCTTTCAGTGAACAGGTTAATGAGTTCATCTGGAGCGCTGACGGGGCAGACGATACCAGGGGTTTTAATTATAATATCGATAAAAATGCTTCTGTTATGATGCTGAAACAGGAAATTCCTGTAAAAATAGTAAGAAGCTTTGACCTTGGGAATGAAAGTTTTTATGACAATGAGCTCATAGGATCTATTAGTACAATAAACACTCCTTATGCTAAAAAAATATCAGAATTCCTCCGTTCGGATTTGGCAAAGAGCCATAAGTTTTCATATTCCGGAACGGATGAAATGGTTGCAGTATTTCTTCACCATCCTGAACTTTTTAACACTGAGGTTTCAGGGAACATCTCTGATTGTGTTCCTGCTGATGTTAAGGCGATAAAGGATGCCGTTATCAGGATCCTTGAAGGAGAAACTATTGAAGAGCATCAGGTAATCAGGGATCTGCCTTTCGATCCTGCTTTCTACAGTGATGATATAAGCCCTTATGTTACAGATATTATTGAAAAACACGGACATAATGAATGGGACATAGGGGTTTTTGCCAGTGAGATGCACAGGCACCTGGGTGTTTTTGAGATCGTAGGTGTAAAGATGGGTATACGTGCACTTGAATATTTCTGCACCGGGGTTGATGAATTTGAATTATTGGCTTTTGCAGGCTCCACACCCCCGCTCAGTTGTATGATCGACGGTCTGCTTGTAAGTACCGGTGCCACACCTGGACATGGTCTGCTCACTGTAAGCGATGATCCTGTAAAAAAACCTGCAGCTGAATTCTCCTATATGAACCGAAAGATAAGAATGTCGCTCAAACCTGAACTGGCAGATAAGATAAGCGCAGAACTGAAAGAGATCAATTTCATTTACGGCCTCGACAGCGACATATACTGGGAACTTGTCAGAGAAAAGACGATCAGGTACTGGAGAGATTTAGACCGCCATGAAATATTCCTTATCGAAGAAATTGAATAAAATCCGCCAATT
>JAFGBD010000041.1 GCA_016933335.1 Bacteroidales bacterium | reverse complement strand
TTTTTTTGCTCGCTTACCCCGCAGCAAAGCTACGGGGAACCGGAGCGAAGCGGAGCTCACTGAAAGTAATGCGCTCGCCGGGATTCAAATCAATCATTATTGTGCAGGAAGTTTTGTCTGACGATTTCTTCAATCTGAATTCTCTCATTTTCCTTTTTGCCAATTTCTTCCAGTAATGAGACAAATACGGAATTCGGGTATAAGTTATATTTCAGGATTGAGTCTATTTTTTCTGCCAGACCTGCACTGGTTTCAGCATTCAGAATGCGTCCGGCATAAAGTG
Organism: Bacteroidales bacterium; assembly: GCA_016933335.1. Taxonomy (GTDB): domain Bacteria; phylum Bacteroidota; class Bacteroidia; order Bacteroidales; family UBA10428; genus JAFGPL01. Next base: position 47,628 of record JAFGBD010000041.1, on the reverse strand, counting down.
AAAATGCGATGTCTTCTTTGTTGAAACTCAATGCATCTGATTTGATCCAGCCATCCTGTTTTTTCTTTTCTGAATAAAAACGGATCCAGTCATCTGATTCTTCAGCCACTGCCACAATTTCCATTGATCCCATACTTCTGTCGGTAATTGTCAGAAGATCAGGACGCAGGTAAACCGGCACTTCCCTAACAAGCACTGCCGGTTTTGCACCGGTTACAAGGCTGAAGGCAGGAACCCAGGCTGTTCTTTCGTCAGATAAACGGATTTGACAATAAACCTGATTTTTATATGATGAATCTACAGCAGAATTGCCCAGATATGTCACCGATTCACCCAGATTCAGATTTGAAATGACCGGAGCTTTTCTGACAGGTTCGTTTCTTACAGATATTCTGTCCCATATGCAAACGGAAGGTATGTCCTGCAGATCTGCTTTTTCTTCCACAACCTGACTTTCACGGTTTTTGCAGGCAAACAGAATGATAACCAGGAAGCCTGTTGCTATTTTTACAGCCAGTCCCCGTCTGTTATTGTTCAGGAACCCCATCCTTATCTATTAAGTTATTGTTAAACAAGTGTTCTTTTGTGCAATGAATGCTTGACTTTTTCAATTGCAATATCATAATAACACTGAATGACAGATTGTTATCACAATACTGAATGCATTTAAAAAATTATGTCCTCCCAAAATTAAGAAAAGCGTTGAATAACCCCCGGCAGTATTAGTTAAATATGTTATAATTTTGTATTTTTAAGATCATAAAAACCATTAAACTGATAAGCAACAATTGCTACCGAATACATTGTACAATGCCGGAAAGCCATTCAAAAGCGGAGAAAAGGAGGTTTTATCCGGATGGCATAAAAAAGATGCAGACACAGCAATGAATGATTTAAGAACCGAATGAAAATCTTTTCTACCGATTAGCATCACCGGCATATAAAATAAATGTCATGAGCCGGTATACCCTTGAAGATTTCCGGGAAACATTATCTTCTACGGAACCTCCCGAAGAAATGAATAACCTGTTGCAGGCATTGTGGTTTGATGCCAAAGGCGACTGGGAAACTGCACATGAGCTGGTACAACTGGTTTATACAAATATAGGTGCCTGGGTTCACGCTTATCTTCACAGGAAAAAGGGAGACATGGAAAATGCTGCACGCTGGTATGAAAAAGCCGGGAAAACCATGCCAAAAAACTCTCTCGAAGAAGAATGGCTGAGCATCATTGGTGAATTTCTGGATTAACGGTTTGAACAAATCCCTTAATAACAAAATGTACGCAACATGCTGTAAAATATTGGATCTGAATCCCGGAGCAAACCAGGCTGAAATCAAACAGGCATTCCGCAAAAAAGCCAAAATCTATCACCCCGACCTGAATCATTCCCCATATGCCAACCAGGAGTTTATAAAAATAAAAAAAGCATTTGATTACCTGGTGGATTACAATCCACTCAAGTACAGCCTTTATACAAATTCATACAGGCCTCAGTCAAACAGAAGATCATACCATGCAAGAGCAGGTTCATTTGACCGGGAAAGCTATCGAAAATGGCAGGACTATATGCATCATTTCAGGCAAAGCCCAAAAAAGGACTTTGATTTTAAAACCACCCTTTTTGGAAAGATCATTTATTACTTTTTTCATGCTTTGTTCATTTTTATCGGGATATATATACTGATAAGTCCCACCTTATCTGTCGTTTCCGGTGGAATTGAACCGGCCAGGGGCGCAGCTTCAACAATTTTTGCAGTGGTTGGTGCATCTGCCTTCGGTTTAATGATGATTGTGATGATCACACTTTCTGGTCTGTCAGTTAACCTCTTTAAAAAAGCATAAACTCATCGGATCAGGTTACATGCAGTCATCATCCCCCCAAATAAGGCTCAATATCAGATATATCTTTGCCATTTCGATGGTAGCTGCCCTGGGTGGTTTGTTATTTGGTTATGACTGGGTGGTCATTGGCGGAGGTAAATTTTTTTACGAACGTTATTTTGGCATCACTGATCTGCCAGGCAGACAGGCCTGGGCAATGAGCAGCGCCCTGATCGGGTGCATTCCCGGTGCAATGTTTGCAGGTTACCTGAGTGAAAGACTGGGCCGGAAGAAATCACTGTTCCTGTCTGCGCTGCTTTTCACGCTTTCGGCAGTTGGTACAGGATTTGCAGGTGAATACGCTTCTTTCATGACATTCAGAATAATCGGTGGCATGGGTATTGGTGTGGCATCCTGTATTTCACCAATCTACATAGCAGAGGTGTCGCCGAAACACATGCGCGGAAAATTTGTATCACTAAACCAGTTAACCATTGTCACTGGCATTCTGCTGGCACAGATCATCAATTACCTGATTGCAGAGAAAGTACCGGAGAATGCGACCAATGAACAGATATTAAATTCATGGAACGGACAGATGGGCTGGCGTTGGATGTTCTGGGCAGAGACAATACCCGCATTTATGTTTTTTATGCTGGCATTTATTATTCCCGAAAGTCCCAGATGGCTTACTAAAATGGATAGAAGTCAGAAAGCACTGAGGATATTGCAGAAGATAGGCCGGGGATCCTATGCTGATGAAGTGGAAAAAGAGATTCAATTCTCTTTAAAAAACATAGCAGAAAAAATCGATGCAAAAGCCTTGCTAAATAAGGATGTCAGACCTGTTCTTATAACAGGCTTTGTCCTGGCAGTATTTCAGCAATGGTGCGGTATAAACATCGTCTTCAATTATGCTGAAGAGGTTTTTACATCTGCCGGCTTCGGAATCAGCTCGTCACTTTTCAACATTGTCATTACCGGAACGGTAAATCTCATTTTTACTTTTATTGCCATCAGAACAGTTGATGGCTGGGGAAGAAGAAAACTGATGCTATTCGGATCATCGGGACTGGCATTCACATATATCATTCTGGGAATCAGTTATTTTATCAGTTCAGGAGGATATGTTGTCCTTTCAGTCATTGTCCTGGCCATCGCCATCTATGCCATGTCACTTGGTCCCATTACATGGGTGATACTTTCCGAGATCTTTCCCAACCGTATCAGGGGAGCAGCGATGGCTGCCGCTACCTCTTTCTTATGGATCGCCAGCACCCTTCTGGTTTTATTCTTTCCGTTCATCAGAAAAGCGGTGAACATTTCAGGAGCCTTCTGGATATACTCAGCTATTTGTATAGCGGGGTTTATTTTTATTAAATCAAGATTGCCCGAAACCAAAGGAAAATCGCTGGAGGAGGTAGAAAAGGAACTGCTGGGTAAATGATATGTGACAGGCAACACGTTATGGCCTGTTTGTTGTTTCACAGATCTGCATGAATAATGATCATAACATTTTTATTTTGCGATCAGCATGAAATCGCTTCCCGGCTCATTGTTACCAAATTCTCCAAAGCATGGCTGCGGATCAACCTTTTCAATGAACTGCAGAATTTCATTGACAGTTAAAATATTATCTTTGCCCCCGTAATTTCTGAGTGCTTCGATGAATTTCCGGGCAAAAGGTGAATGCTGGCCGGGGCGGCCGTCAGGAACATATTCTTTTCCCCCGGATGTCAGGTAGTACCGTGTTTTGTACCTCGATTTCCGGGCAAGATATTCTTCGTTTGAAACATCGGCATACATATCAGCAGCCCTGCTTCTTGAGGCGATAAGGGGATCGAATGTGCCTCCGAAACATACATCCATCACAAGCATAATATGTTTGCATGGTATGTTATTGATCATGGTTCTCAGGTTTGAATGTGACAAATAGGTTGATTTTGCCACATCATCTTCCCTGGAATCGCGGAAAACCACATAACCTTCTTTAAATACCTCATCATATGTGCCATGGCCTGCAAAGAATATCAAAAGATAGTCGTTATCGCTGTAACTCCTTTTTGCATATTCTCTTATCCTTGATGCAACCTCGTTCAGCGTCGGATTCTCTATTATTTCAACATAGGTACTATAGTTGTTTTCAAGTTCGGCTCCAATTGTCCTTGCATCAAAAACAGGATTAACCAGCTCTCCGTATGTATCGTAAACATTGGATGCAAATATCAGGGCCAGCGAATGATGGTCTGACAGGTCTTCCGCAAACTGCCTGTCTTCTTCATGTACTGGCTCTGTATCAAACAGATACTGCCTGCCCGGAATGTTCTGTGTCTTTCCATGGAACGGATTTTCCACAGGTGTAACATCGTAGGTCTTACCATTCGGATGCTGCAGTCTATATCCGGAGTAAATAAAACTTTTCCCGTCCCTGCGCGGAGTCTTATTTGCCTGGATCAAGGCTTTTTCATGACTACTTTTCAGCTGTCTGGCCTCTTCAATGGGTATATCCACACCGGCCTCCGTCTCCATGAACCTTATCTTATATATCTTAAGATCTGCATTATAGCTTACAAGATCTTGAAGAGGAATGCTAATAACGGTATTCCTGCTGTCCGCTTTAATACCATACTCCTTTTCAAGCTGCTTCTGTAACTCTCCCAATATTTCATCTGAAAGCATCTCCTTTCTTTTCATGTATGCTGCAGAGGTTTCGAACTCATCTTTTGGCAGGGTTAATGACCTGTTTGCCCGGTTAATGATCTTGCTTACAATATCCGGTCTTAAGATTTGTTTCTGTGCATTGGTCAGATCCTTACCAAGGTATTCCACAAGCTTTGACTTGTTAGTCGGTGTGATACCGGTAACTTCCCATATGATGGTACTTTTATCCGAACTGCAACTGGTAAGAAACCGGCCATCCTCAGAAAAAGCACCGCCAAATACGTGATCGGAGTGCCTGTAAATCATATCAGCCTCCACATAAGAACCGTTTTTCTCCTGAAAAATGTGAAGCGTATTGGAAATACCTGCTGCCAGATATTTACCGTCAGGGGAGAATGATATCCTGTGGTTCACATCAAAATCCAAATCTTCCTTCATCCTGAATTCTGCTCCCTGCTTATGATAGAACCTCAACCTCTGCCTTCCCCCAACCACAAAAAGTTCTTTCTCAGGATGAAAGGCAATATCGCTGTAATATTCATCCAGCGTAAAGGTCTGTAACAATGTGCATGTTTCATCAGAAATACGGTAAAGATTGATTTTATAATCATTTCCTCCTGTAACCATTAAAGTACCGCCTGTGTTAAATGCAACGGCTGAAGTCTCCCTGGAATGATCCGTTATTCTATATTTGTAATGGTAAACTTTACCGTCCCACTTCCAAACATGTATCAATTTGTCCTGGCAGCATGCGGCCATCCATTTGCCGTCGTCAGAAAGCTTCACATCATTTATCCAGCCTTTGGGTTCGTTAAGCACCTGAATGACTTTCATATCAGCCAGACGGACAACAGCAATATCATTCTCATACTTATACTTGGTAAAGACCATGTATTGCTCATCAGGAGAAAAGACAAAAACACCTGCCCTCGCATCCGGATTGCCTTTGTGTTCATAAGTTACATTCCAGTTTCTGTCATAAATCAGAATATGATTATTTCCCACTGTGACCGCAAAATAATTGCGAAAGGTAGAGAATCCCGACATCAGCACATAATCCTCAAAACCTGCGAATTCTTTTTGCTCTTTATAAGTGAATTCCTGCAAATAAACCGGATAAGTTTGTAAAAGCGATATGAAGACCGGAAGGAGAAAACGGGAAAAAGCAGATGCGTGGTTGAATAAATGCATATAACTATAATTCATAAATTTGCCTGTCATCAGGCATCATCATTTTCATGACAGGTTCAATATTTCAGGAACCAAATTAATACAAATTTCTATTCGAATGGGCATATCATACTTAAATCAGGTATTAAAATTTTTTTTGTTTTCTGTATTTTACAGCCTCTTTGCACATTTTGCCAAAGACCTTGTCTTTTTTTCGTTTTTCCGCCACACTCGTGTTAAATCTGGCCCTCTCCCTGACCATTTTCAAATAATTATTATAAGATTCTCTGCTGATCACTCCTTTTTCAACAGCTTCAAGAATGGCACAGCCTTTTTCACGGGTATGGGTGCAATTGTTGAACCTGCATTGGGTGGACAGGTTGTATATATTCTCAAAAGTACTTTCAAGACCATCTGATGTATCAGCAATTCCAACCTCCCTTAATCCCGGAGTGTCAATTAATATGGATCCGTTAGAGAGGATGATTAATTCCCTGCGGCTGGTGGTATGCTTCCCCTTGCCTGTACTGAAACTTATGTTATTCGTTTTTATTAATTCCTGACCTGCAAGATTGTTAATGATGGTTGACTTGCCAACACCTGAAGAGCCAAGAAAACAATATGTCTTTCCCTTAACCAGTGCCGACAGCAAAGTATTATATCCGTTCATGGTCTGATTACTAAGGGGAATCAACTGAGTGTCTGCGATTCTTTGGTTTAGTCTGGCTACCAGTTCAGACAGACCTTCTCCGCTCAACAGGTCTGTTTTGCTTAAGATAATAATTGGCCTGATAGGAGCTGCATAACAAATAGTCAGGTATCGTTCCAGCCTGTTTATATTGAAATCCCTGTCAGCTGATTGTACGATGAATGCAAAATCGATATTGGCTGCAATAACCTGTTTGTCCCCGAACCTGCCGACAGCCTGGCGAACAAGAACAGATTTTCTGGGAAAAATCTGATGTATGATGGCAAAACTATCATCATATACTGTCAGGGTTACCCAGTCACCCACGGCTGGATAATCGAGCCGATTCTCTGCAGTAAACCGCATATTGCCTGTGATTTCAGCCTCAAACTCACCTTTTTCGGTGAGTACGTTATAACGTTCTTTATGTTCTGTGATCACCCTCCCTGTTTCAAAGCCAGTGAGATGATGCTCAGCCCTGAATTGTCCGAGATGATCATCAAATCCAAGTTCTTCCAGTTTCAATCCTGACAGTATTTTTTAATCATTATTAACTTCAAATTTATCAATTATAAGAAAAATTGCACACCTTCTTGCATAATAGATTTCTTCTCCGAAGACAATTGGTTATTTTTGTGTGATTGATTCTCCTCGAAGCAAAGTTACGGGGAACCGGAGCGAAGCGGAGCTCACTGAAAGCAATGCGCTCGCCGGGATTCAAATATAAAATACTGGTAATGCTTTTAAAAATTCTGATAAATAATTTACCAACCAGGGTATATTACCTCCAGACAGATGTTTATTAAAATTAAAACCATGAAAACAGGAAATTACAATTCAACCTTCAGGCACTTCATAATATTTGCACTGGCAGCAATCATGACATGTATCAGACAATACGCCCAGGAGACGGTCAACCTCGGCGATTATATCGGTAACATGCCATTTGACATGCCTCATATTCAACTGCCCTTTTTTGAGGACAAGAGTTACAACATTATTGATTTTGGTGCATCGGGTGACGGGCAGCTGTTAAATACCGGAGCATTTGCAGCAGCAATTCAAACATGCCATGCCAATGGAGGCGGCAGGGTAATCGTTCCTCCCGGAATATGGCTGACAGGGCCCATCCGCTTCATGAGCAGCGTCAACCTTCATTTGGAAAAAGGGGCACTGATTGTCTTTAGCCGTGATCATAAGGATTATCCCGTCATCCGGAATCCTGTCAATAAAAGTTATATTGTAAGTCCGCCAATCTATGGTTTCGGTCTTGAAAACATAGCTATCACAGGCGAAGGGATTCTTGACGGTTCAGGTGAAACATGGCGCCCGGTTAAAAAAATGAAAACCACCGAGACGCAATGGAAGAAACTTGTTGAATCAGGCGGAGCAGTAAGCAGCGACGGCAAAATGTACTGGCCAACCCGGGAAGCCATGGAGGGTGAAACCTACCTGGAAGAACTTATGAATAAGGACAAGAAATTACTGGAGGCAAAAGACTATGAACCAGCACGTGATTATATGCGGCCTTACATGGTTGTGTTCTATCAGTGCAGTAATGTATTATTCGACGGACCCACTTTCAGGAATTCACCAAAATTTGTCCTTTACCCCACCTACTGTAATGATATGGTCATTCGTAACATCAAGGTATTTAACGAATGGTGGGCGCAAAACGGTGACGGAATAGACCTGGGCGGGGGTAAGAACATATTTGTTCACAATTGCCTTGTGAGTGTCGGAGATGATGCTATCTGCATGAAGTCGAGTAAAAGTAAAAACTATCATGAAGATCCGGCACTGCAAAATGTAGTCATAACAGGATGTGAGGTGTACCATGGTCACGGAGGGTTTGTCATCGGCAGCAACACCGATGGCGGTATGCGGAATATCCTCGTTAACAATTGTTCTTTCGTAACAACAGATGTCGGACTAAGATTCAAAAGCAGCAGGGGAAGAGGAGGCCTGGTCGAAAACATATTTGTCCGGGATATCTACATGAAGGATATCGTAAGGGAAGCCATACTGTTTAATACCTATTATGATGCCTCTGTTGAAGATACAGCAGTTATTTTCGATGCAAATGAAAAAACCCCGCGATTTCAGAAGTTTTATATCAGCAATATCTTGTGTTACGGAGCATCACAGGCGATAAAAATTCTGGGTTTGCCCGAAATGCCGGTTCAGGATATCTTATTTGAAAATATAACCATCTCTGCAGAAGCCGGCGTTGAATGCAGGGAAGCCCGGCACATTAACATAACCAACATGGCTGTCATACCCGAAAAGACACCGGTGTATTCACTGTATAACAGCAGTGATTTTTTCATGAAGGGCATCACATGTCCTGTGAATACTGAAATATTTATGCGGCTTGAAGGTAAACAGACCGCCAATATCCGGCTGTCTGATTCAGATTTATCCCATGCAAAAAAGATCTTTGATCAGGGAAAGGAAGTAAACAGGAATGCTGTAAGAATGGAATAAGAATCACTTACGGTAAAGAATCCTGATTCTTTTTATTGCATGCCGGTTATGGTCTATATACCGATACCGGTCTTCTTGCTGTCGCTTTCAATATTCACCTTCCGGCCGAGAATTTATACCGGAGTTGGACCGAAGGCAGGATGCGCTTAATCCAGTTTGGCGGAATAGTACCTGCCTTTCTCATTCTTTGTCCAGGAATTGAATCTATATTTGTAAAACTGCGTATAAAATTCCGGGGACTGGCTAATAACAAACCCTGCCAATTCTGCAGTTATTACAATAATTTTTAAAAAAAAAATTATATTTGACCCTCTATCTTACAGTCCAGCCCTAAAAAAGATGAAGTATTCGTTAAGCAAACAAAACCTAAAGTTTAAAAATTATTATTGATAACAATTTAGTATCATGAACAGGATTAAAAAAAAAATTTGGAGTAGGATGATCGCATCTGTATTGTGTTTTTCATCATTACCGGTTATGGTCATTGCGCAGTCTGAAACATTGCGAATCAACGAATTTATGGCTCTTAACCAGACAACACTGACCGATGAAGATGGTGAATATTCAGACTGGATAGAAATATACAATCCGACAACAGAAGCCATCAATCTTTTTGGCTGGTCTGTGACCGATGACAAAAGCCTGCCCAAGAAATGGGTATTCCCGGATATCACTATAAATCAGGATGAATACATGGTATTATTTGCATCGGGTAAAGACAGGAATACTTCAGGCAGCGAGCTGCATGCCAATTTTAAATTAAGCGGTGACGGCGAATACCTTGCATTGTTCAATCCGGGAGGTACGGCTGTCAGTGAGTTTGATCCCGGATTTCCTGCCCAGCAGACAGATATCTCTTACGGATATTACGAAAATACTTATGTTGCATTTTCTGATCCCACACCCGGCAGCGATAACGGATCATCAACCGCAGCCATCCTTCCCCCTCCGGTCTTTAATAAAAAACACGGCTTCTGCGAAGAAGCGTTCGATCTGGAACTGTCCTGCGAAGTGCAGAATGCAGATATTTATTATACAACAGACGGAAGCACACCGGGCCCGGGCAACGGCAGTTTATATACCTCACCCGTTCATATTGATTCCACTTCTGTTATCAGTGCAGTATGTATAACAGAAAACCAGGCAATAAGCACTGCAGTAACACAGACATACCTTTTTCCGGATGTTGTGATTCATCAGCCAAATAATCCGGATGGTTATCCTGCAGAATGGGGACCCTATGTCCAGCCTTCGGGCAACGCAATTGCTGATTATGAAATGGATCCTGAACTGGTATCGGATCCTTCATTTGCAGAAAAGGTTAAGGAGGCATTACAGGACATCCCCACCATCTCCCTTGTTTCCGATAAGGGTAATTTCTTTTCGCATGACATCGATTCCGTCACCGGAGGTATTTATATCTATACAGGGGCTCCCGGCGATGAAACCGGACTTGGATGGGAACGGCCGGTTTCAGTTGAATATTTTAATGCCGGAGACTCTGTCGACTTCCAGGTTAACTGCGGAGTTCGTTTAAATGGCGGTCATGGCCGCAGGCCTGAAAAAAGTCCCAAACATTCATTTATGCTGGTATTCAAATCCCAATACGGTCCGTCACGCCTGAATTACCCTGTTTTTGGAGAAGAAGCAGCACAAAGCTTTAACAACCTGATACTCAGGGCAGGTTTTTGCATGTCCTGGATTCATCATGATAATACTCAGAGGGAAAAAGGAAACTTGCAAAGGGATGTCTGGGCCAAGGATGTCCAGCTTGCCATGGGTCATCATTCAAGTAACTCAAAATATGTACACCTTTATATCAACGGCATATACTGGGGAGTCTACACCGCATCCGAAAGAATGGATGCCGATTATGCGGTATCTTATTTCGGGGGAGATGAACCGGAATATGATGTGATCAAGGATTACATGGAATCAGGTCAGGATGATCCGACTGTTGACGGCGATACCAGGGCATGGGATGCCATGATTGGCATGGTAAATGATGGTTTGCCAGACAACGAAGTTTATCAGGCCATCCAGGGTAAGAATCCCGATGGCACTCCCGGGCATGAACAGGAAGCCATGATAGACATTGTGAATTTAACAGATTATATGCTTATCAATTATTACGGAAGCAATACAGACTGGGATCACCATAACTGGGCGGCCATCAGGAACCGGGTGAATCCGGGCAAAGGTTTCAAATTCTTTTGCTGGGATTCGGAGCATATTGTTGAAGATGAAAACGGATATGCCCTGAGCGAGGATAATGATTATTGTCCAAGCCGTATTTTTAACAAACTAAAGGAAAATCAGGATTTCCTCCGTCTGTTTGGCGAACGGGTGGTTAAACACTGTTACAACGGAGGAGTGCTTACTCCTGAGGGTGCAGCACAAATCTGGAATATCAGGAAAGCCGAAATTGAAAAATCAATGGATGCCGAAGCGGCAAGATGGGGAGATTACAGGCGTGATGTACATCCCTGGGCAGCCGGACCTTACTATCTGTATACCAAAGATACCTACTGGCAGGCCGAGGAAGATTTCATGTCTGAAACCTATTTCCCGGAGCGTACCGGTTATTTCATCAATCAGCTGAGGAATGAAGGTCTATTCCCCCAGACCGATGCTCCTTTCTTTATGATCAATGGCAGTCCTTTCAGCCGGAATACCATCTCAGCAGGTGATATTTTAACAATGACATCAACACAGGGCACCATTTATTATACCACAGACGGAAATGATCCTGTGGACTGGCACTCTTCGCAGGAAAGCAATGAAACAGTACTTATATCCGAAAGCACAAACAAAAAAGCCGTTGTACCCAAGTCAGACATTGGCAGCACATGGCTTTCTGATCTCACTTTTGACGATGCTTCATGGCAGTCATGCTCCGGTATGCCGGGCGGTGTGGGTTACGAAAAAAATACCGGCTACGAGGGTTATATTACCCTGGATGTGAGCAATGATATGTATACCGGCGGTACAAGTCCCAATACCAGCTGTTATGTCCGTATTCCCTTTATTGTCGATGCCGGTGACCTGTCGGCATTTACATCGCTAATCCTGGGCATCAGATACGATGACGGATTTGTCGCTTACCTGAACGGTACAAAGGTGGCAGAGGTAAATGCACCTGCTTCACTGGCATGGAATTCGGCATCATCAGGAAGTCATGAAGCAAGCTCCCAGGAAACATTCAATATTTCCGATTATATCGGTGACCTTGTAGCAGGGAATAATTTACTGGCCATACAGGCATTGAATACAAATATAACCAGCTCTGACTTTATCATCTCTGCAACACTCTCCGCCAGCGATCAGGCTGCCGGAGGAAACATATCCCTGAGTGCCTTTCCGTATGCCGGAGAAATTGTACTGAACGAATCCACACAAATCAAAGCCCGCACTTTCTATAATGGCGAATGGAGTGCTCTGAACAACAGGTATTTTATTATACCGGATGATTATTATGATATCAAGGTAACGGAAATTCATTATCATCCGCTTGCCGGGGACACCATTGAAGACGGAAAATTTGAATTTATTGAAATCAAAAATACAGGAACATCTACTCTGGACCTGGGCGGTGTGCGGTTTATTGACGGAATAGAATATGAATTTGATCCTGAAACAGCATTAAGACCGGGCGCATTTATTGTACTTGCTGCCAGCAGAAACTGTTTTTATGACAGATATGGCTTTCTGCCGTTTGATCAATATAGCGGACAACTCGATAACAATGGTGAAAGAATCGTAGTGGTCGGTTCAGCAGATGACACCCTTTGTTCTTTCCGCTACAACGATGGTGCAGGATGGCCTGGTTCGCCTGACGGACTGGGCAATTCCCTGGTACCGACAGATATCAATCCGGCCAATGACCAGAATAGTCCGTATTACTGGCGTGCCTCATATGAAACAGGCGGATCTCCCGGCCGTGACGATATCATTACAGAAGCGATAACAGCAGAGATCCCGGTCCGTCAGAAGGCTGTTCTTTACCAGAACTATCCCAACCCGTTTACGGATATTACCTATATAGACTACCGGATATTTGAAGAGTCTCAGGTTAAACTGTCTGTTTACAACATGGTAGGTCAGAATGTAATCACACTTGTTAACAGCAGGCAGCCGGCCGGATTGTACCAGGTCGAATGGAATGCTGCCGACCTGTCCGGCAACAGACCGGCCGATGGTTTCTATTTTTACAGGATTGAAATTGTAAATCAATACCAGGCTGAAGTTTTCACCAGAAAAATGTTGCTGATGAGGTAAACATAATAATCCATATCAGCCGAAGTATCAAATTATCTCTTATCAGCGCAACCATTGCAGATGATATTTCATCTCTTGAAAAACCAATTTTAAGAAGATGAAAAAATCTATCATCCTTGTGATTGCTGTTTGCCTTACCCTGTCATGTGAACACGATGATCCTGAAGGAATAAAGAATCCTGACAATATCAATATGCTGGTTACTTCAATCTTTCAGAACGGTCATAAATATCTTGAATTCACTTATGACAGCCTGAACAGGTTGATCCATTCAGATATGTATTTTAATGACACATCCTGTTCTCGCACCACCTATTCATATGACCGGGAAAACAGGCTGATTGAAAAAAGCTATGACGGATTCACAGAGTTTTATGAATACCATGAGAATGGTCTGCCGGAATCGGTAACAAGACTTTACAATGAAACCGGTAAGGTATGGAAAAGGATTTACCTCATTGAAAACAACCGGATTACCGGAGCAGAAATATATTATAATGAAATTCAGACTGACTATGCCGTATATGAATATGATAATAAAGGGAATACCAGGGAAATCAAAGAATATCCGGTGGATTTCGAAGATTCCGGTTTTATCATGATTCACCAAAAATTCAGTTATGATGATGCCATCAATCCGTTAAGCCTGATTGGTTATACAGCGGTTGATATGGTGCAGTCAAATAATCCGACATATAGCTATTTCGGAAATGCACTGATGTGCATGGGACCCGTTGAATATGACGCCACTTTTGAATATGATGATAACGGACTGCCACTTGTGGAATACAGATCACACAAAGGAAGATCAGATACTCACGAATATACCTATAACTACCGTTTAATAGCGGAAAAATAACAGCATCCTGTTTTGGATTAAAGCAATCTTGCTGTATTAATATTGATACTTCTTCAGTGCCTTCATAAAAAGGAACAGAAATATCAGGCTTACAGCAGCCATGATAATGAATATGGCAGCTATTGATGTATCATCGCCAATACCCCTGATTTTCATCATAACCACCATTATAGCAAGGGCTATAGCCAGTATGAAAATAAATACCAGACTGATGGGTGCAAGGATATAGCCCAGATTCTTTTTATTCATAAATAATGCAGCTGTAACAATCAATCCCGGCAATGCAAAAGAAATATCTATCACATGAACTGGATTGACCAGTAAATTGTAATCTGATACACTCGCGGGTACCGTATTGCTTATAATTGCAGGCACAACATCTTTCAACCACAGGATGTAAAACATCAGTGAGATGAACAGCAGGAAAATTCCTACTGCCTTTACAGGCAGGTTATCATGGAACCAGTTCTGAACATCCAGTTTTCCGGCTTCAATAAGCAGGATGATAAAAATAAAAACTGATAAACCCAATGTTGCACAATAAACCAGAAACATCATATTGAAGTGCACCCCGAAGCAATAGATGATAAAGGAATAGAGAATATAAAATACAGTACCCCCGAAAACATAGAATGCGATGATATTGTTCTTTCTTAACAATAACAACGAAACCACAAGCAATGGCACCACGAGAAAAAGGTTTACGATGTCCTGCCCTATGCCCTGGGCTGCCATGGAAGCCGTTTCACGTTCGTAGGTTGCCCAAACAAATATTCCAAATACAGATGCAACAGCAAGACTTATTGCCAGCAATAATGATAACAATGTGATAATCCGTAACTCTTTATTTTTCATCATCTTTCTTTTAGTTTAACATGGCTGAAACATAAATCAGCATTACAGTAATAATAAATCCTGAACTCTAAATTATGATATCTCTGCATGGTTTCAAAATCCAAATCAACATAGTGAAAACCATCATTTGAAAAACTTGCATGATCCAGGGTTTTTGCTGCCAGTTGAGTTACCCCATAATCTGCTGTCACATCAATTAATGCAACCGGATTATTGCCAGTGTAACCTGATGCCCTGATATAAAATCGTGCAGTAAACTTACCTGTACCGATAGGGATATACGGACCGTAAACAAAGTGTTTTTCTTTGCAGGTATCACAGTCCGCTGAGACGCACATGACCTCTCCTGCTGTTATATCATCATATTTTACTGCCCCGTTATATCTGAACTGACCAGGATCAAATTGTTTATTAAGCTTTATTTTCTTATAGTTACACACATGGCACCCGCCTGTTCTGAATTCATCTCCGTTTTTTAACAAAACATAACCAAATTGTTCCAGGGTGTCGGGAAATGACTCCATCCACATATCTCTTATAACATATATTTCCGGCCGGGCGAATACGGAATCAACAAGCCTCTGATTCCGGACTTCACTTTTATCGTTTGGAGTAGCTTTGATCATTGCAGGATTTGTAACGGATGACAAATACGAGTTCCAGTATTCCGCAATGATCCCGATCTTCCCCAGGTTTTCAAATTCACTGACTGTCTTTGCTGCAGGGGTCAGCTTCCTGGGAGAGACGTACCTGAAGTTATAAATGGTACCCAACCCGCCCAGCATTACAGTCCCCATTAGTAAACAGTACAGTATTCTTTGATATTTAATCTTCTTCAAACTTTCAAATGTAAGCAGAAAAACCATCCAGAAAGAAATATAGTTACATACAAAATACCTGCGGGGGATCCCATTCAAGTATGCCCATTTTGAGGTTATGATAACCGTAAAAACCACTGCCAGATCCAGGAGAAAAACAACGGTCCATTTTAGTTGATATCCGGTATATTTTATATCCTTCTTCTTAAATAGAAAAAACAGCAGGAAAATAAGAATCAGATATGTGTAAAGACTTGTAAACGGCTCTTTTATCCTGAAAAGAAATAGATCGGCCATTGTCCCTGCAAATATTTTAAAAGCACCGGTAATAACTGTCATATCAAAAAAACCGAAATAGTCATTTACATATATTGCATTTCTTTTGGCATAAAAAATGAAAAATCCGCCTGCCACAAGTCCTGATATTACATAATAAAATCCCGGTTTTCTGATAAGCGCATAATGAAGAGCTGTTTTATCCTTTTTCAGATCAAAAACAAGCTGTATGAATAATATGATAAAAATGGTAACAACAGCCAGGTCTGATACCCATACCGACATAATAAACAGGATGACTATCAGAAAAAGTAAAAGATGATGTTTTAGGTGATGTTTCTGAGCTGATCCGGTTTGAATAAAGCTCATCAGACAGATGGCCATTCCTGTCAGCGCATATTGCTGTGCAAAGCTTACCTTCAAAACATCCAGCATCCTTAAAGGAGGTAAGAACCAGACCACTGCAAAGACAATTTTTATGGGATTTGACCTGAATAAACTTGTTAATCCAAGGAATCCTATAACATGTATCAAATAACGTGCAAGAGACTCTGAGGTAAGAGCCGGAAGATGCATTATCTTATGAAAGAACTGACCGATGAGAGGAATAATGGTTCCTCCGCGGTTTGCTCCCCAGTAGTATATATCCCCTGGAAGATGAAAATCGTGTATCATCAATACCAGTACCGCATCATCTGCATTCAAAACAGGGGAAAACAATGAAGAATGGTGAAAAAAGGAGAACAGGATGATGACTGATACGGATAAGACATAAATCGTTTTTCTTGTTTGAAATGTATCCAAATCTCTAAATCTTGCAAAATACCCAAATATAATAATATTTGACCTTATCAAAGGTTTACCCTTGGAATCGTATTTGAAACATCAGCAGAATAACCACTGGTATTCATCCCCGGATTGATGCTCCCCTAAGAAAGCTTCGGGGAACCGGGGTGAAACGCAGCTTGCCAAGGGCAATCACCGGTCCCGTTAAGGATTTTCATTATTTTATTGTTCGCTAATCCCGCAGCGAAGCTACGGGGGAACCGGAGCGAAGGGGAGCTCACTGAAAGTAATGCGCTCGCCGGGATTCAAATCCTTTTTCAGAAACCGGGCGCTTTCCTGAAAGTGCCACGAGAATTATTTTTTTTATGAGATTTTATTTTTTACTTTCGTTCAGATTTAACACCGATTGGAACCGGACTTTAACCATCAGTACAGTAAAGCCAGATCATCGGAAAAAAACAGACCCATGCTAATATGGTGAGTTTCGATTTGATACTTGTATTTATTGTCATTGTTTTCATTCTTATTTCCCTGTACAATGATTTACTTGGTCCTTCAATCACTTTTATAATAGCAATCATTGTTCTGGGATTCTTTGGTGTGCTCACCCCTTCTGAGATCATAAGTGGTTTTGCCAACGAGCAGGTTGCCGTTGTCATCATGCTGCTTTTGCTTGGTGATATCATCAGGAAAACAGAGGTTATTGAGAATGTTTTTGACCGCATATTCAGAAAGGCCAGAAGCTACAAAGGCTTTTTAAGCCGTATGACCCTGATTGTATCCGTTTTTTCTGCATTTCTTAATAACACCCCCCTTGTTGCCGTCATGATGCCATACGTGCACAACTGGTGCAAACGAAGCAACATATCACCTTCCAAATTCCTGATCCCATTATCATATGCTGCAATACTTGGCGGACAGGTAACACTTATCGGTACCTCAACCAACCTGATAGTGAACGGGATGGTTGTTGAGCAGACCATTGCCCCGGAATTAGGATCACTGCAAATGTTTGATTTTATATGGGTTGGCATCCCCATGGTTATTATCGGATATCTTTACATGATGCTGGTCGGTGAACGCATCCTGCCTTCAAAAGCTCCAATTAATGAACGATTTGCCACCTCCTCCCGTCAGTATATCATAGAAGCCAAAGTGAGAAACAATTCCCATCTTATTGGAAAAACTGTAGATGAAGCGGGTTTAAAAGAACTTGAAGGTCTGTACCTCATTGAAATATTAAGAAAATCTTTCAGGGTTTCACCTGTGGCATCAGATATCATTCTTGAACAGGGGGATATATTAATGTTTGCTGGTGAAACCGATTACATTGCCGGGTTAATAGGCTCTAAGTCGGGACTGGTACTGCCACAGGTCGGAATGATGTCTAAACTTAAAAGGACGGAAGTGGTTGAGATCATTGTTTCCCAAAACTCTTCCCTGATAAATAAACAGGTGAAAGATATCAATTTCAGGGGTAAATATGATGCCACGATCATTTCTGTGCACAGAAACGGCGAAACCATAGAAACCAAATTAGGTAATGTTGAACTGAAAGCAGGAGATGTTCTTTTACTTTTTGCAGGAGAAGATTTCAACAGCCGTACATTTAATTCCAGGGATTTCTACTTCATGTCCAAGGTGAAGCATTTTACCAAGCTGGAGTGGTGGAAAATAGCCGTATTGCTGGGTGGAACATTTCTTGCCATCGCATTGTCTGCAATGCATATCATCTCCCTTTTTATGGCACTCATCATTCTTTTGCTGGTTACCATGGCAATGAAAATAACACACCCGAAAGAACTGCCATCAAGCATTGATTATAATCTCGCCATGATCATCGTAATGGCACTGGCACTTGGAACAGCCATGATCAAATCAGGAGCTGCCGAGCTGATTGCTAACTTTATGATCACCGTTTTTATGCCTCTGGGTAAAATCGGGCTTCTGTTCGGCATTTATTTCATCACAACAATTCTGGCTGCATATATTACCAACAAAGCCGCTGTTGGTATTGTCTTTCCTATTGCAATTACCATGTCACACAGCCTTGAGATCAATCCCCTGCCATTCGTATTGACAGTTGCCTATGCCGCTGCTGCCAACTTCATGACTCCGATCGGATACCAGACAAACCTGATGGTCTATGGCCCGGGCGGATATTCATTTAAAGACTTTTTCAGAATAGGTTTTCCGCTGACCATTATTTATATGGTGGTTACAGTACTCATTCTTGGCCTTATCTACCTGTAAAATCTGAATAGATGAATGTTGAAAGATTGCAGTATATGGCAATTTATGCCGCTGTTGAGGCCGGAACTGAAATATGCAGTGCTTATGAATCAAATCATCCCTGGTTTATTGCAAAAAACAGCAGGGTATAAAACCGATTAACATCCGGAAATGGTTCCTTTATTTAACAAGTTTTACACTGCAATAGTTAGAATTAATGGTAACAGCCGAACCGGTATTCTGATCGGTACCGACAAGTCCCTCCACTCTGAGTTCATTGTTTTCATTGAACCGGTTTACCCTTGAATTATCAGGATAACTGATACGGGCATATTTGGCATATCCATCCAGTTTATAAGATGCTTCCGGATCGATGATTATATTGTAATTCCCGTAACCTGCGTCGACTTTTACACGCTCAAAACCGGCAGGCACAAAATCCACATTCAGATCGGTGTATTTTGTTTCCATGATGATCTTATTGCTGATTTCTTCAGCTTTAAAATTTGAATATCCTGCCGTGGCGACCATGTTGGTAAACCTGCCCAGGCGATATGTGTCGTATTTGGATTCAATTACAAGTGAACTGCCTTTTGTAATGAATACTTTGGAATACCTGCTAAGAAATATAAGAGCTTTTGAGGCATCCATCTCCACGTTGGAATACTTGATATCAAATTTCACCCATGCGCATTGCTGAATTTTAGCATTGGAATAACCCATTGTGATTTGTGTTAATGGTTTTTCATCACTATGAATGATCCTGTTGGCTTTTAAATTGCCGTATTTGACATTAATATTCGAGGTGGATGTCAGTTCGTTGATAAAAACATTACCATATTTGTTGATCAGGTCAAGCGGGACAGTTTTCGGCATATTTACCGAGTAGTAGATATCAACAGCTTTGTCACCCGAACTCTGAAACAATCTGCCGAGGTCGCTGTCAAAACTTGTTTTGGCACTGATGATATTTTCCGATTCAGCAAACTCAATATCAATCTGATCAAAAAGCCTGGCAGCCTTTTCCTCATTTGAAGTTCTGACTGTAATTGTCACTTCGATGGAAATCAGATTTTTATCCCAGTTTTTAATATCAATGTTTCCGTATTTGTTTTCAATCTGAAGTTTGGTATCTTTTCTAACTTCATATTCCTTTTTATATTTTTTGGTAAAGTCTTCGTCACTTGCAGATGTCACTGAAACTGAAAAGACCAAAAGAATAATCCCTATTATGTACCATTTATTAGTAAAGTTTTTCATTGCTGATATTTTTAAATTAAATACAATTCTTATCTGTTTGCCTCATTATCTGTTCCATGATCTCCAGTTTTGTCTGGTAATGGTTAACCAAAGCATTTAAAACCTGCTCATTTCCCGGATTTTCCTTTAAATCATTATGGATGGTCATGAACGACCGGTCAAGCTCTCTGAAGCAGGTTTGCATATTTTTTTTCTGAACCGGACATTTCTCCAGACTTGAATTTAATGTCCTGAGATTCGATTCTATCTGGTACTGAAAGTACTTATCTATCTCTGTAACCTCAGAGGGTAAACTTTGTTTCGTGCCATGATCGAGGGATTGCTGACGCAACAGAATGATAGAAACGATCAGTAAAAATACAGCAGCAACAGATGCTACATGTGTTAAAATCCTGATGAACCTTTCCTTTTTAACATTATGTTGACTGTCATCGAGTTTCTTTAAGAACTTTTCAAAATGATTTGCAGAAGGCTCTTCAGAATTGAAAAAACCGGCATTCCTGCGGATAATATCTTCAAGCTTTTTCATGTTCATTCGAATTTATCATTGTTAAAGTTCCTGTGTCTGGTTAATTTTGTTAAAATTCAGTGTATCTGGTTTTATTTGCCATCCGGCCTTTTTACTATTGATCTTCTGCTTATTTGTTTTAATTTTAAACCGTCTGTTTTTAATGATAAAGTATACATCACTTCTTTTTTAATAACTCCAGCAGTTTTTGTTTTGCCCTTGTTAATTGTGATCTTGAGCTTGACGGACTGATCTGCAATATCTGCCCGATTTCCTCGTGATCATAACCTTCGATCAAATAAAGCGACAATACAATTCTGTAACCATCAGAAAGCATTTCAATTGCCTTTTTTATTTTTTCCAGCTGTTCCTTCTCTTCGTCTTCATCAATTTGGCTAATCTCCCCGGTTACTGAAATATTGTTGTCAAGCTCTTCAAATTTTACTTTTCTGGCACGGATGTAATCAATTGATTTATTGATTACGATTCTCCTAAGCCATGCACCGAAACTAACTTCACCCTTATAGGTGTCTATCCTGGAAAATGCCAGTAAAAAAGCTTCCTGCATGATATCCTCTGCCACTGCATGATTTTTGACAATTCGCAGGCCCGTATTAAACATCGATTTATAATATAACTTATAAATCTCGAACTGAGCAGACTGATCCTGCGCTTTACATCTTTCAATCAGATCCTGATAGGTGTTCTGGTACCATCCTTTCTTAGGATTCATGCTTTCCGAATAAAAGACGATAATTGATTATAAACGCTGCATGTAAATAATTAAGGAGCAATTTACACAGAATTAGTTATTATAACAATATGATCACTTCAGATCAGCAGTGCTCAGATGGATATTCAATCCGGCATAAAACCAGATTCCCGGCTGGACGATGCTTCCCAGATCCCTGTATTTAACATTCAGCAGGTTTGAAGTTTCCATATATATTTCTGTAATCCCAGGCTTCCAGTACAGTCTTGCATTTACCAGAAGAAATGGTTTGTAATCATGTTCAACACCGTTTTGGTCAGTGTAAGTCCCGTTCCTGTCCTGAAAGGTTAAATTCCAGCTTAAACCGACTGAATGATAAACCTGATGGCTTATTCTGGCAGTCAGCTTATGCTTCAGATAATCCAGCGCATAGGCCGAAATATATTTTCCACGATATTTTTCAGTATTTACATAACCATAACTTAAATAAACATATTTAAGCCAGTTACCAATTGAAGGCAACAACCCGGCATTAAGACCTGTGGAAATATCAAAGCCATACGTGATCAAACGGTTATAATTCTTTGTGGTATAAATATCCTCTTCAGGAAGTTTTACCCAGTCGATAATCTGATAACCCATCCGGTCAAACACAGAAGCCTCAATTCTAAGCCACCTTGCAGAAAATCTGTATCCGCCTTCGACTGTGACAGCCTTTTCAGGATTCAGGTCAGGATTGCCCATATTAACCGGGCCATTGTAATAAAGATCGGTAAAGGTTGGCAGACGAAATGACGGATTTACTGAAAGGAAGAGCCTGCTATAATCCTTTATCCTCTTCCCCGTCTCAAGACCAACACAAGCGTGATACCCGTAATCATGACTAATATTAAGGAGTGCACCTCCTGCAAAATAGAACCTGCCAAAATCTTTGGTTTGTTCAAAAAAGATACTGTATAATTCACGTTTCGCCCCTTTGGTATATATTCCCCGGTCCTCACCCGGAACCGTAACAGAAGAATCCAGGGAAGTACCAAGCGAGCTGCTGAGTATGTGA
The DNA here is from genome assembly GCA_016933335.1 of Bacteroidales bacterium. Classification (GTDB taxonomy): domain Bacteria; phylum Bacteroidota; class Bacteroidia; order Bacteroidales; family UBA10428; genus JAFGPL01. Next base: position 25,156 of record JAFGBD010000041.1, on the reverse strand, counting down.
TCCATATGATATTCCAGACCCAAAGATGTTTTCCCTGTTTTACCGGGAATAACTATATTCACCCCACCATATAATGAATTTGTCAGGTGATAATTATGCCCTGAATAATATACTCCAGGAGCAATTATTGCCGTATCGGTCCCGTTAATAAAATATCCGTCCGCAAAATGGTATCTTTCTTCCCTGAACAATTCAAACCTGTCCTGATGCCTTCGCCATGAAAAATACAACTTCGCTCTGACTGGTTTGCCAACTGAATATGTAAAAGCCAGAAATCTGTTGTTTATCTGTTCAAACTGATCGGGATATTTGGGTGTATAGAAACCGGATGCACCGAAAGCCTTGTTCACGAATCCCGCCTGGAGTCCGAACTTGCCAAATGGTGACAGGTAATCACCCTTATAATAGGCATTGAAATTCTGGAAATCGGTGTTGTTTGTGTATCCTGCACAGCTGCTGCCGGAAAAACCGATGTAATAAGCCAGTTTTTTATATGAATGTCCTGCTGAAAGACTTGTTTTCAGATAACTGTTTTGCCCGGCTGTTAATGAGATATCAGTCTCTTTCTGATTTCCTGTTTTAGTAATAATATTAACTGCACCACTGAATGCATTTGCCCCGTATACTCTTGAACCGGGTCCTTTGAGAATCTCAATCTTTTCAATAGTGCTGAAATCAAAAGGCAGATTCAGATTATGATGGCCTGTTTGCGGATCGTTAAACGGAATGCCGTTAACAAGGATCAGGGTCTGTTCGAAAGATCCTCCCCTGATCCCAATATCTGCCTGAACATCGAGATTACCCCGCTGGCGAAGGTCCACGCCTGGCATAAATTCAAATATATCATTGATTGTCTGTACTGGCGCATGCTCCATGTAATCTTTTGTAATAACCGTCACAGCTCTGGCGATGTCAGAATATACACCAGCAGAACGCTGTCCGATAATCTCCACCTCTTCAACATATAATTCATGCGGAATATAGACGGTATCCTGCTGGGCAAAGAGCGAACTGCTGTATATCAGAATCGGGTAAACAAGAGGCAGCAAGCAAATCTTTATTTTTCTCTCCAGGGTATTAAAAATTGCATACCTTTCTCTTTTCCGGATCAAGAAATAAAGATCTGTTTTATTTTGCCTGGTACTCCTCTTCATTGTAATTCATGTAGAGTTGCAAAATTATGTATTTAGTTATTGCCAAAGTCAGGTTTACATATTAAAAATTTTTAAAAAAATTATTACTGCCCTAAAATCCAATAATTTATCAATCTCACCCTTATAAACAATACATTATAAATACTGGGAAACTGAGTAATGGCATGACTTTCGTAATCCTGAATCACTTATGAGTTTAAATTGCCAGGTACCCGGATCAGGTATTCGCAAGGGTACTTAATACTTCCAAATATAAGTAACCATTTGAAAATTGGAGCAAAAAAAATTTGTATTAAATAATTAGTTTTATATTTTTGTTGCTAAATCCTGTATATTTAAAGTAAATCATTAAAAAATTAGGAACATGAAAAAATTAAGTTTGTTGCTTGTATCGGTTGCTCTTTTTAGTTTTATATCATTAAACTCCTGCAAACAAGCCCCTAAAACAGAAGAATCAGCTGTAGAGGAAGCAATTGAAGAAACTGAAGAAGTTATTGAAGAAGTTGCTGATACAGTAGAAGCAGTTGTAGAAGAAGTTGTAGAAGAAGTTACAGAATAAATTAAAAAGAGACAAAACATTGAAAAGGCAGGATTCCTCCTGCTTTTTTTACATTATCATCCATAGGTGATTATTTGTAATCTGCCTGTGTTTGTTGTATAAAATATTTCAACCCAGTCATCAAAGTATTTGGGGAAGTTTTAATTGCCGGAACATACATAGACAATTAATGCTTCCCTACTTTTTTATCCGGATTAGATTAATCTCTGCTGTCACAATTTTGAACCGGCAGAATTTATATTTAACCTGAATAATTCATGAATTTCTTTTAATGAACAGATTACGATTTAGCACAGAATAATCTGTGTTTTTATGAATAGGGCAGGTTATAATCTTATTTATATTTAACCATCTTGTTTAACCTTATATTTGCTGGTTGGCTGATATAATGGCATGCATTCAGTCTGAGAAAATATTTTAACTTTCTCGTTTAAACTTTTTTTAGCTAATTTGCATCCCCCAACACAGGTAATATAAGTATTATTTGTTTCTCATGACAAACAAAAATACTATCAGCAGAAGAGACGTGTTAAAAGGACTGGCTACTGTTCCGGTTCTTGGTTATTTTGGTTTTTCTTTTTCAAGGAAACGAAGTATTGAAGAGAAAAAGAACATTGAACGAAAAAAACTGTTAAAAGAACTCGGGCTTGATTTTCCACCGGATTTTTCATCCAAAGGAATTCCCTTACCAACCGGCAAGGGTAACCTGATAAGGCTTGGAATTATCGGTGCCGGTAACAGGGGGCTTTATTTGCTGAGATCACTTGGATTCGCGGATAAGAGCTGGATAAACAGCCACACTGATGAATCAGGAAATCCTGATGATACCCTGAAAGCATTTCTTCATAAAGATGATCTGAATATTGAAATCACGGCGATCTGTGATGTCTTTGACCTGCATCTGCAAAAAGGTATGGAAATATCAACTTACAGGAGGCAGGACCAGTCGCATACAGGAAAACCTGCCAAAGGTTATAAAGACTACCGAAAACTGCTTGAGGATAAAAATGTGGATGCTGTCATCATTTCCACCCCGGATTTCTGGCATGGTCCCATTGCCATAGACGCAATAAAGGCCGGTAAGCATGTATATTGTGAAAAATGCATGACCAACAAAGAAGAAGAAGCAGTTGAGCTGCATGATGTGGTGAAAAATAACCAACAGGTTTTCCAGGTAGGTCACCAGTATCTGCAAAATGATTGTTTCCCGAGGGCAAAGCAATTAATACAGAAAAACAAGATCGGCAAGGTAACGCTTATTGAATCCGGCTCAAACCGTAACTCCGAAGACAGCGCATGGATAAGGCATCTGGATAAAGACGGCAGACCAAAGCCCGGCGATCCGAAGAGCATCAGATGGGATTTGTATCTTGGCTCATGCCCGAAAATACCATTTGACATTGAACGTTTTTACAACTGGTCGCTTTACTGGGATTATTCAACCGGTATCTCCGGCCAGCTGATGTCGCACGAATATGACGCCGCCAACCAGATGATGAACCTTGGTATCCCCCACTCTGTTGTGGCAGAAGGAGGGATTTACTTTTATGAGGGAAAACGTGAAACACCTGATATATTCAATGTTGTGTGTGACTTCCCGGAAAAACAGGTCAATTTCCTGTATAGCGCTACCCTGGCATCAAACAGGGACAGGGGACGGGTATTTATGGGAAACGATGGTTCCATTGAAGTGGGCAATAACCTGAGACTCACCATCGACCGTGAATCTGAACAATATGCAGATTATATTAAAAGTAAAAAGATCATACCCGGTGAGGTCTTATATGAGTACCGGCAGGATACAGGCGAAACCGATGCTTTTACATCTCCCACCGAGCAGTACTATGCCGGTAAGGGCCTGACATATACACTGAAAAACGGGGAAAAAACCGACGTATCATATCTGCATCTGAAAGAATGGCTTGACTGTATAAGGTTCGGAGGGAGACCCAGCTGTGATATTGAAAAAGGATTTGAGACGACCATTGCATGCCATATGGCAACCAAAGCATACCGGGAGAAAAGAAAAGTATTTTGGGATCCGGCAGGGAGGAAAATCGTTTAGATCTCGTTTTACATCAAACCTTTGAACCGGAAACTGATGAATGATGCTGCCGGATAGCGGCTTCATGTCATATAGATATTCATTGCTTCAATGAAGAAGTCTTTTTTTCGTCTTGCCAATGGAACTATAGACCCGTCAACCATTTCAATATGTCCGCCATCGCGTTTTACATACATTTTTACATGTTGCAGGTTAATAAGATGTGAGTTATGAGCACGGAAGAACTTGCGCTCATCCAGAATTTTCTGATAATCATTCATGCACCTGGATACCATAATCTTCCGTTTATCAAGCAAAAAGATGACACAATAACTGCGTTCAGCCTCAATCCGGACAATATTGTCTACCAGAATATATTCGTATCCCTGAAGCGTTGGAATTGCAAGTTTGCGGGGCGATTCAGATTTCAGGTTATCGAGCAGAATGCTGAAATTACCCACACTTTTTTCTGATCTGTTCCTGGATACCCTGGTAATTGCATCTTTAAGTTCCGTGATGTCAACCGGTTTGAGAATATAGTCGGTAGCACTGTGTTTAAAAGCCCGGATGGCATACTGATTGAAAGCTGTAACAAATATCACTTCAAAATTTCTGTGCCGGCTTTTTTCCAGGATGTCAAAACCTGTGCCATCCTGTAACTCTATATCAAGCAATATCAAATCAGGGTGTTTGTGCTCTATCTCAATCAAGGCATCACTTACCGTGTTAGCCGTAGCAACGACATTTACATTCGGACAATAATCCCGGATGATCTTTTCGAGGTTTTTCACTGCATCAGTCTCGTCATCAACGATAAGGGTATTCAGCATGGCTTATAAGGATGTAAAGAATTTATGCAACAAAGACAATGAAAAATCTATTCACCTTAAAAAAATCTGCGCTTTCTATTGATAATAATGATATCCTCTTCAACCCTTGGCTTTTCGGCTCCACCACGAATCTTTGCCATTTCGCCTGTATCCAGTTTTTCAATTTTATTTAAATAATCCGTTTTCATAAATATAAAGTTATGTTCATATATTGTTTTCATGAGGCTTTTGCATTTATGTTGATTTCATCATTTATCTGATTCATTAGTTCTGATACATTAATACCGGCAAATCAAGTTCAACCCTTGTACCAGCGGGTTTATCAGAATTATCCGTCAGATCAACGAATTTAACTCCCATCTCTTTACCGTATATGGAATTCAATAACCGAAATCTGTTTTCATTTATTCTGGTGCTGTAAGACTTATACGGGATCAAACCGGAATGCTCTTTATATTCAGATGCTGCATGTCTGCCAACTCCATTATCTTCAATGCTGCAGTGCAGATGATTGTTTTGCATCTTAAACTCAATGCTGATATTTCCTTTTCCCTTTTTATTCCTCAACCCGTGATAAATAGAATTCTCAACATATGGTTGTAAAAGAAGAGAAGGGATCTTGTAATTCTGTAGATCAATATCATCATCAACAATAATGGAATAAGTGAATTTGCCTTTGAATCTAATGCTCATCAGATCCATATAATAGGAAAGAAACTCAATTTCATTCTGCAAAGTAACCGTTTTTTCCTGTTCTCCTTCCAGCATCAGTCTCATTAGCCTGGCCAGCTTACACAGGCAGCTGTTTGATGTTGCCTTGTCCCCCTCAATAAGAAGTGATTGAACGGAATTCAGACTGTTGAATAAAAAGTGAGGGTCCATCTGCTGTCTCAGGCTATCCAGCTCAAGCTCAAAGATTTTCTTCTGCGTCCTCAGCTTACGCCTCTGGATGATAGTAATGCCTATGACGATCATAAACAAGCAACCCAGCAACAGAATAAAAATCAGATATCTGGTCTTTTTAAGTCTGCTTTCCTGTAATGAATTTTTAACCGATAACAATGTTAGCTGTTTTTCCTTTTCCAGTTTTTCTTTTTCGTAGTTCAGCCTCATTTCTGTCAATTCGAGATTCTTGGTATCATTAAGCAGGCTGTCACTCAATAATTTATAAATTTTATAATGGGTCAGTGCACCGGCCGGATCTCCGTTGACCGAATCAATACTGGAAATCCAGCTCATTGCAAACTGCTGTATCGGTATTGATCCGAGCTTTTTCCCCATTTTGAAACTCTTCTCAAAATTATTCCGCGATGCTTCATATTTTCCCTGGTTAAAACAGATGACGCCTATTTTGTTCAGGCAATCGGCCAGACCATGTAAGTCCCCTGTTCTGTTACTATATTCCGAAGCCAGTAACAGATAATGAAGTGCTCTTTCTTCATCACCCATATTGAGATATACCGTACCCAGTCCTTTGGCAGATTTTGCAGCACCATATTCATCATGATGCTCAATTCTCAAACGATATGCCTTATTCAGGTACCGGAGTGCTTCACCATTCCTGTTTAGGTCTTGCAGTACAGAACCGATGTTGTGTAAAATACCTGAAGCCAGCCCTGTATCATTCAGTTCCTGGCTTAGTCTGAGTGCCTGTTGAAAGTACTCGAGTGATTCATTGGGATTATTTTGTTTTCGGCATATAATGGCAATATTATTATATATAGATGCAGCACCATACTGATCACCGATATCGTCAAAAGTCCCGGCTGCTTCAATGAAGTTCTTCAGGGCTTCTTTATAATATCCCAGCTTTAGTCTGACGCCGGCGATATTGTTACAGATGATGGCCACTCCTTCTTTGTCCTCAAGTTCATGGTAGATTTCTTTTGCCGATATAAAGCTTTGGATGGCATTCTCAAAATCACTTACCTGGTAATAACAGGAACCCAGCATGTTATAAGCTTCAGCTGTTCCAGGCCTGTATTGAAGCTTAACTGAAAGCCTGAGAGCCTTTTTTGAATAAGCAATGGCTTCTGCAGGATTGTTACTGATCAGTTCACCGGCAATATCAATGAGTAAAAAAACCTTTCCGGTATCTTTCTCTGATCTCCCAAGTACAGATAAAAGACTGTCAATCCCTGTGCTTTCAGCCGGTAATACCGTTCGGTGAATGCTGGATAAAGACAAAATGACGAATAAATAATACAGGCATTTAGTCATCATTAAGCCAGTTAAGGTTAAAGAATTCAGGAAAACATATGAATTCTGAATATGATTTTTATCATATTATGTGCCAAAGTCCCTATATAATTGACTAATAGTATCTAAGATACAAAAAGAACAGGTTTGGATTTCAAAGATTAATGTACGTATCTGAACAATATGTGTACGCTTATGAACAAAATCATGAGGAATATACGCTGTGGTCTCATGAAGTGACGTTCACCTGCAAGAGACCACAGAATTCTTATTATTCAGATAACAGGATACAATTACTCATCCCACCAGACTCTTGTTGTAATAGCATACTGTGGCGGAGCATTCGGATTGTTAATCCGCTCGCTCTGGGCAATAGGGAACCTGCGTGGAATACTGCTCACACCTGTTGCATCGGCATATGGCTGAAGCTGCGGAATATCGGTTCTTCTCCAGTCAGTCCATACTTCAGGCTGGGTAAACAATGCAATGTACTTTTGTGTCATGATCTTCTCCAGTGTGACGGTAGCCCCTGTTTCGCTCGCTTCAGCGGTTCTGTATGAACCTGGAATGGCTTCGCCTGTTACTTTTTCAACGGAGGCAGTAACCGCTTCATTGTATGCTGTTGCTGCTTCATCCTGGTGCCCTAGCCTGAACTGGGCTTCTGCCTCGATGAACTTTGCCTCAACATAAGTAATCAAAGGCAGGGTTGCATCATTCTGGTTGTAATACGTTCCCACATATGAATAATCGTTCGGGTTTCTTTCCCCCATCGGGGCACCAAAATAATCGCCACCCACATCCAGGGCAAATAAAGTAAGGCGCGGGTCACTTTTATCCTTCATCAGGTTGATAAAAAACTCACCCATTCTCATATAACCTCCCCGGTTTGTTTCAAATGCCCACCACTGGTTCTGTGCATTACCCGAACCGTCACAGTAAGCATTGCAGTCATCATCCGAACCATCCAGACCGGCTGTATATGCACTGTTCAGATAACTCATGGCACTGGTGGCCGCACCATTTGCATCACGCTTTGTCAGATGAATGGCATTGCGCGCTTTCAGCATCCAGGCTGTGATGATCCATGCATCGGTATCACCCCCGAAAATTATATCATCAAAGGCCGGGGATGTCTCATTGGCGGATGGACTGCCCGAAAGCAGGGTAATGGCTTCATCCAGCATGGTCTGGATATCCTGGATAACCTGTTGCTGGAGATCAAAGTGAGGATAGTAATATTCTTCACCATCCAGTCCGCTCAATGCTTCCCTGAAGGGAACATCACCCCAGTAATCGGTCGCCAGTCCCAGGTTCATTGCCATCAGAACTTTGGCAATGCCGGCATAGTACGGATGGGTTTCCGAATAATCCTTTACAATGGTATGTGTGGTTTGCAGGCTGGTTTCATATATATGCTGCCACTCATTGTCAATGACACCTTCAAGGATGTTATAATTCTGAATGTCATCGAACATCTGGTCTGTGACTCCGGTGCATTGTTGCGTCAGTATAGCTGCAGTTCGAGCATTTTGTCCTGTAAACGCAGCAAATGTCGACACTTCGGAGTTGGTTAAAAGCAAAGCCGGTGTTGCTTCCGTGGGAGAATTCGGAGATTCATCCCATCCTTCAATAAAGCTCTCGCAGCTGAACATCAGAAGCAAAGCCGGTAGTAATATAATTAATGTCTTCTTTTTCATAATTGATTGATTTATATAATTTACATTGATATCATTATTTTATTCCCGGACACATTTGTCAAATCATATTGAATCCTTATCATTCAATGTATTCCTTAAATCTAGAAGTAGAATTTTGCACCGAAGATAAAGGATTTACTGCTCGGGTTATTGAAATAATCAAGGCCTGTCAAAGCTCCTCCTGATGCTTCGGGATCACCTCCTGCTCCGGTCAGACTGGTCTCAGGATCGACACCCGGATAATCGGTTTTCAGCCAGAGATTTCTTCCTGTGAAGGAAAGATCCACTGAACGCAACAAAGGTATTCTTCCTTTAAGCTTCAGGGAATAGGAAACACCCACCTCACGCAGACGTATCCATGAGCCATCGGTTACAATTTCTTCAGCTGTAGCGAAGTCACCTTTAAAATTCCACCAGTAGTCAACTGCCGATACCTCGGTAGTATTCCGCTCGCTGGTATACATGGCCTTGCCGTTTTCGTCATACTCCAGATTTCCTTCTCCGTCATATTGTGCCATCACACCTTCAATGAGAAAGGTACGTTCACGATCTGCACTTTCTTCGGTAGTTCCCTGACGGTTCAGCCGTGCCCAGGTGCCGGCATAAACGTCACCACCGTGACGGACATCCAGCAATGCAGTTACTGAGAGCCCCTTAAATGTAAATGTGTTGCGCAAATTGGCAAGCCAGTCCGGAAACGGGTCACCAATACCACCTGTTTCAAGCTGTTCAATGGGCAAACCGTTATCACCGATGATCAGGTCACCTTCAGGAGTCCTTTCCCACAGTGTTCCGTAAAATGCTCCATACGACTGGCCGACAATGGCATACGAACCGATATCTGTAAATGCAGATGCTATTTGTACCTCATCTACTCCCTCAGCCAGTTTCAGCACTTCACTTTTATTCTTTGAAAAATTGGCAGTGATATCCCACTGAAACGCAGTTGTTCTGACCGGCGATCCACCCAGCATCAGTTCAATACCTTTATTGGACATTTCACCCGAGTTGGATTCCACGGAACGGAAACCTGATGTTGATGGTATCGGACGCCGGACCAGAATATCGGTGGTCAGCTGGTCATACAATGTCAAATCAAGATTTAACCTGCCATTGAAAAAGCGCAGGTCCAATCCAGCTTCCATGCCTGTTACCCTTTCGGGTCCCAGATCCGGATTTCCCATCACATTGCTGTAACCCAGACCACTCAATCCCATGTAAGGATAAGCAAATCCATTGGTAAATCCGTCGGTCATGAATGGCGCTGAATAATATGTCCTGGAGCTGTATACCGGAGCATTGATACCAGCCTGTGCATATGACAATCTTATCTTACCAAGGGATAATATGTTGTCAGCCGGCAATAATTCACTGAAAAGGAATGAAAGGCTCACAGAAGGATAGAAGAAATTATTCTTGTTTGAACCAAAGGTCGAAGCCCATTCATTTCTTCCGGTTGTATTCAGGAAGATCATACTGCCGTAGTCCAGGTTTACATCATAAAACAAAGCAGCAGTCCTTATGTAAACAGTCGTTTCATCGGAATATAACTCCGATGCATTGCCAAGGTTATAAAACTCAGGAACACCCAGTTGCCGGCCTCTTCCGAACAGATCCTCATAGTGCCTGTGGTTCAGGTTATTTCCTACTGTCAGTGATGAACTGAACTTCTCCCCGAAACGATGACTTAATGTTACCAGCAAATCTGAATATATTTCCTGGTTTCTTTTGATGTTTTCAAAGATTTCTCCTGATATATCTGTAGCCTGCCACGAACCGGTTGCAAGTATCGATTTCCGCTGATCAGAATACTGGTCTACTCCAAGCCGGTAATCTGCTTTCAACCAGTCAAACGGTTCATAGGTTAAAGACATATTGCCGATGATACGGTTCACATCATCTGTTGTCGGACATTCATAGGCAGAAAAATACGGATTATCATAAAGATAGTAGTATTGCCTTTGCTGTCCGGTCGGGTATTTATAGCCGTATTCATCGTCGTTCGGATTGAAGTTGGCAGGGCAGCGGAATAACGTTAACATCGTCCCGGCAAGGTTGCTTCCGTTCTGTATTTTGTTACCTCCGGAATTCACATAACTGACGGTTCCGCCAACACTGAGCTTCTTGCTGAACTTGTGATCTGACGTAAGCCTGAAGGATGTTCTGTCAAAGCTGCTGTTGGGGATAATCCCGGTCTGATCGGTTCTTCCGATTGACAGCCGGAAGGTAGTGTTCTCAGAACCCCCGCTGAACGATGCATTGTGTGTGTGAGAATAGGCTGTCTGGAAGAAATCATCCACAACATCGTATACCGGGATGCCCAGATCCGATATCCGCGGACCCCAGCTGTAGGATGTACCCCAGGAGACATCATCATCAGTATTAAAAAGCATATCCGGACCAAAATCAAGCATATCGTATTCCGCATCATCCTGCGTAGAGACATTGTTTACGAAGTCCCAGTCACCTCCGCCCGTACCGCTGGCATACTTTTTCTGTTTTGAAGGAAGCTTGTTTACCTGGCTGATGTCGAGCTTATAGCTGTATGTAGCCCTAATACCGCCTGATTTGCCTCTCTTGGTGGTATAGATGATTGCTCCGGTCCCTGCGCGGACACCATACAAGGCAGCAGCTGCAGGTCCTTTAAGAATGGTAACCGATTCGATATCTTCAGGATCGATATCAATGGCACGGTTCGCATCGTTCGTGCCCTGAAGATTCGGATTAAACGGATAATCATCAGCCTGGGAGGTCATTGTCCGGTTATCTATCGGTATTCCATCCACCACGATAAGTGGTTGATTTTCACCGGTGAATGTTGCATTGCCCCGGATCAGGATTTTACTGGAAGCACCGGGAGTACCTGCCGTTGAGACAACCTGAACACCGGCTGCTTTTGCCGACAGCGACTGGACAATGTTCACTTCACCTGAATTGGTAAGCTCATCACCTGAAACAGACTGGGTGGCATATCCAAGCGCTTTTGTTTTACGCTCAATTCCAAGTGCAGTGACAACCACTTCTTCCAGTCCGACAAGCTCCGGTTCCAGCACGACATCGATGACTGACCGGTTGTCAACAGATACTTCCTGTGTTTTCATCCCTACAAACGAAAACTCCAGGATTTCAGAACCCTCAGGTACCTCCAGCTGATAGGCACCATCGATATTTGTAATAGCACCCACAGTTGTACCTTTTACCACAATTGTGACACCCGGCAGGGCAGTATTATCCTCTGCACCTGTTACTTTGCCTGTAACAAGCCTTGTCTGGGCCCATGAGGCATGGAACACGAATGTCGCAATCAAAACAAGCAGACAATTAATTTTCTTCATAGATTCGACTTTAGGTTTTTAATAATTAGATTTATCATTATTTTAATCATAGAAGATTAAATAATTTCTGTTCTTAAAAGGAATACCTGATGATTTTGACTGGTGAATGGTTAAAAATGTGTGTGTGTGTTGTAAACCTGTTGATAAGTCAAATTTTTCATCTATGCTTCACTGAATGGTTATCTCTCACCAGGCATTCCATTTTTATAAACAAAATAAATGATAAATAATGGCCTGAAAATGTGTTAGTTTCCCTGTGGCAGACCTGAATTTTCAGATGGTTTGGTTAAACCAGGCAGATACTACTATAAGTTATTGTCTGAAAGAGAATTAGAAGTAAAATAGAATAAATTTCAATTTCCGGTTATAATTTTCAGATGGTTTGTTTGGATTTTCATCCGGAAGGAGTTTCAGGACAGGTATTCTCTGATTTTTGCAAGAAGTTCATCCATCTTGAATGGCTTCACCAGAAAATCTGTGCACCCGGCATTCAGGATGGCATCCCTTTCATGATCACTTTTGGTGGCGGTTTGTGCAATGATCGGAAGGTGTCTGTTGAAGTTTCTTATTTTTTCTGTAACCTCAATGCCACTGATATCAGGCAACTGTATATCCATTAATATCAAATCAATCTCAGGATCATGCATGGTTATATCAATAGCCTCATAACCTGTTTTTGCACGAACAATGGTAATTTTGGCAATCTTAAAAATCTGACTGAGATAGATGAAATTCATTTCGTCATCTTCAACAATCAATATTTTCCTGTTTTGAATACTCATTTGAACTGAATCAGGAACTAATTTGTACATTTATCGTAAGAATAAATTAAATACTTTTATTTTAAAATTCAAAATCAGTTCATTAACAATTGCTCATAAACCAAACCTAATTGAAACGATCATGTTTAAAAAAATCCGTGAATTTCTGCATAAAGATATCTGGCACTTATCGCTGAAGGGCAAGCACCGGGGCTTCAGGTGGATCATACAGCATATCAGAATCTTCATCCTCGCCTCAAGGGGTTTTGCAAAAGACAACGTGCAACTAAGGGCTTCGGCACTTACCTTTTATACATTGCTGTCCATTGTTCCGGTGCTTGCCATGATCTTTGGCATCGCCAAAGGATTTGGATTTCAGGAATACCTGAAATCAACACTTGAACAGAATCTTTCCGGTCAGCAGGCAGTATTAAAGGAGGTAATGACTTTTGCCGATAAAATGCTGGCCAATGTGAAAGGAGGATTTATTGCAGGAACCGGACTGGTTATACTGATATGGACGGTAATGAACCTTCTGGGTAACATCGAAAGCTCATTCAATAATATCTGGCAGATAAAAAAATCCAGGGGACTTTCAAGAAAGCTCAGTGATTATATCTCATTGATTGTGATTGCCCCGATTCTCATTTTTCTATCCAGCGGATTTACTGTTTCACAGATCAATGACTATTTTAATAATGCTTTTATCATCTCCTATATCGGCCCGGTTATCAAATTCTTTGTATGGTTTCTGTCTTTTTCAATCATATGGTTCGTTTTTACACTGCTTTATATCATCATGCCCAATACAAAGGTCAAATTCGGATCAGCATTTATCGGAGGTATTATTGCCGGAACCCTGTTTCATGCCTGGCAATGGGCCTATGTTAAATTCCAGGTTTTTCTATCAGGTTACGGTGCTATTTACGGGAGTTTTGCGGCTCTTCCTCTTTTTTTGATATGGCTGCAATACAGCTGGCTTATCGTCCTTCTGGGTGCTGAAATATCTTTTGCTTCCCAGAATGTGGAAAATTATGAATTCGAAACCGATACCATGCATATCAGCAGTTATAACCGAAGACTGTTAAGCTTACTGATCTCACACCATATCATTAAAAATTTCACAAATGCCATCCCTGCACAAACAGCCAGTGAAATAGCCGAGGCGCTGGATATACCGGTCAGGCTGGTACGGGAGATCATATATGAATTACAGGAGGCCGAAATTCTTTCTGAAACCACAACGAAAAATGTCAAGGAACTGGCATATCAGCCAGCCATTGATCCGGCAAATCTTTCGGTAAGTTTTATCATTGACAGGCTTGATAAACGTGGACATAATAAGATTCATGCCGGCGATACGAAAGAGCTTAAGGCGCTCTGTGAAATAATGAATACTTTTTACGATGATCTGAACAAATCATCCAAAAACAAGATTTTAAAAGAATTATAGAAATAATCATAACCAACCGGCAGAATACCACCCGATGCCGGATTAACAAAAAATGACGGTGTCGATGGTCGTCTGGGTTCATATAACCGGTGGGATTATCCAAATGAAGTTATCATGAACGGGATGAAACTGCTCCATGAAGTAACAGGTGATTCTGATTATTTTTCATATCATGTTCGTTTGTTTGATTTTCTGACAAATTATATATAATATTGCATCTTCAAAACTGGATTATGTTAATACCATCAGTACATATTCATCATCATCATGCAGTTATGCTGTAAGAGATGTGGTATGTGCAAAATCAGGATATTATTAACAAAGGTTTGCAAAATACTGCAAACCTTTTTTTTTGATCTAATATGTTGAAAATGGATTCCGGAAACTTAAAAATTGCAGTACAGAAATCAGGCAGATTGAGCGAAAAATCAATGACACTCATTAAAGAAAGCGGCATCAGGCTCACCCAGGAAGGTAAGCTTAAACTGGTATCTGCCGGACAGAATTTCCCCGTTGAAGTGCTGTTTCTCAGGGATGATGATATACCTCAGTATGTAGCTGATAATGTGGCAGATATTGGCATCGTCGGAGAAAATGAAGTTATGGAAAAGCAAAAACCAGTTGATATCATTGACAGACCGGGTTTTGCAAAGTGCAGGCTGTCGCTTGCCATTCCGCAATCAATGGAATATAATGGATTGTCTTTTTTTAACGGCAGGAAAATAGCAACCTCTTATCCAAAGATCCTTCAGAAATTCCTGACCGAAAATAAAATTGGTGCAGAAATCCATGAAATTAGCGGCTCGGTGGAAATAGCTCCGGGTATCGGACTGGCAGATGCCATATTCGATATTGTAAGTTCAGGCAGTACGCTGATCAGTAACAGGCTGAAAGAAGTTGAAGTCGTACTCCGGTCTGAGGCAGTTATCATTGCCAGCAGGGATATATCCGGACCTAAAAAACACATCCTTGACCAGCTGCTGTTCAGAATTCACGCGGTATTGAATGCAGGGAACAACAAATACATCCTATTGAATGCCCCCAATGAAAGTCTGGAAAAAATAACAGCCTTATTGCCCGGAATGAAGAGTCCGACCATCATGCCGCTTGCGGAAAAAGGCTGGAGTTCATTGCATTCGGTGGTCAATGAAAACGATTTCTGGGATATCATACAGAAACTGAAAGAACTTGGCGCTCAGGGTATCCTTGTTATCCCGATTGAAAAAATGATAGTTTAACAATTTAATTCATGACAGTTATGATGGTATGCAGAAATCCGGATAAAAAAGAATGGCCGGCGCTCCTGAGAAGACCATTACAGGATATCAGGTCATTGGTGCCAAAGGTCCGTAAAATTCTGGAAGATGTTAAAAACTGCGGAGATGAAGCCCTGTTTGACTACACTAAAAAATTCGACAGGGTATCTCTGATGAAATTAGAGATGGAGCATGATGAAATAATGGCTGCAGCTGAAAAGACAGATGATGAACTAAAGCAGGCCATCATTTTTGCAGCAGGTAATATTGAAAAATTTCACAGCATTCAGAAAAGTACCGTGCAAAAGCTTGAAGTCCGGCCCGGTGTATTATGCTGGCAAAAGAGTGTGCCCATTGAAAAAGTCGGATTATATGTTCCGGGAGGAACGGCGCCTTTGTTTTCAACAGTCTTAATGCTTGCAATTCCTGCCAGGATTGCCGGTTGCAGTGAGATCATCCTTTGTACCCCTCCGGATACAACCGGAAGCATCAATCCTGCCATTCTTTTCGCAGCAAAGATCACAGGTGTTTCAAGAGTATTCAGACTGGGCGGAGCTCAGGCCATCGGAGCAATGGCTTACGGAACGGAATCCGTCCCGCGTGTCTATAAGATTTTTGGCCCGGGCAATCAGTATGTCACCGCAGCAAAGCAATTGATAGCACAGGGAGATGCAGCCGTTGACCTGCCGGCAGGTCCTTCCGAACTTGCAGTCATCGCCGACAGCAGTGCCATCCCTGCCTTTGTTGCATCCGATCTGCTTTCACAGGCCGAACACGGGACTGACAGCCAGGTCATCCTTGTTACCAATGAAGAAAAATTAATAAAGGATGTCAGGAAAGAGCTTGAGAAACAGCTGCCCTTGTTACCGAGAAAAGAATTTGCCGGCAAGGCGCTTGAGAACAGCAGGATCATTTTATTAAACACCATGGATGAAATGATTGAGATGATCAATGATTATGCGCCGGAGCACCTTATCATTTCAACAAAGGATGCAGAAACAGTTGCCAAAAGAATAAAAAATGCCGGCAGTGTTTTTTTAGGCAACTATACGCCTGAAAGTGCAGGCGATTATGCATCAGGAACAAATCATACCCTGCCTACCTATGGCCATGCAAAAGCATATAACGGTGTCAATCTTGATAATTATGTCAAAAAAATCACTTTCCAGAAAATAACGAGGGAGGGCTTAAAAAGCATCGGTACGGCCATTGAAATAATGGCAGAGGCAGAAGCGCTCATTGCTCATAAAAAGGCAGTACAGATCCGTCTAAAACAGAACCAGCCGCTATGAAAAAAACAGATATAGAAAAGTTGCAAAGGAACAATATCAAAAACCTGCAGCCATATTCATCGGCCCGAAGTGAATATTCAGGGACCGGTGCCATATTTCTGGATGCCAATGAGAATCCGAATAATGCTCCGTTTAATCGCTACCCCGATCCGTTGCAGCTCAAGCTTAAAAATGAGATAGCAAAGATAAAAGATGTATCAACAGACCATATTTTTCTCGGAAACGGAAGCGATGAAGCCATTGATCTGCTTATAAGGGCCTTTTGTCAGCCCGTCACGGATAATATTCTTTCCATCGATCCCACCTACGGCATGTACAAAGTGTGCGCTGATATCAACGAAGTGAAATTCAACAGGATTTTGCTTACCGGTGATTTCCAGCTTGATGTAAGTGCCATGCTGAAAATGGTTAACAAGCATACAAAACTTTTATTCTTATGTTCACCCAACAATCCTACCTCAAACAGCTTCAGGGAAAATGACGTTATGAAGATCATTGACAGTTTTGAAGGTCTGGTGGTGCTTGATGAAGCATATATTGATTTTTCAAGACACCGGGGATTTCTGAATAAATTGCCTGAATACCAGAATCTGGTCATCCTGCAGACTTTCAGCAAAGCATGGGGTCTGGCCGGGATCAGGCTGGGTATGTGCTTTGCAGACAGCAGGGTAATAGCTGTTATGAATAAGATCAAGTATCCGTATAATGTTAACCGGCCTGCGTTAGCCATTGCACTTGAGGCCCTTGTTAAAAACAAACAGGCAAAAGACAGGTGGCTGGAAGAAATAATTAATGAAAGGGAGAGGATCTCAAAGGAGTTGACAAAAATTCCTTGTATTATTAGAGTTTTTCCTTCTGATGCCAACTTTATACTGGTTAAGGTTAAAAATCCTGGAACAATATATGAATACCTGAAGAATAAAAAAATAATAGTAAGAGACCGGTCAAAAGTCAGTCTTTGCGACGGATGTCTGCGGTTTACGGTCGGAACAGCGGAGGAGAATGATTTATTATTAAAAGCCCTGGAAAAAATGGACTGATATATATTGCTGACTGACTTTACCGGATGGTTTTCTGGATATATTGAAGTATTGTCATGCTGTTGTATAAAGAAATTTATAAATGAAGATTAATTTTGTAGTGAACTGAAATAAGACCCGGTTTTTTGGATCAGTATCGTGACTGTTGAAGAGACAGGTTTCTGATCATGTAAAACAACAAACAGATGAAAAAAGTAATATTTCTTGACAGGGACGGAACCTTAATACATGAACCTGCTGAGGATTTTCAGGTTGATTCTCTTGAAAAACTGGAATTCATTCCGAAAGTCTTCAGAAACCTGTATTATATTCGCCGTTACCTTGATTATGAACTTGTTATCGTAACCAATCAGGACGGACTTGGTACACCATCCTTTCCAATTGAAAAGTATGAGACTGTACAGCATAAGATGCTCAAATGTTTTGAAAATGAAAACATTGTTTTCGATGATATCCTGGTTGATAAAAGCTTTCCGGGAGACAACTCTCCCGGCAGAAAGCCACAGACAGGCCTTCTGAGAAAGTATATGAACAAGCATAAATATGATCTGTCCGGATCTTTTGTCATTGGTGATCGTCTGACAGATATCCGGCTCGCAAAGAACCTGGGTGCAAAAGCCATATTTTTTGCTCCTGTCAGCAGTATAGATATATTAACCAGGGAAGGACTTGAAGATCAGTGCGTTCTTGTATCCGACGACTGGGATGCAATATACGCATATATCTCTGAAGGTGACAGGACGGCCAGCGTCAGACGAAAGACAGGTGAAACAGATGTCAGTGTTAAACTTGTCATTAACGGAACCGGAAAATCAGATATTTCAACGGGACTGGGTTTTTTTGATCATATGCTTGAACAGATCGCCCGGCATTCTGATACAGACATTACCATTCAGGTTAAGGGTGATCTTAATGTTGACGAACACCACACTATTGAAGACACAGCCCTTGCCCTGGGAGAAGCCTTTTTTAAGGCCCTTGGTGACAAAAAGGGCATTGAAAGATACGGATTTGTTCTTCCCATGGATGATTGCCTGGCACAGGTTGTCATTGATTTCTCCGGCAGGAGCTGGCTTGTATGGGATGCCGACTTCAAACGTGAAAGAATCGGTGACATGCCTGCTGAAATGTTCATGCACTTTTTCAAATCGTTTTCTGACACTGCCAGATGCAACCTGAACATCAAAGCTGAAGGGAAAAATGAACACCATAAGATTGAAGCCATCTTCAAAGCGCTCGGAAGAGCCATTAAAATGGCCGTAAGAAAGGATATTTTTAATTTTAACCTTCCTTCAACGAAGGGCTCGTTATAATATTTAAGAATGACTTTATCAGATCAAAAGACGGTAAACATTTTAATTCATCACGGCAATTAAAATGTGAATCAGGAAAACAGAACAGGACAATTGTTTTTCGCTGGTTAAAATGAGAGTAGCCATCATCAAATATAACGCCGGAAATATTATGTCAGTTGATTATGCCCTGCAAAGACTCGGTATCAGAGCTGTCATCACAAACGATCATGAATCAATCAGGACTGCAGACAAGGTAATATTCCCCGGTGTGGGAGAGGCCAGTACAACCATGAATTTTCTGAAAAAAGAGAAACTTGATATACTGATCAAGGAATTAAAGCAACCGGTTCTTGGCATATGCCTGGGAATGCAACTGATGTGCAGGCATTCCGATGAAAATGACACCCCTTGTATCGGTATCTTTGAAGAGCATGTAAGAAAATTTACACCTGAAACAGGCACAGAAAATATTAACAAGGTGCCACAGATGGGATGGAACAGCATTTATAAACTGAAAGGAAAGATCTTCGCGAACATCAGCGAAGAAAGCTATGTTTATTTTGTGCACAGTTACTATGTCTCAACAGGAAATGATACCAGTGCGCTCTGCAATTACATTCACCCTTTCAGCGCTGCCCTGCAAAAAGATAATTTTCATGCAACCCAGTTTCATCCCGAGAAAAGCGGGAAAGCCGGTTCTGCTATTCTGGATAACTTTTTAAAAATCTGATCATGATTGATGTCATACCTGCAATCGATATTATAGGAGGCAAATGTGTAAGACTTAAACAAGGCAATTATAAATCAAGAACAATCTATCATGAGAATCCCGTTGAAGTTGCCAGAGCATTTGATGACGCCGGAATAAAAAGATTACATCTGGTTGATCTCGACGGGGCCAAAGCCGCTCAGGTAGTCAACCTGAAAGTTCTTGCAGCTATTGCCTCCGCCACTGAACTGGAGATTGACTTCGGCGGCGGCATCAAATCAGACACAGACATACAAAAGGTTTTTGACCACGGAGCCAGGATGGTAACCGTTGGCAGCATTGCTGTTACCAATCCGGCCATGCTGGGTTCCTGGATAGCCAGATACGGAAGTGAGAGAATCATCCTTGGAGCTGATGTGAAAGGTGATAAAATTGCCATCTCGGGCTGGACGGAAGAAACAGATACAGGCCTTTTTGAATACCTTGCAGACAGGAAAAATACAGGAATAAAAAAAGTGTTATGTACCGATATTTCAAAAGACGGTATGTTAAAGGGCCCTGCTGTTGAACTTTATCAAAGAATAAAACTCGGTTTTGCTGACCTGTATCTGATCGCCAGTGGAGGGGTTTCAGCAGTCGCCGATATTGAAAAACTGGAAGAATCAGGGATTGATGCTGTTGTAATAGGTAAAGCTTTGTATGAAAAAAGAATATCGATCAACGATCTGAAAAAGTTTTTGTAATTTCATAAAACAGCGATCTGAAAAAGTTTTTATAATTTCTTAAAACAGGTTATATGCTCGCAAAAAGAATCATACCCTGTCTGGATGTCAAAGACGGGAAGACAGTGAAAGGAATCAATTTTATCAATATCAGGGAAGTTGGTGATCCTGTAGAAATGGGAGCTGTATATGCAGCCCAGGGTGCAGACGAACTGGTATTTCTTGATATCACAGCAACTCATGAAGGAAGAAAAACTTTCGTTGAGCTGGTCAGGCGGATTGCAAAGAATATCAATATCCCTTTCACTGTCGGTGGCGGTGTCTCAGCTTTATCAGATATCGAAGCCCTGCTTTCTGCAGGGGCTGATAAAGTCTCCATCAATACTGCCGCAATAAAGAATCCCGGACTGGTTGATCAGATGGCCCTTCATTTCGGAAGCCAGTTCGTGGTTGTAGCTATTGATGCGAATGAAAAAGAAGGGAACTGGACAGCTTTCATCAATGGTGGCAGGATCCCTTCTGATAAAGAACTTTTTTCATGGGCCAGGGAAGTACAGGACAGAGGCGCCGGTGAAATACTGTTCACCTCAATGAACCACGATGGCACCAAAAACGGATTTGCGTGCGAAGCAACGGCCAGATTGTCAGAAAGTCTTTCCATACCTGTTATTGCTTCTGGCGGAGCCGGTAATATGGAACATTTTGCCGAAGTGTTCACAGTTGGAAAGGCCGATGCGGGACTGGCTGCGAGCATCTTTCATTACAGGGAAATTACAGTTCCTCAATTAAAGGAGTACCTTCAGAACAGGAATATACCGGTGCGAATCTAGAAGTATACCCTGATTTCAACTCAGGCAGCATGAAAAGTGTTTCTATGAAATCCGTTAAATAACATGCCCTGGGTAAAGGAAAAACAACAGGTTTAAAAATTGTATATAATATGGATGATAAAATTTCAAACCATTTAACCCGAAAAAAATGACTTTAAAAAAAAACCTGGATTTTATAATACAGCTGCAGGATATCATTGATCAGAGAAAATCTGAATTACCTGATAATTCTTATACAACCAGGTTATTTAAAAAAGGCCTCAATAAAATTGCCCAAAAGGTGGGTGAAGAAGCCGTCGAGCTGATTATTGAGGCAAAAGACCAGAACGATGAGATGTTTCTGAATGAAGCCGCAGATCTGTTATATCATATGATGGTCCTCCTCAGCATGAAATCATGCCGGATTGAAGATGTCGCAAAGATCCTGGAGGAAAGACATAACTAACATCAGAGCCTGTTTACCAGATTAATAAACTCTTCATTGGGAATCAGACCGTTATCATCTGATGAGAATTCCGTTTTTAAACGGTTAACAAAGTACATATCAACCTTCCCGATATTTTTTGCTTCAATCTTTCCCCTGTAATCACACTCAAAAAAATCTTTCACAAAATCATAAGTAGTACCTGAAATATTGACCATTCCGACATGACTGGCATGTTCCATCCGGCTGGCAATATTCACAGTATCACCCCAGATATCATAAGCAAACTTACGGCGACCGACTACACCCGCGATAACAGGACCTGTATGAACCCCGATCCTCAGTTCCCAGATGGAAAGGTTATTGACAACTTTGCTGTCGTTGAGTTTGTTCATGTAATTCTGAATTTCGAGACCGGCAAGAACGGCATCAAACGGATTACTCTTATTCCTCAGGGGTAAACCGCCTGCACACATATAGGCATCACCAATGGTTTTGATCTTTTCAAGGTAATGCCTGCCAATGATCTCGTCAAATTTTGCGAAATAGTTATCCAGTATATTCACCAGATCATTTGGCTCCAGTTCCTTGGAGTATTTTGAGAATCCTTTAAAATCAGCAAACAATACCGAAACGGTCTTATATTGACGGCTGCCTGCTTTGCCCTTGCTTTTCAGCTGTCTTGCGATCTCAAAGGGAAGGATATTCAGGAGCAGCTTTTCGGATTTGTTTTGTTCTTCCTGGATAAGCTGCTTTTGCCGGTTGATTTCATTTTTTTGCTCTTCCAGCTGCTGGTTTGCTTTTTCAAGATTCTGCATAACAGCCTGCATCCTTTGATTCTGTCGGTTGAGCTCTTCTTCCTTCCTTTTCAATGAGGTGATATCAATCTCAGTTGCAATCAATCTGTCAACCCCGCCACTGCCGTTAAGTATGGGAGAAATAAATGTCTGGAGCCATTTTTCTTCTCCCTTATTGCCTGTAACTCTTGACGAATAATCTACCGGTTGCTTTCTGGAAACACAAAGGTTGAACAGTGAAATGATTTCATGATCAGGACAAAGGCTGAATATGGTACTTCCTTTTTTTAACCTGAATTCTTCCAGGGTCATCCCGTGGAAATTCATGAATCCGTCACTGGCCCATACAAGCTCGCCATCAGGACTGATCAGGATAAAAGAATTCTGGCTGTTACCACTGATCAGGGCAATATTTTCAATATCATTCTTTTTGGTTTCATATTCCGCTATCCTCCCCTGGATATCCCTGATTTTTTCATTAACACCTAATGCTTTGTTAATTCTTGAAATCAACTCATCCTTGTCAACAGGTTTTGTAATAAAATCGAATGCCCCGACATCGAATGATTCCTTCAGGTTCTCGGAAGAATTATAGGCAGTCAGTACCAAAACCGGTATTTCTTTTGTGGATTCATCCAGCTTAAGCATCCTTATTGCCTGAATGCCATCGACCTCAGGCATTCTTAAGTCCATAAGAATGACATCGGGAAGATTGCTTACTGCACTTTCATATCCCTCCTTTCCGTTTGATGCTTCCAGAACATCATACTCTGTTTCAGAGGTCTTCAGCATATTCAGAATAAGCTCCCTGTTTATACTTGTATCGTCAACTACCAGTATTTTATGACTCATCGTAAGGTACGGCGTTTTAATGATCTGTCAGGATTAAAAAATCATTTAAAATTAATAGTTATACGGTTATGGTTTTCAATAAGTTTTAATAAAAATACGATATTCATCAAAGAAAATGTCATTTTCCGGTTATACTTTTCAAGTTGTATCTTGTTTATATTCTCGCTTTTAGTATCTGCAGCAATTCATCTTTGCTCAGCTTAACCGGATTGTTCTTCTGGCTGGTCATGTCAGCAATATTCTCCAGCATTTCTGTCTTTAATCCGTAATTACCAATACGTGGCAGATCCAGATCCTCGACCAGTTTTTCAAGCAACTCAATAAACCGGACAGCATATTCACCCTCGGTCAGATTTTTTGTTTCGGTAAAAAACATTCCGATTTTCGCATACTTCATTACCGCAGCATTGACAGGATCAGTGTTTAACAGGTTATTCAGGATTATCCGGTTTGCCGCACCGAGCAATGTACCGCACAATACACCGTGTGGTATGTCGATACAACCTCCGATAGAAGATGCAAAACCATGGACAACTCCCAAACCTGCATTTGCCAGCGTGATTCCTGAGATCATTGCCGAATATGACAGCGCCTTTCTGGCATTCAAATCACTGCCGTTTTTCACGGCTTTTGGCAGGCTGGTGATAATAAGCCTGATGGCTTCTTCTGCCAGTGAATCAGTAAAGGTATTCGCATTTACAGATATATAAGATTCAATCAGTTGCGTAAGGGCATCCATTCCGCTGGCGGAAGTAATCTCCGGAGGACACCCTGTTGTGAGTTCCGGATCAACCAGTGCAATATCCGGCACCAGACCGTAATGTCTCAGCGAACGCTTAAATCCGTTAGTCCCGATTTCAGAAAGAACGGCATTTTCGGTTGACTCACTTCCTGTACCTGCAGTAGTAGGTACAGCAATAAAAGGAATCTTAATCCCCGGATGCTTTCTGGTACCAACTCCTTCGATATATTCCCTGACAGATCCTCCGATACGAAGCATTGCCGAAACAGCTTTTGCTGCATCCAGAACACTGCCACCGCCTATACCAACCACAGCGTCAATTTCCTTGCCGGAGTATTCCTTAACAATATCATCAACATCAGAAGGCGAAGGTTCCTTTATAATCCTGCCCCTGTATATGATGTTACTGCCACCTTCCAGAGAATTCATAAGAATCCTGCCACTGTGGCCCGACATAAATGAAGTGGCGCCTGTAATGATCAGATATTGATCACCAAATTCTTTTAGTAAAGCCGGCAGTTTTTTCAAGGTACCTGGCCCGAATATAATCCGGGGTATTCCTGAAAGATGAAATGCGTTCACCATTCTGATTTGTCTTCCGGACATATTATCATATGCTTTATTCCCTCACGTGGTTTTGCCATCCAGTCAGCAACCGTTTCACGCCATTTTAGATAATGAGGCGTTTTCTTGTGAAAGGCAGCTGCCTCCTCAGATTCATATGCTTCATATAATACAAATTTTGAAGCATTGTCCGCATCTTTTAAAATATCAAACCTCAGGTTACCAGGTTCTCTGACTGATTCATAATGATTTTCGATGGTTGCTTTAATAAAATCGTCAATATGATTATCTTTCACCCAGACATGTACAAAAGTCACTATCATATCTCTTTATTTTGTTATCAATTTACAAAGAATAATAATAAAAATTTGCAATGAGTTTTAAAAAAGTATTTACTAACAGTCAATTCCGATGGTTTCCCTGCTCTAATATTATATTTATCAGACAGATCGACAGGTTTCATCATAAAGCGGGACTGTCTTATATGATTTGTCAGCCGATCTGTACGTTTCATATCATTTAATCATACCAGGAATTTTAGGTACTTTTGGCTTTACTGACATTCTAACAATCAAAAAATGAAGCAGATTAAAAACAGTAA
>JAFGBD010000040.1 GCA_016933335.1 Bacteroidales bacterium | reverse complement strand
TTTTTTTGCTCGCTTACCCCGCAGCAAAGCTACGGGGAACCGGAGCGAAGCGGAGCTCACTGAAAGTAATGCGCTCGCCGGGATTCATCATGAATGTCGCCATTCAGTGCCTGGTGACAAATTTGAAAACGGATCCCACAACCCCATGAGGATTATCAATGTTAAAAATGATTGATTTTATGACATTATTTATTATTTTCGGCTAACAAATCGTTTTGAATGACTGACAAAAAAGAGAGACTGCTTGTTCCATTGCGCAAGGAATGGATTGATGTATTAATATACAATCACTTATGTTACTATGATAGTTTGTCACCCTAATTCGGATAATTTAAGTACCTTTATTTTATTAACCTTGACTTAATATTGCATTGTACTATCAGAAAGAATGAATACAGACACCCATAATGCCTTTTATACAAATACACTTCTCATAATTAATTCAGTTATAATAAAAATAAGCTGCAAATGATTTATAATCAGTAAACCAAAAACTATGAAAAAACTATTATTTATTCCATTATTTATTTTCTGTGTTTTACAGTTGTCTGCACAGGAAATTGTAGTAACCGGTAAGGTTCTTGATGGCGAATCGGGAGAACCTTTGCCAGGTGTAAATGTGGTTATCGATGGGACACAGCAGGGAACGGTAACCAACCTTGACGGCGTCTATGAATTGGCTGTGCCCTCTTCAGATGCCGTATTACTTTTTTCATTTATTGGCTACCTTTCCGAAAGAGTTGATGTGGCCGGCAGAACTGCCATCGATGTTCAGCTTGTTCCTGAGCTGCAGGCACTGGATGAAGTGGTGGTGGTTGGCTACGGAACCATGAAGCGAAGTGATCTGACAGGAGCAGTCACTTCTGTGAAACAGGAAGACATTGAAGCAGTCAAATCCTCGAACCTGATCCAGGTCATGCAGGGCAAAGTGGCAGGACTGGATATGTACCAAAGATCAGGAGAAGCCGGTGCAAGCTTTAGTGTTACGCTCAGAGGGGATCGTTCTATTAATGCAACCAACTCACCCCTTATTCTGGTAGACGGGATCCCTTACGGGTCAACCATCGATATCAATCCGTCGGATATTGAATCCATGGAAATCCTGAAAGATGCCTCTTCAACCGCCATATACGGAACCCGTGGAGCCAACGGCGTAATAATTATTACGACCAAAAAAGGACAGCAGGGAGTTTCAAAAATTACCTTTAATTCATATTTATCTTATAATGTTCCCACTTTCCTGCCTCATTACCAGAACACCGATGAATTTGTTCAGAAAAGAGTGGAAAGGCTGGTAGCAGACGCTGAATACTCCGCATACAGATTCAGGACCATTTATAATGCAAATACCGGTTCTGTTAACTGGGATCCGGAAGCAAATCCTGAACCCTGGTCGGTGTTCGGTACAGTTACCGCAGACTCGTTGATGTCTGCCGCCGGTGTTGATAAACACCATTACCTGATACAGACTGACCCGACTTTCAGGGCGCTGGTTGATTCAGGCGTGAGCCTCGATTACCTGGATATGATATTTCATAATACCATAACAGAAAATTATGAGCTGGGCATTACCTCAGGTACAGAGAAGACCAGCCTGAATTTTTCACTGGGTTTGATGAATGACAGGGGATTACTCAAGAATGATAAACTGAAACGCTACAACCTCAAACTGGGAGTGGATCATAATCTCTTCAGAAATGTGCAAATAGGAGTGGATCTTTTATATACGCGCAAGGATCACCATAGAAGAGACGGCGGAATTTTTAACCAGGCTTTGAAAACAGGCCCCGTAGGTATCCTTTATAACGAGGACGGGACATACTCAGAGTTCCCTGATCTCGTCTATACCTATGCTCAGCCAAATCCGTTACTGGATGAACCGGAAGGAGCGTTCCTCAACCAGATCATTTCCAACCGCCTGTTCGGAACAACCTACATTAGCTGGCAACCAATCAACGGATTAACCCTTAAAACCAATCTTGGCGTTGACCTGAGCGATATTAAGACAGGACTGTACCGGGGCCCCACCAGCCTTAGACGGGTTGCCTTAAAAAGTGCCCTTACAGAAATTAATCACCGGACCAAGTGGGCCTATACCTGGGAAAACACGCTTACCTATGTCAAAGCAATTGGCATGCATGAGTTTCAGGGTTTGCTGGGTAACGCTGTCTATGCAGATGCAGATGAAAATTATGTTTTCAGGGGTATAGATCAGGAAGTTGCAAAGACCGAATACTTTGACTGGAGCGGTTTCCTGGCTGCCAACCTGTCGGCTACGAGCTCTTATTCTGCCAAACAAATGCTCTCATATTTTGGCAGGATCAATTACAAGTTCAGTGAAAAATACCTTTTCCAGGCCACACTGAGGGCAGACGGATCATCGGTTTTGTCCGAAGGTCAAAAATGGGGATATTTCCCCTCTGCATCCGTTGGCTGGCGTATCAACCAGGAAAATTTCCTGAAGAACAACGAAGTAGTTTCCAATCTTAAGTTACGTCTGAGCTGGGGCATATCAGGTAATGCAGCCATCATACCCTATCAGACAGTCACCGAGGTTGGAAATGAATTGATCTATTATTCCTTCGACGACGGGACAACCTATTCAACCTTATTCCCTTTTAAACTGGGTAATGAAGACCTCAGATGGGAAACCACTGAAACCTGGGATATCGGGCTTGATTTCGGATTCTTCAATAACAGGATCAATGGTCTGGTAGACTATTATATAGCCAAAACCTCAGATTTGCTTTACAGCACGCCGCTGCCGCTGACATCGGTTTATCCCCAGGTTATGGCCAATATTGCCAGCACACAGAATAACGGTGTAGAGATTTACATCAATTCCAGGAATATCGTATCCAGAAATTTCCAGTGGTCGACAGACTGGAACTTTGCCATGAATAAGAATAAGATAACATCACTCAGCAGGGGCACTGACGAAGAAATATACAGTACCAACAGGATACGCCGGATCGGGGAGCCTGTACAGGCTTATTATGATTATGAATATGAGGGGATCTATCAGATAAATGACCTGCAGGATGAATTTGCATATGTTGCCCAGCAGCTGGCCTCAGGCGATTCCATTGAACGGGGCCTGATCCCTATGATCGCGAACAGATACCTGCCCGGAGATATCAAACTGAATGACCTGAACGGTGACGGCGAATTTGATGATGAAGACAGGGTCATTTACAGCAGGGTACCCAAATTTACCTTCGGAATAAGCAATAACCTCAGTTACAAAAACCTTAGTTTGTCATTTATGGTTTATGGTCGTATCGGCCAGATGATACAATATGATTTTTACAGGGGTTACAAGCCTGCCAACATGGAGGTTGAAAACGGGCCTTATGTTGATGCCTGGACCCCCCAGAACACCGGAGCATATCATCCGCGTTATTATTCCACCGGAACAGGTAATACCAATTACAATACCGCTCTTTCATACCTCGACGGCAGTTATGTAAAAATCAGGGAGATCACCCTTGGATACACCCTGCCAAAACAATGGTCAGGCAAAATATTTATGAAGAACCTGACCATCTATGCAACCGGTAAAAACCTGTTTACCTTCTCAGGAATCGAAAATTACGATCCTGAAACAGATGGTCAGTTGGATTTCCCGCTTGCCAAGCAGTATATCGTGGGTCTGAACATAGAATTTTAATCATGGAAAAAAATAAAATAAAATATATGAAACCAAGAATATTTTTAGCAATTATTTTTACAATTGCCTTTATACTGGGCTCTTGTGAAGATTTCCTCGAAGAGAGAAACAAAACAGGAAAAACCGAGGATATTGTATATTCTACTGAAAGCGCTATAGACGGCCTGGTGGCCGGATGTTATGCCTATAACCGTTTCTGGTATGGCAGGGAAGGCGGAATTGGACTTTCAGAAGCCGGAAGCGATCTCTGGTATTCTGCAGCAGACTGTAAAATGGAGTGTATGAACGATTATACAAACCTCACTGCGGATCCTGGGTCGGATTACTCCGACAACAATGCCTGTCTCGATGAATACTGGGAATTGTTATATACAGCTGTCAACTTGTGCAATACGGCTGAAAAATATGTAGAAGCCTCGGATGTTCTTTCAGATGCCAAAAAGACAAGGCTGCTGTCTGAAGTCCGCTTCCTGAGGGCGTTTTACTACTGGCATATGGTCGAGACCTGGGGTGGTGTCCAGCTGAACACCGAGCCAGTGGCAACACCTTCCACCACACCTGTCAGAAATTCTGTTGATGAGATCTATGACCAGATGTTCACGGATGTCCAGTTTGCCATTGACAATCTTGACCCGGCCGCAGAGCCCAGTTCACGTGTAACACACTGGGCGGCAAGGGCATTTAAGGCCAGGCTGGCTCTTTATTATGCAAGTGCATACTACGGCCATACCGAATACTATACCACAGCTGCAGAAGAAGCAAAACAGGTCATAGACTATTCAGGAAAATCGCTTTATGACAACTATGAAGATGTATGGCAAATGTCCAACAGCTCCGCTTCAACAAACGATGAGTTTATCTGGGCGATTGACTATTATGAGGAATACGGGACAGCACAGTCGTATAATTTTCTTCCTGTTCGTCTGAAAACAGACGCAAACGGAAACTCAATTGTCTGGGCACCACAGGTACAGCGTCAGCCCAGGTCTGCATCACTTGGTTCCGGTAATGCCCTGCACCTGTATTACACACCAAACTGGAATGTGCTTTATGATGATGTCGGAGGACCATCGCTTCAGGATGTCTTAAGGCGCGTTGCAGGCCCGGTGAATTTTTATACCATGGAAAGTGATTCAATCCAGGTAACGGTTGATGTGGAACAGTTTTATGTTACCTATGCCATGGGCTACAGGCGGTACGGACCCACACCATATTGTCTCCGCCTGTTTGATGAAACGATGGATGAACGGTATAGCGGAACTTTCCGCACAGCCTGGTTAAAACATCCGGATGTCGTGCCAAAGTATATCGTATCAGCACCGGAAAAGTGCCTTTATCCTGATATGGCTGATACGGCCGTCTATATCTCCAAAGATGATCTCACACCGGAAAAAAGAGCATGGGCAAGCACCCGCTATAAAGCCATTGATCTGAATGATATTTTCTTTGCAGACGAGTCCATGATATATGGTCTGGGAAGACCCGGAGCTGCTGCACAATCCGGCTCCAGCATCAATGGTGAAGCATTTTATCCCATGATGAGAAAATTCGAAGATACAGATGGAAGGGCTGGCGTTCCTACGACAAATTTCCAGGATTACTGGACATACAAGGATTTCCCGGTATTCAGGATCTCGGAAATGTACCTGATCGCTGCCGAAGCACTTATATCCAGCAACCAGGCAGAAGCCGTCAGCCTCATCAACACCCTCAGGGAAAAGCGCGCTTTTGAAGGCAAAGAAGCAGACATGAGGGTTTCATCGGTAGATCTTGATTTTATTCTTGAAGAAAGGGCAAGAGAGCTTGCAGGTGAAAACCAGAGATGGTTCGACCTGAAACGGACGAAAAAGCTTGAAGAACAAATCGTTTACAATGCCAAGTCAAAAGATGCTTTTGATCCGACCAAGCATTACCTGAGACCGATACCTTCTTCACAGATGAATGCCATTACAAATGTAACAGACGGACCTGCTGAAGGCGGATTCTGGCAAAACCCGGAGTACTAGATCGTAAATAAATGAACAAATATAAAACCTGTCAGATGCCTGGCAGGTTTTTTTTATGACTGGCTGTATCAAATATCGTTTCAGACCATTCAGATTTTATACCTCTTATCTGGAAAATCGTGTTGAAATAATGAACGAGCATACCTCCCGGACATTGAAGACAGGCAATTGATTCTCCTCGAAGCAAGCTTCGAGGAATCATCGATCCCGTTAATGTTTTATTATTATTTTTGCTCGCTTACCCCGCAGTAAAGCTACGGGGAACCGGAGCGAAGCGGAGCTCACTGAAAGTAATGCGCTCGCCGGGATTCAGGTAAAGGCTCCTTCGGGGCACACCATTAAAAAAGGCGATGAATATTGATAATCATCGCCTTTTAAAAATGCTCTTTTAGGAACTATTATTTGGTAACAAAAACTTTAGCCATACCTTCACCATCAACCTTTACGATATATAAACCGCTTTTGCAGGGTATACTGGTTGATCCGTGAATTGTAGCTTCTTTAACTATTCTTCCGTCAATAGAATAGATAGTGACTTGTGTTGGCATATCAGTATTTATTCTGATATAGCCTTTTATCCCGTATGCATTTACATTTTTGCCGAGCGCATTATCTTTCACGCCTGACTGAGGCAAAAGATCGCTGAGAATCCATTCAACAGCATTCATGACAATTTTACGCCCGTCTTCTGTAAGATTTGTAGCACCATCAGCACGCATAGCTCCGTCATTAAAA
This sequence comes from Bacteroidales bacterium, assembly GCA_016933335.1. Classification (GTDB taxonomy): domain Bacteria; phylum Bacteroidota; class Bacteroidia; order Bacteroidales; family UBA10428; genus JAFGPL01. The sequence continues at coordinate 82,207 of JAFGBD010000040.1, read as the reverse complement.
CCAAGCATCACATACTTTTGGGGAATGGTGGTTCCACCGATGGAAGCAGTCGGATCATCAACAGCCTGTACACTGACTGCATCGGCTTCCAAAGCCCCGTCAGGATAAGCCAGTCTTTGTATCTCACCCGTCATGGCAGCAAAGGTGTGTGCATAATTGTTTCCTTTTTCTCCTGAAGCACCGTAATCGTCTGTCCCGCGTACAAAAAGGGTAACCAGTCCGCCATCAATTGTAACATCTTTAAAAAGGGGATGGGATTCCATTCCTTCAATCACTTTTATTTTCAAATTCGGGCTCGGACCGTCATCTGCTGTTCCCCAGCTCCAGACTCCGCTCTTATATGCATATACCTTCATATTAAGAAAACGGTTATTGACTCCTTTCAGATAACCGCATATCGGATCACCGGAACCAACCGCTTCGGAAAGAAGAACCATATCATATCCACTCAGATCACCCGGGTCTGAACTGGCATCTGTTACTAATGTTACAACGAACCTTTCATCTGCCTGTAACATGGTTAATACCGGCTCCTCACCTGCACCCGGATCCATTGATGCAGATTTGTCCTTTGTGAAATACGCGATATTAAGCTGTGCATTTAAGGTCACAAAGGTTGTCAGTAGAACAAGAATAGTAAATAATTTTTTCATAGTCGTATCTGTTTTAGTTATTAAAAAACTGTTTCTAACAAAAATATTAAAATTTGAATCATAAAAAGGTGTTCATACTATCATAATATGGGGGACAAACTATCGGTTCTGACCACTTTCACTGATAAAAACAATACTGATTGTTGATATCTTATGCGAAAAATCAAGGGATATATTACTGCGAATATAATCAATAAAATGATACATTTTTCGCAATTAACTTGGAATACTTCATAAAATTTGAGTATTTTTATTAATGGTTCACAAAATAATTCATCAGTTTTGATGATGCCTTCCTTTAAAATACATATAGGAAAATGATCGGAATACTAACTATTATAATTTACAGGTTATGAAAAAAATCTACTCTAAATCATTTGTAATGTTATTAATGCTGACGATCCTCCCGGCATTTGTATCTGCTCAAAGGAACCTCCTTTTTATCGGCCGCGAAGGTACCCCGGATGGTTTTGCAATGGACCGTGACTGTTATGACAGCCTGGCAAGCTGGGGATATACGCTTACCTATATCGATAATTCTGCTTATTCAGCTGCCACCGCTGATGTTTACACGGGACAGGATGGTGTGTTCATGAGCGAAACGGTCAATTCCGGCGATATGAACAATTTTGCGGTACGGGATAATTACCCGCTGCCAATTATAAACCTGGAAGGATACACACCACGTGACACAAGATGGAACTGGCTTACCGACAATAGTACACAATTTCATCAGGCTGCCACCGGAGGCGGCACAGAAGATGATCTGTTTATTGTCATCAAGGATAATTCGCATTATATTACGCAAATATACGGTTTGGAAGATGAAGTTAGATGGTCTGATGTGACAGGTACCGATATAGCTGCCACAAGGGCTGTGAGTATTAAAGAGGCAAATGTGACCTATTCGGCAAAACTTGCCAAAAATAGGGCCATTGCTAATGAAGAGGATTTCTGGACCATGATAACTGTTGATAAATCTGAAACCATTCCAAACAAAATATTTATCTGGGGAATGGTGGGCACAGGCCTGAACGGGGAATCCCTGACCGAGCATAAGGGAACCCAGGATTTTTTTACCATTATCAAAAGGGCATGTGAATGGGCCTTTGACCTCATGCCCAACTATGTTGATGATCACAGACTGAATGCTTACAGGCTGATAGCTTTCCCCAATCCCGCATCGGAAAAAGCTACCATCAGATTTAATGCGCCCTTCGCTGCAAAAGCAACTGTAACTTTGCACAACATCACAGGACAGCAATTAGAGGTTCTGGCTGATAAAAGTGTTGTAGAAGGAAATAATTTTGTTTTTCTGGATGTGACAAATTATTCACCCGGTGTTTACCTGATCAGGTTAATAATTGAAGAAAAGGAACAATACACCAAGTTAATTATCAATTAATTAAGCTTTTTAAAAAGGCTGATTTTCAAAATCAGCCTTTTTTTTAAAGTTCTGACTGCATAAATACCATTAACGGAATATCCCCCGGTGATATCTTTATCGCGGTGTTATTTCTATCTCCCCAGCCAATCCTTGAATCTGCCTGCCCTTTCACGGCTTACGATAATATCCTCATCAACAGGATGTACCAGTTCAATTTTGAGCCTTCCGTTAAAATATGAATGTATCTTTTTAATGGAGTCAATTCTGGCAATTATTTTCCGGTTCAGCCGGAAAAAATCCGCCGGATCCAATAACTGCTCCAGATGATCGAGGGAGTAATCCAACGGCAGCGAAGATCCGGCTTTGGTTACAGCCATTACCATCCCTCCTTCAAATATAAAGCAAAGGATATCCCTGCATTCAATATGTTTGAACTGGTCCCCGATCTTTACGAGAAACCGGTTTTTATACTTCAGGTTGCTTTGCTTCAGAATGGTTTGAATAAATTCCGGGGATAACAACGGTCTTGTTTTTTTGAATTTATCAATGGCTGCTTTTAATTCACCGAAATCCAAAGGTTTAACAATATAATCCACACTGTTTACCTTGAAAGCCCTGATGGCATACTCATCATAGGCTGTGGTAAAAATAACCGGTATTTCGATATTTATCTTTTCAAACAGCTCAAATGACAAACCATCTGTCAGGCGTATATCCATAAAGATCAGATCGGGAGATGAATGATTTGTCAGCCATTCGACTCCCTGCTTTACAGATTCTAAAACAGCCAGTACTTCCACTGATACATCATACCGCCTTATCAGCTCCACCAGCCTTTCGGCATTTAATTTCTCATCCTCGAATATCAGTACTCTCATAAGTTTCTTTAAACAGTTTCGGAAGCAATACCGTAAATTCAGCACCACCTTCATTCACTTCGACCCTGCTGTCACTTAATAAGGCATAACGTTTCCTGATATTTTCCAGTCCGAGCTTTGAGGTCTCTTCAATCAGTTTCCTTCTTTTCAGGCTGTTTTTAATAATCAGGAATCCGTCATCCTCCGAAATGGTGATATTCAGTGGCTCACTGTCTGAAAACTGGTTGTGCTTGATGGCATTTTCAATCAGCAATTGAAGTGTGTTCGGAGGCAGATAGCACTCCCTGGTTGTCTTCTCATCCAGATTTGTTCTGAATAAGATATGCTCTTCATGACGTATTTTTATCAGGAAAAAATAGGAATCGAGAAAGGCAAGTTCTTCCTTTAAAGGGACCAGCATCTCGTCTCTTTTATCAAGGATATAACGGTAGATCTTTGATAACTGGTTGATATACTCTGCCGCCAGATCCTGGTTTTTATAAACCAGTCTTGTCAGCACGCTCATGTTGTTGAAGAAAAAGTGAGGATCGACCTGGTTTTTCAAAGCCTCAAACCTGGCCTGAAAATTCTCCTTCTGCAACTGTTCAGATACCAGCCTTTCTTTCTTCCAGTGGTTATATGCGTATACCTGTCCGATAAAAATAAGTACTCCCAGGTAACCGATAAACATTCCCACATTTGCGTCAAGATCAAAAAAACGGTACGCTGATCCGTAATGTTGTAAATCAAAAAATATCAAATCAAACAGGGAATAGGATATTGTGAAAAGAACGATTACAATAACACCATAAACAATAAAAATCATCAGCAATGAAGAGGCCTGCCTGATGATATCAAACCTTTTCAAAAGTGTATTAAGTGAAAATCTGTATATCAGGTCGCCTGTTTCCCACATGATCAAAACGAAAATGACGAAAAATATCAGGAATGAGGTACCCCTCAGATCAAATACAAATAACTTTCCTGCAAAGGTCTGATCAAAAACCTTTATCATAAAATGAATTAAAACAGCAGCTGACAGTCTGATAATATACTTCTTAACTTTGTCTTTCATCATTTTAAATCATTGCCTAAAGTTAAGTGAAATAAGATTAAGTATGCAAATGAATAGTGAACTCATCCTTGCATAGCCGTATGCCATTACCTGCAAGGGTCCGGTTAAATACCCGGTTATTCAGTTATTTTCAGAACTCAAGCCTGTAAAAGATGTTCGGCATGATACCATATTGATAAACATTATAAATGTTACTGGTCTTGGGATTGTAAACTTTCTGAAAAATGTTTCTGGTATTCAGAACATTCATAATGTCAACCACCACGTAATGAAATACTTTCTGCCTGTTGAACCTGAAGCCGAACTTGTAATCCAGCCTGAAATAATCTTTCAGCCTTTGTTCATAGGCATTTTGATTCTCAAGGACTTCATAACCCCGGATCCTGGATTCTTCCAGGTCAACCGGTATGTATCTTCTTCCACCCGCAAAGGAGATCCTTGCATCGGTGATAAAAGTCGAACTCTTTGAAAGATCCAGTTCAGTTCCTCCCAGGGCAGTAAGTGTGTAATTGCTGTTAAAGACCGTATTTCTCCTTATTCCGTCGCTTCCTTTATACCCGGATTGAAACAGCGAAGAAGTAATCAGTAAATAATAATTTCTGCTGAAGAATTTTTCAAAGGTCAGTTCAAGTCCATAGTTTTCTCCTGTGCCTTTATTTACAAGACTGTCAGCAAAAGGCATGGTGAATTCGGCACCAACATTGACCATTGAGAATAACGATGGATGATTCTCAACAGGGATATCATACAGGTACTGGTAATAAATTTCAGACTTGATCCTGAAATCTTTCAGGAAGTGATGATCATACCCTGCCACAACATGGATGCTTTTGGTAAAGTCAAGATTACGGTTTGTGTGAATGAATTTGTCCGGTTTAACTTCGGTCTGGTATATATAGAATACAAAAGGCTGCACCTGGCTGTGCAATCCTGTACCAAAACTGAATGTATGGTTGTTTTTCATTGTCCATCTAAAACCCGTTCGCGGCTCGATGGCAAATGCAGAGTTATAGTCAAGATATTGACTATGGATTCCTGCAGTCAGGGTCATCTTATCGTTAAACTTGTGCTGCCACTGTGAATAAGCTTCCATCAGAGTCGTGCTTCCTCTCAGATTGTGCCATACATGATATCTGTTCAGTGTTTCACCAAGATAATTACTGTCAAGATAATTAAAGTTTACATGATTTATCACAATTCCGCTCTTCAGGTTGTTACGGCTGCTTATCCTGTTGCTAAGCTTCAGTGACATGATATACCTGGCTTCCGAAGATCTGGTTCTTCCAATCAGTCTGAACTGATCATGTGCCAGGATTGTATCCGAAACCACAACGTTTTCGCTGCCGGTAACTGCAATTGTTGATTTGATCCAGCTGTTTTCAGAAATCCTGTATGTATTTGACAAACCCAGTACTCCCGTTCTGCAGTTCGTATAATGGTTCTGATTTTCCACATCGAGGTATTCGTCCGGTCCGAGATCATCAGGTTTGAATTTCAGGTCCATGTTGCTGGTACCTCCAAGTCCGAAAAGAGTATATTTACCGGACTTCATCGAACCCGAAAGATCCGCTCTAAAAGTCAGATCCTGAAATTTAGGAATGCCGGGTAAATCTTTATCACTTACAATACCAAGGCTGTTGAGCACACCTAGTGTGGAATAGCGGTAATTACCGATGAACGAACCTTTTTCGATAAATGGCAGTGGCCCTTCCAGTCCCAGTTCCAGACCAGTAACACCTGTCTGAAGCATGCTTTCATATTTCTCATCATTCCCTTTTTTCAGTTTCAGGTCGAATACCCCGGCCATAGCATTCCCGTATTCTGAAGGAAAAGCACCGGTAAGGAAGTCTGAATTTGCCAGGTTGTTATTGTTCAACATGCTTATACCCCCTCCGGTAGTGGTGATACTGGCAAAATGATTTGGATTGGGAATATTGATATCTTCCAGTTTCCAGAGTAACCCGAGAGGGGAATTACCCCTGATGATGATGTCGTTCCGCTGATCACTGGCGGCAACAACACCTGCATAGGCAGTGGCCATCCGTGCAGGATCCATCATTGCACCGGCAAACCGTCCGGTTTCTTCCACTGTGAATGACCTGGCACTGATAACGGCCATCCTGTTCAGAGGATCTTTTTTTTGTCTGGCAGTCACCACGATCTCATCAATCTGTTTAACCAGCTCCTCAATGCTGATTTCCAGCACTACTTCCCTGGCAGATGTAACGATGATGCCTGATAAGGTAAGGCTGTTGTATCCCATGCAGCTGACCTGCAGCGCATGTCGTCCGACCGGGATCCCTTCAAGTTTAAAATCACCATCCTCATTCGTCACCGTTCCGATAACAGGTTCAGATTCAGACAGATACACATTGGCACCAATCACCGGCATTTGTGTTTGTCTGTCTGTTACTTTTCCCCTTACAACCTGTTTAATTTCCTGCGACCAGGAATAATTCATGATAACTGTCAGAATAACAGCTCCCAGTACCTTTTTCATAACTTATAGGTGTGATGCTTATGGTACAAAAAAAGCACTGGCTGTTCAAAACAGCAATGATTTAAGCATGAACTGCAGTATCAGCTTGTTGAATATACACAAAAGGTTATTGGAGTGAATGGATCCGGTATAAAGTATCCTTGTAAACTGTAACAAATAAAAATTCTTTTGATGACGACGCATTTCTTATCTCCATGGCCCCCACTCTCCGGTCAGCCTGTCACGCTGACGACTCTTTCCTGTTGTCTTGTTTTTCTGGTAATAACAAACACCGTCCTTTTCGAATGTGTTGTTGATGAGTTCTGTTTGATGCCTGGCACCAGGATCATCCAGATGATAGATGATATCAAGCGACTGTGGAATAAAGTCATTGATCTGATACAAATAGCGGCTGACATTTCCTTCTTCATTCAGTTCAACAAAGGTTTTCCAGTTTTCCGAATTACCGGTATTCCTGAAAGCCAGGCTTTTAAGGTTAAGATGATTGTCAAACTCACAGGTAAAGGTACCGTCAGAATAGTCATTTGCAGGATCATTCCGGCGTGTAAGGATATACGTATTATTACTGATGTTCAACGAATAGGTAATGATGAAACACACTTTGTGTTCATCCCGGGTGCTCCGGCGTTCACAGAAACTGACCACCTGGTGCCTGGTCATCTGGCCGGATCTGTCATATTCATATTGTTTCACCTGCGACAAATAAACGAATAAAGGAGCCCCTCTCTGATAGTTATTTTCAACCAGGTGCAAATGGATATAGCGTTTAATTTTAACAATTCTGCCATTGAGGTCAAAAAACACAGTATCGAATGGTGAGCTGTACAGCCTGCCTTCACGCCTGTCTAAAATGACACCCGGTTCATTGATAATCAGTATATTTGGTGCTGTTCCGTGTTTAAAAGAACAGGTAAGTGAAGGAGACTGGATCGAGATGATCCTTTGAGTGGTTTTATCTGTTTTCATGCTGACCGGGTTGTCAGAAAGGTTGATGATTTTTTTCCAGGGTGTGAAAGGTTTTGTCAGGTCAAACGGTAAGATCGTGTAAACATAATCACTCAGTACCGAATCACCGATGATTTCTATTTTGCCCTGACGGATAATGATATCGTCTTTTACGGCTCTGAGTGATGCATCGAGTAACCGCTGAAGCTGAGACTTCAGAAGGTTCAAAGAATCGAGAGTCCGCTGCCTTCTCAAAATGGAGTCCCTGACAAAAATTTCCCTTGCAAGAATTGAATCCTGCATGAATTTCATCCTGGCTGCGACCGAGTCCCTCAGAAATTGTTGTCTTGCTTCAATGGAATCACTGCTGTATCGCCCGCGGATATCCAGCGTATCTGAAACAGGAATTGTATCCTGCGGCTCTGCAACAGGCGGCCGGTATAATCTGATGTCACGTGCTGCATCATCTGAAACCTGTGCCTTAAGACTGGTCATCAGAATTATCCCGGTCAGCACCGGGAGAATCCTCATAAGGTTAATCCTGCCAGATTTGTTTTGATTCATAATGTTGATCTGTTTTTAAAGCGATTGACATCTTGTTAAAGATAATGAATTATTTATTTGTTTGACAGATCCGGTTTTTCCCTGATCTGACATCAGATCATATACAACCGCAATAAAAACCGGCGATGGGATTTCCGGGGGGGTCTTAAACCATGAATTACAACCTGCCTTTTATTATATCAAGGATTTCCTGTTCTGATTTCCGGACTTTTTCTGCAATTTTTTCTGATTTTTTAAGTATGCCGGTTTTAAATGATTTATCCTTCAGACCTGCTGCATTGGTTTTCACATTGAGAAAAGCACCCAATACTCCCGAACGGACAGCAAGCGCTCCGACACCGGCATCTGAGACCGAATTCGGATTGCCGGTTAAAACCATTGCTTTAATGATTTCCATGGCTTTCAGGCCTGTCTCCATTACTTTATAAGGAATCTGAATGGCATATTTTGTAGCTTCCTCTATGGCTTTATCCCTTGTTTCTGTCTCGTTTGGTGTGCTCTTCGGCATTCCAAATGCATCCAGAATATGTCTGAATGCTTTTGTATCCTTATCCACCATTGTCAGCAATTCATTTTGCAGCGACATTCCCTTTTCCGCCCAGCCGGAGAATTCCTCCCAGCGATCGTCCCAGCCCCTCTTGTGTGAAGACAGATTTGCAACCATATTTGCAAGGGCGATGCCCAGTGTTGCCATGTATGCTGCCGCAGAACCTCCGCCCGGAGCCGGCGATTCGGATGCTGTTTCATTTGCAAAGGCTTTCAGGCTCATATTAATCAACAGGTTCCTGTTTGTACCCGCCAATGCATATTCAATGATTTTTTCTTCAGGTTTAAATTCATAAAGCTCATTCAGTCCCAATGATTTAATTGCAATCCTGATCAGCTCCTCTTCCGGAAGGCCGGCCGATCGTTTTTGTTTTTTAAGAAAATACCTGCCTGCATCGAGCATCGATTTCAGGGGAACCAGACCTACAATTTCAGAACCGGTAACCCTTAAACCGCGTGCATCGGCTCTTTTACATGCCTCATCAAATGCGATATGCAGGGGTGTGGTATTCATATCCGTGAGATTGATTGAAATCTGTGCGATACCGAACTCCTCAATGTACCAGCCGATGGCTTTTACTGCCTTTAATGATCCCGGAATATACACTGGATTACCCTTCTCATCACGGATGATCTTTCCTGTCAGCCCGTTACCTTCCCTCTTTACCCTCCCTCTTTCACGAATATCAAATGCAATGGCATTTGCACGACGTACCGAGGTTGTATTCAGATTGACATTGTATGCGATCAGAAAATCCCTTGCACCAACAGCACTTGCGCCGGACCGCTTATTGAATTTAACAGGTCCGAAATCGGGCTTCCATTCGGGCTTTTCAAGCTTTGCTTTCAATCCTTCATATTCACCTGACCGGCAGTAAGCAAGGTCTTTTCTCTTTTCGGTAAAGGCAGCATATCCGTAGCAATAAACATGAATCCCGAGCTCATCACCTACTCTTTCTGCAAGTTTACGCGCATAACCGACGGTTTCTTCCATAGAGATTCCCGAAACAGGGACAAGCGGACAAACATCCATTGCCCCGAACCTGGGGTGTTCGCCGGTATGGCTGGCCATGTCGATAACTTCCGCAGCTTTTGCAGCACCTCTGAAAGCTGCTTCCACGACATCATCAGGCTCACCGGCAAAGGTCATGACAGTCCGGTTGGTGGCTTTGCCCGGATCGATATTCAGCAGCCTGACTCCTTCCACGCTTCCGATTGCTTCTGCTATCTGGCTGATGACTTCAGGATCTCTTCCTTCACTGAAGTTGGGTACGCATTCTACAATTCGTTTCATCCGACAGTGGTTTTTATTTATTAACAGTCTGGTGCCTGCCTTCAGCTTTCCCCCATGCAGACAGGACAGTCAGAAAGTTATGTTCTGATTCATTGGTATGCATTATCAGGTTGATAATATCCATATTAATATGCGTTTCATCAACTGATGATTCAGGGTTTACGTATTATTTTTCCTTTTTTCACAATGAGAGTAGGTTTCATCTTTCCCTGGTAATAGACAATATCTCTGAAGTCACTTACCGGAAAAGCAATCACATCGGCCAGGCAATCCTTTTTCAGAATTCCCCTGTCCTGAAGCTTCAGTGCGGCAGAGGCCCTGCAAGTAACAGCAGCCAGCGTCTCAGCCATAGTCAGGTGCTCATATGCTCCCAGTATGCAGGCCTGTATCAGGACATCCCCCATTGGTGCCGAACCGGGATTCCAGTCTGAAGCAACAGCCACTGAACATCCGGCATCCAGCATTTTGCGTGCCGGGGCAAAACCGGTCCCCAGCCCTATTGAAGCCCCGGGCAGGCATATTGCAACAGCATTGGTACGTGCCAGCCTGGAAATCTCTTCATCTGATGACACTTCAAGATGATCTGCACTGACAGCACCTGCCCTGACAGCCACATCGGATCCTCCGATTGAAAACTGGTCGGCATGAACGACGGCATCAAAACCAAGATTTATTGCTTTTTCCAGGTAATACAAACCCTCATCAGCCGAAAACGCACTTTTTTCAATGTATATATCTGCCCTTGAAGACAGGTTTCTTTTCCTGACTTCGGGCAACAGGTTCTTTATCAAAAACTCAAGATACTGTTTTGCAGAACCCTGAAAATCTTTTGGCAGGGTATGGGCAGCCAGGCATGTAGGAACAATGTCAATGTCGCTTATATTATTTATTTCATTAATAATCTCCAGCATACGCAGCTCATCCTTTACATTCAAAGCATATCCGCTTTTTACTTCCACTGTCGTGACCCCGTCATTCAACAGCGATAAAGCCCTGGCCTTTGTATGGTTAAAAAGCGTTTCATCAGACGCCTTGCGGGTACTTGTAACCGTGCTCCAGATTCCTCCGCCCCGGGCTGCTATTTCAAGGTAACTTACCCCTGCAAGCCTCAGCGCATAATCATTTGATCTGGAACCTGCATAACAGATGTGCGTATGGGGATCGGTCATTCCGGGCATGGCTACAAAATCTCCGGTGAGCTGCAGTATCTCATATTTATTTTCATCAGCATACCTCTTAAGTTCATTGAAGGAATCCAGCGCAATGATCTTTTCACCCTGAATCATTATTCCTGCCGATTCGATGACAGGTAGCTGGTTATCCTGCAGGGGTCCCTTTAAAGGAATTTGCTCCATGGTCACAACCTGCCTGAACGGACCGATCAATATATTTTTTTCCATTATGAACGAAATAAGTTGAATTTCTTCAGATTGGCAACAGCTTTTTCATATCCCGCATCAGCATGCCTGTAAATACCCGTTGCCGGATCGTTGTATAAAACACGCTCCAGGCATCTGTCTGCCCTTTCCGTCCCGTCAGCAACAATAACCATCCCGGCATGCTGCGAATAACCTATGCCGACACCTCCCCCATGATGAAATGAAACCCATGTGGCACCACCGCCGGTGTTCGACATCAGGTTCAGAAGAGGCCAGTCGGAAACTGCATCGGTTCCGTCAGGCATTCCTTCTGTCTCCCTGTTCGGAGATGCAACTGAACCACCATCCAGGTGATCACGGCCAATTACAATGGGGGCTTTCACTTTTTTATTTCTTACAAGCTCATTGAAGATCAACCCTGCTTTCCCGCGTTCACCCATGCCGAGCCAGCAAATCCTGCTGGGAAGACCCTGGAAATCAACTTTTTTTTGTGCTTCATTGAGCCAGTTGATCAGATGGTTGTCATCAGGAAAAGCCTTTATAAGTGCCTGATCAGTTACATAAATATCCTCCGGATCACCTGACAGGGCAACCCACCTGAATGGTCCCTTCCCGTCACAAAACAACGGCCTGATAAATTCCGGGACAAATCCTTTGTAATCGAAAGCATTTTTCTCACCTCCCTGCCTTGCAAATTCCCTCAGGTTATTGCCATAGTCAAAAACAATACTGCCTCTTTTCTGCATCTGAAGCATCAGGCCTACATGCCGGGCCATGCTTTTCAGGGATAATGATCTGTAGTATTCCGGATCGCTTTCCCTTAGTTCCAGTGCTTCTTTCAGTGAGACACCCGCAGGTACGTATCCGTTCAGCGGATCATGAGCTGAAGTCTGGTCGGTTAGTATATCCGGTATGATATTGTCTGACAAAAGCATATTCAGAATATCACCGATATTCCCAACAAGCCCTACCGATACAGCCTTTCCTTTTTCCCTGGCTTTATGTATGATTGATTTTGCTTCTTCATAATGGTGTGTCATGATATCGACATAACGTGTGTCAAGCCGTTTTTTTATCCGTAACGGATCCACATCCACACCGATAAAGGAGGCACCTGCCATGGTGGCCGCCAGGGGCTGTGCACCACCCATACCTCCCAGTCCTCCTGAAACGATCAGTTTGTGTTGCAGGTTACCGTTAAAGTATTTTCTTCCGCATGCTGCAAAGGTCTCATAGGTACCCTGTAAAATACCCTGGGTGCCGATATAAATCCAGCTGCCTGCGGTCATCTGCCCATACATCATCAATCCCCTCGATTTAAGCTGGTTAAAATGTTCCCATGTGGCCCATGCGGGAACGAGATTGCTGTTGGCAATCATTACGCGTGGCGCTTCCGGATGGGTGCGTACAACTCCCACGGGCTTACCCGACTGGATCAGCAGGCTTTCATCATCTCTGAGTATGAGCAGCGCCCTGATGATCAGCAGCACGGATGAAACATCGCGTGCAGCCTGGCCTGTTCCTCCGTAAACAACAAGTTCTTCGGGAATCTCCGCCACATCCGCATCCAGGTTATTTAATAACATTCTTAACGGTGCCTCGGTCTGCCATGAGCGGGCATGCAGTCTGTCACCCCGCGGAGCCTTATAATCCGGATGCCGGGCATACTTCTTAATAAATCCCGAATAGTTCATGACGTTCATTTTGTATGTTTATATTTTCCTTTAAAGCAATATCATTGACAATTTTAACCAGTTCTTTGTTCTTTACCATCTCTATTGCTTTATTGATGTCGTCTGCAAGAACACGATCGTGGTCGACAAAGGTGATGCTTTTTCTTATATGATCATGACAGGCATCAATGGCTTTACCTGATTTGAGCGGTTTCCGGTAGTCAAAAGCCTGGGCAGCACAGAAAAGCTCGATTGCCAGTATTTTTTCAAGGTTGCTGATAATATGAAGTGCCTTCCTGGCACTGACTGAACCCATGCTGACATGATCTTCCTGTCCCATAGAGGTGGGTATGCTGTCAGCACTGGCAGGGAAGCAGAGACTCTTGTTTTCGCTTACCAGTGCTGCCGTGGTATACTGTGTAATCATAAATCCCGAATTCAGACCTGTTTCACGCATCAGCAGCTTGGGCAGACCCGGTATCTTCTCATCAAGTGCAAGGTAAATACGTCTGTCTGACATATTGCCTATCTCTGCTGCAGCAATGGCTGCATAATCAATCGGCAGGGCAATGGGCTGGCCATGGAAGTTTCCGCCGCTGATGGCTTTATCTTCGTCAAAAACGATGGGATTGTCTGTAACCGAGTTTATTTCAATTTCAAGCATCTCTTTCAGATGAAGCCATGCATTACGCGCTGCACCATGTACCTGAGGTATGCAACGCAGAGAATACGGATCCTGGATCCGGCTGCAATCTTTGTGTGATGCATTGATCTCTGAATTCTCAAGCAGGATTCGCATTCTTTCTGCCACATATACAGAACCTTTATAGGGCCGTAAATGATTATATTCCATATCAAATGCCTTTACCGATCCAAGGATAGCCTCCAGCTGCATGGCAGCAATGATATCTGCATTGTCCAGGCAGTTTTGAAACCGGTCAAGAAACAGGATGGCATTGGCTGTGATAAACTGGGTTCCGTTGATAAGGGCAAGACCTTCTTTCGGACCCAGTTCCAAAGGTTTGAGCTTATATCTCTCAAGAACTGCAGCTGAAGGTGTTGTTTTCCCTTCAATCATTACTTCACCTTTTCCGATCAAAGGAAGAAACAGATGCGCCAGAGGCGCCAGATCACCCGATGCCCCCACTGAACCCTGGGAAGGAACACAGGGAATGATATCGTGATCAATATGCCATAAAATACGCTGAAGGATAATCATACTTACTCCTGAGTAACCCAGAGAAAGGGAGTGGACTTTCAGTATCATCATCAGTTTTGAAATTTCAGCCGGTACAAATTCTCCCACACCCACACTGTGACTTGTAAGCAGGTTGTACTGCAATTCCCTGGTATGATCTTCAGATATGACAGTGGTACACAGCGGCCCGAAACCTGTATTGATCCCATAGACAATTTTTTCCTGCCGTACAATATCTTCAACGATCTTCCGGTTCCTCATGATTCTTTCTGACGCTTCCCGGCTGATGACACCTTTTATGCTGCCCCGGCATATATCCAGTGCTAAACCGGCACTCAGCCTGTCTGTACCATAATAAAATGTTTCCATATCAATACTGTTTTACCTTAAATGAAAAACCCGATTTAACCAGAACCTTTATCAGGTCAATATTGCTCTCATTCAGCTGAAACCAGCCGGAAGGTCCGGCATTGCATTTTTGAAATATGTTCTGAACCAACTTTAATCCGACTCCCTTTCTGCGCTGTAAGGGAGTTACATATAAATGGTCCAGAATAATGCAATCCTTTTCAGGCCGGAATGCTGTCATACCGATGATATTGTCCTCTGACAGGGCCACCAGAAGACTTTCATCAGAGGGGATAAATACAACACCCTCCTGGTTTAGCCATCTGACAAGTCTCTCCCTGCTATCTGACTCAGGCTCGGTGATGATGATATCTCCGGGTTCCTGATTCAGATAAGTAAGTGTTGTTTCAGAAAGTATATGATCATTCAGCTGCTTCTCGATAAAGCTCAACAAATCAAGAAATCCGGGCTGATCAGTGTTATGCGGCAATATCCTGTTCAGGCTTTTACTGAGTGCATGCCAGACAGGATGTGCCTGATCAATGAGCTCTCTTCCTTTAACCGTAAGCGAGATTTGTCTGATCCTTGCATCTGAATCATCCGGCCGGATATCAACAATTGCTTTCTCCTGAAGCTGGTTGATCATCTGGCTTATAGCAGAATGACTCACCTCCAGTTCGTTGGATATCTTTGTAAGTGACATCGGTCCTTTGCTGTCAAGCAGGAATAATACAGGAAACCATGCTGTCTCAAAACGGATGCCCTGCTTCTTATATACCTTTGATACCTCGTTTAAGAAACGATCACTGATCCGTTTTAACCTGGTACCCAGTATCAATAATCCGGCCTCCTGATAGACACTCATAATATTAGAACTTATATAAGCTCTTACAATATTACGAAAATTTCATCAGAAAAAGCATACATTATCAGATGATATACCTGTGTAACTGAAAAATTTGTATCTTGACAAACATTAAATCCCTCATTTAATCCGGTCAGATCATGAAACAAATACAAACCAGGCGAGAATTTCTGATAAAAGGTTGCCGGCTTGGACTGGCATGTGGAGCCCTTGCATTCTGTCCGAAACTAAACCTTCCGGGCAAAGATCCCGGTGAAGAAATCCCCGATCCGAAAAAAAGGAATTACTGCGGATACATTTGTCCTGATGATTGTCCCTTGTATGTTGCAACAATTGAAGATAGTCCCGAAAGAAAGAAAGAGGCCTATACCATGTTTGAGATTGAGGAAAGACATGGTGTGGCATTCGATCCGGAACAGATCATCTGCTATGGTTGTAAGGCTGATGATGAACCGCAGGGAATTATTGTAAACCGTTGCAAGGTGCGGCGTTGTGCAATTGAAAACGGATATGATTGCTGTATTGAGTGTAATAACCTGCCCGATTGTGAATTTGATTTATGGGAGAGATTTCCTGAATTTCATAAGGAAATGATTGATTTGCAAACAAAATATACCGCAGCCAGGAAAAAAATCTGAGATTCAGAACCGGTGCACATTAAACTGATCAGAAACCTGCATCCGGGAATGAATTTAAGATATACTCAGGGGTGGATCAAATCTTTTTTTAAATCAGGATGCAGAAAGGACTTCTTAGAAAAAGAATTGGCTTTATTACCGGATTGCTGGTTTTTATCTTCATTTTAACTGTCCGGGCAGGTGGTTCAACGGATGTAAATGCTAAACGGGCCGCGGCCTGTGCTGCCCTGATGGCTGTCTGGTGGATCACGGAGGCCATTCCGATACCGGCAACAGCCTTATTGCCTGCGGTCCTTTATCCTTTGCTGAAAATCATGAGTGCAAAAGAGGCCTTGTTATCCTATGCCGACAGGAATATTTTCCTGTTTATGGGCGGATTCTTCATTGCAATGGCCATGCAGCGGCATAATTTGCACAAACGCATTGCCTTGCATATTATTTGGTTAATTGGCACATCATCAAGAAGACTTGTTTTGGGATTCATGATCGCCACAGCATTTCTTTCGATGTGGATTTCAAATACAGCTACCACCATGATGATGCTGCCTATTGGCATGGCAGTCATCAGTCATGTTCAGTCGCGGGCTGAAGAAGAAAATCCGGATATTGTTTCGGGTCGGCATCACTTCCGTTTTGCGACCGTTCTGATGCTGGCTATTGCCTATTCAGCCAGTATAGGCGGTATAGGAACCCTGGTTGGCACACCTCCCAATATCATATTTGCGGGAATGATCAGGAACACATTACCCGGATATCCTGAAATTGACTTTATCACATGGATGAAAATAGGGCTGCCAATCGTGATTATATTCCTTCCGCTTGCCTGGATTTACCTTGTATTTATCGGACCACCCCAAAAAATGAATCGCATTCCCGGAGGCAGCATTCTCATAAAAAATGAGATCAGGGCACTGGGTAAAATGAACAAAGGAGAAGCAATTACCTTAATTGTATTTTGTCTGACTGCGCTGGGTTGGATCTTCAGAACCAATATCAGCATTGGCCGTTTTACCATAACCGGATGGACCAATATGCTTGGAATAGAAGAATACGTTCATGATTCAACTGTTGCCCTGACAGGAGCGATGCTGCTTTTTATCATCCCGACCAGCCTGAAGAAATATGAATTTGTGTTAAACTGGGAATGGGCCAAACGGATTCCCTGGGGCATCCTGATCCTCTTTGGCGGGGGATTTGCACTGGCTTCCAGTTTCCAGTCCACCGGCCTGGACAAATGGATAGGAACCATGTTTGCAGGAATAAATGGTGCATCAGTTCTGATTCTTATAATATCTGTTTGTCTTTTATTAACCTTTCTGACTGAAATTACTTCTAACACTGCCACAATAACCATGATGCTACCGGTCTTGGCAGCCATGGCACTCTCGATGAAAATTCATCCGTTTATCCTGATGATTCCGGCAACCATATCAACCTCATGTGCGTTTATGCTTCCTGTCGCCACTCCACCCAATGCAATAGTATTCGGCAGCGAATATATTGAGATGCATCAGATGGCCAGGATTGGATTCTTTATGAATCTGATGGGAGTTGTTATCATTACTTCTTTGATGTACCTTGTTATTTTCCCCATGCTCACCATCAGGATGGGTTTATAGAAGGTTATCTGACCACCCTTGCACTACCGCCCTTTATGAGTTTTTCAACCTCTGAAAGCGAAGCCATTGAAGTATCACCGGGAGTTGTCATGGCCAGTGCACCGTGCGCTGCTCCGTATTCAACAGCCTGCTGCGGATCATCCGTTTTCAGGAATCCAAATATCAATCCTGAGGCAAAGCTGTCACCACCTCCGACCCGGTCATATATTTCGAGATCTTCGCGAAGGGTTGCTTCATAGAAGTTGCCGCCAGCCCAGCAGATGGCTCCCCATGAATTGACAGTTGCAGTCTTAACTGTCCGCAAAGTTGTGGCAGTAACCTTAAAATTGGGGTAAGCTGACACTGCTTTGGATATCATTTTCCTGAAATTTGCAGTGTCAAGTTTCGAAAGATTTTCATCCACCCCTTCCACCTCGAAGCCAAGTGAGGCTGTAAAATCTTCCTCGTTGCCAATCATAACATCCACATATCTGGCCAGTTCCCTGTTCACCTCCCTGGCTTTTTCCTGTCCTCCGGTTGATTTCCATAAAGAGGGGCGGTAATTCAGGTCATATGAAATGACAGTTCCGTATTTTTTGGCTGCCTGCATGGCTTCCAGAATGACTTCAGGTGTGGTTTCTGATAGGGCTGCATAGATTCCTCCGGTATGAAACCATCTTGCACCGTTTTTTCCAAAGATATGATCCCAGTCGATATCTCCTTTTTTCAATTGTGATGCAGCGGTATTTCCCCGATCAGAAACACCCAGCGCACCGCGGATACCAAAACCCCTCTCGGTAAAATTCAATCCGTTTCTTACCGTCCTTCCAATCCCGTCATAAGGGACCCATTTGATGTAGCCCGTATCAACCCCTCCCTGCATGATAAAATCTTCCAGCAGGCGTCCCACATCATTATCGGCAAAAGATGTTACCACAGCGGTCTTAAGCCCGAAACACTTACGAAGACCCCTTGCTACATTATATTCACCGCCACCTTCCCATGTTTTGAATGCACGTGCATTCCGGACTCTTCCATCGCCCGGATCCAGTCTGAGCATCACTTCACCCAGCGATATACAGTCATATCTGCATTTATCTTCGGATTTCAGATTCAGTACAGCCATATTTCAGATGTTTACGATTATTAACCAATTGTTAAACCGCTTCATTCAGGCTGAAATGTTTATTAAAAAACACTTTTACATCCTGACTTCCGGAGATTGTGATCAGAAAATTCCGGAATTCATTCCCCTGAATAATGATTTGTAAAATAACATCAAAGAAGAGACCCTTGCAAATCAATTTAAGAAAAAACTCAAATTTAATGTTTATATTAAGAATACAATATGCTGTTAAATACCCGGAAAACATCAGTTTCTTTCAAATATCCGGTCTCTTTTCTGTAAATGACCAGATAATAAAGGCGACTCCGGATCATGGTCTTCATAATTTCTTCTAACCTTATCAAATCCTATATTTGCATAACAATAAAGACAATTGCCCGGACAGGTATCATATGCTCCTATATCAATGCTTTCTATACATCCGCAATGCTTTCGCTGGTATTTGTCTTTACCTGTCTCTAAACTGACACCTGTTATGTTTTCAATTACTGCCTTATTGATGCAACTTCCCTTTCTGATACCGAACATCGACAGGTCTGTCCCGCTTGCGCAACTTTCCAGGACAATATCCCATGCACAGGCTATTTTAGCCATTTCACAGGCCAGTGAAATCTTTTCTTTTTCAGTGATTTCTTTCACTCCTGTTTTTTTCAGCCTGGTTTGGCACTTTGCATACAGATGAAGAAAAGAAAAAATGCATTTGACGGTATGCAGATGCAGCTGCTCTGCCAGAAATGAAAAATTTCTGATATGCCAGTCGATGCTGAATTCACTGGAAAGGACAATCGGATCGTAACGCCATATAACTCTTTCGCGGCCACATATTGACGACAGCTGAATGAAAGCGTCTATGAGCATCTGTTTATCAGGCATTGATTTTTCGAGATTTTTACCATAACCGGTGATTGTAAATAAAAAATAATACGGAAACCGGATAAGGGGCAACCATCTGATAAAAGACACCGGATTTTTTGTCCAGAATACGATGCAGTCAATTTCATTTTCATGCAACCTGATCCTGGAAACACTGGAAGGATTAAAAGGATTCCGGACAAGAACGTATTTTTCTTTCAGCCGGTTGATAAACCATTCTCCATAATAGGCCGGTATGTCTGTCCTCCGACTAACACTGACAATCATCGAAGCTGATAATTAATGTGAAAAGATACAGAAGGTTACTGTGACAATTGAGATGGTACCAAACAGTCACTCATTCGCCGGATTTGATCACCTCACCTTTGATTATCAATGTTGTAGTCCCTTCCTCCGTATTGGTCAGTACTGCGACAGACTTCTGAAAATAGCCCATGTCCTTCGCATCAAAAGAAATTGATACCACTCCCTTATTGCCATATTTTAAAGGTTTTCTCGGATAATCAGCAATAGTGCATCCGCATTGTGGCTCAACAGACAGGATGACCAGCGGTATCATGCTGCCGTTTTTAAACTCGAATGCCGCGGTTACCGGAATGTTCTGCCTTATTTTACCGAAATCGTGTTCTGTTTTGATCCATTCAATACTGGAATTTACTTTCCGTTCACTTTCCCGTTGAATATTAAATGCGGGCATAATAACCGAAAAAAGCAGAACGGAAATAAAAATCCTGGTCTTTTCCATACATCAGTTTTTTATCAATATGACAATAACCGGTCCAAAATTAAAAATTATGTGTTTAGGACGTTTACGGAAATAATTAAAAAATGTTAATAACATATTAAAATGTATGCAAATAAAAAAAAAGCAGTTATTATAATCATTTCTTTCAGGTTTGCAAACATAAAAAACATATTATTGATATTCAAATATTTAAAAAAGCAGAGCACATAAAAGCAGTTAATAAAGATGATATAAATCATCAGATATAAAGAATGTATATCATCTTAATTTATTTGATTTCAACTGTTTTATCATTTAGTTTTATTTTTTTTAATCATCAAATACATGCCTATGGAAACAATTCTACAGAGTCCAGTTCTGAAACTAAGGAACAACATTTGTCTGACCGGTGATGAACTTGAATCCCTGGGTGTCTCTCCAACAAACCTGCAATGTTTCACTTATTATCATTATGTTCTGTATCAGAAGGGTAACAAGAGGATTATTCTGAAACCCCTGCCTCACGATTTATACAAAGTAATCAGGATTTACGACTTCATCAGCGCCTGACATCCATTAGTCAACCATCAGTTTCAGCCTGCCCTTTAACAGATTTACCATCTTTGCATGATCGCAGATGCAGAGATTTTCCAATGCCTTATAAAGAATCAAAATACAAACGACTTTTGAGTCAGATCAATGGACTGTTAAACAAAACAGATGATCTGATATCAGCAATGGCCACGGTAAATGCCATACTTTACCACAAAATGCCTGATTTTTTGTGGGTGGGTTTTTATATACTCAGGAATGGGCGTCTTTTGGTGGGACCGTATCAGGGACCTTTGGCCTGCCAGGAACTTGAGCAAAATAAAGGTGTTTGCTGGCATTGCATGAATATTGAAAAAATTGTGATAGTCCTTGATGTGGATCAATTCCCGGGCCATATCGCATGTGATTCAAGGACCAAATCTGAAATTGCCTTACCTGTAATAAGTGAGAAAGGGGATAAGATCGGGGTACTGGATATCGACAGTGAAAGGACAGGCTGTTTTGATGACACTGACAGTAAGTATCTGATGCTAATAGTCAATGGCATGTTGTCTGCCGTTAATCTGCCCTGACCAAAGACTCCAGTAAAAAGGTAATTTTCTGAATGGAATAAGGTTTGGTCAGCAACTGGTCAAATCCCACATCATGATAATCATCAAAAAAGATTTTTGGATTATGTGCGGTTAATGCAATGATAGGAATCCGGTTTTTGGGCGGAGGCATTTTCCCCCTTATATACTTTGCTGCCTCCAGACCGTTCATAACAGGCATTTCAATATCCATCAGGATAAGATCAATATCATCATTGTTTTGAAGAAGCTCGATCGCCACTTTACCATTTTCTGCCTCAAAATATTCATGGCCTAAATCTGACAATACTTCAGATAACAACAATCTGTTTGTAAAAATGTCGTCTGTAATAATGATTTTCATAATGATTTGATTATTAGCAGATAAGCAAATAACTGTTAACCTAAATTACTGAGTGTTCTGATGATCTTCATACTATTGATCTTAACTTTTGAGCCATCCAGGTCGATTATTTTATCATTTTTAAACTCCGCCAGTGTTCTGATAAAACTTTCTTTCGTGGTACCTGCCAATTCTGCAAGTTCACGGCGGGTAAAAGGAAATTCAAAAATATCACTTTTATAGATGGTGTCAGCAAAATACAGAATCACATCAGCAATTCTTCCCGGTAACTGTTTATGCGACTGGCTCATTAACCTGTCAAAAATATAAATGCCAAATTCACTTAAATTATTGATAAGTTTCATGGCAAACAACCCGTTTTCATTAACAATATCTGTAAAGGTCATATAATCAATAAAAAGAATATCAGTCGGAACAATAGCTGATGCAGAATACTGATATACACTGCCTCCAAAAATAGATATCATTCCGATGTATTCAGAAGGAATTGCAATCTTCAGAACAATGAACTTGTTATTCCTTCCTTCCTTGTATATTTTTACCAGGCCGGATTTAACCAACATGATATGAGAAGTCCGGGTGTTTTGCCTGAAAATGATCTCCCTTTTATTGAATCTGACAAGATTGCTGTTATTCCGGATTTTTTCCGTCTCCTGATCATTCAGACACTCTCCAAAAGGCAGTATTGATTCCTTTTCGTTATTTTGACCATTCATGGTTATCAGGAGTAAAAATTCATATAATAAATATAATAAAAAATATTGACAGTTGAAATATTTCACCGAAAATGGGTGATTTAAATCATCATTTGTTTTAACCATATAAACTGTGCTGATCAAAAGGATTGAATATCAATGAAATCAAAGAGTCTATTGGTTTAATTATAAATAAATCATTATCAGGCCGATGTATGATGACCATGATCAAACGGCTAAAAAATGCTGCCCTGCAATCCATACTGCTCAAAAAATTAAGCCTTTTGTATTTTTTTTACTATATTTAAATATAAGTTTTATGCGATGAAATCTGCAAATGAAATAAACATTCTGGTAGTTGATGATTCCACGACAAATATTGTTCTGCTGGAAGCCATACTGGAAGAAAAGGGCTATAAGATATACACTGCACTGAATGCCAGGGAGGCCTATAATATTATAGCCAAACATCAGCCGGATCTTATATTGCTGGATCTGCTGATGCCCAAGATAAGCGGATTTGATTTCTTAAAAGAAATAAAAAAGAATAAGGATACAAAAGAAACACCGGTTATTATTGTATCTGCACTTGTCGATGACGAGAATACGGACAAAATTTTGAATATGGGGGCAATAGATTTCGTTAAAAAACCCATTGATATTCAATACCTTGTTGATAAAGTGGAATCCATCCTGCATAAACAGGAATAGCATATTGTAACAGCTCCCCGGTTAGCATGATCCGGCTTCATATTTTTTTCATTCACTGGTCAACAATTCAGGTGGTTTTATCAAATATTATTCTTAATTCCTCCAAGAATTCAAACAAATATATGGCTGTGCCGTTTATGCCAATATAAACACAGATGCCAGTCATGAAGAGAATTTTGATTGTTGATGATAACCTGATGATGAGAAAGTTTATCAGAAATATTTTTATGAACGAGCAATATGAGATCATGGAAGCAGAAAATGGTTCTGAAGGACTTGATATTGTGAAAAAATTTGACATCGATCTTGTTATTACCGATATCATCATGCCGGTTATGGAAGGACTGGAACTGATCATGCACCTGAAAAGAGACTTTCCGGAAATCAAAATAATAGCAATATCCGGGGGTAAGCCTTATTATCTGTATATGGCCAAAAAACTGGGCATTGAAAAGATATTCACCAAACCGCTGAACCTGCATCAATTTTTGGATGCTGTGAAAAAACTCATACAATTCCCCAAATCGGGAATCATCTCCAGCTCAGCATCCGCCTGATCAAACCGGATAATTTATCGGTTATTTCATCTATCTAATTTCCAGTCCATTTCCTCTTCCACAGAATAGAGTAACTGACTACGTTCTGTTGTCTTATCCTGATAAACAGGATCTGCCGCCATACTCCGGTATCCGGTTACGGAAACATTAAAATCATAAAAGAATAACAACTTTGTTTTAATAAAAAATATGTCGATTTTAGAAAATATTGACTATTTTTAAAAATAGTCTGTCTTGTTACAAACAATGTAGAAATAGTATCTCTTATGGAAGCTGAAAACCAGAAGGAATTTGTTTTGCAAAATACACTGTATGCCTTTGTTTTGTCATTGCTTTTCCCGGTATTTGCCATCTTTATTGAAGTACTGGTTCGTGACACCATGCAGTTTAATTTTTCCGGACTGAAAATCATTTATTCGGAAAATCCAATCCACTGGATTGTGCTTCTTTTGGTTATCATCATCCCGGGAGCAACCTTTTTGTATTCACGTTATTTTGCAAAAGAACTGATTAAGAAGCAAAAACAGCTTGATTTTGAGATGGGAAGAACAAAAAAAATCAATGATTTCACACAAAAACTTATCAATGGCGATTATTCTGCAGACTTTATACTCACTGATGAAGATGATGTTCTTGGCAAGTCGTTGTTAAACCTCAGAGATAAATTAAAGAAAAACAAGGAAATCCAGGATGAACAGCGTAAGGAAGATGAACAAAGAAACTGGGTGGCAGAAGGAATTGCAAAATTCGGGGATATTCTCAGGAATAACAACGATAACATGGAACTTTTATCATTAAATATTATCAGGGAACTCTGCAAATATGTCAATGCCATCCAGGGTTCATTTTATTTATTAAACGATGAGGATCCGGATAATATGTTTTTTCAGCAAACGGCCCTGTTTGCATATGACCGGAAAAAATTTACCGACAAAAAAATAAAATGGGGTGACGGATTAATCGGTACATGTGCAATGGAACGGAAAACCATATTCATGACCAGGATACCTGATTCATATGTTAACATTACCTCAGGCCTGGGAAAAAGTAATCCCAAATGCCTTTTGATTGTTCCGCTGATTGCTGAAAATGAGTTGTATGGTATCATTGAATTTGCATCATATGAGGTATTGCAAAAGCATGAAATCAGTTTTGTTGAGCGTGTTGCAGAAAGCATTGCAACAACAATATCTGCCGTCAGAATCAACCTGAGAACAACTCATTTGTTAAATGAATCAAATGAACGGGCACAGGCTATGGCTGCGCAGGAAGAGGAAATGAGACAGAACATGGAAGAACTTCAGGCTACGCAGGAAGAACTGGCCAGGCAGGCAGAAAAGTTTGTGAAACTTGAGAATACCGTGAATCATACAATGATCAGGGCAGATTATTCGGTTGACGGCATATTGCTTTATGCCAACACAAAATTTC
This sequence comes from Bacteroidales bacterium, assembly GCA_016933335.1. Taxonomy (GTDB): domain Bacteria; phylum Bacteroidota; class Bacteroidia; order Bacteroidales; family UBA10428; genus JAFGPL01. Next base: position 57,085 of record JAFGBD010000040.1, on the reverse strand, counting down.
TAAAAAAACTTGAGTATAACTCCAATTCTGAAGTTGAAGGCAAACACATATCCATTTTTATCGGAGAAAAAGACAAGGAGTGGTTCAATAAAATATGGGATGATCTTTCAAAGGGAGGAAGGCATTTTGAGGGATATATGAAACATGTTACCAAAAACGACAAAGATCTCTGGACAATGGCAACTTATACCTGTATCAGGGGGGAAGATGATACGGTTGATAAAATACTGTTTCTTGCCATTGATACCACCGAGCAGAAAAAACTAAGCTTAAGAATGGAAAGCATTGTTGATGCGGTTGACAAATCAGGAATAAAAATCGAACTGAGCAGCAACGGAGGAATCATCGAGTATAACGATAACATGCTTTATCTTTTTGGTTATGAAGACAAGGATGTTAAAAATCTAACCGTATTCGATTTAATAGATACGCTCGAAATAGAGAATTTCAATAATAAATGGGATACCATTGTAAAGGGTATCTCTTTCCAGGGACAGTTTAAAATGAGAACCAAATCACAGGAAGTTTTGTGGATGAGGGGGGCCTTTAGTGCTGTTTATGATATGTATGGTGATGTTACACGGGTTGTGTTTATCGGGCATGATACCACCAAGGAAAAACAAATGGATATCGAACTTAGACAACACACAGAGATATTAAAGAAGCAGGAAAAACAACTGCGCGAATCTGAAAAAGAATTAAGCAAGAGACTGCGTGAAGTCAGAATTGAAATGCAGAACCAATATAAGGAAATTGAAAAAATAAAAATAAGATACGAAAGAACCCTTGAAGGAGCCATGGATGGGATTCTGGTTACAACCGATGATAATAAGATTATATTTTTCAATAAAGCCGCAGAGAAAATGTGGGAGTATTCAAAAAACGAGGTCCTGGGTAATGATGTGGGTATTCTTTTTAATGATAAGCTGATCGAAGAGGATGAATTCGTGGCCAGGTATACCGGACCTGGTGATAATAAAATGACCGGTATCCGAAAAGAAATAAAGATTGCTCCCAAATCAGGAGAAGAAAAAAGGGTATTGATCTGTCTTTCCAATGCCCATATCGATAAGGAAAACACTTATACAGCATTTATACAGGAGATTAAAACATAGTCCCCAGAATTTGAATTGAAACTGTATCAGGAACAGTTTATGGTGCATGAAACTTCGCAGTAAAAAAAACGATATACAAAAACTGAGAGACCAGCTTGACATTCTTGAAAGGAAGAATAAAGATCTTGAGGACAAGCTGGCATCATTACATCCGGGCACATTCCGGGATCCTTCCGATCCATATATTTTAGAAACAGCAGTTAATCTTGAATTTCTCGGTACCGGTCTTTATGAGCCCGGCAGGAACCTTGTCAGGTTATCCTCTGTTGCCCTGAAGATGTTTGGACTGGGTGATGAAAATAAAGAGATGATTCTTGACAATTACCTCCAGCTGATTCCGGCCGAAGAAAAAGCTGCTGTCGTGAGATCTTTTCATGAAGTGCAGGGTACCGGAAAATCTCAATTAATAGATTACAGAATTATCATACAGAACCAGGAACGTGACATCAGGCATGTTGCTTCCCATATCAAATCATTGAAGACAGACATTGGCAGAGAACTTTTACTCTTTACAATTTCTGACATTTCAAGACAGGAAAAAACAAAGAGAGAACTACTCCGGGCCAAAGAAAAAACCGAAGACTCCGACAAGCTTAAAAACATTTACCTTTCCAATATTTCAAGAGAAATAAGAATCCCGATGAATTCAATCGTCGGATTTGCAGAGCTGCTTAATATTGAGAGCATCACACCGGAAGAAAAGAATGAATATGTCAAAATCATCAAACTTCAAAGTAATCTGCTGCTGAAGCTTATTGATGATATTTCAGAGGTATCGCGGCTTGAAGCAGGAGAAGTGAAAATAAATAAATCCCCGTGCAATCTGAATCTCCTGCTAAATGAGCTGCTTGGCAATTCCAGCCAGCAAAAAAAGATCCATAAAAAGGAGCATCTTGAACTGAAACTGAACATTCCTGATAAAAAAGGAATAGTAACCTACACAGATTCGGGACGCCTGCAGCAGGTACTTACCAACCTTATAAGCAACGCGATAAAGTTTACAGAGAAAGGATACATTGAGTTTGGCTATACCCAGAAAGAGCAATTAATTGAATTCTATGTAAAAGATACAGGTATCGGCCTGAACAAGGATGAACAAAGGCAGATTTTTGACCGCTTTAAATACGATGAAGAAACTGTTACCAGAAAATATGAGGGTTCCGGTCTGGGATTAACAATTGCTAAAGGTATTGTCAGACTATTGGGTGGTAAAATCTGGATAGATTCTGAACCGGGAAAAGGAACCACCATCTTTTTTACCATTCCACTCGAAGAAGTACCCGATGAAAATATTGAAAAAGAAATCATTAACGAACACACTCCATTTGAATTCAATTGGAAGGGAAAATTGATACTGGTGGTGGAGGATGATGATGTTAACTTCAAATTTATTGAAACAATACTGCTTGAGAATCAGGCACAGGTGCTTCGGGCCAATAATGGTCTGCAGGCTGTTGAACTATACCGGTCGATCAATAAAATCGACCTGATACTGATGGATATTAAAATGCCGGAAATGGACGGTTTCGAAGCTACCAGGAGGATAAAAATGCTGAACAAACAGATCCCGATTATTGCACAGACTGCTTTCGCACTGGATGAAGACAGGGAAAAATGCCTTCAGGCAGGTTGCGATGAACACGTTACCAAACCTATCGATATTAAAGATTTAATGCTGAAGATCAATCATTGCTTGAATCCCTGAAAAACAGGAAGCATGCTGGTTCTAAATACAGGATCAGATTATCAGATCAAACAGCAGTCAATTAATTCTCTATCCAACCGACAATTTCATCAGAAAAAGGATCTTCTTTTGGCCGCACCACTTTCACAAGCCGTCCATTCTCACTGATCAGATATTTTTGAAAATTCCATTTAACATCAGAATCCATCACCCCATTCTTTTCTTTGGTGGTCAGCCACTGGTATACCGGATGTACATCATCTCCTTTTACAGAGATCTTCGACATCATCTGGAATGAAACACCGTAGTTTAACCTGCAGAATTCCATTATTTCTTTATTGGTACCTGGTTCCTGATTCAGGAAATTGTTGGACGGAAACCCCAGGATAACAAACTTATCATTCCGGTATTTTTGATATAGTGTTTCAAGCTTTTCATACTGAGAGGTAAGTCCACACCTGGAAGCAGTATTGACAATCAGTACTTTTTTCCCCTTTAAAGAAGAAAAATGTAACTCTTTACCATCAATTGTAAGCGCTTTCAGATCATAAAAACTTTTACTGTCCTGGCTTTGCACCACCCCAAAACCAACTCCAAGGACGAGCATCATTAACAGACGTTTCATACGCAGATATTTTTATTTTTAATGTTCGTATGGAACCTCCATGTAGCAAATTATATTCATACTTATTTGTGTTTGAAGAACATGGAGATTTCATGTGTTTAATTCATCATTTGGTTATTGGTCATATAACCTGTCCGACATCATAATCAGAATAACCTGCCATGATAAAACATAATTATATTCATTTTATGTAAATACAGACAGGGATTTGTTTCATGGTATCATTTTGCTAAAAACAAAAGAATGATCAGAAAGTTCAATGTTTCATTGTTTTTTCCTCCTGAAATCCCTGATATTCAAAACAGCTGATATTAAAAAAGAGACAAGAAAAAGGACCACAGTTAATGTATCTATCATCTGGGGGTCGAAATCAATACAGGTTAGCCTGAGGATGAAATACCTGATATATGATGCCGGCAGGTTGTGGTTCCCCAGCTTTTCAAGGACCACAAAATGCCAGTCTGTCAGAGGGCAATATCCAATACCGTAAAATAAGCCCAGAATGAACCACGAGCATGCTGTTAGTAAAAGTGTAATGAAATTTGCTTTCCGTGTCTTTTTAAATATCCACCCAAAAAGATTGAAAATGATCAGCAGGGTATGAAAAACAACAAAAAATATATCAAGCAATTTCAGCATTGTTAAAGAAGTTGTAACTTTCAGGGGAAAAATTATGAAAAGTCCATAAGAATTATTAGTACCACTTATAAAAACAAGTATGATAATTCATAAAAATATAACAATATACGGCATCGTGCAAGGTGTCGGATTTCGTTTTTCAGCGAGAGATGCTGCCAGGACTTTTGCAGTCAGGGGTTTTGTCAGAAATCTCCCCGACGGTTCTGTTTATTTGGAAGCCGAGGGACCGGAAAGCAATATCAGTCAGTTTATCGAATGGTGCTGGCATGGTCCTTCAAATTCAAATGTGAACAATGTAGAAGTAGCTGACGGAGAATTAAAACACTTCAACGGGTTTGATATCAGATTCTGACTACTTTGTAATCATCAGCAAGACAAATATTTCGGAATAAATACAATCAGTCCCTTTGTGTTTTCTGCGGGCCGCAGAACCATTTTAAAATGACCTGGCAGATAAGGAAGTAATATTTGTTATAATCTGAATATCTGTATTTTACAAATACAAAACTTGATATCAACCATCTAATATGTTAAATTAGGCGGCAAGAATTATGTTATGAAATTAAAAATTCCTACTTTTATATGATGTAAAGCATTAAAAAGCGTTCTTTTTATCATTCAATATCAGCATTCTTAATTACACTGCCATGGAGACCAAGGCGCGAAGAACCATACTTGTTCCATATGATTTCACTCCCCTGTCTGACTGTGCTTTACAGCATGGAATACAGATTGCCAAAATGCTTCATACTGACCTGACCTTGCTGCACATCATACCAAACCTGTCACAAGAAGTATTTATCACCGAAAAGCTGACCTCCCTGGCCAACGAAACATCCAGGACATATAAAATCAAGCCCAGGTTAATGGTCAGACCAGGCAGGGTATCCAAAGCCATTAAAAAAATCGCACACAATCTGAACGCCATGCTGGTTATCATGAAAACAGACGGCCCAAAGGGTATACAAAAATTCTTTCGCAGCAGGGCTATTAAAGTGATGATGGGTTCCGAGGTTCCGTTTATTGTTGTTCAAAGCCCGCCCATAAGATATAGCATTAAAAAAGTGATTGTACCCATTGATTTCAGGAGTGAGAATAAAGAGAAACTGAGCTGGATTAATTTCCTGACCAGGTTTTACCATCCCCAGATTTATCTTTTCAGACCAAATCTTTCAGACTACAGGATCAGAAATAATCTCAAATTTGCCACCAAATATCTTGAAGGGCACAACATCGACTTTGAGCTTGTGCATGCCCGAGGTAAAAAAAGCTTCACCGAAGAATCCATCGAATTCTCGAAGTTTATCAGGGCTGATCTGATAATAATAATGCTCAGCAGATTCATTTCATGGGATAAAACCCTTTTCGGGCTAAGGGAACAAAGATATATTACCAACACTCATAAAATCCCGGTTATGGTTCTTAATCCCAGGGTGGATCTTCACAGACTGGGCGGATTTACCTGATAAATCACCTTCCGGGGTAAACAAAGAACCTTCCTTATGACAATGGAATGCATTTCACAAGGAAGGTTTTTTCATACCTAGTCTTTCTGCCCGTTGCCCAGCAATACGATCTCGTTCACAATAACTTCTGTCATATAACGGGTGTTCCCGTCCTTATCCTCATAGGAACGATGTGAAAGCCTTCCGCTCAGGGCGACCTCTTTTCCTTTCTTCAGAAACTGTTCAGCTATGCCCGCACTTCCGCCCCAGGCAACAACCTGATGCCATTGGGTTTCTTTGACCTGCTCCCCTTCTGAATTTCTGAAACGCTCACTTGTGGCAATTGAAAAGCGAGCGACTTTCTTACCATTTTCAAGCACCTTGATTTCCGGATCCATACCAAGATTGCCAATCAAATTGACTTGATTTCTTAAATGACTCATGATCTTAAGTTTTAAAATATTTGAATAGAATGAAATATCAAAACAAAATAAAGCCAGATCATGGCAGTTATACGGTTGATAAGCATTTACATTCGTTTGTAAACGACTAATAGTCGTGTGTAAGCGACAGTACACTTTTTTATTATTGTTATACAGTTGCTTATAATAACAATAAATCAGGATATACATTCAGGTATTTCAATAAAACTGAGTACGGACTGTTTACAGCTGATATTTTTCAAATAATCTGCCTTAGAACTTATGTATCAGTAACGGATTCGTAATGATGATACCCTGAAGCATTTTTATTTACCTTCAGTTAAAAAAAATCACCCCATTACCATTCAGAAAATAATTGATGAAGCCCGGCGAGCGCATTACTTTCAGTGAGCCCCGCTTCGATCCGGTTCCTCTAAACCTGCTTTGAGGAGAATCAATCTCCGGAATTTCTGTCTTTGATTTTGCCGGTTGGATTATTTGATTAATTTCAACCTTTGTTAAGAAATTGTTACATGAATTTCAACCTTAATATTAAGAACCTGCAATGAACAGAATCATAATTTTGATGATCACCTTTACATTAACAGGCAGTTTAAGCAACAGCACCATTTTTGCCCAGGATAATGAAAAAGAGATAACATTAAAAAACATTGCCCGAAGTACAATCATTTCCGGGCAATACTTCATGGCTTATAACTATGATAACAAAGCAGACCTGCATCAGTTCCTGCTGAAAAGGGGATATTTTACCATCAATACCGGAATAAACGATGTTTTTGCCGTAAGGTACACCCAGGATATTACAATTGACAAAGAAGGAGGTGATGCCGGAAATGTTGAACTCCGTCTGAAATATTTGTATTTAAGGGGAAAATTTGATCAAATTCCTTTGTTAAAGCACAGCTATATTGAACTGGGACTGGTACACCGGCCATGGCTCGAATTTGAGGAACATATCAATCAATACCGTGTACAGGGAACAATGTTCGTTGAAAGGAATTCGATCATTAATTCTGCTGACTTCGGGATAACCTGCATCGGATTGCTGGGCGGTGAAATGAATGAAGAATACCGGAAAAAAGTCAACAATCATGAAGCTGGGAAATACGGGAGCTTTGCGATCGGAATATTTAACGGGGGAGGTTATCACGCCATTGAAAAAAACAGCAATAAGACCATTGAAACAAGGATCAGTCTCAGGCCATTTCCGGATTTTATACCAGGCCTTCAGTTTTCGCACGGACTTGCATACGGTGATGCAAACCTGCCTGATTCAATCCCCGAATTCAGGATGAACCTCTTCATGCTTTCCTCTGAAAGCAGATATCACAAATTCACATTTCAATACTATACCGGAAAGGGTGATTTTTCAGGAACATATACTGATGAATTCAATCGATCGTATGATACCGAAGGATACTCGTTGTTTGGTGAGTTCCTGATCCCAAAAACCAGGTTTGCGGTTTTTTCAAGATATGATCATTTCAGAATAGCGGAATCCCCTGCCGTTGATAAAAACACATTCATTGCAGGAATTTCTTACAGGTTCTTCAAAAACAAGCTGTTAATCGACTACCAGAAATTCAGATCACCTGAAAGAACCACCAATTACTATGAATTCGCACTGGAAATCGCTTTCTGAAATATTATCCTGACCGAATTTTTAGGCCTGCGTTTTTAAATTCATTTCCTTTTGCTAGTTTTAAGCCAGCGAACACCGGCAGATATAACGGATAATATATTAAATGTGCCCGTAACACAAAAATAATGTCATTATGAATGCAACCAGGATAGCCAGAATGATTGATCATTCAGTACTTCATCCCTTATTTACAGATGAAGACCTGAAAAAACATTGCGAAACAGCCGCCAAATATCATGTTGCAACCGTATGTGTAAAACCTTATCATACCAGGCAGGCTGCATCATTGCTTCAGCACTCCGATGTTAAAATCTGCGCGGTAATCGGATTTCCTCACGGAAACAGCACGACCGGAATAAAGGTAAGTGAAGCGCACCAGGTTATCGCAGATGGTGCTGCTGAAGCGGATATGGTTATTAATATCGGCAAAGCCCTGCAGGGAGACTGGGAATATACAGAGAATGAAATCAAACAGATCAATGACTCCTGTAAAAGCCATAATGCCATATTAAAGGTTATTTTTGAAACAGATTTTCTGACCAGGGATGCGGACAAGATCAGACTATGCAAAATATGCAGCAAACAAAAGGTTGCATTCGTGAAAACATCCACCGGTTATGGCTTTGTGAAAGGCAATGACGGGAAATACAACTATGAAGGTGCAACAGAAAAAGACCTGGTTCTGATGCGAAAATACTGCGATCCGGAAGTCGGGATAAAGGCAGCCGGCGGTATAAGGAATCTTGACCAGCTGCTTAAGGCTCATGAACTGGGGGCTACAAGGATCGGCGCTAGTGCCACCGATGCGATCATGAAAGAAGCCATTCAGAGATTTGGATGGCCTGACTGAAATATCTGCTGGTTCAATATATATTCGCCTGATTGCTCTTGCAGTGTCAGATAACTTAATATAAAATTAACATTGAAATGATATTTTGTAATTTTTAGAAATTAACTTTGTTCTTTGTTATTTAAATAACTATTAAGTGATTCTTCTATGGATACGTTTTACCTGATCATTGTTATCGTCCTTTTTGCGCTGGCAATATCAGACCTGATAGTCGGAGTAAGCAATGACGCGGTTAATTTTCTCAACTCGGCAATCGGATCAAAGGTTGCTCCGTTCAGAATCATCATATTGATAGCTGCCATAGGTGTGCTGGTTGGTGCGACTTTTTCAAGCGGTATGATGGAGGTGGCCAGGAAAGGAATCTTTCATCCTGAATCCTTTTATTTTTCCGAGATCATGATCATCTTTCTGGCGGTGATGTTAACCGATGTCATGTTGCTGGATCTTTTCAACACATTCGGGTTACCAACCTCCACCACTGTTTCGATTGTATTTGAATTGCTGGGAGCAGCGGTCGCTATTTCACTGGTAAAAATCAAACACTCTGCCTATACAATGGCCGATATGGGCAATTTCATCAATACCGAAAGGGCCCTTCTGATCATTTCGGGCATCCTGCTGTCTATTGTGATTGCATTTTCAGTCGGAATCATCATCCAGTATCTGACAAGAATTCTTTTCACCTTCAATTATAAGAAAACAATCAAATATTTCGGATCAGTCTTTGGAGGTCTGGCCATTACTGCCATCACCTATTTTATTCTGATCAAGGGAGCAAAAGGTTCATCATTCCTGAGTGATGAAAAAATCGAATGGATAACAGGCAACAGTTTGCTGATTATGGGGATCAGCTTTGCCTTCTGGGCGGTTTTGACCCAGTTGCTTCAATGGATTTTTAATTTCAATGTATTCAAGGTAATCGTGCTTTTTGGCACCTTTGCTCTGGCCATGGCATTTGCGGGAAACGACCTGGTTAATTTTATAGGGGTTCCGCTTGCCGGTTTTGAATCATATAAAATCTATGCTGCCCAGCAGGCCATGGGAGCAAACGAACTGGCCATGAGCTCCCTGAGAGGGCAGGTTGATACGCCCACCTCATTTCTGATCATTGCCGGGCTTGTCATGGTCATCACATTGTGGATTTCAAAAAAGGCCAGGACAGTTACCCGCACTGAAATCAATTTAGGCAACCAGGATGAAGTCAATGAAAGATTTGCATCTTACGGGTTTGCCCGTGTCCTTGTCAGGAACTGGATTCAACTGGGCAACTTTTTCAGATTTATTTTACCCAATTCCTTTAACAAATCACTGAATAAAAGGCTGGATGACAAAGCATTTAAAAAACAGTGCAGGAAAGATAAAAGCATATCGTTTGATCTGGTCCGTGCCTCTGTAAATCTTGCTGTCGCCAGCAGCCTGATTGCATTTGCAACCTCATACAAATTGCCGCTTTCAACCACCTACGTGACTTTTATGGTTGCCATGGGAACCTCCCTTGCTGACAGGGCGTGGGGACGAGAGAGCGCTGTCTACAGAATCTCGGGTGTCATAACGGTTATCGGCGGATGGTTCGTAACTGCTTTTGTTGCATTTACATCCAGCTTACTGATGGCATTTCTCATCAGCTGGGGCGGTAAATATGCCATTGCCGGACTCGTGGTTCTTGCCATTGGTTTTGTCTATAAAACGCATATGGTTCACAAGAAACGTGAGGACGACTTCAAAAAATCAGAAGAAGATTTCAAGCTTGACATAGATATAAACGGCAAGACTATACAGGAAAAATGCAATGTCAGGGTTGTCATTTCACTGATAGCCATTTCGGAATTATACAGTACAATTGTCAATGCTTTCATCTCTGAAAAACGCAAAAAACTAAAGAATGCACTCAAGGATGTCAGAAAGCTCAACAAAGAAGTTAAATCATTCAAGAAAAATGTTCACGAAACGGTCAGAACGCTCCAGGTGGAAGAATCAATTGAGACAGGTGACTATTATGTGCAATTACTCGACTATTTGAGAGAAACCGCCCATTGTATGAATTTCATCGCGCAACCGGTTTTTGAGCATGTCGATAATAATCATGCACCCCTCAGCGAAGCCCAGGCAGATGATCTGAAGTCATTTTCAAAAACCTTTTCTGCCTATACCGATAAAGTAATTAAGACAATATCTTCAGGAAAATTTGGCAACATGGATAAGCTCAATGATCATATGCTGGAGGTCCTGGCTGAATTATCAAAGATGCGCAAAACCCACCTGAAAAGAATAAAATCAGACAATACCGGTACCCGTATCAGTCTGTTATATCTTGACATCCTGAGTGAAACCAAGAACCTGGTACTTTATATCATTAACCTTGCAAAAACATCCAGGGATTTTGCCGAACAAAGTAAGGTATTGATGAAAAATTCAGTTAAAGCATAGATAAAACCAGCATAACAGCCTCCGTATTTTATCTGGCAGAAAAGCCCTGAAAGGGCAGTTTTACTTCGCATCCTGCAGCGTTTTAGATTATCATGCGTCTTATTGGAAATAACTAAAATGTTCATTACCATGAAAAATCTTTTAATCAAAACAGGTTTTGTTTGTTTGTTTTTTTTGATTTCGGTATTCTTAAGTCATGCTCAGGTAAAGGAAACCCGCAATGTTGCAGAATTTTCAAAAATAGAGGTCAGCTCGGGAATCGATCTCATTCTCAGACAGGGTGACAGAGCCAATGTAGTGGCTGAAGCCCGCAATGATGAAATGCTTGAATCGATACTAACTGAAGTGGATGGTAATACACTTAATATCTACAGTAAGCAAAAGATGTTCCAACCAGGAACCCGAAATGTTTATGTGACTTTCAGTGATATCAGCGGAATTAAGGCAGGCGGCGGTTCGGATGTTAATGCCGAATCAGCTATTCATGTTTCTGACCTGGAAATCATCGCGCACGGAGGCAGTGATCTCAGTCTTGAAATCAAAGCGGATAAACTTAAATGCATCATAAGCGGTGGCTCGGATGCTGACCTTAAAGGGGAAGTGACAGAGTTCACTTCGCAGGCAAGCGGTGGCAGCGATTTAAAAGCAAAAGAGCTCGTAACAGAAATTTGTAATCTGGAAGTTTCAGGTGGTTCAGACGGATACATAACTGTAAACGGCACATTGAATGTCAAGGCTTTCGGAGGAAGTGATGTGACTTATTATGGTGATGCACAGATCAGGAATATCGATGCCAGCGGTGGCTCGGATGTGGTGAGGAGATAATGGAATTTCAGGATATCCGGAGACTAATCACAAATCTGTTCCGGCACATTTCTCAATGCTCTGCCAGAGCAGGTCAGCTGTTTTATCCCAGGTGAATCTGTTGCGCTGGATGCGGGCTTTTTCTATCAATGTGTTTCTAAGATTGATATCACAGAATACCCTGAGCATGGCATCTTTTATCGAGTCAACCGATGTTGGCTCAACATAGATTGCTGCGTCTCCACCAACTTCAGGCATTGAAGACACTCTGGAGGTTATCACCGGCACATCGCAATACATGGCTTCAAGGATTGGTATCCCGAATCCTTCAAAATGTGATGCATAAACCAGAGCTGCTGCTGATGCAACAACCTTGTTCAGCTCTTCTGTTTCCATCCGGCCCGTAAAAATAACATCGTCCTTGAATTGAGCATTATCGTATGCAGCCTGAATTTCCCCGTTCCAGTATTTTTTGGAGCCAACAATCAGAAATTTAAGATTGCTGGTAACGCTTTGCTTGAACTCATCAAATGCTTTAATCAGGTTGTCTACATTCTTTCTCCTGTGAATCAGTCCGATAAATAAAAAGAACGGACAACCGTCCGTGTATTTTTTTCTCACTTCTTTCTGAATGTTTTCATCCAGCGGAGCCAGAACATCCCTTGCTCCGTTATAAACTACATCTATCTTATCAGGATTGACATCAAACTGACTGGTAATATCAGATTTTGAAAATTCTGAAACGGTTGCGATTCTTGTTGCTTTCTGTATAAACCTTGGAAAAAAATAGTAATAATACTTTCGGTTTAACCAGGGGGCAAAATTCGGATAATGAAAAAAATTCAGGTCATGAATGACCGGAAGGGACTTGATTTTTGTCCGGAGTGAAAGCCATCCGTCGGGTGATAAAAAAAGATCTGCCTTATATTTTTTTAAGAGATGTGGAATACCCCAGTCAAAATAGAGATACCACAAAACCGGATGCCTGGCCTGGGGATGGGCTATAACAGGTATAATATTATCAGAAAAAATAAACTCACCGGAATATTTCCGGTCAAAAATAAATACAAATTGATGTTCAGGGTGATTTTGAGTTATCCGCTTCAGTGTTTCACAGGCGAACCATCCGATCCCTTCAAGCTTCTCTTTAAGCAGAAGCCTGGTGTTTACTGCAATAATCATTTCTGAATTTCCAAAGTACGAAGATACAAAAATATAAAACCAATCTTTTGTTGAGAATAACAATCTTGTCAATCCGCCGGATCAATTTTTAAGCCGGTAATCAATCAATTGAACCTGTTATATTATATTGATCCTCACCCTGACGGAGATTCCGGTATATTAAACCGAAAAAGACTATTCATCTGTCAGAATGCTTTTCCAGAATATAACAGGAAATTCCTTCTTTAATTGCAGTGTGTCCTGAAATCCGTTTTCCAGCGCTTTGTTAATATTTTCCGATACATGTTCTGATTTGCCTGATTTTAAAGAGTATAGCGCAGAAAAATAAAACATATCAGGATTCCGGGGTTCAACCATTTTATATATCTCAAGTGTTTTTCCGGCAATGGTTAAATCATTAGTGCGCAACGCATTATTGGCTACTGAATAGCAAATGATACCAAGAAATGCCTTTATTCTTTTAAGTGTAAAATTCATATTCAGATCTTCACTGTCTTCTATCCTGGAGTTGAGCTCACTGATTTCATGGTCCCACCAGTCTGTATCTTTCGAAGAAAGGGCATCATAATAAGCTTCCCTGACCCTGTATTCAAACTGAAGGCATTTTCTTAACTGTGATATTTCATCATTCAGGTTCCGGTTATTTATCATAGATTCTGTAGCTTCCCTGAAGTATTCCTTATCCGGGAGATCCCTGATTTCAAGCATATTCTGGCATATCAGCCTCATCTGGATATACTGCCGGTTTTGTGATGATGATTCAACCAGTTTTTTCCCTTTTTCGGAAAAGCTTTTTAAGACTGTTTGTAAAGGGATGCATTTTGTATCTGATGGCCTTTCATTCAGATATAACCAGCCCAGTGCGTGGCTCAGATCTTCTGAAGATGGCCATTGGTGAAGCGTTCCGGTCAGCTGTAACTTCAGGTTTGATGGTTTGTCCGCCTCATTCAGAATATAATGTGCAGCTTCCGGAAAATTAAAATCAGCCCGGCCTGAAATAACATAAATATAAGCTTTTACAGACGAGAGCCGATCAGGTGATGCCAGTGCACCACAGGCCAAAACACCATTTGTTTTATGGTTCTGTGCATATGACAGAACCATCCGGGCTCCTCCTGAAAATCCGGCAAGAAATGTTCTGTCACCGGCAGGATATTTATCCTTCATATCGTTGATCAGGACTTCAATAGCCCTGTTGTAATCCTCATAATTATTTCTGATCATGTTGGATGCACCTAAAATGAATTTATAAGTTTCGGCTGCTTCAATAAAATGATTGATGGCATAACCTCCCGAGCCATGAGGATCAATGATGATGACCAGAGGCATTGTTTTACAATCAGATGAATGTGCCGGCAGGTAAACAAAATAGGTGTGTCCGGTATTATATTTGCATGTATCCGCCTGTAATACGGCTTTATTTAATGGTACATCCCCCCTGCTCCCACAGGATACCACTATTAATATCATGGCAGAAATGATGATGAATTCTCTCTTTGATGGATTCATGGAATCAAATATCCGTTAAAGATACCTGTAAATTATCTGAAAATCCAGTGTTTTATCCTTACCATCATCAACCTTTTTAAAAGCCTTTTCAAGTCAGGATTCAGGAAACTTATATATTACCGAATTGATATTCATACCGGCGCCTACTGAAGCAAAAACGGCAATGTTCCCGGATTCAAGTTTATGACCGTTAAGCTTATTGGTCAGGATCAGGTTGAGCATGGTCGGAACTGTGGCCACAGAAGAATTTCCCAATGTTGATATTGTCATGGGCAGGATTGTATCAGGAATATCAGATTCTCTGTATTGTCTGAATATCCTTTTCAGAATGGCATCATCCATCTTTGAATTTGCCTGGTGGATCAGTATCTTTTTCACATCATTCAGCACGACACCTGCCTTGTCAAGACTCTCTTTCACCACTAACGGAACAGTGGTGAGGGCATACTCGTAGATCTTTCTTCCCTTCATTTTAATAAACAGTTCATTTTGTTTATAATCAGGATTATTTGATCTTCCCAGCCAAAGATTATATGTATTCCCATTGGTGTCAGTACGGAATGCATGAGACAGTATGCCAACAGGTTTTTCGCTTTCAACGGCTTCCAGGATTACTGCACCGGCGCCGTCAGCATATATCATACTGTCGCGGTCATAGGGATCACTTAAGCGTGACAGGGTGTCTGTCCCGATCACAAGCGCACGCTTCGCATCACCTGATTTCAGGAAATAATCTGCATGGATGATTGCCTGAAGCCAGCCCGGACAACCAAAAGTAGCGTCATATGATATGGTCCTGTGATTTCTGATTCCCAGCTTTTCTTTGACCCGTGACGCCAGGCTTGGCAGAATATCGGTCTGTATGCTGTCTGCCCTGATGTCGCCGAAATTATGCGCAACAATAATGTAATCGAGGGTTTCACTGTCAATTCCGGCAGAATCCAGGGCGTCTAATGCAGCCAGATGAGCGATATCAGAAGCTACCTGGTCATTACTGACATATCTTCGTTCCTTTATATCGGTAATTTCTTCAAATTTCCTGATTATTTCCTCTGAAGGTTTATCGATCCTGTTTCCCTGTTCATTATAAAAAATATGATTCAGAAAGTCAGCATTTTTAACAACTTTTTCGGGGATGCAGCTGCCTGATCCGGTTATTACTGAATACATCTTTTTCATCATCAGTCTGATTATTAATTATGATGGCATCATATTGAGGATTATTGCTGCCTTATATGATGCCATAAATTACAAATCGGTGCGAAGATAATTTTTATTTGGACGATATTCAACAAGTAACTGAATTATTTATCAGGGAAAAGAACAGCACTCATGAAACCTGAATTCGTAATAAGTTACAGATGAATATATTAATAAAAAGTATCTATACCATGTATTTATTCATTTTAGCAAATAATTCGTTCAGATCCAATGGTTTAGCCAGATAATCATCACATCCGGCGATCAGGCATTTTTCCTTTTCGCCTTCCATGGCAAAAGATGTTTGTGCGATAACGGGAATATTATGGTTGATTTTTTTTATTGCCTTCGCAGCCTTGTAGCCATCCATAACAGGCATCTGAATATCCATCAGTACAAGGTCGATATGATTGCCTTTCATCTGCTCAACAGCTTCAAGTCCGTTTGAAGCTCTTAAAATCCTGGCATTTGTTCTTGATAAAGCTGATTCCAGTACTTTGTAGTTTAAATCCTCATCTTCTGCCACAAGTATGACTTTGCTTTCCCATTTGTAATCAAAGAAAGAGACGGAACCTGAAGATTTTGCCTGCACATCCGATGAAAGAGGCTCAATGTGTATTTCTTTGAAAGGTATTGTAAAATAAAATGTCGAGCCCTCATTGACTTTGGATTCGACCCAAATCTGTCCGCCCAGAAGACCGACCAGGTTACTTGTTATTGCCAGTCCCAGACCTGTTCCCCCAAACTGTTTTTCAACTGACTGATCAATCTGGGAGAATCTCTCAAAAATGAAATTGAATTTTTCCTCCGGGATTCCGATACCGGTATCCTTCACATAAAACTCGAAATGGTTTTTGTTTTGTTTATAACCAAATTGCACAGATCCTTCATTGGTATATTTTAAGGCATTTTCAAGCAGGTTGCTGAGTATTTGCTTTAACCGGAAAGGATCTGTCCGGATCAGGACATTATTTCTGAGACAATACGGATCGAGGATCAACCGGATGAAATCTTTATTCTTTTTTTTCTTCAGCTCCGCAAATATGTTTTGCAGTTCGGTAAGAAGCCGGGTGATATTACATCTTGACTGGTGAATGGTAAGCTCTTTCGATTCTATTTTTGCAATATCAATGATATCATCTATCAGATGAAGCAGGCTTTCACCTGCTGCCGTAATATAATTAATATATTCCTCTCTTTTCTCTGAAGAAAGGTTCTGATCTTTAATAAAGTTGGTAAATGCAATGATGGCGTTCATTGGTGTACGCAATTCATGCGACATGTTCGCCAGAAATGCTGATTTCAGTTTATCTGATTCTTCAGCTATTTTTCTTTCACTGATCTCATTATCAAGTTGCCTTGTTCTCTGCCGTACAAGCTTTTCAAGTTTTAGTTTATGTTCGCTGAGTTCTTTTTCAGCCTTATTTTTTTGTATGTAAGCTGCAATAAGGAACACCAGCAATAAAAGAAGCGTCAATGAACCGGTAAACAATATTCTTTTGGCACGTTTCTGCTGCAACAGCTCCTTATTCTTTCGTGACAATTCCTGATCCATCAGTTCAAGCTTGTAGGAAGTCTCCATTTCTGCTATCTGATTCCGGGTCTCAACCGAATGGATTGAGTCTTCAAGATCATCATATCGCTTATAATAATCCAGAGAATTCTCATAATCCCCGATGTCTGCATATAAGTTTGACATGGCTTCATAATTGGCCACAACACCCTGTACATGTCCCTTTTCCCTTGACAGAGCCATGCTCTTATTATAATAATCAAAGGCTTTGTCAGGGTTTTTCATATCGGCATAGGAAGTACCAACATTATGAAGCGCATAAATCCTTCCGTATGGATAATTGATTCTGGTAAATACCTCAAGTGATCTCAAATAGTTATCAAGGGCTTCCTGAAACCTGCCCTGCTTCTGATAAATCAATCCCATATTGCTTAACGATATCCCGACACCATCATCCTCTTTCAGCTCTTGATAAATTTTCAAAGATTTTTTAATGTAACCGGCAGCCAGATCCAGATTTTCACTTTTCATGTTTAAAAGGCCGATATTCTGCGTAAGGCCGGCAATGTTACTTTTCGTTCCAAGTTCCTCATTAATTTCAAGTGCCTGCTGATAGTATTCCAGTGCCTCCTCATCATTTTCAAGGTCATGATGAATAAGTCCGATATTCTGGTAGGTATTGGCTTCCTGCCGTCTGTCTTTTCTCAACTTAAATATTTTCAATGCTTTACGGTAATTATTGATCGCCTGTTCATAGTTACCCCGGTAATAATCAACCAGGCCAAGGTTGTAATTAACCCCTGCAATTTTATCCTGCAACTGGTATTTCTCGTATATAGCCAGTGCACTTTGAAAGTTGTTTGCTGATTCCCGGTAATCGTCGGTTTTCAGTTTGCTTGATCCGAGATTATCAAAGGCCCTGGCTTCAAGTGTATCATTTTTCAGATAACGGGCTATCTTTTGTGCCTCGGAATAATACAAGGCAGCCCTGGCCGGTGAATCCACCATATAATAATCTCCTATTCTGATTCTGAGATTGAACTGATGAATGACCTTTTCATCGCACAACAATGCTTTCAGGCTATCAACATTTGTTGCAGCTTTTGTGAAAGGTGTTAATATCCAGTTCGACAGAACGATAATATATATGAGAAAATGCTTCGGCATAATGAGGCCGCAAAGTTATAAATAAATCGTAAAAAATAAATCATGCCTCATTCATTTATCAAAAGCATGATTTTGTTTTTTGCAAATAAAAAAAAAACGCCTTTCAGCAAGGCGCTTTTTTTATGTTCCTGGCCGTGATTTATTCTCATGACTGAAATAAAACCGGTACAATCATTTTTACTTTGACCGCTTTATGTTGCTGCATCCCCGGAGTCCATTTTTTACATGCCTTTAAAACCCTGGTGATTTCGTCGCTGATTTTTTGATCTACACTGCTGAGAATCCTTATCTCAGTGAGCGAACCATCGACATTCACAACAAACTCAACAAGAATTTTCTGATTCTTTAACTGCATCCCTGAAGGCAGCTTAATATTCTCTGAAATATACTTACAGAATTCCTGCAGTCCTCCCGGATACGACGGCATTTTTTCAACTGTCAGAAATACTTCTTCAGCTTTCACTTCTTCAGGCGGATCAGTTTCAACGGATAAATCATGGTTCATGGTTGTATGCTCTGCCATATACGGTGAGGCATTGCTGGTTCTTCTCGCCAGACCTTTGATTGAAGGCGAACCAACTGCATAATTGCTTACACCCTGAGGCAGAGGCAGCGGTTGTTTCACAGTTGTAATGGTTTCTCCGTTATTTCTTATCTCGGAATCGATGGCTATGAATGAGGTGTAACTCGTAAGAAGGTTGTATTTCAATCCCAGACCGGTGATTTGCTTAACCAGATCCTGGTCATTTACAACTCTCGTATAATCATCAAGCAGACGTATCTTTTCCCTTGCCCAGAGATATTTTAATGCCAGATTGCTTTGATCGGGTTTCAGGTTCTTTACATCAAAAGATTCAGAGAACAGAATGTCTGCTGTTTTACCGGTGATTCTAATCAGTCCTTTTGGATCTCCTTTATATTTTCCGGTAATAATCAGCGGTTTTTCAGCAAAAACATCAGGATATACGGCAGGCTGGACATCATAAACATTGAAACCGGGATATTCAACTTTGATATCAGTCAGAACAGGTGAGCTGATATATTTCCTGAATTTCTCAGATGTTTTGCCGGCCTCCTTCTGTCCGGTAATGATAAACGACTCCCCGTTTCCGACATGAGACATTCCTTCAATGAGGTACCTGTTAACAGAACTGCCTATTCCGAAAGCAAAAAAGTTCGCATTGTCAAGATTTCCGGAGATCAGATCAAAAGCTTCTTTTTCCACGGAAACATAACCATCTGTTATGGCAACAAATATGCGTGAAATATCATCTGAACCTTTCATGGCAAGTGCTCTTTTCAGGGCAGGCAATAATTCTGTACTTCCTCCCCCCTGCTGCCTGTCAACCAGGTAAACAGCCTTTTTGATATTTTCAGGCGTTGCACTCATTGAACTGGCAAACAAAGCTTCGGAAGATCCTGCAAAAAGCAGTACATTGAACTTGTCAATGGTTCTTAAGTCTGCCAGCAGGTTTTTTATCAACTCTTTTGAGATGTCAAGCGGAAAACCGTGCATTGATCCTGATACATCCACAATAAAAATGTATTCGCGGGGGGGTATCATTTCACTAACTACCCTTTGAGGCGGCTGAATCATGGCCATGAAATAATTCTCGTTCATATCTTCAAATACGAGAACACCTGATTGAATCTGTTTTCCGGCAAGCTTGTACCTGAGAATAAAATCCCTGTCACCGTGAAAAATCCCAGGATCTTTCAGTGAAATCTCTGCCTGTGATTTGCTGATATAATGGACATTTACTTCGTGCGATGG
This sequence comes from Bacteroidales bacterium, assembly GCA_016933335.1. Classification (GTDB taxonomy): domain Bacteria; phylum Bacteroidota; class Bacteroidia; order Bacteroidales; family UBA10428; genus JAFGPL01. Next base: position 37,066 of record JAFGBD010000040.1, on the reverse strand, counting down.
TGAAAGGATGTCCTTTACAGGCAGGCCGGCATTCAGCGTGACCGAAATGTCAAATGAATATTCAGGAAGTTTTCCCTCTTCCAGGTACGGATTGGCTATCCAGCCGTCTTCAGGTGCTTCGGATTCAGTCCGGTTACAGTATCTTGGTCCCACCACAGTGGGATATACCAACTGATAGATGGCATTTTCCGGTACCAGCAGCTCAGTGTATTTAAGTTCAACAACTATTTTATCGCCGGGAAGAATATTAGCCACCTGCATCTGAAACACATTCGGCCTTTTCTGCTCGAGCAGGGATGCCGTCTTACCCTCCTCTCTGGCTTCCCGGTACATTTGCCTTGCCTGTTGCTTTTCCTGTATCACAGCACTGATCTCCCTTTCACCAATCTTCATCTTCATGGCATATACTGCAGCCCGTGTTGAGGCCGGAAACACATAAACAGCTTCAAGCACGTTCTTTCCTTCATTCCGGTAAACCTGTGTGATGGTCACATCAGCAATGACACCGGCTATTTTGATTTTTGCCTCTGTTGACTTCAGGGGCATCCGGTCGGTATCCGGATCATCACTTTGAATATAAAAATACGGAGACAGTGTCTCGTCTCGTTCGTTGTTTTCCTGGCCAATACAGTTGCCAGCAAAAAACAGGAATGCGTCCAGCATCAGAATGTACAATGCATTCCTTTTTAACAGATAATAATTGAAACATTTCATGATTTCAGATTTTTATGGTTGAAAAAACTAATTGCTTATTTTAAATAAAACGGGAATGGTGCAAATTACCTTTACGGGAATATCTCTCTGTTTGCCTGGTTTCCACCGGGGAGAAGATTTCAATGCCTTAACAACTTCATTATCCAGCAACGGATCAACTCCTCTTACGATCCGGATATTTTCAACATAACCTTTTTTGTTTATAATAAATTCGGCAAAAACCTTTCCCTGTATTCCCATATCGATCGCTTCTTTCTGATAAACCACGGTGGACTGTATATACTTCACAAAATTTGAGAAATCACCACCCATAAATGTTGGCTTCTCGCTCACATTGATGAAAGGAATGTCATCATCCGGTTCCTCAGGTTCATATTGAATATTGTATGGTTCCCACGGAGCTATTTCAGCACTGAAATCAGTTGCCTCGGCAATCAGATCTTCATCATTGTCTTTGATATCGAAGGTGAAATAGTCGTGTGGTTTCATAACAGGAGGTATTTCCTTTTCCCTGAATGTGTTCAGGAGGAGATCATCCTCAGGATCATCACTAACCGGTCTGAATATCATACGCTCCTCCGGTGTGCCCGTAACCCACTCAAAAGCAAGCAGGGCGATGGCCAGAGAGATGATAAGACCTATCTGGAAGAAGATGACTCTTTTGTTCTCCAGATCTGCTTTTTTCGATTTTTTTGGTATCATGGTGCATTAATGTTATGTTTTGAAACTAAAAACAAAATGAACGTCATCCTGAAATCTCAAGTTTTATCGTTTTTAATTAAGATGCAGGCATTCCTGTAATTCCATAAAAACTGAAATCATTTTTTTTAATTATGGCTATGTTCCAGTGAATTAGGTACAAGACCCGTGCCAAACTGACTCAAATTGAATCATATCCGACTGGTTTGAGCAACGATTTCCGATTCACAAAATCAGGTATGGATTAAATTCCGGCAGTTCATCCTGCACAAAAGGCATCCCTGTAAATTGATTATTGCTAACAAAAAATAGTCTAACTTAGACATCTCAGTTTTTTTTTATCAATTTCAGATTCATAAAGACCCGGATTCCACTTGTTTCTGACATTTAAAAGAGCATCGGTTATGTATGGCCGGCTTACGGATGATGAGCTGGTAAAAAAGATCAGGTTATTCAATGACCGGTATGCCATTGAAGCATTGTTTGAACGGTATGTACACCTGATATTCGGTATTTGTTTGAAGTATCTTAAAGATACTGAACTTTCAAAGGATGCAGTAATGGAGATATTTGACACCTCATTGAATAAGATATCCGGTACCGAGATCAGCAACTTTAAAGGATGGATTTACACAGTGACCAAAAACCACTGCCTTATGAAACTTAGAAAGAACAGTTCATCCAGGAGGCATCAAGAAGAGATCATGCAGAATTTAAAGGAAGAAATTATGGAATCTGACATCCGTTTGAATCTTATTAATGAGGAAGATCACAATGCGGACACAGATTATCTGAGCAGTGCAATGACAAAACTGAAAAAAGAACAGGAAGAATGCATAAGGATGATGTATCTCGAAAATAAATCATATAAAGAAATAGCCGATCTTACAGGCTATTCACTGAAACAGGTGAAAAGTTACATCCAGAACGGGAAACGTAACCTGAAAATACTTATTATGAACAGCAATGGCAGGAAATGATCATATTTCAGAATTATTCAGTCAGAATGGTTGCTTGAAACAGTCAGCCATTGCAAGGTATATTGACGGGAGACTTGATGAGAAAGAACTGCAGGAAGTTCTGAATCATCTTGACAAGTGCCCGCTGTGTAAGGATGCTGTGGAAGGAGTATCGGGGATTGGCACCAAACGGTTTGATGAGGAGCTGGATCAGATACGGGCTGATTTTTATGAAGCCTCATCAGTTAAAGACAGAAAACACAGGCTTCGCGTGGCAGGTGCAATCTCTGTTGCAGCCTCGGTAGTCATCATTCTTGGTGTGCTGTTTTTCTACCGGCAAACGAGTCAGAATGTTAAGAATACTATTGCCCAATCTGTTAAAACCAGTGAAAAGATAAAAGAACAAACATTGACCGGTGAAGAAACGGCTCCTCTGGATGAAGCTGCAAGGCCTGTTCAGCCCTTAAAGGAAGAAAGCCGCACTACCGGATCAGTTTCGGCTGAAGTTCAATCCCCCGGCGATGCTGAAGAAGCGAAGACTGTGGCTGCTCCGACCTTCAGGGAATCTGATTTCACAGAAGAAGAAATTTCCCATTACGAGCTGTCAGCCGAACCTGTTCAGATAGAGAAGTCAATGGAATTAACCGAACAGCAGTCCGTGACCGCCAGGATAACTTCAGGTGCAACAGCAGCCGATAAAAAAAGATCCGGATCTGTAGAAAATACACTATTGATGCAGGAAGCTGAAGCTCCCGAAGAGGCAATGGCTTTACCTGCAGGGTACGACTTGTCTTTGACCGGTGAAAGGTTCACCTTCAGGGGGGGAGATGTCAATGAATTTATCAAATATATTCAGGAACAACTCAATAAAAAGGATCAGGTTCTGAAAAAAATGGGTGCTGACAGCATTCTGGTCAGTTTTGCGGTAGATACCACGGGCAGGCCTGTTAATGTTAAAATAATGAACCGGATTGATCCTGAAACATACAGAGAAATCATCAGGCTCATAGAGTCTTCGCCTGACTGGCTCCCGGGAGAAAAGAACGGCATAACTGTCGGTTCAGAATATATCATATCTGTCAGGATTCCGCCTGTAAAAGGAGAATAGGTCAAAGTCTGAAAGGATGGTTTACAGATTGGGAACGGGCTGCCAGGATACTTACCTGCTATTTTCTTTTTTTGTACTTCTTTTTCAGCTTGTAAGTCTTTCTTTTCTCAACCATTTTATATTTTTTATTCCGGGGCAGTTCATCCTTTTTCGGGATCATCAGATTTCTTCTTTCCTGTGCATCTTTCAGTCCGCCGCAACCAGTAACCAGAACAATCACTGACATGATAAAGAATAATAAAACACTTTGTGCGGTCAGAGAAGGTTTCATGATTGTTTGCTATGAGTCCTGATTTTTGGTCCGATGACAAATTTAATCATTATACGTTTGTATTTCAATTTTGTTTATCACGCTTTCAGGTCTTTAATAATTGTATTTCCCTTATACATATTTAAAGTCAGCAGCAAAAAGATCAGTAAGTCGCCTGTCAATCTGTTACATCAGTGAGCAACTATGACTTCTTCATATTTCTATAAATGATGAATCCGGCAAAAAAAGCGACCAGCAGGATAACAATGCCTTTGATATAATCATGAAAGAGGATTCTTCCTGTGCCATCCATTACCGCATATATAGAAATAATGCCGCATATCCAGTTCATAAACTGCTTTCCATAGCGGGTATCGGGCTGGATGTCCGGGAATTTTTTCCTGTAGGTCTTCCAGCCGGGCCCCCCGGGGTGTATCACCCTGTAAAACCGGGCAAGTGTCTTTTCCTTAACAGGCTTTGTAAGAAATGTCACGGCCAGCCAGATAATGGTTGTTCCCAGTACAGTCGGATAGAGCGTCAAAGGAGGCTCAAGACCGAAATATTTAACTGATACGGGATAAATAACAAGCGGCGCCATCATGGCCGCAATCTCCGACCATGCATTGATCCTCCACCAGAACCATCGCAATATAAGTACAGCACCTATTCCGGCGCTGGCATTGATTATAAATTCCCATGCTCCTTTGATGGTCGTAAGAAAGACCTTTGCGATAAAAAGTGAAAAAAACATCATCAGCACAATACCTGCACGTGAAACCAGCACATAATGCTTTTCTGTCGCGTTTTTTCTTATGAATCTTTTATAGAAATCATTGATGATGTATGATGTGCCCCAGTTCAGTTGTGATGCAATGGTTGACATGTATGCAGCCATGAATACCGCAATGAGCAGTCCGAGCAAACCGGCCGGCAGATACCTTACCATCAGTTTCGGATACATGATCCCGGGATCTATTGTATTCTCATAGGTCTCATACATTTCAATAAATTCCGGGCTGTAAGAAGAATGATCCCTGTTCATGATGATCTCTTTTGATTCATATACCTTTACCACCCTGGCAAACAGCTCAGGATTCATGCGTTCTATCTGTTCAGGATCCGATTCTCTCGGCAGCAGCACCAATGCCGCCAATGCAACCAGTATCCATGGCCAGGGACGTAACGTATAATGGGCAACATTGAACCAGAGCGTTGCCAGCAGGCTGTGGCGTTCATCTTTTGCCGACATCATTCGCTGTGCAATATATCCGCCGCCTCCCGGATCGGCACCCGGGTACCATGATGACCACCACTGAATACCCACGTAAGCCGCAAAAGAACCGGCTGTCAGGGCAAACACCCCTCCTGTCAGATTCCTTCCGGCTGAATGACTGATTTTCGGGAAAAAATCAAGAATCTCCGGTTGCAGCTTTGACTTCAGTTCAGCCAGACCGCCAACTTCAGGCAATCTCACGACGATTACGGCCAGGATGATGCATCCTGTAAGGGCAAAGACAAATTGAAAGCTGTCTGTACGGGCAGTACCAAGCAGTCCTGATGCAGAAGCATAAAGTGCAATAATCAGGGACAGGATGACAACCATCAGGAACGGATCGAAGCCCGGAAGCGTCACCTGGAATATCTTCTCCATGGCCTTATGGACCCAGCCCAGTACAATGGCATTCATAAACAGTCCGAGATAAATCGCCCTGAATCCCCGGAGTATTGAAGCTGCTATTCCGGAATAGCGGAATTCAACAAATTCCAGGTCCGTCAGGATACCTGAACGCCTCCACATCCTGGCAAAGAAAAATACAGTGAGTAATCCTCCAAAGGCCATGTTCCACCACAACCAGTTACCCGCAATCCCGTTTTTTGCCACCAGTTCTGTCACAGCCAGCGGGGTATCAGCTGCAAAAGTTGTTGCAACCATGGCGGTACCGGCCAGGTACCAGGGCAGGTTCCTGCCGGAGAGAAAAAACTGTTTCAGATCTTTACCTGCAGCACCTGTATAATAGACAGAGATGCCGATTATCACTGTGAGGAATAAAATGATAACTGCAATATCTGTTCCGTTCAGATGGCCGATCAACGGTGTGGTCATGTGTTTCTGAAATATATGAATTAAATGCCGGCAGGAAACAGCTTTTCTGTTCGCTACCCTGCCGCAAGATAAAAAATAAATGAAAATCTTTATAAAATCTTTATATGACTTCTGCAAAATTTTACATGGTCTTTATAAAATCCGGTTTTATTTGCAGCTGCTATTAAGGAATGATTAGTCGGTTGCCGACTGTTCAACTGAATCGGTTGACTGCAATCACTGAAAGGATTTAGCAATGCTTAAAATCATTAATTTCAGGAATGTTTTCAGGATTATCAGCAGGATACTGCTCATCATGTCTGCTGCATTACTGACCTGCTCTGTGGTAAGCATATACTTCTCTGAGAAAATTTTCCCTTTTATTCTTTCTTCCCTGGCAGCTTTTGTCACGGGAATGATATTATTTTTAACAACAATTAAGACAGGTAAAGACAAAGCAATCCATCGAAAAGAAGCCTATCTGACAGTCACGTTGTCATGGCTGATCATTAGTCTGATTGGCTGCTTGCCTTATATTCTTTCCGGTGCCATACCTTCGTTCATCAATGCTTTTTTCGAATCTGTTTCCGGATTTACCACTACCGGTTCATCTATTTTAACAGACATTGAAAAACTTCCAAAATCAATATTATTCTGGAGAAGTTTAACTCACTGGATAGGGGGTATAGGAATTATCGTCCTGGTCATTCTGGTTATGCCGACACTCCAGATTGGCGGTTATCATCTTTTTACGCTGGAATCATCACTGAAGGAAAAGATACAACCCAAGATCAAATCTGTCGGTTACCGTTTACTGATGATTTATATTCTGCTTACGATTACTGAAATCTCTTTATTACTGTTAGGCAGAATGAATCTCTTTGAAAGCGCATGTCATGCTTTCGGGACTATTGCGACGGGCGGATTTTCACCCAGAAACACCAGTATATCAGGCTACTCAAATTACATACAATATGTGATCATGGTTTTCATGCTCCTGGCAGGAACTAACTTTGTGATCCATTATTGCTTATTGAAAAAAGACTTACAGAAAATCAGAGAAAACGATGAGCTGAAGTTCTATTTTTCGGTTGTTATTTTAATCGGCATCATCATTACAGCTACTTTGTTTTTTAAAATGCAAAAGCCTGTCGAAGAATCCTTCAGGGAAGGTTTTTTCCAGGTAGTATCGATAGTGACCTGCACCGGTTATTCCACAGCTGATTATCTGAAATGGCCTGAGTATGCATGGGTGATAATTTTCTTTGCAATGTTTCTGGGAGGCAGCACAGGTTCTACAGCCGGTGGTATCAAAATGGCAAGACATCTTATCATATTTAAAAACCTTTCAAAGATTTTTCGCCAGTTGATTTCTCCCAATGCCATAATAACCATACGCCTGAATAAAAGAACAATCAAGGATGAAACAAACAGTTCGATCCTCACTTTTGTATCGTTCTATTTCTTAATCTTTCTGATCGGAAGTTTATTACTGGTACTCATTGGAATTGACGGAAAAACCGCCAGCGGTTCAGTGGCTACCTGTATGGCCGGAATCGGTCCGGGAATCGGAACTGTTGGTCCTGCAGGTAATTTTGCACATTTACCATCCCTTGGTAAATTGATCCTTTCATTTTTAATGCTTGTCGGCAGATTGGAAATATATACCATACTAAGTTTGTTTACCAGGAATTTCTGGATGAAGTAACATAACAGAAAAAGCACTTTTATAATTACATTTGAATATTGATAAAAATTGATTAGCCAAATGGGATATATCGATAAGTTCTTATCTCAAACATCAGACTCAAAGATCTTTCATTATTTACTTGCTGTCATCATAGTTGGCGGAACAGCATTAATTTGCATACCAATTGCCAGTATTCAGAATTATCATGTTATATCATTTGTATTGCTGTTTGTTGTTTCAATACTTTCAACATTTATGGGGATTGGTCCGGTTCTGCTTGCTTCGACACTGAGCGCCCTGGTATGGAATTTTTTATTTATCCCTCCACATCATACTTTCCATATTGAAAAAACAGAGGATATTCTGATTCTCGGATTGTTTTTTATTATTGCCCTTGTTAACGGAGTACTGACCACCAGGGTTCGCAGACAGAAAAGACTGGCCAGTGAAAGGGAAAAACGTACCAATGCCCTGTTTCAGTTAACCAAGGAACTCTCAAAATCAAGCGGAATCGAAGAGGTACTGTCAGTTGCCATCGGGGAGATAAAAAATCATTTTTCGGTTGACTCTTTTTTCATTTTACAGGATGGAAATAATATACTTCATCCAACCGCTCGTTCATCTGACGAAAGAATACTTACTCCGGATGAATTAAAAATTGCCCAGTGGGTTTTTACACATTCCAAAAAAGCCGGTGCTTATACCGATAACAGATTTAATGTTGATTATACTTATTTCCCTTTGCAGGGTACAAGACTTAATCCCGGAGTTATTGCCGTTGAACAAAACAAACCATTTCTTGATGATCAGAAATCCTATTGGGATACATTTCTTGCACAAATATCAAATGCACTGGAAAGGGAATTTCTTGGTGAACTGGCTCAGAAAGTACGTTTTCTGGATGAATCTGACAGGTTATATAAAACACTATTCAGTTCAATTTCGCATGAACTGAGAATACCTGTTGCAACAATAATGGGAGCATCAGATTCCATACTTAATTCATCAGATCCCGGTACGATCCAGTCAGCTTTATGCCAGGAAATCTTTACTGCCTCTTTGCGTTTGAACAGGCTGATAGAAAACCTGTTGAATATATCACGGCTGGAAAGCGGGCATATTTCTGTGCGGCTTGACTGGTATGATATGAACGACCTGATTAATAAGGTAACAGAAGATCTGAAAGATGAATTGAAGCCTTTTAATTTAAAGGTTACAATTCCTGAAGAAATGCCCCTGATTAAAATTGATTTTGGCCTGATGGAACAGGTATTATATAATCTTCTTTTTAATTCAACACAATATGCCCCGGGTGCATCAGATATCGAACTGAGTGCAGGTTATGAAAACAGAGAAATAAAATTGGAGATTGCAGATAAAGGTCCCGGTTTTCCTGAAACAGATCTGAAAAAAGTATTTAAGAAATTTTTCAGGGTTGATGGAAGCAAACCTGGCGGACTGGGATTGGGCCTGTCTATCGTTAAAGGATTCGTTGAAGCACATAATGGTTCAATAAAAGTCGAAAACATCAAGCAGGGAGGGGCGAAATTTACAATTAAAATTCCAACGGAAGAACCGGATATAAGAGATCTCTAGCTGTTCAACATATGAATGAAAATGACAACATATTGATCATTGATGATGAGCTTCAAATACGCAGATTACTGGAAATAACGCTTTCCGCAAATGGCTTTAAAACAATCCAGTCGGTCAATGGTAAAGACGGGCTGGTTGAAGCAGCTACCCGTCATCCTGCCTTAATATTACTTGATTTGGGTCTGCCGGATATTGATGGCCAGGAGATCATTAAAAAACTCAGGGAGTGGTATAATAAACCCATTATTGTGTTATCTGTCAGGGATTCCGAGGAAGATATCATCAAAGCACTCGATAACGGGGCAAATGACTATCTGACGAAACCTTTCAGGACCGGTGAATTACTTGCCAGGATACGCGCGGCTGTCAGGGCCGGAGAAAGCAAATCCGATGCTGCCGTGTTGGAATCTGGTTCCTTAAGCATTGATATGGTCAGCCATATTGTACGAAAAAACGATGAAATAATAAAACTTACAGCCACCGAGTTTTCACTGCTTTCCCTGCTGGCTAAAAATCGTGGCCGTGTGCTTACACATCAGTATATTCTTAAAGAAATATGGGGATATGGTTATGTTGAGCAAACTCAATACCTGAGGGTGTTTATTGCGCAATTAAGAAAGAAAATAGAAGACAATCCGTCAAAACCCGCATTGTTAATCACAGAGTCAGGAATCGGTTACCGTTTTGGTGAATAATGCATGATCGCCTGACATGATGAAAACTGACATAATGCAATTGGCATTCCATATCCAAATTCAAAATGATGAGCTGTCCTGCCAAATAAAAAGTTACCCTGAACAGGTATAAAAATCTGGTTATCATTTATTTTCTTAGTGCCACCAACATGAATGTTTTTTGTTAATGATAATCCTATCCCGGGTGCAAACTTAACTCTTTCGGCAAGTGTAAAAAACCTGTCATAATTGATTGAAAACGGTCCACATCCGGTACCGTAAAATTCATAGTAAAATGTGTTTTTTGAAATCCCATTTTGTCCGTAAAGATGAGAAGTAATTATATTCAATACCAGAATCAGGTAATGCTTACATAATATGTTTTTCAAGGATTGTTAACTTATTTATATGTCAGATTAACAAATCCTTCCCTGAATATTATTGGTTCATCCTGACGGGGATCATTGATGATGATTTTAAAGTAATATTCCTTCCGGGAAAAACTGTCGAATAAAAAATCAAAGGTATAATAACACATGCACCTGCAATAACAGGTTTCATAAAGTGAGGTACAGGTATCTGTTATCGTGAAAAACAATGAGTCTGCTGACTGGCTGAAACCGGTTTCGAAAGGTGCGCAACAGATATAGTTGATCCCGATAAAAACATTCAGTGTGTCATTCCTGATATAGAATTGCAGTGTATCCTTCTCTTCATAGCGCGGAAGCATTATTTCATCAAATGACAGGCCATTACAACCTCCCGGCACTGTCAGAATATGGTTGACCTTGATGTTTTCACCGGATTCTTTTTCGCATTGAAATATCATAACAGAGAGAAATATTAATGCTGCCAGGTAATAAACTGTTTTTTTCATTCGCATATATTTATATTATTTATTCACTTCGTTTTATATATTAAACTTTAATTATAGTTTGTTTCTGATCCAATGATACAAAATCTATGGTAATGGTTGCGTGTATTATTGTTCAGAAGGCATATCCGGTGTCTTATTATTATCCAGCCCGTATTTATATTGTACTGTTTATAATCAGGATATCACCAAAGCAAAAAGTCTTTTCCGGGAATGGCCGGATCATGTTCACCTGTTCATTTCCTGTCTTTTGATGACCGATTTCACGGGATTGATGATGCGTTTCAGCAGACTCAGGTTTTCAGTGATGATTTCAGCCCTGCCGGGCATCTCCTGCCTGAACTCTATCTCAGTCCCGTAATTGGTAACCAGATCATTTGTGAGCCTTACTTCAACCGTATAATAATTCTGATTTGGAACCTGTGAAATGGAAGTAACAACTCCCTTTACCATTCCAAATTCCATGTAAGGATAATTTGCAAATTTGATGTTTACCTGCTGTCCTTCCCGGACTTTTCCGGCACCTTCGACAGACAGATTAATCTTTCCAAGGATCTGCCCCGGATTTTCCGGTACTATTGTCACAACGGTTTCTCCTTCTGTGACTTGCTGGTTCTCGCTCCAGAACCTGGTAAAGCTTACCCTGCCATTCAGAGGTGATATGATAAGGTATTTCTGCTTCCACAGGTCAATTTCAGCCATCAGCTTATCATATGATTCGTTAACAAGGTTTTCTTTCTGTTTCAATTCCTTATTGTACTCCAGCTCAAGGTCCAGTATCTGCTGGTTCAACTTTGACACCTGGATCCTGGCATTGGCAAGGCTGGTTTCGGTTTCCTTAAAAGAAAACTCGATTTTCAACATATTGCTTTCGGATTTCTCATAATCGGAACTGGCGATGACACCCTGCCTGTAAAGTGATGAATCTCTCCTGAACTGGCGCCTGGCAAGGTCAAGTTCTTTACCCTGCACCACAGATTGTTCTTCAAGCCGCTGATAGTATTCGTCATATTTTTTCAATTCATTTTGCACCGACTGAATTTTTTTCCTGTGATAGTTGAGCATGATAAAATGCCGGTAATCATGATAGTCTTTAACAAAAGAGGCAAAAAAAGACTGTATCTCACCCAGCTCATAACCGGTGCCAAAGTATATTTCAGCTGCTTTATCAGCATCTGTCTGCCAATCCCTCAACAATTCCCCGGCTTTCATTATATCTTCATAACTGGCTGCAGTTTCAATCAATGCCAGAATTTGTCCCTTTGCAACAAGTTGATCATCTTTCACAAATAATTTCTGGATTTTGCCATTGATCTTTGCTACCAGGTTAGCAGGAGGATTTTCAGTTGTCAGGATGATTTCGGCACTCCGGGTATCGGGATACCTGAACAAAGCACTTCCTGCAATCAGAATAACGATTGTCAATGCAATAATGGTAATACCCCATCTTAAGATCCAGCGCGGAACCTGTCCGAGAAGCTCCCTTACTTCCTCGCTTCTGATTTCTATTCTGTCAGTATCTTTATTCACAGTGTCTTTCATGGTGTCTGCATTGCAAATGATTCATTTACACGCCAAGCTCAAGCTGGTTTTTAACAAGGTTATAATAAGCTCCTTTCTTTGCTGTCAGATCCTTATGCCTGCCTGATTCAATCAGCCTGCCGTCTTCAAGTACCACAATACGATCTGAGTTTTTCACAGTGCTGAGTCTGTGAGCCACTATCACGACTGTTCTTCCTCTGAAGAACCGGCTCAGATTTTCCATGATGATTTTCTCATTATTTGCATCAAGGGCATTGGTGGCCTCATCCAGAAAAAGAAATTCCGGTTCTTTATATATGGCCCGTGCGATCAGGATCCTTTGTTTCTGTCCTTCACTCAGCTGGACCCCCTCCTGGCCTATCTTTGTATTGTAACCCAGTGGCAGAGATTCAATAAAATCCTGCACATTTGCCATCTTTACTGAATGTAAAAGCCGGACTTTATCGACTTTCTCATCAGAAACAGCAATATTGCGCGCTATGGTATCGGAAAAAATAAACCCATCCTGCATGACAACGCCACATTTTTGTCTCCACATGCGATGACTGATATTTTTAAGATTCAGGTTCCCGATCTTAATGGTGCCGTTTACAGGTTCGTAAAAACCCAGCATCAGTTTTACAAGCGTTGTTTTTCCGCTTCCGCTGGTGCCCACAATGGCGGTTACTTTATTTTGCCTTATGCTTAATGTGATATCCCTGAGCACAAATGGCGAATTGGGTCCCTCATATTGAAAATCCAGTCCCGAAGCATTGATATCATGGTTTTCCTGCAGGTCTGTTATTAATGAAACATCAGCGGGTTCTTCATCAGGCTTGTTATGGATCTCGGCAAGCCTTTCCAGACTGATTTTTGCATCCTGGGTGGTGTGAAAGAACTGGATGATCTGGTCGATGGGTGCGTTGAGCTGTCCAAGTATGAAAGCCACTGCCATCATCGCACCAATGGTAAGATTACCTGAAATTACCTGATGTGCGGCAATAAACAGGATGATGATATTCTTTGTCTCATTGAAGAATAACACTCCCATCTGCTGGTACTGGTCCAGGGCAAGACTTTTGATATTTATTCTGAACAGTGCGGCCTGTATGCTTTCCCATTCCCAGCGTTTCTGCTTTTCACAATTGTTAAGCTTAATCTCCTGCATGCCTGTAATAAGCTGGATGATATTGCTCTGATTGGATGATAACCGGGTAAACCTTTTGTTGTCAAGTTCACGCCTTTTCTTCATAAAGAGGTACACCCAGATGAAATACAAGCTGCTTCCGGTTAGGAACAATATGAAGATCAACGGACTGAAAATGATCAGCACAATGCTCAGGACGATCAGGCTTATCAATGAAAAAAAGAGGTTAAGCATGGTACCGGTCAGAAATATCTCTATACGTCTGTGATCATATATGCGTTGTATCAGGTCTCCTATAAATTTGGTGTCGAAGAATTTAACCGGCAGCTTCATGAGTTTGATCAGGAAGTCAGAAATCAGGAAGATATTGACTCTTGTTCCGAGATGCAGCAGGATCCAGTTCCGGATGAAATCCACCGCCATACGGCTGCCGATAATGACAAACCATGCAATGAGAACCAGGTTAATAAATGAAATATCGCGAAGGATAATGCCTTTATCCACAAGTGCCTGGAAAAAAAAGGGGAAAAGTATCTGAAGGACACTGCTGAGCATGACCCCCAATGCCAATTGCAGGATAAGATTCCTGTATGGCTTCAGGTAGGTGAAGAGAAATCCGAAACCGGCCTTATTGACAGTCTCATCTTTTTGTTTATAAAAATCAGGAGTGGGCTCCACCAGCAGGCAAAGTCCTTTTTCCTCATCATCTTTAACAGTGCTTATCCATCCTTTCCTGAACTCGTCTTTTGTGAGCCGGCTCAGCCCATATGCAGGATCAGCAATAAAAACATCATTATTTTTGATCTTATAGACCACTATGAAATGATTCTGCTGCCAGTGTACAATACAGGGAAGCGGCACATCATCTTTCAGCCGGTCATATGTTATTCTTGCTCCAATGGTATGCATTCCTATGGATTCGGCCGCCTCACTTATTCCGAGCATCGATACCCCCTCACGTGTCAGAAAGCTTCTTTCTCTCAGGAATTCCAATGAATAACTTTTACCGTAATACCTGGCAATCATCCGCAGACAGCTGGGCCCGCAATCCATTGCATCAAACTGCTTATAAAAGGGAAATTTTGCCATTGGTAAAGAATGAAATTGATATTCAAAGGCTTAAATTAGAAAAATTAGATTCAATTTCAGTTAAATCATTCAAAAATATTTCAACAACTTTCTTACCTGTCTTCATATATCCTCCATATTGGCTAAATTTGCATGAATGATCATTCCTGTATGACCATGATTAAACCAAGCAGAAAAGATAGCATCGATTTACTGACACTTATTAAGAAAGAAGACCTTTATTATCTGCCCAACGAAGAGTCGCTTTTTAACGGATATTATTACTGGTACTATGAAAACGGAACGATTGCCGAGGAAGGCCATATTAAAAACGGGAAATATCACGGTAAAATCAAGATTTTTAATGAAGATGGCGATTTACTTGTTAATGCCAACTACCGGAATGGTAAAAAATACGGATTTACACAAACCTATTACTCCGGCGGACAGCTCAAGGCGGAATTCACCCTGGTTAATGAAAAGCGTGAAGGCCGGATGCGCGTCTGGTATGAAAACGGTAACAAGAAATATGAGGCTTTCTTTAAAAATGACAAACTGAACGGCAGACAAGTCAAATATTACGAGAATGGTAAAAAACAACTCGAGGCTGAGTTCAGGGAGAATCTCGAAAATGGTGTTAAAACCGTCTGGAAAGAAAACGGTGAGGTCCTTTTCAGGGGAACCTTTGAGGACGGTGAGCTATGCTGAACACGTAACTTTATCCCGACCTTAAATACTGAACTGAATTGCTGCAAATCCATCAGGAAGCATTAATTTCTTAATTGCAAGGGAAAATTTTCCATATACTACTGCTTAATCTTCAATCAGTTTGTTTGATTTCTGAAATAGAATGATTAACTTTTATAATGAATTGCCATATCCCAAAGTTTGGCCATTATTTTTTCGGACATCAGGTTTCTTCTGTTTCAATACAATAAACAAACCGACAGCATACCGCATAATTCATGAACCCATGAAACCCACAAATGCCAAAAGCAGCGAAGAGCAGATGATGCTCATGAAGGATAAAACCATTAATACAATCTATATCATTTTTGGTATTCTGGCCGTCCCTCTTGCCGGGGTATCGATAGCACGTGTGACCGTAACAGAATGGAAATGGATATATTCATATCATATTTTAATAGCAGCACTTCCCCTGATGGTCTTACTTTTCCTTCACAGAATTCCTTATATCATAAAAACTTATCTCGCCCTGTTAATACTTGTTTCTGATGTGATTACCGGTCTGGTATCTTTTGGAATCCTGAATAATGCCAATGTATTGATTATTCTTGTTGTTGTCCTGGCCGGATTATTGCTTGCCAAAAGATATGGATATTATACCATCATATTCAGCACCCTGTTATTTATAATGTTTACGTGGCTATACAGCCGGGGCGATTTGCAATATGACTTTGACATTGAGCAATATGTAACCAAAAGGTCGGTCTGGATTTCGATTGGCTTATTTATTATCGGAATTTCACTGGTCTTGCTTGAAATTACCACCAGGTTGTTCCAAGCACAGGCAAAGTACTCTCAACAAGTCGAAGAAAGTGAAACACGATTACATACCATTATTCAGCAGGCAGCCGATGCTGTTTATGTCAGCGATACACGGGGAAGAATTATTGAGGTCAATCAGCAGGCCTGTCATCAAACGGGATATTCAAGGGAAGAGTTGCTTCAGAAAACAGTCATGGAACTGGACAGCAACTTTCCTTCGCTTGAAAAGCTTACAGGATTATGGAGTGGTATTCTGCCGGAACAATCTGTAAAAACTGAGGGGAACCATGTCAGAAAGGATGGATCAACATTTCCGGTGGAAATTAACATCAGTAACATTGAGCTGGACAACGAACCACATATACTTGGCTTCGCAAGGGATATCAGTGACCGTAAAAAAGCAGAAACAGCACTCCGTGACAGCGAAGAAAAATTCAGAAGGGTCATTGAGGCTTCACCGGTCGGCATGGCAATATCTGATCCCGGGGGTAATGTTCAAAAACTCAATGATAAATTTACCAGTTTATTCGGTTATACCATTGAAGACATATCAAATATCGAAGAATGGTTTATTCTTGTTTATCCTGACCAGAAAAAAAGGAGAGAAATCAGGCAGAAATGGTTTGATTCAGTTAACGGTTATCTTCAGGCCAAAAGCAAATTCAAGCCCTTTGAAGCCAGTGTCAGATGCAAAGATGGTACATATCGTTTCATTGAATTTGGATTTGAGGCGATAGATGACACATATATTACATCCTTTACAGACCTGACTGAAAGAAAAATTGCCGAGGAACAACTGATTGAAAGTGAAAAAAAACTTAAAGAACAAAATGAAGAGTACCTGGCAATTAATGAGGAGCTTACGGAATCTTATGCAAGAATCACTGAAATTAACCAGGAGCTGGAGGCAGCCAATGAAAAAGCAGAAGAAAGCGAAGAGCGTTTCAGAAAACTGTCAAACCTGACATTTGAGGGCATTATCCTGCACAAGCAGGGGAATTGCCTTGATGTTAACCTTTCATTTGAAAAAATGTTTGGTTATACCAGGGAAGAGCTGATTGGCAAAAATATTATCAGGCTGATAATCCTGCCTGAATATCACGATTTAACAGATAGTCATGTAAAAGAAAAATATACAAAACCATACGAGGTACTGGCAGGACGAAAAGACGGAACGGTTTTCCCGGTTGAAATTGTTGAACAAAACATTATCTGGAATGAAGAGGAAATCAGGGCGGCAGCTTTCCGGGATATTACCGAACGCAGACTGGCCGAAAAAGCACTGATGGAAAGTAATGAAAAATATAAGCGGCTTGCCAATGCAACTTATGAGGGCATAGGTTATATATATATGGGTGAAATCATTGAGACCAATAACAGGATCATTGAAATGTACGGATACACGGAAGATGAATTCAGAAAACTAAAATTAAAAAACCTTGTACACCCTGATGATCTTCCTGTCGTTATGGAACATATTGAAAAAAATGATGAGACTCCCTATGAGCACCGGGCCATCAGAAAAGACGGATCTGTTTTTCATGTTGAGGCATTAGGGAAAACAGTTGAAATGGATAATAAGATAATGAGATTAGCCATACTCAGGGATATAACAGAACGAAAGGATTATGAAATATCGCTGGCAGCAAGCGAACAAAAGTTCCGGAATATCTTTAATTCCAGTTCAGATGGAATTGTTGTTACAGACTTTGATCAGAATATTCTGGCAGCTAATCAAATGATGCTGGATTTTGCCGGAATAGACGAAAAGTCAATCCATTCAAAAAAAGTTCATGATTTCATCTCCGGGAAATATATGCCGGATATTCAAAAACGCCTGCAAAAGCTTAAAAAAGGGGAAACCATATCCTCATATGAACTTGAAATATCCCCGGATGAAGTTCATACTATTCCGTTTGAGATAACCAGCAAGATCATTGTTTTTGAGAATAAGCCTGCTGTAATGACAATCATGCGTGATATATCAGAACGCAGACAGATGCAGCAAAAAATCATTCAGACCATTATCCATACAGAAGAAACAGAACGAAGCCGTTTCGCCAAGGAATTGCATGATGAACTGGGTCCGTTGTTATCAACCATGAATATATATACGGGAATCCTGAAAGACACAAAAGATAAAGAAAGGTTCGAGACAGCTGTGAACAGGATTCAAAATACTGTGGGAGATGCCATACTTAGCATACAACAGGTCTCCAACAGTTTAAGTCCGCATGTGCTGCAAAATTTCGGTCTCCCGGAAGCAATCAGAAATTTTTTCTCCAAACTCAAAGACATCAAGAATATTGATTTTAAATTCAGATCCAATCTTGAAAAACGCCTCAACCAGAATATTGAACTCGCTCTTTACAGGGTGATTGTTGAGCTGATCAATAACTCTGTAAAATATTCCGGTGCCGGTCTGATAAAAATAGCAATTCACCTGAGTAACGATATTCTAAAGGTTGACTATGCAGATAACGGAAAGGGATTTGATGTCGAAAAAACACTGAAAAGTACCAGAAGCATGGGATTGCATAACATTTTTTTCAGGATCAATTCTCTCAGCGGGAAGGTTGATCTGACCAGCCAGAAAGGTAAAGGCATGAGGGCCATAATAAAGCTGAACATCACCTAAGAAAAAATGGACAGGCACATTAAATTAATCATTGTCGATGATCATCAGATGTTTCGTGAAGGATTGAAGTTTCTGCTCCGGGAAACCCCCGGCATCAAACTTATTGGTGAAGCAGAAAACGGAAAGTTTTTTCTCAAATTGCTTGATGATGCAAAGCCGGATGTTGTTCTGATGGATATCAGCATGCCCGAAATGGATGGTATTGAGGCGACACGGCAGGCATTAATGAAATACCCTGATCTGAAAATCATTGCCCTCACAATGTTTGGAGAAGAGAATTATTATTACCAGATGATCCAGGCAGGTGCAAAAGGGCTGGTTCTAAAGAAATCAGGGAAAACCGAACTGGTCAGTGCAATTGAAAAGGTTTTAAAAGGCGAATCTTATTTTTCCAATGAATTGTTAATAAACATAATAAGCAAAACCGACAAAGAAAAACTGCTGATCTCGGATAAAACAGTTGATATAAAATTCACCAAAAGGGAAAAACAAATATTAGACCTTCTGATTCGCGGTTTTTCAACCAGCCATATTGCAGCTGAATTAAATATTTCGCATAGAACTGTTGAAGGACATAAAGCCAGACTCTTTGATAAAACCGGTATAAGAAATACCTCCCGTCTTATTCTGGCAGCCATGCGTCATAAATGGACCGGCAAATGATTTATTTCTATGATCCTGATCCTGATTTCCTTCAACTCGTTTTTGACAAAAGCCAGGTAATTTTACCCGGATATTGCCTCCGGAAAATCACCCCGTTAAATTGGGCATTTATACGATTTATTTCTGATACAGGATAAATTATATTTGCCGGTGAATCATGCAAGTGTTTGCGAAAAAGCCTGATTACAATATGTTAAAACAATAATGGACCTGATGAAACTAATGATTGTTGATGATAACCAGCGTTTCCTGGACAGCATGGTTTTCCTGCTTTCTTCCAGTAAAAAATATAAGCGTATCATGACTGCACAGGACGGGGAACAGGCACTGGAAGTTTACAGCAAGGAAAGACCGGACCTGGTACTGATGGATATTGAAATGCCGGGAATGAGCGGACTGGAAACCATCAGGAAAATGTTGTGGATCAATCCGTCAGTCAAATTCATAGCCATCACCATGTATCAGGATAAAGCATATCTCACTGAACTGATCAGTGCAGGATTCAATGGCTGTATTTTTAAATCCGAGGTATCATCGAAGCTGGAGCCTGCTATCCGTAAAGTTATGGAAGGCAGATATTTCTTCCCGGAAGGTATACAGTTAAAAGATAACAGAAATCCGGAATCAATCTGAACACCGGGTAAATAATCAGTCCGTCTTTTTACCAATTATATATTTTGCCAATTGTGGTTTCCTGACCGAAATGGTGAACTGTAACAATTACGCTACCTGTTCGTCTTCAAATAAACAACCATTTTATTATTTTAAAACTTGATTACAATGAAAAAACTGGTATTTGTATTTGCAGTCATCGTATTGTCCGTACATGCCCGGGCACAGGACGCGGTGAACGATGTATTTAATCAATATACAGGTAAAGAAGGCTTTACAACGGTAAACATAACTGGTGAGCTGTTGAACATGATGATTGAAATGGATGAAAACTGCAGGCATCAAAATGATCTGTCCACCCGGATAAATGAAATAAAGATCCTGGTACAGGAAGAAGGTCACGGCTCCGGTGTTGATTTCCATGAACTGATTTACAGCAAGATCAACAGGAATGATTACCGGGAGTTATTAACCGTAAGGGAAAATGATGAAAAAGTTAATATGCTGGCCAGGGAATCAGATGGCATTGTCTCAGAATTGCTTTTGATAGTCAGTGGTGATGAAAATGTGCTGATCAGCATCAAAGGAGATATCGTACTGAATGAACTGGGGAAATTTGCTGAATCAGTTCATATGGAAGGATTCGAAATGCTTAAAATGCTGGAAGCACATAAACATTAATTCCTTGCTGACGGGAAACATACCGAAGTTTCCAATATCTTTGGGATTAAAGCGGACAGAAAGATCCTATGAATGCAGATGAATTTAAAAGAGTGGTATTGCCATACGGTAAAAAACTGTTTCATTTTGCCCGCTTTCTTCTTAAAGATGAATACCTGGCCCAGGATGCTGTTCAGGAAGTATATATCAAACTCTGGAAGATGCGAAAAGAGCTGGTAAAAATTGTTAATATGGAAGCTTTTGCCATTAAAATAACCAGGAACTGGTGCCTTGACAGAATGAAATCAAGGAAGCCTTTACTGATCGGGGATTATCCGGCCGGCTTTGACCAGCAGAAAGATGTTCGGGAACCTGACAGTATACTTGAACAAAATGACAGGATCAGAAATCTGTATGCGATTCTGGAAAAGCTGCCTGAACAGCAAAAAATACTCATCAGACTCAGGGATATTGACGGATATGAATTTGATGAGATCGCCGACATAACCGGTTTGAACGAGGTAACAATCAGGGTGAACCTGTCAAGGGCAAGAAAAAAAATACGTGAAGAAATCATGAAAATTGACAGCTATGGATTTAGAAAAAGCGGAAGCATTAATTAAAAAGTATTACAAAGGTGAGACTTCACATGAGGAAGAACTGCAGTTAAAGGAGTTCTTTCGGACTGCAGAGAACATTCCGGAACATTTATCACCTGAAAAAGAGCTTTTTTCCATGTACTCGGAGGCTGCCAGAGAGGAGCTCCCTGTAAAAAGCTTAATGGAGAATCTTGAAAAAGTTATTGACAGCCGGTCAGGAAGCAGGGTTACCATAAAAAAACCTGCTGTTTACTGGATATCAGGTATAGCTGCAGGGATTGCATTATTGCTGGTAAGCTACTTCTTAATTGTCCAAAAACCAATTTATAATAAAAAATATGCATTACAGGATACGTATCAGGATCCTAAGCTTGCTTATGATGAGACACAAAAAGTATTGCTTTATGTTTCGCAACAAATGAACAAAGGAACAGCCCAGCTTCACAATGTCTCCAGAATAAACAAACCTGTTCATCGTCTTCAAAACCTGAAGAAAATTGATGCAGGAATGAGCCAGCTGCGCATACTGCAGCTTATAGACAATGAAAATAGCAATTAAATTAAATAATGATGAAAAGATTTA
The DNA here is from genome assembly GCA_016933335.1 of Bacteroidales bacterium. Lineage (GTDB taxonomy): Bacteria > Bacteroidota > Bacteroidia > Bacteroidales > UBA10428 > JAFGPL01. The sequence goes on along the minus strand of JAFGBD010000040.1, from coordinate 15,419 downwards.
AACTTTTAATGTTTGTGCTGTTTGCAATCATGGCTGTAAACGCCCAGTCACCAGCAGACAGGCTTTTTGAAAGGTATGCCGGGAAGGAAGGGTATACAACCGTATTCATCTCCAAATACATGTTCGATCTTTTTAACAGCGTCGAATCAGACAAACCTGAGACACAGGAAATGCAGGAAGTGATCAGTAAACTGACAGGGATTAAAATCCTTACTTCTGAAGAACCGGATAAAAGTATAAACTTTCTGAAAGAGATAAAAAAGGAAATATCCTCTGACGGATACAAGGAACTGATGATAATCAAAGAAGAAGACCAGGATGTCCGGTTCCTTGCTCATGAAAGCGAAGGAAAGATCTCTGAACTTTTACTTATTGTGAGTGGCGGTGGTGAAAATGTCCTGATGATTATCCAGGGAGACATCGATATGAAAGATATTTCAAAACTTACAAAAACACTGGATATTGATTATTCTGTGAATTTTTAAAACCTTCCGGGCCTCAGGTATTTTGCATTTTTCTGCCCTCTCCCGTTCACACGCTTTGAGGGATCTGAAATCCCGCAGAGCCTGTTAAGCATATCTGCACATAGTGAACATTGTCAGAACAACAATTGATCCTCCGGGCTGGCTTTGCAGATCCTAAATTCTCTCGAATGTCTGTTTTTGAATCCAGCCTTTGTTTCCGTTGCTGATCCTTATCTCATTCCAAAAGCCGACACTGTCAGTTACTTCCACCTTTGTCCCTTCATGAAGAATGAACAGGTTTGTGCCGTACTCATTCGGAGAGCTCTTGGCAGTTACAGAAGGAGCGATGATAATGGCACTCTGCCTCTCTTCGAGCATTTTCATACGTTGTGCCGAAAATATAAAGCAGAAGACCGATCCTGTAAAGGACAATATAAATAAGTAAAAGGATAATTGCTTTACAAATCTTTTTGATGAAAAGAGATAGGTAATCAGCAAAACAAGGAAGAGGATAAATGCTGACATGCTCAGAATGGCCCATGTGTTTGAAGTGGCAATTTTTACCAGATCCTTTAACCAGCGTTTGACAAAAAACTCAGGTATGATGTCAATTTTGTCAACAACATGGGCATTGGCAAGCTCGAGATTGAACCGGATGTCTTTATCTGACGGCGCCAGTAACAATGCCCTCTCGTAATTCAGTATCGCCAGTGCATGGTTGTTCATTTTATAATATGCATTTCCAAGGTTGAAATAAAGTTCTGCTGCCACAAATCCTGAATCGATAACCGTATGGTATGCGTCTGCTGCCTTCTGATAATCGTTACTTACATAATACTTGTTACCGGTCTGTACCAGCGAATCAGCATCAAAGGCAAAGACAGGGAGGAACAAATTAACAGCAGCTATTACAATAAGGATTCTCTTCTTCATATTTTCCGGATTTTACTATTTCAGCTTATGCTCAAGTTTGCTGATGAGTGTTACTGCATCTTTGTACAGGTTCTGCATATCAGAGGTACCTGCCGAAGGAGCAAACCTGGCATACTCACAATTGTCCAGTAAGGCATAAATACTATCCACCAGGTCATGATCAATCTGCTTTTTTTCAAGTATCTCCCTTGATTTATCGCGGGATAACCGGGCTACAGGAATGGTAAGCTTGTCACTCAGATATCCCCATAATGCTTTCATGACCTCTTCATAGAATGCATCCCGGTTATTAAGTTTCAAATAGGTCCTTGCTTTCCTCAACCTTTTACGGGCCAGCCTGTTTGCCTTTCTGTTCCTGACCTGACTGATGTTGGCATTTCTTCTGATGGTCTCCCTGCGCAGGATTACAATCAGTAAGAACAGCAGGAAGGAAATTCCATAAACCATATAAAAATAAGGCTGTCCGAAAATGATTTTACCTTGCCTTAATAACCTGAATGGTTTATTCTTTATGAACAGGATATCTTTACCCAGAAGCCTGAAATCTTCTTTTGACAATCCCGTAACCACGACGGCAGTTGTATCCTCATCACCTTTTTCAACACTGACGGTGTATTCTTCCGACATCAGGGTCGTAAAACTTCCTTTCGCCGGATCAAAATAGGTAAATTCAAAAGGAGGAATTTTATACTCACCGGCATATCTGGGGATCAGTACATATTCAAAGGTTTTGGTCCCTGACAACTCGTTGATCTGATGAACCACTGTCTTTGGTTCAAACTGCTCGATGTTAGGAGGAAAAGTAACATTTGGCTCATCGATCAGCTTGACATTGCCTTTTCCTGAAATTGTAACTTTGTAGGTCAGGGCCTCGTTGGTTCTGAGGTTATTCTTATCTACAGAGGACTGCATGGAAAAATTACCGACAGCACCTGTAAAAGACTGTGGTTTTGAGGGAAGGGGATTGATCCTGATTTTAACTGCTTTGCTCGTCAGTGTTCTTGGTATATCCTGAACAGTCGGGCCGAAAAAATCGTCAAAGATACTTCTTGATCTGCTTCTGACCTGTTGCCTGATCGTAACTCCAAGCTCAAAGGGATCGATGGTTATTTCACCTGTTTTTTGCGGATAAAGCACAAATTTCTGGATGATACCGGTATAATAGATCTCACCATTCACATTTTCGGCTTCCAGGTTGGTCAGCTGGGGAACTTCAACCGGTTGCTTATAAAAACCTGTAAATTCAGGTCCTTTATATCCCTGATTCAAACCGCTCAGTTGAATTTTGGTATATATCTTGACCCAGCCGATGATCTGTTCACCAAGGTAAGCCGAATGTTTATCTACATGCAGTCTCACAAAAACATCCTCTCCGGCTTGTATATCCTGCCGGGCTGGCGTCTTTTCCTGAGACTGTCCCGGAGTGGTTTGCGATTGCTGTTGTGAAGCGCCACTGCCAATGACCTCAACAGTCAGGGAATTTGATTCATATGCTTTACCCTTATACCTGGCTTTTGCAGGGGAAATGGTAAAGGTTCCCTCCTTCAGTGCCCGGAGGTAATAAGTATAGGTATATTTTACAGATCTGGTTGTTTTTCCGTTGATGATCTGGATACTCGTACTTGAACTGGTTGATGGTCCTCCTAAAAGCTGAAAATCTGTGAGGCCGGGAATTTCCAGATCTGCAACATTTGCATTGATTTCATATTCCAGGCTGAACTGTTCTCCTGCCCTCAGCACCCTCGGACTGGCAGATGCCCTGAATTCAATATCCTGCCCGGATACCAGGCCTGACAACAGGTATGAACATAGTATTAAAAGAATCGGAATGGCTGTTTTTTTTATCAACATATCGAAAAAGTTAAGATTCACCAGTTTTTATCAACAGGAACCTTGCGGACCCTGGCTTTTTGTTCCTGCACTTTTTTCAGTACGTCCTTTTCCTCCCGTGCTATTTCATCCAGCAACCGCTCGGCATCTTCCCGTGATATTTGTTGCTGCTGTTGCTGTTGCTGCTGCTGCTGCTGCTGTTGTTGCTGTTGCTGTTGCTGTTGCTGTTGTTGCTGCTGCTGCTCATCTTTCTGATCGCGGTTCTGCTGCTGATCCTGCTGCCGGTTTTGCTGCTGCTGGTTTTGCATGGCCATCAGGTTCTTTACGTACTGAAGGTTATGCCTGGCATCATCGTCATCAGGATTTCTTCTCAGGGCATTTTTGTACGCCTCGATACTTTTCTGCAGCTTGTTCTCTTTGAAATACGTATTGCCAAGATTATAATAATATTTTGAAAGCTCCAGTCTGTTATTGTCATTTTGTACAGCAAGGTTTTCATATTTGGTTGAAGCAGCCTCGTATTTCTCCTGTTTGTAAAGTGAATTGCCAAGATTATAATGAGCCCTTGAGGAGGAAGGTTGTTTATCCGCGGCTTTCCTGTAAAAAACTTCTGCTTCTTCATATTCTTCTTCAAGGTACTCCCTGTTTCCCTTTCTGATCATCTTTTTTTCAGCCTGGGCAAAAGAAAAACCTGTATAAAACCCTGCTATCAATAATACCATTAGCCTTTTCATCCTTATATGTTTTATTCATTCTGCATACCAGTAACCTAAATCTGACTGATATAACCACTAAAGCATTCTTCTTCACCTTGCATATGAATACTTTTGGTGGCGGTTTTATATCTTAACCTCAAAAGGTTTAAAATTCCTTAACAACCTGCCTTTCTTCTCGATGATAAAAAACTCAGCAAATAAAAATCCCAGAGCGATCCAGATCAGATACGGGAATTGTTCCTCATATTCGGAATAAACCCTGGTATCTATTTCCTCCTTGTCGAGTTTGTTCAGTTTTTCAAATAAATCGTTCAATCCGACCCTGCTGCTTGTTGCCCCGTAATATTTGCCATTGCCGGTCTGTGCAATTTCGTTCAACATTGCAACATTCAGTTTTGTCATAATGACATTCCCTTCCCTGTCTCTTCTGAAGTCTTTTTCCATGATATTCATACCGGCCGGTATGGGTGATCCCTTGGTCGAACCCATCCCGATGGTGAATATTTTGATACCTTTCTCTGCAGCGGATCTGGCAGCTTCAATGGCATTTCCCTCGTGGTTCTCACCATCTGAAATGATAACAATCACTTTACTGGCTTCAGTTGAGGGACTGAATGATTTTGAAGCCAGATCTATAGCTGAGCCAATGGCTGTACCCTGCCTTGATACGATATTTGTATTGATATTGGATAAAAACATTTTGGCGGACGAATAATCCGTTGTGATGGGAATCTGTGTATAGGCATCACCTGCAAAGACGATCAATCCGATTTTATCATTTTCCAGTCTGTCTATCAGTGTAGAGATTGCCTGCTTGGCCCTTTCCAGCCTGTTAGGCTGAATGTCTTCAGCCATCATGCTGTTTGAGACATCCAGTGCAAGAATGATTTCAATACCCTGCCTTTTTACCTCTTTCAGCCTCGATCCGAATTGCGGACCTGCTATGGCAAAAATTAAAAATACCAGGGCCAGAAGTACAAAGATAAATTTCATATGAGCCTTTGCTGCAGAAACATCAGGCATCAGTTGTGATATCAGCGACAGATTACCAAAACGTTTCAGGGCTCTTCTTCTCAGCCGGACTGTTACCAGATAAATGAATATCAATGCCGGGAAAGCCAGCAGTGCGTATAGAAAATCAGGATGTGCAAATCTGAAATACATAATTTTCTTCTTTTTTTTATCCTTATGGAATCCTCCTTAAAACAGTATATCTGAGCAATAATTCAACCAGCAGCAATATAACCGCTGTAACTGCAAACCACAGGTATTCTTCCTGTTTCTTACTGAATTCCTTGACATCGATCTTGGATTTTTCAAGCTTGTCTATTTCGGCATATATCTCACGCAGCTTCTGGTTGTTGGTCGCCCTGAAATACCTGCCGTTGGTCATATCTGCAATCTGCTGCAGGGTTGCTTCATCAATTTCAACAGGCATATCCTGAAGAAAAGTGCGCCCGAAAACATCCTGTACCGGGTAAGGTGCGGTACCCATGCTTCCCACCCCGATTGTATAAGCCCTTATGCCAAAGCTTTTGGCCAGTTCAGCGGCAGTAAGAGGATCAATCGAACCCTGGTTATTAACCCCGTCCGTCAGTAATATTATCACCTTGCTGATCGCATCGCTGTCTTTAAGCCGGGTAATGGCATTGGTGAGACCTACTCCAATGGCAGTACCGTCCTCTATCATTCCGCTCCTGATGTCTTTAAACAGATTAACCAGCACGGCCCTGTCGGTTGTAAGCGGGCACTGTGTGAAGCTTTCGGCACTGAACACCACAAGGCCGATCCTGTCATTTGGCCTTCCTGAAATAAATTCTATTGCAACATTTTTGGAGGCTTCAAGCCGATCAGGCTTAAAATCCTGAGCTAACATACTGCTTGATATATCCAGTGCAAGAACGATATCTATACCTTCAGTTGTAACGTTTTCCCATCTGTTTGTGGATTGAGGCCTGGCAAGAACAATTACAAGTAAGATGAATACCATCGATCGTAAAATCACAGGCAGGTGCCTCAGATAATTTCTGATGGTCCTGGGTGCATGAAGCAACGGTTCAACAGAAGAAACCTGTATGGTAGCCTGCATCGATCGTTGTTTGTATATGTACCATGCAATAACCGGTACCAGAAGTAACAGCAAATAGAAATAATTCGGGTGTGCATATTCAATTTGTCCCATACCTCATACTGCTATTTCATGTTCTTTCTCATTCACTACCTGTAGATCTGCAGGCCTGTATTTTGTATGATTGACAAAAGCACAGGCGTTTTCAAAATGCTTATCATTCTCATCAGGTAACGGCTCTGCCCTGGCAAATTTGACCAGATCTGCCTGGGTGAGCATTTCCCTTAATAATTCATAGTCTTTTTCCGAAAGTATCTCCTGCCCTTCGAACTCAATCAGAACCTCATCCGTGGTCTGCTCCATGGCCATGATACCAAACCTGCCTTCAATATATCTTCTGATGATTTCTGTAAGTTGTGAATAATACATTTTTGTTTCTTTGCGCTGCCATAATTTTGCTGCCTTTAATCTGTCAAGCTCCCGAAGTGCAATTACATGGGGTGGCTCTTCGATCTTAGGCCTCCCGATAAGGGGTTGTTTTTTTTCTTTTCTTCTGAAGTAGTAAATTACAAACCAAACCACCAGACCAGCAAAAATGACAAGCAGGACATACGGATAAATTTCACTAAAACTGACAGGTGCTTTCTCTATGGCCTTAATGTCTCTTATGGTATTGGTGGTATCCAGGGGAAACGGATGAACTTCAAGGTAGGTTGCAGCTGTACTGACGGTATCCCTGGTATGCCTGCCAATCAGGAGAAATTCCAGGGGGGGTATGTAATAGAGCCCGCTGTCAAAAGCTGTTAAAAGCAGTTTCTGCTTTAATACATACTTCTTATCCTTTTTCGACCAGAATGAATCTACAGGAGATTTACTGACTATTTCTATTTCTTCAGTAAGTTTTTCGGTGAATCCTGGAAATATAACAATATCATCTTTGTTTCTTCTGACTTCAATATCGAATGATACCTGATCCCCAATCATTATTTCATTGGTATCAAGACGGGCATGCACAGTCATGATCTGTGAAAAGCTGCTGACGGGTAATAAAATTACTGCTGCGATGATAAAGCCCGAAATCCTTATTATCAATATCCTGCTCATAAAGCTGTTTCAACAAAAACAATCAAATTTGTCTGTCAGGCAAATGATGCCCGTTTCTTAAAAAGATTTATCAACGGTCTGACATAATCCTCGTCGGTTGAAATCGAAACACTATCCACTCCCAGCTTCAAGAAAGTTTCATTCAGATCCTCTGTCCTTTTTTCCCATGAATTTCTGTATGAATTTCTGGTATAACTCGAAGAGGTATCCACCAGCATTTTTTCGCCTGTTTCAGCATCAACAATGTTTATCAACCCAATATCGGGGAGCTCTGTCTCCCTGATATCATATATCCTCAAACCTACCAGATCATGTCTTTTGGCTGCTATTCTGAGGGCATCTTCAAAATTGTGATCCATAAAATCTGAGATCAGAAATACAATACTTCTTTTTTTTATGGCATTTGAAAGAAACCTCAGTGCTTCGGTAACAGATGTTTTCCGGTTTTCAGGTCTGAAGTCAAGAAGTTCACGTATGATCCTTAAAATATGCTGCTTTCCCTTTTTTGGAGGAATAAATTTTTCAATCCTATCGCTGAATAGTATCACCCCCACCTTGTCGTTATTCTGAATTGCTGAAAACGAAAGCACTGCAGATATTTCAGTAATGACATTCATTTTCAATTGCGATCTGGTACCGAAAAATCTTGAGCCACTTACATCAACAAGCAGCATTACTGTAAGTTCCCGCTCTTCTTCAAAAACCTTGATGTACGGATGGTTAAACCGGGCGGTAACATTCCAGTCGACATTTCTGATGTCATCCCCGTATTGATATTCACGAACCTCACTAAATGCAATACCTCTTCCTTTAAACGCACTGTGGTATTCACCCGCAAAAATATGTTGTGATAATCCCCTGGTTTTTATTTCAATTTTTCTGACCCGCCTGATCAGTTCTGTAGCTTCCACAACCTTCAAATTTTTATATCACTTGGTTTTTATTCTAAAATTTACAGTAAAAAACCATTCACCTTCCTCAAGACTGATTATATAGTTTTTGCCATTTTTAATATAGGTCCACCGGTTTTTACCTACCCTTTTATATTCTTTATTAAGCATATACAGTATATCATTTATATTTGAGTAATCGCTCATCCAGCGTACCAGGGTACAATATTCATCATCTGAAAGAAAGAAGAGAATGGTTTGTTCAGAGATGCCATCTTCGTATTTCAGATAATTGTATCTCCTGTTTATTACATCTCTGTTTAGCTTGAAATTATGGTGCTTTTCACTCATCAGCCTGATGATGTCATCTTTGTGGACACCAACATAGTTTTGTGCAGACACCCTGATCGCAACAGCAATCATTAAAACAAAGAATATGACAGATACTTTCCTCATGCTTTGAATCCGGATGATTATGGAACCTCAACATTATTAAGGATATCGGTTATGATGTCCTCAGAAGTTATATTCTCAGCTTCTGCTTCATACGTTAGTCCGATCCTGTGCCTCAACACGTCATGGCAGACTGCCCTCACATCTTCAGGTATCACATAGCCACGGCGTTTTATAAATGCAAATGCCTTGGCTGCAGAAGCCAGATATATGCTTGCCCTGGGAGAACCACCATATCTGATCATATTTGCATATTGCGGTAACTTGTACTCAACCGGGTACCTTGTTGCAAATACAATATCCAGGATATACCGTTCAATCTTTTCATCCATATAAACTTCCTTGACCACCTTTCTTGCACTCAGAATGTCATTGCTTTTAAGTATGTTATTTGCAGAAGGGAACTGCAGGGCAAGATTTTCTCTGATGATCTGTTTTTCTTCCTCCTTGTCCGGATAATTAATAACCACTTTCAGCATAAAACGGTCTACCTGCGCTTCAGGCAAGGGATAGGTGCCTTCCTGCTCTATCGGATTTTGTGTTGCCATCACAAGAAATGGCTGGGCCAATTCAAACGACTCACTGCCGATTGTCACCTGTTTTTCCTGCATGGCTTCCAGCAGGGCACTCTGCACTTTTGCAGGTGAACGGTTGATTTCATCAGCAAGAATAAAATTTGCAAAAATCGGCCCTTTTTTCACCAGAAATTCTTCTTTTTTCTGCGAATAGATCATGGTGCCGATCAAATCAGCAGGGAGAAGATCAGGAGTAAACTGGATACGGCTGAATTTGGCATTAATGGTTTGGGCAAGGGTTTTGATTGCCAGGGTTTTGGCCAATCCCGGAACACCCTCCAGCAAAATGTGACCGTCAGACAATAAGCCAATTAACAGACTATCAATCAAATGTTTCTGGCCAACAATAACCTTCTTCATTTCAAGAGTTACCATATCAACAAATGAACTCTCCTTTTGAATCTTATCATTGAGCTCTTTGATATTTACTGCAATTTCATTCATGTTACTTTTTTTTATATCAACAAATTTCAGGCCCGAAGGTAACAAATTTTATCCCATTCGCTACTTTTAAAAATTTATTGCGATTGTATGTGTCTGTATATCTGTGTTTTATATTCTGTTAAAAAATGTTAAACCCTGAGGAATAAGGAATTCCTTTCTTTATAGATAATAAAAATATCTGTCGGGCGGAAACATACCGGAATGTGTCAAACTGGTTTTAGTTCTTTCAAAGTATTAATTTTATTCTTTTGAATCTGATTCATGTGATACATCGATACTTTTTACAGCTCTGTTTCAAAGGGACCAACTATCATGGCTGGCAGGTTCAGCCCAATGCAACATCGGTGCAAAAGAAGGTTAATGATGCCCTCACAACCATTCTGAAAAAAGAAACGGAGGTCACTGGTGCAGGAAGAACAGATACTGGCGTACATGCATCTTTTTTCATTGCCCATTTTGACAGTGAAACATCGTTTAACGAACTACATTCAAAGTTAAAGTTTCTCAACAGCCTTAACGCCATTCTGCCGAATGACATTGCCATAACAGATGTCTGCGAAGTTTCTCCTGAAGCACATGCCAGATACAGTGCTGTCAAAAGAACTTATGAGTATACCATTGTCTTTGAAAAAAATCCATTTTTAAGCGACATGTCATGGTATATCAGCCGTAAACCGGACATTCAACAGATGAATCGGTGTGGGGAATTATTATTGCAGTATCATGATTTTACCAGTTTCAGCAGGCTGCATTCGGATTCAAAAACAAATTTGTGCAGGATTTATGAAGCTTACTGGACAGACAGCCAGGCCAAAATGGTTTTCAGCATAACAGCGGATAGGTTTCTTCGCAATATGGTAAGGGCAATAGTTGGCACGATGATTGATGTTGGTAAAGGTAAAATCAACCATGAAGATTTTAAAAGTATTATCGAGCAAAAAAACAGAAATGCCGCGGGTGCATCAGCTCCCGCCAAAGGTCTTGTATTAACAAATCTTGAGTATCCTGTTGATATAAAAAATGTGTAATGGTTGTGAATACATTTATTTTTTTTTAAAATTACATTCTTTGAAAATATCTGATTGATAAAACATTTCTTTGGTATTGACGTAAAAATAAAATAAAAAAGGGGAAAAATGATAAAAAAGGCAGTACTTGTAATGATTTTTACAGGATTTATCGGGCTTATTTCATATGCCCAGACTGGCATAGCAAAAGCACAGGCAATGTTTATCTACAATTTTTCCAGATTGATTGAATGGCCTGCTTCTTATAAAACAGGATCTTTTGTAATCGGAATTCTGGGTACCGGAGAAATAATAAGCGAACTTCAGACATACACAACCGGGAAAAGGGTCGGCACCCAGCAAATCGTTGTTAAGCAGTATAAAGAACCCGGTGAAGTGGATAAATGCCATATTTTGTTTGTAACCTTTGCCAAAACCAAAATCATGGGTGATCTGACAAATTCCATGGGTAACAAGAGCACGCTGATCATAACTGAGAAAAGTGGCGCTGTGGATGAAGGATCAGCAATTAATTTTCTGGTGATAGGCGACAAACTGAAATTTGAGATCAGCGAGAAAAATGCGACCAGGTATGGCATAAAATACAGCTCCAAGCTCACAGAGATGGCTTACAAATCATACTAATCCGCACCACTCCATATTTCCCAGGATCTTTCAGCCTGCAGATGCAGCATCTTCAATCCGTTTATGGTTTGAGCCCCTCTTTCTTTGCCTTTTTTCAAAAAAAGCGTCTCTTCGGGATTATATATCAGATCAAAAAGAATATGATCCTTTGTAATGAATTCATAGGGGATATCGGGAAAATCGCTGATATTCGGATACATCCCGACAGGACTGGTGTTGATGATTATCTGAAAATTATATAATACAGGTCCGCAAAGATCCTGATAGCTTATCTGATTCTTTTCTTTTGGATGACGTGATATGTAGATGAAATGAATTCCCAGTTCTTCAAGCACATATGCAACTGCCTTTGATGCGCCTCCTGTACCAAGTACCAAGGCACTGTCATATTTCTTTCTCAGGCAGGGCTTAAGCGAATGATAAAAACCCCAGGCATCGGTATTATATCCCTTCAACCTGATCATTCCTCCAGTTCTTTTGATTTGGATGGTATTGACAGCTCCTATTTTCTGAGAGGTCTCATCCATTTCATCAAGGTATGGAAAAACCTGTTGTTTGTAAGGAATGGTTACATTTAATCCGATGAGCGATTTGTCGCCGGCAATGATGTCTTCGATCTGCTCAATGCGTTCAATGGGAAAATTCTTATATTGGTGCTGCAACAGGTTCTCTTTTTTAAACTTATCGGTAAAATATTTTTGAGAAAATGAATGCTCCAGGGGATAACCGATTAATCCGAATGTTTTCATTGATGTATCTGACTTTGAAATACAATGTTATTCCTTCACACTGACAGATCTCTCAATCAGCCAAATTGTAATGATTCCGGCGAACATTATCAAAACAGCAGTAATAACAGTTAAATCCAGTCTGTCGGGTATAAATCTTTCATAACCCTGAATGATGTATTCTCCATTTGCTTTTGTAATAAAGTTACCCAATTCATCCGTCTTGATAACAGGATTCTTCCATGGCCAAAGTACGGCAAGTGAGCCCAGGATAAAACCGGTAAGAATTGAAATGGTCTCGTCCCGGTATTTCTTTAAAACCCATGAAAGGAAATGTGAAAATACGATCAATCCGACAGCGGCCCCGAAAATAACCGGAAGCAGGATGTCTATTCTGAAACCTGTTACAGCCTTTATCATTACCAGTTCATAATTACCCAGAAGAATCAGAACGAACGATCCTGACAATCCCGGCAGAATCATGCTGCATACAGCTACAATGCCACAGATTATAAGATATATGAAATCTTCGTTTTCAGCGGCGGGATTCAGAACCGTAATGACGACTGCCATTGCTGTTCCGATAATAAATACAATAATAACAGGTACAGACCATTTTTTAATGGTTCTGCCGACAAAATAGACAGAAGCCAGGATCAATCCGAAAAAATATGACCATATATAAACCGGGTAATTTGCAAATAAGAACTCAAACAGTTTGGCTACAGATAGTATACTTACGCCTATTCCGAGAAAAACGGCAATGAGGAAGCTTAAATTTACATGGCTGGCAAATTGTCTGAATTTTCCGGTAAAAAATAATTTAACGGCTGTTAAATCAAAAGACTTGATGGAGTCTATCAATTCTTCAAAAATTCCTGTGATCAGAGCAATGGTACCGCCTGAAACTCCGGGAATGACATTTGCTGCACCCATACCCATTCCTTTAAAGAACAAGCTGACATAGTCAATAAATTTTCTCATAATTGGATCCTGAAATTTTCATTAAAATTCACAAAGATATCATTTATTCCAGTTCTGCCATTATATATCCCAACATCCTGAGATAATAACAGAAATATCTTTCGTATTGACTTTTTAATAAGTGTCTGATAATAAAAGGATGATAACGGAATGAATCACTGATCCTGGAAAAAAATCTTAACGCTCAGCTCGAAGGTTTCAGTTTTTTTAATTCCCCAGGAAGGAAATTAAAGAATGTATCACCCCGAAGACCCAGGCGCAGGCATTCCAAAGGAATAACATCCCGTGGTGCGATATTTCCAAGATTGACTTCCGGTCCGTAATGGTTGATAAAATAAACCTGTTGTTTACCTGTCGGGGCTTCCCAGATAACGTTCTCGGATGGAATATGCTGCGAAATATCCACAATCAGTTCTTCATTGGCGGTGCCATTGCTGTGAAAAATCCCTACTGTACCGCTTTCACGGGCTTCGGCAATAACTTTCCATGAACCGGCTTTAAGTTCGTTTTTCATGCATTCAATCCATTTGTCGGGGGGGAGTATGACTCCCTTTTGTTTGGATCCGACTTCAGATAAAACCCTGAACCGTTCCGATAACTCTGAAATGTATTCCTGTTTTTTTTCACCGGTCATTTTCATCGAACCATCAGAAACCTCCACTGTTTCGATGCCGAATTTATCCATCATCCTGACATAATCCTCAAACATATTTCTGATAACAAAAGCTTCAAATAGGGTGCCTCCAAAATAAGGTTCCACTCCTGCCTGTTTATAAAGCCTGACCTTATCTGCAAGATTATTCGTGACGACCGATGTTCCAAAGCCAAATTTTACAAAATCGGTATATGCCGAGCCCATATCAATAAAATCTTCCGCCTCTCTGATGCTTAAACCCTTGTCCATCATCATGGTGATCCCCTTTTGTCTTGGTTTGGGCGATCTTTCAGGGATATATGGCAATAAACAGTTCATAGTGCTTTGTTTATTTCTGAAATTTGGATAAAATGCGACGAATGGTCTCTTTGTCAAAGTGTTCTTCGAACTGATTCAGATAATCCTGATGTTCGGAATAATTTAAGTGCAGGCCTTTTTCAAAATACCTGGCTGCATCTGAATATTGTCTTGCAACAGTATGATACGCTGCGAGCTGATAATTAACCGTAGAAATATCATAATTATATTGATAAGCCCTGTTCAGTACCTCAATCGCATCAGTAACCTTGTTCTCTTTATAATAGATCCTTGCATATGCCAGCCAGGCTTCATAATCGGACGGATTGATCTCTATGGCCTTTGAGAAGGCTTTCATGGCATTTTCGTTCATTTGCATCTCGGTATAAAGTTCTCCAAGAAACAACCAGTATTCATCATTTTCCGGATCAAGCCTGATGGCCTTGCGAATGTTTATCAGGCTGTGATGCAGTTTTGCCATCTTCTTATAAACAACAGCCATCCCGTACCATGCTTCGGGACAATGGTTTTCAATTCTTTTTGCCTGCCTGAAGCAATTCAGGGCCTGGTCCATATCCCCGGATTTTGTATAACAGTCTCCGATAAGGCAGAACAGCCTGGCATTTTCCGGATCTATCTGTAAAAGTTCTTTATATACTGAAACAGCTTCATTAAAACGACCGGTCTTATTAAGCAGTTCTGCTTTGGAATAATATACGGAAATATACCGGTCATTTATTGTATATGCATATTCAAGTGCATCAAGAGCCTCTTTGTTTTTTCCGAGCTTTGCATATGAAACACCCAGGCTAAACCAGACCTTTTCAGCAAAAGGATCTATATCAAGGTATTTCTGCAGAATTTCGATGGTCTTATCATAATTCTCAAGGTGCTCATAGCATGATGCCAGCTCATACAGAACAAGCAGATTCCTGTCATCTGTCTCATGTGCAAGCAACAAATATTTAATGGCAAGACCGTCATCACCTGTTTCAAGAAATGCCCGGGCTATAAATAAAATTATTTCATCCCTGTTTTCACTTGCCAACCGGATGGCTTTATCAAACTCATTAATGGCCTCTCGCTGTTTTCCTGATTTATTTAACACTTTACCCTTAACAAGATGTATTTCGGGATTATATGATTCGAGCATTTCAATCTCCTGCAGTATCTGAAGTGCTGCCGGTATCCTGTTTTTTTCGCAAAGAATTTTGGAATGGCGAAGCTTCAGAGAAACTGCAAACGGATACTGCATCAAAGCAATCATATTCGCTTCCAATGCACAGGAATACTCTTGATTTTCGAAGTAATAGTCAATGATCTCCTCGAATTCAAACAGATCAAAAAAAGAGGACCTGCTATGCTTTAGCATGTCCTGATATCTTGTTAAAATCCCAAAAATATCCCTTTCTTCAAAATGCTTTTCAAAATCCTCGCTCATCTCAGTGATAAGTTCCTCAAATAAAAATACAAAAAAATTACTTCTGTGCAATGAATTGATTTCAACATTGCATAAATCGGTTTAATAAAATCGTTTAATGATAAATATTTAGCCGGTTGATAATTGATTCTCCTCGAAGCATGCTTCGAGGAATCATCGATCCCGTTAATGTTTTATTTTTTTTT
>JAFGBD010000039.1 GCA_016933335.1 Bacteroidales bacterium | reverse complement strand
AAATCGTCACGCACTTAAAAAGCTCTGTACATTCGATTATCAAAGTATTTCAAAGAACTAATTATTATTTTTAATGCCCACTAGTGACAGACAGTATAATTATTAATGTAAACAAAGCCGCCCTGATTGTCAGGGCAAAAGACACCACTGTCATCCTGGAGGATAAGGAACCATTATATCAGCTGGAATTTGAAGGCTTTGTTAATAATGATGACACAACTGAAATCGACACAATGCCAGGCGCTTATGTAGCGAATTTCAGTGAACTGGGGATCGGGGAACATAATGATGCCATTGTCGTGACCGGTGGTGCTGACAACAATTATGAATTTATATACCAGAACGGAATCCTTACCATTGAGCAGAGCGTATCAGTTATTGCCGATTCATACAGGGATATAAGCCTGTACCCGAATCCTGTGAAAGATATACTGGCAATGATAAACCTGCCTGCAGGTACCCGGTATGCTTTGTTCGATATGTCAGGAAAGACAGTTTTGCAGGGTAAAACGGATGATTGCAATGCATACCTCGACTTATCAGGCCTTAAAAACGGATTTTACATTTTAAGCATTGCCCTGACTGAACTTACAAAAGAGGTGAAAATCATTAAGCAGTAGGTCTGAACAAGGATTTGCAGGATCAGAGCATTGCAGGATGAAACACAAGCTCTTCCGGATTTGAACCATGCGAATCGGTTTCCCGGCATGGAAGATTGAGATTGCCCTGGATAACGGATTATTTACCGACGGTTATAAAAGCCGGCAATACAAAAAAACCGGACATCCTGCACAGACAGATTTCACTGAACTTGCAAAAAGAATTAAGGTAATAGTTATTCTTTGTAATAAGACACTAATTAGTATGTTACCTTTTGGTAAGTTACCTTTTGGTAAGTTCAATGAAAATTTATACATTTGTATAAAAAAAATGAAAGCTCCGTTTACTTTTGGGAAAATTGCAGAAGATAATGACTTTACCAATCGTATTAAGGAAATAAAGAGACTGATTAATAATTTTAATGCTTCGACAAATACAATACTTATATCGCCGCGAAGATGGGGCAAATCCTCATTGGTTCTAAAAGCTGCGAAAACTGCTGGCAGAAAAAATAAAAAAATCAGGTTTTGCTTTATTGACCTGAACAATGTTCGTACCGAAGAACAGTTTTATCAACAACTCGCCACACAGGTATTGAAATCTTCATCTGCTAAAATCGGAACCATTATCGGAAACGCCAAAAAATTTATGGGACAGTTTATACCGAATATTACATTCAGTCCTGATCAGGTAACAAATATCAAATTAAGTCTCGACTGGAAAGAAGTTAAAAAAAGCCCGGATGATATTCTTGACATGGCAGAAAAAATAGCCAGGGCAGGCAATCTGCAAATAGTGGTTTGCATTGACGAATTTCAAAATATTGCAGTATTTGAAAATCCGCTAGATTTTCAGAAAAAATTAAGGTCACACTGGCAATTGCATAAGCATGTATCCTATTGCCTGTATGGAAGCAAACGCCACATGTTGATGGACGTGTTTACATCACCGTCGATGCCATTTTATAAGTTCGGTGATATGTTATTTCTCAACAAGATTGTCGTTGAAGACTGGATTGTATTTATTAAAAAGCGTTTTATCGACACCGGTAAAAAAATAGGATCAGATGAAGCATCACAAACCGCAGTTCTGGTTGAATGCCACCCGTATTATGTTCAACAGCTTGCCCAGCAATCATGGCTACGTACGGATGATGTTTGCACAAATGATATAATCCTTGAAGCATTTGAAGACCTTGTTCTACAGCTGAGCATGTTATTTCAGGCGCTTACTGACGGCATGGGCAATTCACAGGTAAATTTTCTTAAAGCGCTCATCTGTAAGGAGCAACAATTAAGTTCCCAGTCGGTAATTAAGAAATATCAACTGGGTACTTCGGCCAATGTATTAAAAATTAAAAAAGTGCTTTCCAACAAAGAAATAATAGACCTTCAGGGTGATCAGATAAGTATCAATGACCCGCTTTATAAATACTGGTTAAAAAAATATTATTTTAAGCTTATGTAACTGTTATCACTGCAAAAAACAATACTTTTAGATGAATCTGCCGGAATATTTGATTACCAGCTTCGTAAAGCTGCTCAAACCCCCAGCTTGTTCCTTCTGATCTCCTCGCTGATGGTGAAATTGTTTTTTACCTGGTGTCCTTTCAATGGCAGAATGCGTTCATGGATGGCATCTATCATCCAGTCGGGCTGTGGAAAGAAATGTTGTTCCAGCTCATATGCCGGTGTGATCCAGTTGCGCGAACCCACTACCACCGGAGGGGCATCCAGGTAATCGAAAGCAAGCTCTGAAATGGTTTGTGCCACATCCTTCAGGTATGATCCCCTTGAGCATGCATCGCTGGTAAGGAGGATCTTCCCGGTTTTTTTCAACGATTCAATCACCACCTCGTAATTAAAGGGTACAAGGCTCCGGGCATCTATGATCTCTGCTGAGATATCATATTTTTCTTTAAGTATATCGGCCGCCTTGATTGCCTGGTAGAGCGTTGCACCGATTGTCAGGATGGTAATATCCTCTCCCTGCCGTTTAACGTCAGGCTCGCCAATGGGAATCTCGTAATAACCTTCAGGCACCCCGCCCTCATGGAACATCTCCCCTACATCGTATATCCGCTGGCTCTCGAAGAAGATCACCGGATCAGTCCCCTGCAGGGCTGCATTCATCAGACCTTTGGCATCGTATGGTGTGGCAGGGAATACAACTTTCAGTCCGGGTATATGCGCCACCAGTGACGACCAGTCCTGCGAGTGCTGTGCCCCGTATTTGGAGCCCACTGATACCCTTACAACCACAGGCATCCTGATCAGATCGCCGCTCATGCACTGCCATTTGGGCAGCTGGTTGAAAACCTCATCACCCGAGCGGCCCAGAAAATCGCAATACATGATCTCGGCAATGACCCTGCCGCCGCACATCCCGTAACCTATGGCCGTACCGACAATGGCCCCTTCGGAAATGGGCGAGTTGAACAAACGGTGGTAAGGCAGTGCCTCGGTCAATCCCCGGTAAACAGCAAAAGCACCTCCCCAGTCGCGGTTTTCCTCGCCATAGGCAACCAGAGTCGGATCTTTGTAAAACCTGTCAATGACAGCTTCAAAGATCCCGTCCCTGAGCTGAAAGGATTTGGCTTTGGAAAAAGGCTTTCCGTCTTTGTCAAAGGCGTATCTCTCCTTATTTGCGATCTGTTTAACCCTGGGATTTTCTTCCATCGGTATCAGTACCCCGGGCTTTTCTTCTTCCATCTTTTCGGCCGAACCGTTTGAAAACATCAGCCTGCCTATCGCATCCGGATCTTTGGTAATATCCATATGCGGTGATATGCTGTCATCGGTCACAAGCGCCACGGTCTTTTTAACCAGGCCGGCGACATGCTCTTTCAAGGCATCAATTTTATCCTGTGAGTAGATTTTGTTTTTAACCAGCTCATCCCCGAACCAGTTGATGGAGTCGTATTTCATCCATTCGTCAAGCTCCTCCTTTGACCGGTAGGAAGAGGCATCGGAAGGCGAATGGCCGCTAAACCTGTATGTCAGTGTATCAAGCAGGACAGGACCCTTTTTATCATCGATAACTTTCCGCTTGCGTCTGAAGGCATCAATGACAGCCAGCGGGTTATACCCGTCAATTCTTTCGGCATGCAGCATGTCAGGATTGACACCGGCCCCGAGCCTGGCAAGTATGCCGAAACCCATGGTTTCACCATAGGTCTGCCCACCCATCCCGTAAAGGTTATTCATGAAATGAAAGATGATAGGCAATCCCCCCTGGTAGGGCTTCTCCCATAAGGTCCTGTACTGGTCCATTGAGGCAAATGATATCCCTTCCCAGACAGGACCGCAGGAAGCTGAAGCATCTCCTATATTGCTGACCACGATCCCGGGTTTCCGGTTGACCTTTTTATACAATGCCGCCCCAACCGATATGTCTCCCGATCCCCCTACAATGGCATTGTTCGGATAGATGCCAAAAGGAGTAAAGAACGCATGCATCGAACCGCCAAGTCCCTTGTTAAAACCTGTCTCACGCGCAAAGATCTCAGCCAGCGTACCATACAATAAGAATTTGACCGCCAGGTCTTTAACATCACCCTTGAGTTCTTTCTCCACTATCCGGAGGATGGTGCCTTCAAAATAGTTCTGCATGATCTCCGTCAGTTTCTTTTCACCCAGCTGATGGATTGCAGACAGTCCCTTTGCCAGTATCTCCCCGTGGCTGCGATGGGAACCGAATATGTAATCATCAGTGGATAAGGTATATGCCATACCGACTGCAGCAGCTTCCTGTCCGATAGACAGGTGGGCAGGACCGGGATGATTGTATGCAATACCCTGGTATTCTCCCGTGGTTTTTATAGTATTGAGCATGGTCTCAAATTCCCTGATGATCTGCATATCCCTGAGTATCCTGATAAAATCATCATCAGAAAAACTGTTTTTTTCATCGGAAACAGATTTTTGATACTGGTTGACAGGAATATCTTTAAAGGTTATCTTACCTGCTTTTCTTACTTCTTTCGGATCGATAAACTGGTTTTTTGGCATTTTGATAAATATTATAATGTGAAAGCAATTTCTTTAAATATTTCAGATACTGTCGGATGGGGAAATACAATCTCACGCATGTCTTTTACCCGCATCTGCATCTCTATGGCCATGGCAGCACCGTATATCAGTTCCGATGACGGATTGCCGATGATGTGCACACCGAGTATCTCGCCGTATTTTTCACCTGCAATGACTTTGATCAGACCGTTCTTTCCTTCATTTTCAGCGACAAACCGCCCTGCATAAGCCAGCGGCAGACTGGCTTTTTTAAAACTGATTCCCCTGCTGACCGCCTCTTCTTCTGTCAGCCCTGCCCATGCTATTTCAGGATTGGTATAGACCACCCCGGGGATGGCATCATACCTCATTACATCTTTTTCTCCGGTCATATGATTCACTGCAACCTCTGCCTCACGGTAAGCAGTATGCGCAAGCAGCGAAAAACCGGTTATATCACCGGCGGCATAGATGTTCGGTATGTTTGTCCTGCAATGATTGTCGATCTTAATTCCTTTTGGCGAGAATTCCACGCCTGTTTTTTCCAGCCCGATGCCCCCGACATTCATCTTTCTGCCGACAGCCACAAGCAGCTTATCTGCCTGTATTTCCGAAGGACCGTCTTTTGCGGTTATAACCACCGCGGTTCCTTTCACCTCTTCAACTTTCGCACCAAGGTAAAAATCCACGCCTTTTTTTGTAAGCTCCCTGCGGAGCATGACACTAAGCTCTTTATCAACACCCGGAAGTATCTCATCAAGCATTTCAAATACACTGACTTTTGCACCCATGCTGTTATAGAAACCGGCAAACTCAATACCGATGACACCGCCTCCGATGATGTTGATGCTTTTAGGAATTTCTTTCAGCTGAAGGATCTCACGGTTTGTTAATGCATTGGATTTGTCAAGTCCCTTTACCGGCGGGATGGCAGCTTCAGAACCTGTGGCAATCAGCAGATTCCTGCATTCATACTTCTGGTTCCCGGCACATATCACGATGTGATCTGACTTCTTCTCCTCAATGACTGCTTCTGAATAAACAACTTCAGCTTTGGCAGATTTCAGAGCTGACGCCACACCTCCGACCAGTTTTTTTACTACCCTGTCCTTCCGCTCCATGATCCTGCCCATATCGAATGCAACCTTTGAGCATGAGATACCGTATTTCTCACCGTTAAGGGCATTTTCGTATAATTTGGCAGTATACAGCAGTGTTTTGGTCGGGATACATCCCTCGTTAAGGCAGACACCGCCCAGGTGCCGTTTGTCGAAAACAACAACTTTTAATCCTTTGTGTCCGGCCCTTTCTGCAGCTACATATCCTGCAGGACCGGCCCCGATAATACCAAGATCGTACATCATTCTATGTTTAGTTCAATATTTTCAATCTGAAGTTTCACCTCCCTGAGAAAGACAGAGGCAGGCGCTCCGTCGAGGGCACGATGGTCATAGGTAAGCGACAGGCCCAGGTAAGGAACAAACCCGATGATCCCGTTACCCACATCGGCAGGCCGCTGTATGATGGTATTGACACCCAGTATTCCTACCTGCGGCAGATTAATTACCGGTGTGAACATCTCCACACCCAAAGCCCCCAGGTTTGAAACGGTAAACGTAGCAGCGGTGCTGGCAAGCAGCTCAGGATCGACGTTTCCTTTCCTGCAGCTGTCTGTAAGCTTCTTCAGGCTGATACTTAGCTCTTCGATCGACAGGTCATCAGCGTTCCTGAGCGCAGGGACCATCAAGCCGCGCTCGGTGTCAATGGCAACCCCCAGGTGCACCTTCCTGAAAACCTTAATCTGATCGCCCAGAAAATGAGCATTGGCTTCAGGCATTTTCTTTAGCGCCTTTATCACACCATAGCATATCATATCATTCAGGGTGATGTTGGGCATCTCTCCCGCTTCCGCCCCGGGTTTGATCATTGCCCTGTATTCAAGCAATCTGCGGGCATCGGCACCCATATGATGTGTAAGCTGTGCTGAGTTTTGCAGCGATGCATACATGTTTTCGGCGATGATCCTGCGGATGTTGGTCACTTTTTTCATCTTAAAATCATCTGCCGGGACAGCTTGCTGTGAAAGTTCCGAAGCCAGCACCCTTCCACCTATACCTGACCCGGAAGCCGGTGCAGAAAGTCCCTCCGAAGATGCCCTCTCATAAGCCATTCCTGTTAATTTTCCGCCCGACTTTGCATGATTTTCAATGTCCCGTTCGATGATCCTTCCGCCCGGACCGGTGCCCGATATCTGCATGTAAGGCACCCCGAGTCTTTCTGCCAGGCTTTTTGCCCTGGGTGATACATGTATCTCTGCCTGTGTGGTAAAACTGACTGGCTCAGGCTTGCTTTCTGTTGTTTTTGTTTTCTCTTCAGTTTTTGCCCCCTGTATCTTTGTTTCCCCTTCGGGCTCTGATGCCGGCTGAGTATGCTTCTCCACATGCTGCTTCTGATCTGACGGACTGAATTCAGCAGTGCTTTCTCCTTCCTTACCAATAACAGCAACATTATTCAGTACAGGCACTTCATCGCCTTCACCGTAAAAAATCTCAAGCAATGTGCCATCAACAGGTGCCTCTTCCTCGAATGCAGCTTTATCTGTTTCATATGAAAACAAAATTTCACCTTTTTTAACAACATCGCCTTTCTTCCTGAGCCATTGAGTAATGATACAGGTTTCGACCGATTGTCCCTGCCTGGGCATAATTACGGGAGTAGCCATCTGTTTTAAATTTGTTAGAATAAAAGTATCAACATGTTATAATGAGAAACCGGAAAAGAGACACAAATATTTTGATAATCAGTATATTTAAATTAACTTTGCAAAAATAATAACAATAACTTGTATTTACAAGTCATTTACGAATAATCTTTTATATTTGTTACAAACAGGATCGTAAAGTTAAGTAATTTATGGCAAATACACCCCGTTACAAACACCTGTATGAAATACTCAGAAAACACATTATTGATGGTGTTTATAAAAAAGGTGACCTGTTACCTTCCGAAAATGAGCTTTGCCGTGTGCACAGGATAACAAGGCCTACTGTCAGGCACGCACTGGATTCGCTTGTCAGAGACGGTTTCATAAAGAAACAGCAGGGTAAAGGGAGCATTGTAAGTACACTTCCCCAGGGTATCGGGATACTTTCGTTGAAAGGAACAACCACCGCAATCGGGCTCAGCAATCTTAAAACAAAAATACTGGCCGGACCCGAGATAAGGGCGTGGGACCAATCTTTCATGTTCCCCCTGAGTGACATTGAAAAAGAATCAGGATATGTATATATGGAAAGGCTTCGTATTCTGGACGGAAAACCTATTTTTTTTGACATCAACTACCTTCCCAATATCAACCTGCCCAGGTTTACGGCACGTTCTTTTGAAGACCGTTCTTTGTTCGATATCCTCAGAAAGCACTACAGCATCCGTGTAGTGGGAGGTGAACAAAGGCTGAAGGCAATCAAGGCCGATGAACAGATAGGCAGGTATCTCAATGTCAGGAAAGGAAGTCCCATCCTGCACCTTGAAAGAAAAATTGCAACAAACAGGGTTGATTATTATTTCTATTCTTCGGTTTTTTGCAATACAGATATCAGCGCCATTTACGGAACGTTTTAATGCCTTATGATCACCAGCGGGTCAGGGTGGGAATCATAGTTCTTTTTTTATAACTTTATAGGCAATATCCATTATGATTTTCAATTGAAAGAAGCTTTGTATTATATTAAATCAGGTGACAGGCTGCAATGCCTGTTATGTCCTCATCATTGCACCATTAAAAAGGATGCAGCCGGTATATGCGGAGTAAGAAGGAACAATAATGGTATATTGATCAGTGAAAATTATGCCCTGTTATCAGCGATAAACTTTGATCCCATAGAAAAAAAGCCCCTGTATCACTTCTTCCCGGGTTCGGTTATTTTATCCCTGGGCAGCATCGGATGCAATATGAGATGCAAATGCTGCCAGAACTGGCAGATTTCACAGGCAGGGATTTCTGAATTTAACTATGGCAAAAGCTACCCGCCTGAAGAAATTCTCAGGCTGGCAAAATCAAAGGCCGGGAATATCGGAGTGGCTTATACATATAACGAACCAACCGTCTGGTATGAATATATGCTTGATACTGCCAGGCTCGTCCATGAGGCCGGAATGAAGAACTGTATGGTGACTAACGGATACATTAGTGAAGAACCCCTGAATGAACTGATGGAATACATGGACGCCTTTAACATAGATCTCAAAGCCTTCAACGACCATTTTTACAAAACCCAGACAGGAGCCAGCCTTGAACCCGTGAAAGAAACATTACAGCTGCTGGCAAAAAACAACAAACATCTTGAAATAACCAACCTGGTTATTCCCACCCTGAATGATGACGAAAAAGAATTCACCGGAATGGTGGCATGGATAGCAAAAGAACTGGGGGAAAAGACCGTTCTGCATCTTTCACGCTATCATCCGATGTACAAACTGGATATCAGGGCCACCGGTTCAGATCTTCTTGAAAAATTTTATAACCTTGCTACCGAAAGACTGAGCCATGTGTTTGTCGGAAATATCAGCATAAAAAATTACCAGGATACAAAGTGCCCGAATTGCGGTAAAACTGTTATCCGCAGAACCGGATACTTTATCGAAAATGATGGTATCATCAAATCAGGCAACTGCAGGTATTGCGGTGAACCAATAGCTGTCAGTTCATGAGTCTTTATATGTTCCTGCATATCATTTGCCTGATTGGTACCTGCAGCTATCCGGAACATAAATACGGCCTGCAGGCAGCATTGAAAAAAGTCCGTCTTCATTGTAACTAAAATGGTCACTTCGCGTCATATTAATAAACATCAATTAAATCCAGTGTTTTATGCTCCGGAATTTTTTTAAAGTTGCCCTCAGAAACATCATCCGGCAGAAATCTTACGTTTTCATTAATATCGCAGGACTTGCAATTGGCATTGCCAGCAGTATCGTCATCATTCTTTTTGTGGTCAATGAGCTTAGTTATGATAAGTTTAACGCAAAGCACAAACAAATTTACCGTGTATACCTTGACGGTAAAATCGGTGAATCTGAAATAAAAGGGGCATGGACCGCTTCACCGACTGCAAAGGCCCTGAAGAATGAAATTCCCGAAGTGATTGAAGCAGTCAGAATGGATAACTGGGATGAGGCCATTTTGAAAATAGAGGACAGAAGTTATGTTGAACAACATTTTATGCTGGCAGACTCGGCCTTTTTTGAAATTTTTTCAATACCCCTTATCCAGGGTGATCCCAAAACAGCACTTGCTGCCCCACATAACCTGGTGCTTACCAGAAGTGCTGCAAAAAAATATTTCGGGAATGAAGATCCCATCGGAAAACATATCTATGTGAATTCAGATACAACTTTTTACAGTGTTACAGGTATCATGGAGGATGTTCCGGATAATGCGCATTTTGAATTCAATGTGCTCGGATCATTTGCCACACACCACAGGGCAAATGACGGGCAATGGCTTTCAAACAGTTTCAATACGTATCTTCTGCTCAGGGATGATGCTTCTTACAGTGACGTTGAAACGAAAATCAAACCCATACTTGAAAAATACATCGGCCCGCAACTCCAGCAGGCAATTGGTGTAAGTGTCGAAGAATGGTTATCTGCAGGTAACCGCTATGGATTATACTTGCAGCCATTGGACGATATTCACCTGAACCCGGAGATACAGCATAGTCTTAAACCATCAAATGATATCAAATATGTCTACATCTTTTCAGTTGTAGCCTTGTTAATCATTGTGGTTGCCATCATTAACTATATGAACCTGGCAACCGCAAGATCGATAAAAAGGGCAAAGGAGGTGGGATTGAGAAAAGTCACAGGCTCTTCAAAGGGACAGCTGATCGGCTTGTTTTTATTTGAATCAGTCATTCTGAGTTTTTTATCTTTGATTCTGGCACTGGTTCTTGTACATCTGACACTCCCCCTGGTCAACCAGATTACCAGGCTGAACCTTTCATTCGATCTTTTTTCCAACTGGATAATTTTACCGGGCCTGCTGTTTCTGACAATACTGATTGGTATTATAGCCGGAAGCTATCCTTCATTTGTGCTCTCATCATTCAAACCTGTTTCAGTAATATCAGGATTGTACAAAGGATCCCGGAAAAGCCTGCTCCGGAGTGTTCTTGTTGTATTTCAGTTTTGCATTTCGGTCATCATCATTCTTGGGACCATCATCATTTATCGCCAAATCAATTACATGCTGAACAAAGACCTTGGCTTTGACAAGGAACAGCTCATGGTCATCAAAAGAGCAGGTGCCCTGGGCAATTACAACAAAATCAAGATCTTCCAGGAAGAGATCGGGAAATACCCCGGCGTCCTGGCTTCCACAAACTCAACGGCAGTCCCCGGACATCCAAATAACAACAATGGTTTCATGATCGACGGCAGAAGTGCCTCTGATCAGACTGTCCTGATGAATGTCAACTGGGTGGATTATGATTTCCTGGATACCTACGGCATGAAGATGAAAGAAGGCCGGTTTCTCTCAAAGGAATTTCCCTCGGACAGCATTTCAGTGATCATCAACGAAAGTGCTGTCAGGAAATTCGGATTTGCCAGTCCGTTGTCGGAAAGGTTTGTACAGCCGGCTGAAACTCCTGAAGAGCGTATAAAACTAAATATCATCGGTGTTGTCGAAAATTTTCACTACCAGTCACTGCACGAGGATATATATCCGCATGTATTCATCAGGAAGCCGGAATCGTGGAACTGGGGCGGGTATGTTACAGTCAGGCTTGCTCCGGGAGATATAAAAACCACCATCAGGAACATCGAAAAAACATGGAAAGACTTCGCACCTTCTGATCCGATCCAATACGTTTTTATGGACGAAGACTTTGAAAATATGTACCGCGAAGAAATCCGCACCAGTAATATCTCGCTTGGATTTGCCGTTCTGTCTATACTTATCGCATGCCTCGGACTGTTCGGTCTGACATCCTACGCTTCTGAACAACGGACAAAAGAAATCGGCATCAGAAAAGTACTCGGCTCAGCTGTTTCAGGAGTGATTGTGCTGCTGACACGTGAAATTTTCCTGCTGGTTTCCATAGCAACCCTGCTGGCCTGGCCGGTGACATACCTGATAATGAAGAACTGGCTTCAAAATTTTCATTACCGTATCAGTCTTTCGGTGTGGGAATTCCTGCTGTCATTTGTCCTGGCCATTATGATTGCCATGCTGACGGTAATATACAGAGCTTATATTGCTGCCAGAAGCAACCCGGCTGTAGCACTTAAATATGAGTAAAGATCGGGGAATCCGGGATTTGGTTTCCACAGGTAAAATACATCAACTTCTTTATCAGCAGGCCGGGAGCTAAACCGTTACAGGCCGTTAAACAGCTGTTCTGCCAGCCCGTTTTGATATGTCATGTTTTTTCTTTTGAGTTTCAAGAATAAAACAGGTATATTTATCAGGCAGTATCTTATTGTCAGAAGTAACGCTGTCGCTATGAAAAGCACCTCCCTAAGGCCCGGTACATGGAAAAACTGAATATAGTCAGGGCATCGGCCGGATCAGGAAAGACATTCAAATTAATCCTTGAATATCTTTCGCATCTCTATGACAACACCGGTGATTTCATTCATATACTTGCCGTGACCTTCACCAACAAAGCCACAGAAGAGATGAAATCCCGGATCATAGGGGTTCTCTTCGAACTGGCGATAGGAATGCCAAGTAAATACCTCGAACAGCTTCAGGAAAGAACCGGCCGCACCGAAAAACAGATCCGGCTGAAATCAGATGTTATCCTGAAAAAGATATTGCATAACTACTCCAGGTTTTCAGTCAGTACCATTGACAGTTTTTTTCAGTATATAATCAGGTCATTTACACATGAAATTGGAATCCAGGGCGGATACAGGATTGAAATGGATGATGATCTGATCTTACAAAGGGCAGTAGATGATCTTTTTATACGTATAGAACATGACAAGGCACTGTGCAGTTGGCTGACCGAATTCACAGAAAACAGGATTGAAGAATCAAGGAGCTGGAATCTTAAACGTGAAATCCTCAAGCTTGGCAGCGAGATTTTTAAGGAGAGATACAAACAGTTCAGCGATGTTATCAGCAAAAAGCTGCATAATAAGGATTTTTTGTCGGATTACCGGCAGCAATTATTCAACATCAGGTATTCTTTTGAATCTGCCCTGAAGGAATATGGCAAACAGGGAATGGAATCCATCTCACAAAATGGACTGCTGGTCAATGATTTTTACCAGAAAAGCAGAGGTCCGGCAGGGTATTTTCAAAAGCTTGAGAATGGGGATATTTCAGTCCCCGGGTCATATGTCATGAAAACATATGAAGATATCGAACAATGGGCCAGAAAGGATCATCCGAAATGGCCGTTTATCAGAAAGATATGTGAAACATCGCTGCATCCGTTGCTGCAAAAAGCGGTCAGTTATTACCTCGAAAATAAAAAAGCCTATTTCACTGCAAAAACACTGCTCAGAAATTTCTATTCCCTGGGTATACTTGCAGATATAACCAGATCGGTTTACAATTATGTCCGTGAGAAAAACCTTTTCATGATAAGTGATTCTGCCC
Source organism: Bacteroidales bacterium (assembly GCA_016933335.1). Classification (GTDB taxonomy): domain Bacteria; phylum Bacteroidota; class Bacteroidia; order Bacteroidales; family UBA10428; genus JAFGPL01. The sequence continues at coordinate 45,071 of JAFGBD010000039.1, read as the reverse complement.
AGTTCATCAACCGTATCATCGACAATAACGATACTCCTTTTATCTATGAAAAGACCGGCAATTACTTTCATCATTTCTTAATTGACGAATTCCAGGATACCTCCGGCTTTCAGTGGAAGAACTTTAAACCGCTGATCCGCAATAGTATATCGGAGAATTACAGCTGCCTGGTGGTGGGTGATGTCAAACAGTCAATATACAGGTGGCGCAACAGCAACTGGGAAATACTGGCATATGACATCCTGGATGATTTTCATGCGGAAGAAATGCACACCGAAACCCTTGGAATTAACTGGCGCAGCAAAAAAAACATTGTAAGTTTCAATAATGCTTTCTTCAGCCTGGCCCCGGAAATCCTCCAGCAACAGTTCAACAACGAAAAAAACACACATAATGAGACGGACAGCAGGACAATCCCCGATTTATACAAAGATGTTAAACAGGACCTGCCGGGAAATTTATCTGAAGACGGGTACATCAGGATCGGATTTTATGATGAAACGGGCGATTATGATGCGAAAATCTGTGCTGAAGTCATTAATATTATCAGGCAATTACTGGACAACGGTTATCAACCATCCGATATTGCCATACTTACCCGCGGGAAAAATGAAGGTAAAAAAATCGCCGATTACCTGCTTGAGCATCGTCAAAACCAGTCCCACGGTTCCGGATATCCGTTCAATGTTATCTCGGACGAATCGCTGATGCTTGCTTCAGCTGCTTCAGTAAGATTTGTCGTCTCGCTCTTCAGGCACATGGTTGAGCCGGAAAACCATGTTAATAACTATTTCATGCTTTATGAATATCTGAACCATATCAAAAACAGCGACCACAAAACATCCAGGGCCATCATCCCTGAATACGATTCAGAAACGGCAGAAGCAAGCATCAGGTCAATCCTTCCTGAGGCATATGATCCTTTGCCGGATTACCCTGTTAACAGATCTCTTTACGAAGTCCTGCAGGAAATCATCCAGGTATTCTCCCTGAATGAATTAAGAGGAGAACAGGCATTTCTGCTGGCTTTTAAGGATATGATTCTTGATTATACCGAATACAACAGTTCAAGCCTTCCGGCATTTCTTGATTACTGGGATGAAACCGGATCGAAGAAATCCATTCCGGGAGCAGAAGAGCAGGATGCCATCCGTATCATGACCATTCATAAATCCAAAGGACTGGAATTCAAAGCGGTAATCGTTCCTTTTTGTAACTGGAAGATCAATCAGGGCGACACCATTATCTGGTGTCAGCCTGAAGGAGAACCATTCGCTGAGATGGATATCCTGCCGGTTGATTATGGCAAAGCATTGAAAGAAACCACATTTGCAGGCGACTATTACCGGGAAAAACTTAAAACATATATCGATAACCTCAACCTGCTTTATGTAGCATTTACAAGGGCTAAAACGGCTTTATACTGTTTTGCTTCTGCAGATACCGGAAAGCCTGAGGATGCCATAATAAACGTTTCACAACTTGTTTCCGGAACCCTGAAGCATGAAGCATTAGCCTCACTGAGTTTTAAGACCATTCACCAGCAAGGTTTTACCATATTTGAAAAAGGATCTCCGGACAAGCCCGGGAAAGAAGAAAAAACCATCAGCAAAAGCTATTATGTTGAAGATTATCCCGAAAGCAATACCATAGAAAGGATGAAGATTGCATACCATGCCAGGGAATATCTCGCACCGGATGAAAAAAATTTTCATCCGCTGAGTTATGGCAAGATCATGCATGAACTGTTTTCGCATATATATGAATTAAAAGATATCGAACCCGCAGTCGAAAACCTTTATTTCGACGGAAAAATAAGCGGGGCAGAAAAAAAGATGATCAAAAAAGACATGCAATCATTCTTTTCAGATGCACGTGTAAAAAGCTGGTTTTCAGGTGAATGGAAAGTTCTCAACGAAAGGGATATCCTGACAAAACCGTCCCGGAATAAGAGACCTGACAGGGTTCTGATAAATGAAAAATCAGCCGTAATCATCGATTATAAATTCGGTGAAACGGAGCTGAAGGAACATCTTGACCAGGTCATGGAATATGCAGATTTATTGAAACAGATGGGATATGAACAACCGGAAATGTTTTTGTGGTATGTTCTGAAAAGAAAAATTATTCATATCGGAAAGGAAAACGATGAAATATCCCTGGAAACATAACAGGAGATTCAATTCATACCCCGATTACATGCGAAAGGTTTTCGGTACCAGGGTACAAAAAGTGGCGGTGGATGCAGGATTCACCTGTCCGAACCGCGACGGCAAAGCCGGCACCGGTGGCTGTACCTTCTGCAACAACGATGCATTCAATCCGTCATACTGCAGCGCATCAAAACCGGTCAGGCAACAACTGAGAGATGGCAAGGAGTTTCACAAAACAAGGTACAGATCGGCCACCAAATATATGGCTTATTTCCAGGCATATTCCAATACTTACAAACCACTGGAAGAACTCAGAAGGATCTACCAGGAAGCCTTGGATGAGGAAGATATTGTCGGGCTTGTGATAGGTACCCGTCCCGATTGCATAGACGATCAGATGCTTGATTATTTCAGGATGCTGTCTGAAAAGAAATATATTGTGATTGAGTACGGGATAGAATCGGTATATAACAAAACACTGAAAAGAATCAACCGCGGGCACACTTTCGAAGAAACAGCAGAAGCATTGATGAAAACTGCCCAAAAAGGAATAAAGACCGGGGGCCATATGATTTTTGGATTACCCGGAGAAAGCATGGAGGAGATGCTTGATTCGGCAGAGGTCATCTCAAAGCTGCCATTGCATTCGGTGAAATTTCACCAGCTGCAGATCATGAAAGGTACCGTCATGGCAAAAGAATACCTCGAGCATCCCGAATGTTTTCATTTCCTTCCGAAGATTGAAGCATATCTTGAGTTTATTGTCCAATACACTGAAAATCTTAACCCATCGTTTATACTTGAAAGGATTGCCGGCGAAACACCCCCCAGGTTTAACGTAAGAATCCCGTGGGACCTGAGATATGACCAGATACTGGTAAAATTTGAGAATCTGCTGGAAGAAAGAGATACCTGGCAAGGCAAAAAGTGGATGGCACAAAGGAAAAATATAAATTCATTCTGACCAATGGAGTATTTTCTGAAAGAATCGGCAAGATATTTTTTAGAAGAATTTGGTAAAAACACCCAGGATATTGCTGTCATTTTTCCCGGGAAACGTTCAAGATTATACTTTAATAAATACCTCTCCGAATTATCCGGCAAACCACTCTGGGCGCCTGCATATTTTACCATTACCGAGCTGATGGAACAGCTGTCGGGATACAGGGTTGCCGAAAAGCTTACGCTGGTTTTTGAACTGTACACGGTTTTTAAAAGGATTACCGGGGCAAAAGACAGTCTGGACGAGTTTTTTTTCTATGCCGAGATGCTTCTTTCGGATTTTGACGATATCGACAAATACCTGGTTGATCCCGGGGACATATTCAGAAACCTTGCAGACCTGAAAAACATAGAAGACCACTTTAATTACCTGCAGGAAGAACAGGTCAGGCTCATCAGGAGGTTCTGGGAATCATTCAGGGAACGTATTGACTCGGCAGACAAGAAAGCTTTTTTAAATTTATGGGAATCGATGTTGCAGGTTTACCTGGCTTTCAGAAGTGCATTGCTGGAAAAGGGTATCGCTTACGAGGGACTTATATACCGGCATGTTGCCGATTCTATCAGCCGGAATACCCCGCTGTATTTACCCTGTGACAACTATCTTTTCATCGGCTTCAATGCGCTGAATCATGCAGAAGATAAATTGTTCAGCTTCTTAAAAGCATCAGGAAGGGCAGTTTTTCTGTGGGATTGGGATGAATACTATGTTAACAACAGCATTCATGAAGCCGGATACTTTATCAGGAAGAACATCAGGAAATACCCGTCTCCGCAAATCAATCCGGGATATACCAATCTGAACAGCCAGGATAAGAACATCACCATCGTTAGAATACCTTCCAACACAGGCCAGTCATGCGCTGTGCCGGTCTGGCTGAAGAAGTTTGAGAGTACCGCAGCGAAGGACCATGAGTCGACCGCCATAGTGCTGGCGGATGAAAAGCTTCTCATGCCGGTACTTTCTTCAATTCCTGAAAACATAGAAGATATCAATGTTACGATGGGATATCCCTTTTTACACAGTTCTGTGTATAACCTGATATACTGTATCGCCGGTTTTTACAGAAACAGAAGGATGATAAACGGGATATACCGTTATTATTATAAGGATGTGAATGCCCTGCTGGCATCTCCTGCCTTGCTGAGTATTGACAGGCCGGCTGTAAGCGAGCTTAAGAACCACATTGTCCGGACAAATAAAATCTGGCTGACAGTCACGGATATTTCTGTCAATGAAGTTATGAGACTTATTGCCGGAATCCCGGATGAGGTAAAACTGATTCCTGATTACCTGATAAACATATTATCTGAAGTCAACAAAAACCTTGTCCGGTCTCATGAAGATGTCTCTTTTAAAAACTATGAGGCTGAATTCTCATACCTGGCAATCATCACGATCAAACGCCTGAAAGAACTGTTGCAGGTTGCTGCTGTGGAAATATCACCCGGTATACTATTCAGCTTCCTGCTAAGATCGCTTGCCGTTTTATCAGTCCCTTTCAGCGGTGAACCTCTTAAAGGATTGCAGGTCATGGGTATCCTTGAGACACGCGGGCTCGATTTTGAAAATGTGATCATTCTTTCAATGAATGAAGGTGTTTTTCCAAAAACAGGCAACCTGCCGACATTCATTCCCCTGAGTCTTCGCCATGGTTTCGATTTGCCGGTACCCGAGCACAGGGATGCCATTTATGCCTATTACTTTTACAGGCTCATCCAGCGGGCAAAGAACATCGTACTGGTGTATAATTGCCGGCACGACGGCCTCATAACGGGAGAGGGCTCTCGTTTCCTGCACCAGCTTCGTTATGAGCCGGTTTTTAATGTCAGTCAGGCCTCCCTGGCAACTGAGGTGACCATCCATCTGCCAAAGAAAATAAGCATTGTCAAAGACAAGGATACGCTGAGTATGCTTGAGAAATATCACAAGACAGATACGGAAAGCATACTTTCTCCAAGCGCCATTAATACTTATCTGAACTGTTCGCTTCGTTTTTATTTCATGTATATCCTGGGGCTGAAGGAACCTGAAATGGTAATGGAAGAACTGGACCCGGCATTGTTTGGCTCAATATTGCATAAGTCAGTGGAACTGCTGTACATACCACATACGGGCAAGGTCATACTGCCTGAAAACATTGAACAAATCTTAAAAAATGAGATAACTATCTCCGCCTCGCTTGAGCAAGCTTTCAGGGAAAAATATTTTGGGAACCGGGAGGTTGAAATAAGGGGCAGAAATATCATCTTAAAGGAGGTGATAGAAAGATATCTGCGCCGGATTCTTGAAGTGGATAAAAGATATGCCCCCTTCCGGATACTGGACCTGGAACAAAAATATTACACACAGATTGCCCTGGATAACGGACTGAAATTACGGATCGGAGGTATTTTTGACCGGATCGATGAGAAAGAAGGCAGGATAAGAATCATAGATTATAAAACAGGAAAAACAAATAGCACTTTCCCTGGCGTGGCTTCTCTTTTTGAGCTCCCGGGATCAAAAAGAAACAATGCGATATTCCAGACTTTTATATATGCACTGGTATATAAAAATACAAAAAATCCGTCGCGCATTGTTCCGGGTTTATACTTTGTCAGGGATATCTTCAGCGACAAGTTTGACTACAGGATATCTTTAAAAGAAGGACGTTCAGCAGGGATACCCGTTGAAAATGCAACGGATTTTCTGCCTGAGTTTACACTAAGACTGAAGGAAACATTAACATGTATGACGGACCCGTATATTCCTTTCACACAAACCGAAGACACCGAAACATGCAGGTACTGCCCTTACCGGATAATCTGTCACAGGGAAAATGTCTAGTCACTGATCATATCAGGTCTTATTTTTTTTGTTCTCTCGAGGCTCTTTTCAAATCTCCACTTTTCTATCTCTGCAGCATTCCCTGAAAGCAGAATTTCCGGCACCTTCCATCCCTTATATGTGGCGGGACGTGTATAAACAGGCGGGGATAACAGATTGTCCTGGAAAGAATCGGTCAATGCGGATGTTTCGTCTGTAAGAACTCCGGGAAGAAGTCTCACAACACTGTCGACAATAATAGCTGCAGCAAGCTCTCCTCCTGTCAGAACATAATCACCAATGGATATCTCACGGGTAATCAGATGATCGCGAATCCGCTGATCAACACCCTTGTAATGTCCGCAAAGGATGATGATGTTGCCGAGAGTCGAAAAATAATTGGCAAGTTTCTGGGTATATTTCTCACCGTCAGGTGTCAGAAATATAATTTCATCATATCTCCTTTCCTTTTTCAGTTTCTCTGTCAGCAGGTGTATTGGCTCAACAGACATGACCATCCCTGCCCCGCCCCCAAAAGCATAATCATCCACCTGCTTGTGCTTGTTCTGTGCATAATCACGAATGTTATGCACCACGATTTCAACAAAACCTCTGGCAACGGCACGTTTTAAAATTGACTCACTGAACGGACCTTCAAGCAACCCGGGTAATATGGTCAGAATATCAATTCTCATTTCGCGTTTTTTACAAATTTAAAAATAAGTTCCTTATGAATTATGAATATATAAGCAACATAGTGATTAACGACAGGTAACAGCATAATAGTCTGATCATGATGTATTCTTAATGTTCAGTTTTTATGAATCGTGAAATGGTACTTAAAAACAATGGTCAATACAAAAAATCAAAAACAATAATATGCCATTCTGGCATTTTGTTTCAATAATTCAGGTCATTTTGACATTTTTTTATATGATAATTTATGCAAACAGCTCAGAATATGTTTTGGTATGGGAATTGCAAAAAGGTTTTCATAAAGAATGAAATGAGCGATCTCATGAACGAAGTGAATAACTTAACGAAGTGAATAACTTAGCGAATGAAATGAGCGATCTCATGAACGAAGTGAATAAATAAAACAAATATATACGAATGAATATTAACTTTAAATTTTATAATCATGACACTGATACATTACAGAAATCCAATTGCATACAGAGATAACGGACACAGAAGACCAAGAACATTTGATGAAATGGTGGATGAACTCCTTGGAAAAGGAAATCATCACGGCAACAGATCATGCAATCCTTCAGCCAATATTTACGAGTCGGATAATGAATACAGGATTGAGCTGGCGGTACCCGGATTAAGACGGGATCAGATCAGGGTAACAATTGACCGGGATGTATTAAAACTATATGCTGCCGCGCCGTCTGAAGAAAGGAAAGAAGAAGATCATTATCAATTTGAATTCGACTATTCAAATTTTGAACGTTCTTTCATAATTCCTGATACCATTGAAAGTGAAAAGATCACTGCAAGCTATGACCAGGGGATCCTCCATGTCCATCTGCCTAAAAGAGAGGATCAGATAAATAAAAGTCCGAAAGACATCAGGATTAAATAACGATGTTAAACAGCAGGCCGGCACTCTAATAAGTGACCGGCTTTTTTATTTTATATTTTGTAAATTTGTCCCTGAATTTTCAACGGGCAATGAATTTAATTTTTTTTTTAAATTCAGAATTGCACTTAAAAACTTTGACTATTAGTAGTTAATGTATATTTTCGCCATTTGGTATTTTAGTTTTATAATCAGGCAAAATATAGCACTGATAGTTGAAAAAACGGGCTGGCAAGTACTGTTCATACTGAACAATTCGGTGATGTCGGGAGACCACCGAAAATAATAATGACGAAAACGCTGCTCAAACCGGTTAATAAAGAATTACCGGCAGCAGGGGAGGAACCAAAATGGATGATGCTAAAAAGAAAAAAAAATTAACAGATCCGAAACCAAAAAAAACAGTCAAAAAAAGCAAACTACCTGATGAATCTTCGGAACTAAAAAAATCAGATGAACTTAATAACTATGAATCTGACAGCAATTTCCAGGCTGGTTCCGATGAAAAAAAATCTTCACAGGAAGATAATCCTGTAAAGGAAAGCAAGGATCAGAATGCGGGTACAGAACTGACGGACGTTAATGCAATGAGCGGTCAGCAGGAGGATACCGCAGCTGATGAAAAAGAGAAAACCGGGGCTTCGTCAAAAACAACTACTTCCAAAAAGAGAACCCGTATCAAAAAAGTTGCATCCGGGGAAGCCAGTCCGGAACAGGAACCCCCCGGCGAACCGGAAAAAATCGATTATACAGCCTTAAGTAAAGAAGATCTTGTTGCAGTGCTCAAAGACCTCATAGACAAAGGTACCGTTACAGAAATAATACAGGATGTCGATACAATCAAAGTGCAGTTTTACAAAAAGCACAAAGCCGACATTGAGAAGAAACGTAAAAAATTTCATGAAGAAGGCGGAACACCTGAAGATTTCAAGGTAGAAGAGGATCCCCTGGAAAAAACCTTAAAGGAATATCTTGCCCGTTTCAAAGAATACAAAGCCGAATACAACAAACTGCTCGAAGAAGACAAGCACAAGAACCTTGAAGAAAAATACAGAATAATAGAGGATATTAAAGACCTGGTAAACAGGAAGGAGTCAATCAACAAGACATTCCAGGAATTCAGGGATCTGCAGCGCAGATGGCGTGATGTTGGTCCGGTGCCGCAACAAAATCTGAAGGATCTCTGGGAAACATATCATCATCATGTTGAAACTTTTTACGATTACATTAAAATCAACCAGGAGCTTCGTGATCTTGACCTGAAGAAGAATCTTGAAGCCAAGATCGGACTTTGTGAAAAAGCTGAAGAGCTGCTTCTTGAGCCGAATGTAATCACGGCATTCAAGCTATTGCAGACATTACATGAACAATGGAGAGAGATCGGTCCTGTACCGGTGGAAATGCGCACAGAAATATGGAACAGATTCAAAGAAACAACATCAAAGATCAATAAAAGGCACCAGGAATATTTCCTCAACCTCAAGCAGGAACAGAAAAAAAATCTGGAAGCCAAAACAATGTTATGTGAGAAAGTCGAAGAGATTCTTGCCCTTGAGATCGACACACACCAGAAATGGGAAAATTACTCACATGAGATCATTAAACTTCAAAAGGTATGGCGAACCATCGGTTTTGCTCCCAAAAAAGACAACAATAAAATCTATAAAAGATTCCGTGATGCCTGTGACACTTTCTTTAACAGAAAAAGGGAGTTTTACAGCCAGACCAGACAGCTTCTTGATGATAACCTTCAACTGAAGACTGATTTGTGTATGCAGGCAGAAGCATTATCAGAAAGTACCGAATGGAAAAAAACGACCGATGATTTAATCTCCCTTCAGAAGCGCTGGAAAGAGATCGGACCTGTTCCTCATAAGCAATCGGATAAAATCTGGAAAAGATTCAGAAGCGCGTGTGATAAATTTTTTGAGCTTAAAACAAAACATTTTGCTTCCGTTGACAACTCATATGAATCAAACCTGAAAAAAAAGGAGGAGCTTATAGAAAAAATTAAAAACTTCCGTTCCACGTCTGATATGGAAGAAAACCTGAGAATGCTGAAGGAGTTTCAGCGGGAATGGGCCAGTATTGGTTATGTACCATATAAAGTTAAAGATGAAATTCAAAACAACTACAGGCAGGCAATTAACCAGAAGTTTGACGACCTGAAAATTGATGAAGACAAAAAAGACCTGTTAAAATTCAGGACCAGACTTGATAACCTTCATACAAAATCCAATTACGACTACAGGATGAGCCAGGAAAGAGAAAAATTTGTCGCAAAATTAAAACAGCTTGAAAATGACATTGTCCTGTGGGAAAATAACATCGGATTTTTTGCCAAGTCAAAGAATGCCGATACCATGATCAAGGAAGTCCAGAACAAGATCAACACCGCAAAGCAAAAAATTGAGGTACTGACTGAAAAGATTAAAATGATTGATGAATTGGACAACCAATAGTGTTTTATACAATGAAATTGTTCCGATTCCGGATGATCCTCAACTGGATCTGTGGATAAAATGAAACCGGGTAGTAAAATAAAATCTTATTCTTGGCAACAACAAAATATATTTTTGTAACAGGCGGAGTAACCTCTTCACTGGGAAAAGGTATTATATCAGCCTCTCTTGGAAAATTACTCCAGGCAAGGGGATTCAAGGTCACCATTCAGAAGCTTGATCCCTATATCAATGTTGATCCGGGAACATTGAATCCATACGAACACGGTGAGTGTTATGTAACCCTTGACGGCGCAGAGACAGATCTGGACCTGGGGCATTATGAAAGGTTTCTGGGTATACCTACCTCACAGGCCAACAATGTGACCACAGGCGGCATATACCAGACGGTGATAAACAAGGAGAGAAAAGGTGATTACCTGGGAAAGACAGTACAGGTTATTCCCCATATCACTGACGAAATAAAAAGAAGGATAAAGCTGCTCGGGACAAGGTACAAATTTGATGTAGTCATTACCGAAATCGGTGGTACCGTAGGTGACATCGAATCATTACCCTTTATTGAATCTGTCAGACAGCTGATCTGGGAAATGGGCGAATCGAATTCACTTGTGATCCATCTTACACTTGTACCATTTCTTTCTGCTACGGGAGAGTTGAAAACAAAGCCCACTCAACATTCTGTAAAAGTATTGCTGGAAAACGGGATACAGCCGAACATACTGATATTGAGAACTGTAAAAGACCTAACCCTTGAAATTCGCAAAAAAGTGGCACTCTTTTGCAATGTCAATCTTGAATCGGTGATTCAATCCATTGATGTGTCCACCATATACGAAGTACCCATATTGATGCAAAAGGAAAAACTGGATACGGCTGTAATCAAAAAGCTTAAGCTGCCTGATAGCGGTCCGCCTGAACTGGCCCCCTGGAAACAGTTCCTAAGGAAACTGAAAAATCCCCGGCACACGGTAAAAGTAGGTCTGATTGGAAAATATGTTGAACTGCAGGATTCCTATAAATCCATTCATGAATCACTGATACATGCCGGTGCAGCAAACGACTGTAAAGTAGAAGTCAGGTTCATACACTCAGAGGATATCGGAGAGAATAATTTTACTGAACTGCTGAACGGACTCAAGGGAATAGTCGTTGCGCCGGGTTTTGGCGACCGGGGTATTGACGGGAAGATACTTGCAGTAAAATATGCGCGTGAAAACAACATTCCTTTTTTTGGAATATGCCTCGGATTGCAATGTGCTATTGTTGAATTTGCGCGGAATGTCATTGGGCTTGAGAAAGCCCATTCAACAGAAATGGTAACCAAAACCCCTGATCCGGTGATCGACCTGATGGAAGACCAAAAAGGCATAACAGAGAAAGGAGGTACCATGCGACTGGGTGGATATCCCTGTGTTCTGAAGAAAGGCACGCTGGCTCATAAGGCATACTCACTGAATAAAGTAATGGAAAGGCATCGTCACAGGTATGAGTTCAATAATGCTTACCTTGATGTATTCGAAAAAGCAGGTATGATTGCATCAGGTATCAATCCTGACACCGGTCTGGTTGAAATAATGGAAATACCTGCTAAAAAGTGGTTTCTCGGGGTTCAGTTCCATCCTGAGTACAACAGTACTGTTTTAAAACCTCATCCGCTTTTTGTCAGCTTTGTTAAATCATCTGTTTCATGATTTGTGACCGGTATCATCAATATGCATCAAATGAAATAATGAATAATAGATACTTACTTAATAAAAGACTTGACTGATGGACAGAAATTCGATCATTGGAATTATAATCATTGTTGGAATACTTGTTATTTACAGCATTATCAATAAGCCTACGGAGGAAGAAAAAGAACGAAGACAACACACGATTGATTCGCTGAATGCATTACGGCAGGAACAGGTCGAAAAAGAACGGGAACTTGAAAGACAGCAGGATTCCGTCAGGAATATTCCGATAAGTATAGATGAAACGGTAAGCAAGCAATTGCTTATTCAGGAACTGGGGGATTTTGCCAGGGCAGCTACCGGTGTAAATGAATTCTATACGATCGAAAACGACCTGCTGAAGCTGACCATTTCAACAAAAGGTGGCCGGCCATATTCTGTGATGCTTAAAGATTATAAGACATCCGACTCACAGCCGTTAATCCTGTTTTCAGGAGACTCGACCATCTTTGGATTTAATTTCGGATATCAAAACAGAATCATTTCAACCAATGATCTTTTTTTCACTCCATCCATGGAAAACAAGCAACTTTATGCCGGAAACGACTCTGTGTCCCTGTCCATGAGACTAAATGCAGGAGACAGTATGTACATGGAATATATTTACACCATGTATAAAGGGAAATACATGGTCGGATTGAGCATTAACATGGCAGGACTCGGGGATATCTCAACAAGTTTAAGTGAATCGATCGATCTGAACTGGGAAATGTATGCATCCCAGCATGAAAACAACAAAAAAAACGAAAATATTTATACAACCATCTATTATAAACCTTATGAGGATGATGTGGATTATTTCAGGTCTCGTACAGGTAAAGAAAAGCAGAGCGAGGAAATATTCACCAAGGTTGAATGGGTTGCTTTTAAAAACCAGTTTTTCTCATCGGTTCTTATAGCCGATAAACCGTTTGAGAATGCAACAATAGAATATACCAATCTTCCTGAAGAAGACAAATACCTTAAAAAGTTCGTGGCGCAGATCGGTGTCCCTTATACTCATACTGCCAGCGAATCTGTGGATCTGAAATTCTATTTTGGTCCTAATAAGTACAATCTGTTAAAAAAATATAAGGAGCATGAGCTTAAAGACCTTGTGACAGTCGGACGCGGCATTATAAAATGGATCAACCAGTTCGTCATCATTTCAATTTTTGACTGGCTAAGCAAGTTCATCGGCAATTATGGCATCATCATCCTGCTGCTGACAATCATCATAAAAATCGGGTTGTTGCCACTGACTTACCGGTCATATCTTTCACAGGCAAAAATGAAGGTTCTCAAACCGCAGATTGATGAATTGAACAAAAAATACCCAAAGGGAAAAGAGATGGAGAAACAACAGGCTACCATGGCTTTATATAAAAAAGCCGGAGCCAGTCCGTTTGGAGGATGCCTGCCTCAACTGCTCCAGTTCCCGATATTGTTTGCCATGTTCAGGTTTTTCCCCACATCTATCGAGTTACGGCAGGAGAGTTTCCTCTGGGCAAAAGACCTGTCGACCTATGATTCGATACTGGATCTGCCTTTCAGCATACCGCTGGGTTATGGTGATCATGTCAGTCTTTTCACCCTGCTGATGACCGTTTCAACGATTATCTCAATGAGGGTCAGCAGCCAGTCCACTGCAAGCACCCAGCAGATGCCGGGCATGAAGGGCATGATGTATATTATGCCGGTCATGTTCATGTTCATTCTGAACAGTTTTTCCGCTGCACTTACTTACTATTATTTCCTGGCCAACATGATAACATTCGGCCAGAACTGGCTGTTCAAGCAATTTATTGATGAAGAAGCGCTGTTGAAAAAAATGCAGGCAAGACAGGCAAAACCAAAAAAGAAATCAGGCTGGCAGCAGCGTATGGAAAAGATGGCAAGAGAAAGAGGATACCGGCCACCGGCAAAAAAAAGCAGTAAACCGGTCAGAAAAAAATAATAAATGTAAATTTCACCGGACCTGATAAAGACACCATGCTAAAGCACAGTGCAAAATTTATGAATATAACAAAGGGATGCAGTTAATATAATTTATTTAAGAATCCCTATTTTTATCCCTGCCCTGGGCAAAACACCGGAATAGTCGATGTTATCCCATTTTTTATATTTTGTAAATCCGCTTTCTGTATCGTAATGACTCAGCCTGATCACACCTCCGGCAAAAATATCAACTGATAATACTTTTGCAATCGGGAACTGCCAGCCGATAATGACTCCGCCTGCCAGGATATTAAGCTTCTGGATGATTTCCACATCTTTCCATTCATCTTCTTCAGGGAAGTACTGCCAGTCGAGCCCTGTAATCCATATCCTGCGGTACATACCATAAGGAGCAGCATACAAACCTTTAAAAACAGCATATCCGGAATTGACCGCAGGCAAAAGATAGTTTTTCCACTGAAGGGTGGCACCAAAACCTGAAAAGTTCTCACTTTCATAAGGATCCCAGATACTCAGCCTTTCATTATAATATTCAAGCGACTGTTTGGAAAGATAAAAGTCTGATATTCCCTGGTTGTTGGCATAAGTTGCCATACCTGATATTTCAATTGTATTGCGCTCATTGAATTTTCGTTCATATGAAATCTCAAGTGTGCCTTCAAATACCCTTACCGGATTTAATGCCATTGCATATCCTTTAGGAGCATTCACAGGTATGTCAGTCCGCCCGGTCCCCGGTACAGATTCAATAAACGGAGTACTGTTCTGTTCAGCCAGTTTCCTGTACTCACTCATCATTGAGTCGATTGTTCTGAACTGCCGGTTAAAATCATCAGGCTGAAAGTCAAGCTCCAGTATCTTCTTATCCAGCTCTCCAAGCATCAGTTCAAGTTCACGGGGCTTGGTTTCCCAGATATTGATTTTTGAATCCAGTAATGCAAGTTTTGTATCAATAAGCTGAAGCTTCAGATCGAGCAATTCCATTTTGTTAGCCACGCTGTCCTGAGGATAGGAATTTACATATCCTGCAACAATGATAAGCAATCCCATTAAATAATTTGTTTTCATAAGTTTAGATTTTTAGTAATTATGGTGTATCGTATTTTTCGCGGCGGGATAATGCGTATGATTTAATTGTATTGATGATTTCAATTGTATCATGCGGGCTTCAAAAGGTTTCTGTATTCATTGATAATTGATATATGAACTTACAATCAGGATGGAGGATCGCCGAAAATGGTTGCGTTTCACGCTGACTTCACCTGTTTGCCCGAAAAATTATATTTCCTGCTGACATCATCTTATTCCCTTAAAGGAAATTAGAACATTTTCGGTTGATTTAACTACTTTTGCAAACCTGGTAATAAGGTAAGATTCAGGAACTTCATAAACATGAAAAAAAGAGTTGTTGTTGGTTTATCCGGCGGCGTCGATTCAAGTGTTGCCGCATACCTGCTTAAAAAGCAGGGTTATGATGTCACTGCCCTTTTCATGATAAACTGGCACGATACCACGGGCACGCTCTCGGGAGATTGTCCGTGGCATGATGATCTGGTCTTTGCCAAACTGGTGTCCCGTAGGTTAAATATTCCCATTCATACCGTTGATTTCAGTGAAGAATATAAGAAACGGATTGTTGATTATATGTTTTCGGAATACCGGAAAGGCCGGACACCCAATCCTGATATCCTCTGTAACAGGGAGGTCAAATTTGATCTGTTCGTGGAAGCGGCAAAAAGTTTTCAGGCTGATTACATAGCTACCGGACATTATTGCAGGAAAGAGATCATTACAATTAATGGTCAATCCGTTTGCCGTTTGCTGGCAGGAAAAGATACAAGCAAGGAACAGAGTTATTTTTTATGCCAGCTGTCACAGGATCAGATAAAAATGGCTTTATTCCCTGTTGGTGACCTTTTAAAATCTGAAGTCAGAAAGATAGCACGTGATAACAAACTGCCTACAGCCACAAGGAAAGACTCACAGGGATTGTGTTTTATCGGGACAATCAGCCTGCCCGACTTCCTGCAGCAAAAGCTCAAACCCAGAAAAGGAATCACCATTGAAATCTCCAAAGATCATCCACAGTATAATGAACGGCAATCTAAACAGGTAAAAAATTCTTTGAGTGACAGAGATTTGCAGTTTCTGTGTTCACCTTACAGCTATAAACCTCAGGACGGGGTAAAAATCGGCAGCCATAGCGGTGCTCATTATTTTACGATTGGACAAAACAAGGGCCTGAATATTGGCGGACGGCCGGAACAGTCTTTTGTAATTGCTACAGATACAAAAGATAATATTGTTTATACCGGTAACGGCAAATACCATCCGGGCCTGTTCAGGAAGGGATTGTTCATACCCGGTAAAGATGTTCACTGGCTCAGAGATGATCTCCGGATGTTGCCCGGCAGCAGCAGGGAATATCTTGTGCGTATCAGGTATCGTCAGAATTTGCAGAAAGCTACACTTTATTGCAGAGAAAACGGCATTTTTATCATTTTTGAAAAACTGCAGAGAGGTATCACCCCTGGCCAGTTCGCTGCCTGGTACGACGGTGAGGAATTGCTGGGTTCGGGTGTGATTGAAAAAACGGTTAAGAGTTAATGGCTCATATATCTTTCTGGCATTTGTTTTTGACCTTTGCAGTTTACAGTCGTATCATTATTGAAAAACCGGATTTCAGATTATATGATGCATAACAGAGATATCGGAACACTTCAGCCAGACGCTGACATGATTCATAAATGCAGAAACAGGGACGAAAAAGCATTCCGGATCCTGGTTGAGAAATTCCAAAGTTATGCATTTAACCTGGCATTCCGGCTGGTTTTAAATGAAGACGATGCCAAAGATATCATACAGGAATCATTTATCAGGATATGGAAACATATCCACCAGTATGATCAGAAAATATTATTTACCACATGGCTTTATAAAATCGTAATCAACCTGTGCTATGACAACCTGAAGTCCACCAGAAGAAGAAACCATATGGCAATGAGACTTGCAGATAATCAGGCTGTGCCGGTAATCAATGACAATGCTTCAGGAAATGAGGACAACAAAGAGCTGATCAGAAAAATCAGAAAACTATCAAAGACCCTCACACTCAAACAAAGAATGGTTTTTATTCTCCGTGATTTACTTGATCTTCCGGTTAAAGAAGTCTCGGGAATCCTGGGATTGAGTGAAGGTTCCGTAAAAACCAATCTTTACCTGGCACGCCTCAATATAAGAGAAAAAATACTTGTTTCAGAAAAGCATGGAGGATCGTGAAATGGATTGTAAAACAGCAAAAAGACTGATGCATCTCTATAAAGATGATGAATTAACCGACAGGGAAAAAACATTGCTTGAGAATCACCTGTCAAATTGTTACTCATGCAGAACGCTTCGTAAAGAGCTCAATGAATATAAAAAAGCAGTCAAAAAAATTACTGATCAGGAACCATACCTTTCGGATCCGGTCCGACTGACTGACAAGATCATGTCAGGAATCAAACCCGAAGAATCAGGTTTATTGCAAAATGCAACAAGATTATTTCGCCTGACCGGCATCCGGATAGCCGCATCTGTTTTGATTTTAGTTCAAACAGGATTGTTTTCTTATCAGCAGTTTTA
This sequence comes from Bacteroidales bacterium, assembly GCA_016933335.1. Lineage (GTDB taxonomy): Bacteria > Bacteroidota > Bacteroidia > Bacteroidales > UBA10428 > JAFGPL01. The sequence goes on along the minus strand of JAFGBD010000039.1, from coordinate 27,759 downwards.
CATTTCAGGTTCAGTCAGAGAAATTAACCAGGTCACTCAGAAACAAAACACTCAGGCTGGTGGTCCCGGCTCAGATTATCAGGAATGCATTGAGGAGTCCAGAAGAATGATCACAGATATTCTGGGATATGATGATCCTGGTTTTAACAGGAAAGCAATCAAATACAGCAAAAACCTTTCCGGTGCTGAAATTGAAAATTACGCCGTTCAGATTTGCCGGTATTCAGACAGACTGCAAAAAACCGGCAACAAACAACAAAAGAAACAACTGCTGATTAACATCTTGAGCAATGACCTCAATATTAAGATAAATCCCGGGATCTGATCATTCCAGAATCCCGGTACAATAATCAGGAATTTGTGAGACATTTTTTGATATCCTAATCCTAAAATTTAAAAGATGAAAACAGGAAACAAAATATTAAAAGCCGGTATCATACTTGCGGTATTGATACTGACGAACAGTTGTCTTGAATATGAGATTACCACACAGGTTCATTCAGATGGGAGCATTGAGAGATACTTTAAAGTATCCGGTGATCAGGACATGATCAATGAGGAGTCATCTATCACGCTTCCTGCTGATTCCACATGGGAGATAAAAACATGGAGGGAACCCGATGACAGTTCGAAGAATAAGCCTGACAGCATTTACGTATATACTGCAAGGAAAACCTTTAAGAGCTATAAAGAGATGAATGAAGAGCTGAAAAACGCTCCAGACATTTACAATATGGTTAATATGCAGGTCAGCCTGAAAAGAAAGTTCCGATGGTTTTATACTTTTATTAAATACACAGAGATTTATCAGAGGCACTTTCCATACAATTACCTGCCTTTAAAGGATTTTCTCACAGAAGAAGAACTAAGATATTCCCTTTCTGATGACAAAGACTACATGTTCGACCCGGTTAAAGATAAATTTGAACCGGTTGCAGAAGCGGACACAGATATAGTCTTCACCGGGAAAGACTCTGCCAGGGCCAGCGAACTTGATAAAGACATTGAAAAAAGATTTGAAGAATGGCAATTAAGGAATATCAATGAAGATTATTGCGATGCGCTGTCAAAGGTCTTAAGTAAAAAGAATCCGGAGGCATATCAGCTGATGCTGGATCGTAAAAGCGTTTTTTGTGACAGCCTTGATTTGGAAGGTGCTCCCGAGGATGGTGATGACCAGATAGAGATGTTGAAGATTCAAAAATATGTCATCTCCAGAACATCCGATTTCCTGGGTATCTCTGAAAATGACATTCTTCCCTCTGAAAATCCTGACATTCAAAGCTTCTTTGACAGGTTGGCATATATGAGACTTAATGAGTGGTATACCTATAATCATAAGACCATCCTGCCTGGAAAGATAATTCAGACAAATTCAACCAGGCTGGAAGATGGTAACAGTACATGGAGTTTCAGGCTGGCAGATTTTTATAATTCCGATTTTGAAATGACAGTCGAATCAAGATTAGTGAACAGATGGGCCATTGTGGTCAGCATTGTTGTGGCTGGCTTATTGCTGGCCGGACTGGTTACAGGAATTATAAAAAGATAACCGGGACAGCCGTCTGCCTTGCAATTGATATTAAAATGACCGGGAATGAAGATAGCAATGTTCTTTTTATGTATTATATTGCATTACCAAATCATCTAACCTGCCCTATTTATGAATTAAACTGGCTAAATAATGGATAAATCAGATATTGAGAAAATTCAAAAAATAATCGCTGACCGTAAGAAAGCAGACCAGTTCTTTACTGGCAATTCACAGGTATATAGCTCTTTTGTGGAGATGGAACAAAAGACATATGTTACCGGGAATCTGGAAAAAAAATATAAAGAACTTATCGCTGTTGGCATATCGGTGGTCATCAACTGTGAATCTTGCATGGAATGGCATATAAAACAGGCACTGGATTCAGGAGCAACCAGAGAACAGGTTATTGAATCAATTGAGGTCGGCATTGAAATGGGAGGCGGACCGGCTACAGTGTCTGCCAGGTTTGCATTGAAAGTGCTTGAATATTATACAAAATAGTGTTGCACAACAGATTTTTGTTTGGACTATGAACAACCAAAAACGATTTTTGATTTCAGAAGTTTTTCAACCGTAACTTAAAATCGTTAATCGAAAATCGATATTCTGATTAAAAGCTGATGCTAGGATCAAATATGAAAAATGCATAACCAGGAATTGAAAGCATATCAAATTGTCCCCCTCCTGCCCCATCACTGGAATGATGTCAGGCTCATATACCAGAAGGGTATGGAAACCGGAGATGCCACATTTGAAACAACCCTTCCGGACTGGGAATCCTGGGATATTATGCATCTTCACTGCTGCAGGTTTATCATTTACCAAAAAAATAGTGCTGCAGGATGGGCAGCATTGTCACAGGTGTCACAAAGGCCGATATACCAGGGAGTGGCAGAGGTAAGCATTTATATTCATCCTGAATATCAGGGCATGGGCCTTGGAAATGCGCTTTTTCAGCATTTGATTACTGAATCAGAGAAAAACAATATATGGACACTGCAGGCAGGAATTTTCCCGGAAAATAAAGCCAGTATTAAACTTCATGAAAAAAACGGATTCAGGATTGTTGGTATTCGTGAAAAAATTGGCAACATGGGCAATCGGTGGCGTGATGTCGTGTTAATGGAACGAAGGAGTAAAAAGGTCGGATTGTAATTCAGACATTTGCAGGAAAACAGTTGCCCCCTGGTTTGATATTTATAATCGCATTACAGATATTATTTTCGTATTATGCTTAAGAGTTCATGACATTTCTCGTACTCTTCCCTTTCCTGGTAATAGCAGATAAGTCTATCGAAAAAGTCCTGGTCTGTAAAGTTCGGATGTTTTTTATTGTATGGCAATTTGCCTGTAACAGTCAAATTGAAAATCTCCTCCTGATCACCAGGGGAACACGTATTCACAGCAGATGGCGATTCCTTCATGATGTCAGTATTTTTATACTTTTCAAGGAAATTTATCAGTGCTAGCTGCAGCTTGATATAATCGTTGTTCTCAGAAAGCAGGTTTTTATTGACTGCATAATGTCTTTCAAAATTCACCGACCGTTCTGAAGACTTGGGTTCCTGCAATATCTGTTTGATTTTTGTCTGGTTCAGGTTGATAACCTCAAGGTTGCTTTTAATGTGAAGCTTGAGAATTGCTATTGTTTTCTTGATCAAATCCTCCATTGTGAGAAATTATTAGGGTGTCATTACTGTACAAAAATAATGGATATAGAGACAGACAATCTTTTTTTTTGACCAACCGATGAAATCCTTTTATGAACAGGCATCATTCCTGGTTATGTATAAAGTGGATAATGCGATGATCCTGATATGTAAACCTGAAAGGACTTTTTTGCAGAATGATTGTATTGGTGTCATCCCGTAGCGTTATTCTTCCGAATGCCCCCTGATAAAAAAAAAGCTGTCCCAAAAGTTCAATGAGACAGCTTCTTCTCAATATTAAAAATCTTTTATCAGAAAGGATACCTGTTTTCTTCAATGATTTTATCTGCCAGTCTTCTTCTGGACTCCTTAACATTAACTCCGGCAACCTTTGTAAGGATATCCAGGGCAGCCAGTAATTTCTCAGGATCATCTCCCGCAGCAAAAGAGCATATCGCGTCTTTCCCTGATTTCCGTATAATATCCGCAGTATCGTATACAGTCACATCAAGAATATCCTTATACAGTTTAACGGCTTCGGCACCCTTTATGCCTTTAAGCTTCTGAACACGCAGAAGGGTTGACTCCGCCACATACAATTCCATCATCATGTCGGAAATGTTGAACAGTATCTCCTGTTCATAAGACAGCTTTCTTTCAAAAGTCTCGGATGCTTTGTTTATCACTAACAGAATGGCTTTCTTGAAATTCCTGATGTAAGCCAGTTTCTCAGCATAGTAATCCAAACCGCTGACATCAGTGACTTTTAAAACTGAGATTTCTGCTGCCACTTTCTTTGCTTCACCAAAAAGATCAAAGTCGCCTTTCATGGCTCTTTTCAATGCTGTATCCACAACCAGCATCCTGTTAATCTCATTGGTTCCTTCGAAGATCCTGTTGATTCTTGAATCTCTGTAAGCTTTCTCAACCAGTGTTTCAGAAGAATAACCCATACCTCCGAATATCTGGACTGCTTCATCAACAACATAATTAAGAGCTTCGGAACCGTATACCTTTAAAATGGCCGCCTCGACTGCATAATGACTGATCCCTTCTATGGTAGCCCTTCCGGAGTCCATTCCGGTAGCCTTGTTTTTCACAATGGCATCATCAATATCCTTGCTTACGCGGTAAACAGCAGATTCTGTAATAAAGGTTTTAACAGCCTGCTGGGCCAGTTTATGTTTGATGGCTCCGAAACTTGATATCAGCTGTCCGAACTGTTTTCTTTCATTGGCATAAGCCACCGATTCGTTAATTGCCTTCCTGCATGAGCCCAGCACATTGGCACCAAGCTTGATACGGCCCATATGCAAAATGCTCAGTGCTATTCTGAATCCTTCACCTCTCTTGCCAAGCAGGTTTTCAACCGGTACTTTGCAGTCGTTGAAAAAAATCTGGCGTGTGGAAGAACCCTTGATGCCCATTTTCTTTTCTTCCGGATTAAATGTAATTCCGGGGAATGTCCGTTCCACGATAAAGGCGCTCAGGATACGGTCATCGTCGATTTTGGCAAAAACCGTGAATATATCTGCAAAACCGGAATTGGTGATCCACATCTTCTGACCGTTCAGAATATAATGTTTACCATCCTCTGAGAGTATGGCATTGGTCTTACCGGCGTTTGCATCGGAACCTGCACCGGGTTCTGTAAGGCAGTAACAGCCAAGATACTCTCCGGATGCCAGTTTCGGAATGTATTTCTTTCTTTGTTCATCATTGCCATAATACATGATGGGCAGTGTGCCGATTCCGGTATGCGCCGAATAGGCCACTGCAAATGAAAAGCCTCCACCAAGTATATCGCATGCAAGCATCTGCGTAACAAATGACTGGCCGAAACCTTCATATTCTTCGGCAACAGCTATTCCAAGCAATCCAAGCTCTCCGGCCTTTTTAACCAGTGAGGCCATGAGTCCCTCCTCCTGGTTGTCAATCCTGTCAAGAGCCGGATAGATTTCGGATTCCAGAAAATCTGCACATGTCTGCTTGATCATCAGTTGCTCTTCGTCAAATTCTTCAGGTATAAATACGTTGCTGGCAGGAACTTCTTTGACAAGAAATTCTCCGCTCTTCAGGTTGTTGTTGTCCATTTTAAAAAAATTATAGTTTGATTAGGGATTATTCTTTTATTGTTTTTGATAATAGCTAAAGATCAAGTGCCTGTACAATGAGTTCCGCCAGATCATAATTCTTCATCTTTTCTTCCTTATTCTTGTATTTGATGCCGTCGGTCAGCATCGTCATACAAAAAGGACATGCTGTTGCCACAATATCAGCACCTGTCTCAATGGCTTCTTCAATTCTCTCAATGAAAATCTCCTTATGCCCCTCTTCAGCTTCCTTGAACATCTGCCCTCCCCCTGCACCGCAGCACAGCGCAGAATTCCTGTTTCTCTTCATCTCGATCAATGATGAGGGAATGGCTTTCAGGATTTCACGCGGAGCATCATATATGCCGTTGGCACGCCCGAGATAACAGGGATCATGATAGGTAATTCTTGAGTTTTTGAATTTGGCTGAATCAATTTTCAGTTTCCCTTTCTTTATCTGTTCCTGAATAAATACGGTATAGTTAACCACCTCGTATTTTCCACCCAGATCAGGATAATCATTCTTAAAGATGTTATAGCAATGAGGACATATGGTAAGGATCTTTTTCACTCCATAACCATCAAGAACGGAAATGTTGGACAAAGCCTGCATCTGAAAAAGCATTTCGTTTCCGGCCCTGCGGGCAGGATCTCCTGTACAGGATTCTTCTTTTCCAAGAACAGCATAGCTGATATCAAGATGGTTGAGAACTCTGGCAAATGCCCTGGCCACCTTTTTGTACCTGTCGTCAAATGCACCTGCACAACCTACCCAGAAAAGATATTCGGGTGTTTCACCCCTGGAAGCCAGATCAGCCATTACAGGTACTTTTATGCTTTCTTTATTCTCCATATGCGGATGCAATTTGAGTATCTACAATTATTTTTCAGCCCACAGCAACCTGTCTTCCGGTGAAAATTGCCAGGGTGCTCCATTGTTTTCAATATTTGAGAAGATACTGTTCAGTTCACCGGGGGCTGAAGCTTTTTCCATTACAAGGTACCTTCTCATTTCAAGGATGATGGATAAAGGATCGATGTTTACCGGACACTCCTCGGTACAGGCATTGCAGGTTGTACATGCCCACAGCTCTTCAGTGGTAATCCGGTCAAACAGTGATTTGTCATCTGTGAAGCCCTGTCCGTGCTTTTTTATTTGTTTTCCCAGGTATTCGACCCTGTCCCTCAGATCCATGACAACCTTGCGGGGGGATAGTTTTTTGCCTGTTATATTAGCCGGGCAACTGGAGGTGCAACGTCCGCACTCTGTACATGTGAATGCATCCATCAGATGCTTCCATGTAAAATCTTTGACATCCCTGGCTCCAAACAAGCCCAGCTCTTCTCCTGCCTCATCAGGTTGTTCTGTTGTTCCGGCAAGCATTGATCTGATCTCTTTTGTAATAGACGGCATGTTTGTCATCTTGCCTTTGGGTTCAAGTTTGGAATAATAAACATTAGGGAATGCAAGGAACACATGAAAATGCTTTGAATAAGGGATATAATTTAAAAATGCAAACACACCAACAATATGAAACCACCATGAAAATCTTTCGAGGAATACCAGGCCGCCATCTGAAATGCCGGCATACAAAGGTTGTATCATTCCGCTGATCAGGAATGATCCTGTCTCAGGATAATGGGCATGGGCCCTTGCCTGCAAGATTCCGTCAGTTGCATTCATTGTCAGGATAGCGCTCATCAGAAAAAGCTCGGTTATAAGAATAATATTTGCATCGGAGCGTGGCCACAGAGTCATTTCTTTGCTCCAGAATCTTTTGAGCCTGATGACATTTCTTCTTATCAGAAAGATCAAACATCCGAACATGACTGCAATCCCGAATATTTCAAAAGCAGAGATAAAAGCATTGTATGAACCGCCGATAAAGGAAAAGATACGGTGCGAACCGGTCAGACCGTCAATCAGTATCTCGAGCATCTCTATATTTACAATGATAAACCCTACATATACAAACAAATGCAATATCGCAGGAATGGGACGCTTTGTCATTTTCAGCTGTCCGATAGCCACCCTGGCCATCAGTGCCCATCTTTGAGGTTTGTGGTCTTTGATTTCAAGACTTTTCCCAAGCTTTATGTTGCGGGTAACAGACCTGATCTTCAGGGTAAAGACAACGATCGTTGTAATGAGTACAACAGCAAAGACAATGCTGGAAATCATAATTTATCTGCGTTAAGGATTTAACCGGATAAAGACAAATAAAATCATGATGATTTTACCTCTTTTACTGCTTCGATTAATTCAGGAAGAACCTTTAATGCATCTCCGACAATACCGTAGTCGGCCGCTTCAAATATCGGCGCATCTTTGTCAGTGTTTATCGCAACAATATACTTTGAAGAACTGATTCCGGCCAGGTGTTGTATGGCACCTGATATACCGCATGCAATATATAAATCTGGGGCAATGATTTTGCCGGTCTGTCCGGTATGTTCCCCGTGAGGTCTCCAGCCCTCGTCTGACACCGGGCGGGAACATGCAGTTGCAGCGCCCAGTATATCAGCAAGTTCTTCAATTGGACCCCAGTTGTCAGGTGATTTCATTCCCCTTCCGCCGGAAACAACTATTTCGGCATCGGTCAGCAAAATTTTCCCCGTTACTTTTTCCACATCTTTAACCGATGTTTTGAACAAGCCGGTGTCGATTTCCGGATTGAAATTTTCGATGGTTGCTTTATTACCGGTTTCAATCAGTTCAAAAGAATTCTGGGATAAAGTCAGAACCCTGGTATCTGTTTTGATGACAACATTGGTGAATGCTTTTCCCGAGAACACTTTTTTTACCACTGTAAACGGATTCAGGCTTACGGGTAATTTTATCACTGCAGAGACCAGCCCCGCATTCAGTTTTACAGATATTCTCGGAGCGATGGCTTTTCCGGAGTTGTTGTTGGATAACAGTACCACACTGGCATCTTCTTTGGAGGCAGCCTGAACGATCATTGAAGAAAACACCTGGTTATCCAGTTTATCCAGGTTCGGACCGGTAACATGAAGTATCTTTTGAGCCCCGTAATTGCCTAATTTTTGCAGTTCAGCCTGATCAACACTGCCGATAGAAACCGCTGTGACAGTAGTTCCAAGCATTTCGGCAAGCTTACCGGCATAGGATACAAGCTCAAATGACAGCTTTTTGAATTTTCCGTCCCAGTTTTCGGTATATACAAGTACTGACATATCTGTTGTTATTTATTTTTTAGTTTACGATTCATTATAAGTCAGGATTATTCCTGAAAGCCTAAATCACTTTTGCTTCGTTCTTCAGCAAGTCAACCAGTTCCCTGACATTATCCGGACTGATCATTTTACACGCTGCTTTGGGGGCAGGCAGTTCAAAGCCGGCATATTCCGTTCTGCTTTCTTCCTGTACTGCCGGTACTACATTCAAGGGTTTGGTTTTTGCTGTCATGATTCCTCGCATCGATGCTATCCGCGGTTCAATGGCAATTCCTTTTTGCACTATTGCCACAAACGGAACCGGTACAGTCACATTTTCCTTTCCGCCGTCAATATCCCTGTTCATCGAAATTTCAGATCCTCTGACATTCATTGCGGATACAGCTGAAACAGAAGGGATCTCAAGTATTTCCGCCAGCATCCCTCCAACCGTTGATCCGTTATAATCACTTGATTCAATTCCGCAGACAATGATATCATACATCTCTTTTCTGACCGCTTCTGCAATTTGAGCAGCGATATAAAATGCATCCCTGGGTTCGGCGTCAACCCTGATCGCGTCATCGGCCCCGATTGCCAATGCTTTCCTGATAGTCGGTTCGGCATCTTTGCCTCCGACAGTGATTACTGTTACCTTGTCAACAGCAGCATCCGGATCGTCTTTCAGCTCGAGTGCACGGGTCAAAGCCAGCTCATCCCATGGATTAATGATCCATTGAACACCTGTTTTATCAAAACTTTTATTGTTATCAACCAGCTTGATTTTGGTTGTGGTGTCAGGAACATTGCTTAAACATATCAGAATTTTCATCTGGATAAAACTGTTTAATGATTATTATTTGATTTTAGCATCCGATCATTTCAAACCTGCATCCTCTGTAAAATCGGAAAATCCAGAAACAGACAGACCATATGCAGGTTAAAAATCAAAGGCACAAATATATAATAAAATACCTAATGAACAAGTTGAATAAAAACTTTTAGTAACAATAATTAAAATCAGGACTTGTTGTTTGCCTGTGTTAATGGCATGCATAAATATCCGTCATAGTTGTATCATATTTCCTGTGCACCGTTTTTTAAACAGGCATTAAAAACCATGAAAAACCAGCCGGAGATTTTGCTGTCAGATTTTATTATGTTATGATGCAATTCATTAACTTCGAAACCAGAATCATCACAGGAACTTTATCATGGACCTGATACCGGAATTAAAACCAGGCGTGTGGAACGCCTGGATCTATATGAGTGTTTTCATCATACAAATGATCATCATCATGTTTGCAGGTGAAAAGGTCAGAAGAAGAAGTCATGTACCGGAAGATATCAAACGAAGCAGGCGTGACAGATATACTGCAGTTGTCGCTAATGCTGTCTGGTTATTAGCGCTTATCTGTTCCGTATTCCTGCCACTGAAGACAGGTTCGATATGGTTTTATGCCGGTTTTATAATGTTTCTGGTCGGTCTGATAATATTAATCCAGTCCACTTATCATTTCATGAAGACACCTTCAGACCGGATAATTTCAAAAGGCGTCTACAGATTCTCCAGACATCCTATGTATCTCGCCACTTTCTTCATATGCTTTGGAGCCGGGATCTCTTCTGCCTCATGGATTTTCCTGATTCTGTGTGTGGTGATGGTATATTGTTTTCACCGGGAAGCACTTGTTGAAGAAAAATTCTGTCTTGAAAAATACGGAGAAGCATACCTGAAATACATGAATTCCGTGCCAAGATGGTTTGGTTTCTTCAAATGCATGAAAGATTTAAGTTAAAAGGAAATTCATGCAAAAATTTCGATTTTAAAGAAGTTAATAAAGTCAATATTTATTGATCAGCAGAAAACCTTTTTGACAGACAGAATTAACAACATTTTGTAATTATAAATGAATGAGGAGATCATAAAATGACAAGTACTTATTTATGCATCATTATCTGCGCAATTATCTGGATACTTAACGGAATATGTATCGTTCACTCCCTTAAGGAACAAATAGTCAGTGAATTTTATATTCATACCGGTTTAGGTATTTTTTTGAGTCTGCTGACACTTGAACTGACCATTGGCAGAAATGAAGCCTGGAAGCATATTGATATTCCATGGTTAGCGGTTGCCGGATGGATTCTTTATGTCCCTTCAGCCTTTCTGGTTGCCGGATCCCTGATTGCATTGAAGCATAAGGGCAAACCAAAGGGCGCTGATTTTACGGCTACCACTACTTTTATTGACAGCGGGGTATATCATTATGTTCGTCAGCCGATGACACTGGGTCTGGCAATATGGTCTGTTGCTTTAATCCTGGTTTTTCAGTCTTTGCCGGCCCTGATTCTGGGCTTGATTTCACTGTTCTTTTTCCGGATGGCAGCAATAAAAGAAAGCAAATACAACATAAGAAAATTTGGAGATACCTATACAGAATATATGAAAAGAGTACCTATGTGGAATATTTTTAAATATTTAAAACAATAAAGACGGCATCACTTCCTGGTTATCCTTGCATTCCTGGCATTACATTCCCCTTGTTACAACGGACTCTGTTATGATCCCGATATCACAATTTTCTTCATGAAATTTCCTGTGATTGTATTTACCCTGAATACATAGATACCCTTCTGCAAATTACCGGTATCAATGTATAGTCTGGCATTGTTACTGAACTGTGCACATTCCTGCTGCAATACCTTTTCACCGGTAATGGTAAATATTTCAATAAATTCATTCATAATTAAAAACGGAGTTTTGATTTACTTTCCGAAAATCCATATTTTTATAGGCTGGCTATTCGTATCATTTGGTTATAAAAGACGGATAAGGTGAAAAAAAAAGGATACCATTCAAAAACACTTAGCTTCAATCGGCTGATGGTGGCTGCATCCGCATCTGTCACAAAGGAGAAAAACACGATCCATTGTATCTCGGAAACCGATATATCCATACCCCGTCGCCTGATCAAAGAGCATTATGAAAAAACAGGAGAAAAAATCTCATTAACAGCCTATATTGTAAGATGCCTGGCCAGGGTCATTCAGGATCATCCTGAGCTGAATTCCTTTATAAAGAGAAAAAAGCTTATCATTATGGATGATATTACCATCAGTGTTCTGATAGAACGCGAACTGGCTGACGAGAAAGTGCCGGAACCAATCGGAATTATGAAAGCCCGGGAAAAGACTATTCTGCAAATCCAGGATGAAATTAGGGATGCCCGGAAAAACGAAGGCAACAAATTGGGAAACCTTTCCGGCACGACATGGGTAAGATTCATTCCGGGTTTCCTTCTTCGCACATTTGTGAGGATTGCGGAAAAGAACATCCGTATGGCAAAACGTTACGGAAAAATATGTGTTACAGCAGTTGGTATGTTCAGTAAGGATGCTGCCTGGTTTATTCCCCATGGCACCACCACTGTCTTAATTACAGTCGGAGGCATCAGCGAGAAAACGGTTGAGATTGATGGAAAATTTGTGTCAAGGGAACATCTCTGTCTGACAGGTTCATTCGACCATAATATTGTTGACGGCGCACCGGCAGCAAGGTTTATGAAACAATTCACCGGTATGATCAAAAGTGGCGTTATTCTGAAACAGGAGACGGGAAACGGAATGAAAAAATGAAGATAAGCCATGCAAGTTCATGAATAAAATCTTCCGGTGCATCAGCGGTTATATATCAGTAACAATTATGACCGGATAACTGCATAAATTTACAAAACAGTCATAAAGACTGAATAAATACATAAGAAAATGCCACAATTGGTAAAAGGGGGAAAATATGTTTTCGGGTGGACAATCATAAATCCTGACTTAAAGGTCCGTATCCCGGATGAAGCATACCATGAATATCACCTGATTCAAGCTGAAAAACTGATCATTATATCCGGAAGCAAAACCTCAGGCGGATTTGGTATCTTTACACCCTGTTCACTTGTCAGATCAAAACTGGGCAGGGTAATCACAGGCCTGGCAGGATATCATAAAGAATCAGATTCATTTTCCTCAGACATGCTTGAAATAAGAAAATCAGGAGAGCGGATAGTAACATGGACCTGCCTGGATAAAGAAAAATATTTTCGTCTTTCAGATGAATTTATTGCGATAATGAACCTCAGAACAGGCAGCAAACTGCTGGTTGTCAGAGGGAGCGGAATAGGACCGGGTTTTATTGCCAAAGGTTTCATTTATCATGAGGCATTAAAACACCAGGACATACAGGAATATCACTGAACGGTTTTTTTACCTGAACTCAATCTTATAAGAATCAAATCAGTAATTGATCCTGTACCAGCAAGAAACTCATGGTTATCCGTTCTGTGATACAAAACAGCCGATATAGTTATATATTGATATTGTAATGTCTTTCTAAACAAAATCATATCTTTGAATCAGATGGCAGTTGTATTTGTGAAATCAGTCTTTCGTCATTTTTCCATATTTATTTTAATATGCGTCAGTGCAGCCGGATATTCGCAGACAAGGGATTACTGGCCGACACAAGGGTGGCAGAACAAGTCACCTGAGGAGGCCGGAATAAATGCATCTTCTCTGGAAGATATGGAGCAAATCATCTCATCATCTATGCCTTATGTGGACGCATTTTTAATCGTTAAGAACGGTTACCTGGTTTATGAAAATTATTTCGATTCCGGTTATGACAGGAATGATATTCACATCCTCTGTTCAGCAACAAAAAGCATCACCAGCATTTTGATCGGCATCTTATTAAAGCAGCAATATATTGATCATCTGGATCAAAAGATAAAGGATTTCTTCCCGGAATACAGCAATGTGAATATCGATCCCAGGTTTGATCTCCTTACAATAGAACACATGCTTTCATTTACATCCGGACTTGCCATGGATGATGATGGTAACTGGCAGACAGAGGACATGATCAGTACCTTTTTAAGCAGCGAGTTTGTTGCTGATCCGGGGACACAATTTAATTATGCCACCTCCGCTTCACAGGTCTTATCCGGTATCATCAGCAAAACCACAGGTAAAAATGCCAGAGATTTTGCCACTACCGAACTCTTTCAGAAACTGGGCATTACAAATTTTTCATGGCTGACAGACGGTCTTGGTTATACCTATGGAGGATTTCGTTCATATTTTGAACCCGTTGACATGCTTAAAATCGGATACCTTTATCTCAATCATGGTATATGGAACGGAGACACCATTGTCGATCCGGGATATGTTTTAACATCAACCATTGCTCATACTGACGGCGGCGGGCCCCATCATGAGAAATACGGGTATAACTGGTGGATTACAGAAAACAATGGTTATAATGCCTTTTTTGCAGGCGGATACGGCGGACAGTTTATTTATGTGGTACCTGAGCTTGATCTTGTTGTTGCCATTACTTGTAAAATCGACAGGCACAGGGAAGATGCAAGATTCCTGGTCAACAGTCATGTTGTACCGGCTATTCTGAATTTTTCAACACCAACAAAAGATATAAATTCAGCGGCAACGGAATTAAAGACTTTTCCAAATCCAGTAAAAGAAACATTATATGTCATTCTGGAAACAAAGAGTCACACCAAAGCTTCTTTATTCATTACCGATCTGTCAGGAAGAGTTGTTGCCGAACTTCTTAATACAGTCAACTTGCCACCGGGGCAGCATAAATACACTTATAAACCTGGTTTGACGGAAGGCTGCTATATCATCACCGGTGTTCTGGGTATAAAAAAATATCATGCCGGAATCTGTATTTTGAACAGGTAGATAATACCAGGACGGCTTCAGTTCATCCAAAAATTTTTTGTCCGGACAATAGTATCTGTTTGTAAGTTGTTATCAGGATAACATCCTGAAAAAATGGTGAAATAAAATATATCATCAATTATTGTTTAAACTGATTGGTTTTAATAATAATATTGTTATCAACTACGAGATAAATTAGTCATTACCAGACAATAAAAGTGATATTCTTTTGGTTTTTTAACATTCATTTTTTACATTTATGGTCCGCTATCCGTAAGACCGGTAAATTGATGCTATTGCAGGTAAAGGAAAGGAATAAAAAAACGTTTACTTAGTTGTTATTAAGTTGCGATGTTTGCTAATTAAAACCCTACAAAATGGAAACCAGAATTCTATTAAACCTTTGTATCTTTTTTCTTCTATTCTACTCATGTGAGAAGGATGATAACGGAAATTCAGAATCAGGGAATAAGGCGCCGTTATTATCTGATATCAGTAATCAAACAGTCTCAGCAGGTTACGCAAAAAATGTTCAGTTATCTGCAACTGATCCGGATGGCGATTCACTGTCTTTCAGTATCTCGACAAATCCGGGTTTTCTAACCATTACAAATTCCTCTCAAACAGGCGATACGGCAACTGCAACTCTGGTTCTTGATCCAGATAATGATGTTAAAGGGGATTTTACTGCAGCAATTCAGGTTAGTGACGGGAAAGGCGGAAAAGACAATAAGAATTTCATGATTGAGGTTACTGAACCATCTTTTGAATTAAGCGATTATTTTCCGATAGAAAAAGGAACCAAATGGACTTACAGTGTCAATTTTCCCGCCAATTGCGAGGTTCCTTACAGTCCCTGGTTTGAATACCCTGACGGACTGCTTGGCACAAGCCTGACCCATGGAATGGGATCCTGGAGTAAAGGGCAGATCAATTTTGAAATACTTGTTAACGATGTGGTTGAAACAACATCCAATTCAACAACCTGGGATGTATCATTAAGCAATACAGGACAAAAATTTTATTTTTATTCAACATCTTTTCACAGCATTCATTTACAGCTTGTCATTGATAATGAAAATGCAGATTTGAACATCATCGGAGAAATGGATATGGATCCTCCAAGATGGCTTATTGCAAGAGCTATTGCCCGTCTTACCTCTGCTGATTTATCGCAGAATCACAGCATTTCGGTTCCTGCCGGTGACTTCAGCAATTGTGTGAAATCTACCGTTAATATATACGGAGATGGCACATATGTACCATCAGGCAAATATCCGGTGGAAATATTTTTAGCTCCGTATGCAGGAATCGTTAAAGCTACGGGAAAAGCCAAAGATGGAACTGTTCTTTACACCCTTGAGCTGACACAGAATTCTTCCGGTAATTCAGGGAACGGGGGAAACGATAATTCCGGAGATGAGGGTATCTGTGTTGAGTTTGATGCCTACTGTGGCGATGGAACTTTTTTTGTATGTTTTTCCGATAGTTCTTTAACCAATGCATATTATCTGTATAACGGGAAAAGATACGATTGTGACGGCGATGATTGCACAGAAGCGGCCGAAGAACTGGTAAAAGATATGTGTGGTTATTAAGCCGGGCAGTTCCTTGAATTGTATTGTATTTCAGGAAACAGTGTTTACTTATTAAGGCTGAGATATATGGAAGACCTTTTAATACAGCACCCCAGACTTATGCCTGTGCGGTAGGTCCTCCGAAATTCATCGGAATGACAGGACCTTGCGGACCTTCTGCCTTCTTTATCGGTCCGTGAACCGATTCATATTTTGCAATGTTATCCTTCAGGGCAAATAGCAGTCTTTTTGCATGTTCGGGTGTAAGAATGATTCTTGATTTAACCTCGGCTTTTGGTATGCCCGGCATGATCCTGACAAAATCAATCACAAATTCCGATGACGAATGGGTGATGATGGCCAGGTTTGAATAAATCCCCTGGGCGACATCATCTTTCAGTTCAATGTTTATCTGGTTTACATTTTTTTTTTCTTCCATAATAATACCTGTTTAACTGATTGCTTCTTCATCCTGGTATTCATCTTCCATCACGTTTTCATATTCATCTTTAGAGCTGACTATCAGACTATTGAACCTTCGATTACCTGTACCGGCCGGAATCAGATGCCCTACGATTACATTCTCTTTCAGACCTTCCAGGTAATCAACTTTGCCATAAATGGCAGCCTCATTCAGCACTTTTGTGGTTTCCTGAAAAGATGCTGCGGAAAAGAAACTCTGTGTTTGCAGCGCTGCCCTTGTAATACCCTGGAGGATCTGCTGAGAGGTAGCAGGGATGGCTTCTCTTGCCTGGACAGGCCTGACATCCTTTCGTTTCAGAATTGAGTTCTCGTCGCGCATCTTTCTGGCGGTAATGATCTGTCCCGGTTTAAGTGTTTCACAATCTCCGGCATCAGTGATCACCTTTTTGCCAAATATCCAGTCGTTTTCATCCATGAATTCCCATTTATCAACGATTTGTCTTTCAAGGAACTTGGTATCACCCGGATCGATGATCTCGACCTTGCGCATCATCTGCCTTACAATGACTTCAAAATGTTTGTCATTGATCTTAACACCCTGTAACCTGTACACTTCCTGTACTTCATTCACAATATATTCCTGGACCTTTGTAGGTCCCTTGATCGTAAGAATGTCGGAAGGAGTGATAGCCCCGTCAGACAGCGCAGTACCTGCCTTTACATAATCGTTTTCCTGCACCAGTATCTGTTTCGAGAGCGGAACAAGATATTTTTTTACCTGGCCGGCTTTTGATGTTACCACTATTTCCCTGTTTCCTCTTTTTACCTTTCCAAAAGACACCTCGCCATCAATTTCAGATACGACAGCAGGATTTGACGGGTTTCGTGCCTCAAATAATTCTGTCACCCTCGGAAGACCACCGGTGATATCACCCGATTTTCCGACAGCACGCGGAATTTTTACCAGTATGTCTCCTGCATTGACAGGGTCATTCTCTTTAATGGAGATGTGGGAACCAACCGGCAGGTTGTATGATTTAAGCACCTCACCTTTATCACTCAATATTCTTACACCAGGATTCTTGGATTTATCCCTTGTTTCAATGATCACCTTTTCACGATAACCTGTAACCTCATCAGATTCCTCTTTATAGGTAACACTTTCCTGTACATGTTCAAAAGATACCTTACCGGATATTTCAGAGATAATGACGGCATTATAAGGATCCCACTCACAAATCAGGGTACCTTTTTTAATTTCATCGCCATTCTTAATATACAACTTGGCACCATAAGGTATATTATTGGTTGTAAGTGAAATACCTGTATTCGTATCGACAATGCGCAATTCAGCCAGACGCCCTATCACAATATTGACTTTCCTTCCTGTTTCATCTGTCCTTTCAACGACCCTTAACTCTTCAATTTCAGCAATACCATCATACTTTGCAATGATATTTGACTCGGAAGTGATATTGGATGCAGTACCACCAACATGGAAAGTACGGAGTGTCAGCTGTGTACCCGGCTCTCCGATAGACTGGGCGGCTATAACCCCTACAGCTTCGCCGATCTGTACCATACGGCTGGTAGCCAGGTTACGTCCGTAACACTTGGCACAGACACCTTTTTTTGATTCACATGTCAGCACTGATCTTATTTCTACCTGTTCAATAGGGGAATCTTCAATTAACCTGGCGATATTCTCTGTAATTTCTTCACCGGAAGTAACAATCAATTCTCCTGTTAAAGGATGATATACATCATGAACTGCCGTACGTCCGAGAATTCTTTCATACAGGGTTTCAACAATTTCCTCATTGTTCTTGATGGCATTGGCTACAAGTCCCCTTAAGGTACCGCAATCTTCTTCTGTTATAATGACATCCTGGGCCACATCCACTAGCCGCCTGGTAAGATATCCGGCATCAGCTGTTTTTAAGGCAGTGTCGGCCAGACCCTTCCTTGCCCCATGGGTGGAAATGAAGTATTCCAGAACTGACAATCCCTCCTTGAAATTCGACAGGATCGGGTTTTCTATAATCTCAGAACCTGTTGAACCCGATTTCTGCGGTTTTGCCATCAATCCCCTCATTCCTGAAAGCTGCCTGATCTGTTCTTTTGAGCCCCTGGCGCCCGAGTCAAGCATCATGTAAACAGGATTGAAACCCTGCTTGTCATATGATAATTTATTCAGCAGATTCTGGGTAATCTTGGCATTGGTATGCGTCCATATGTCTATGATCTGATTGTATCGCTCGTTATTGGTGATGTAGCCCATGTTATAATTATTAAGGACCTCATCAACCTGCTGATAGCCTTCAGAAACAAGCTCTTCCTTTTCATCAGGAACGATAACATCATCAAGGTTAAATGACAAACCGCCTCTGAAAGCCATCTTATAACCCATATCCTTGATTGCATCCAAAAAGTTGGAACAGACAGATGTACCGGTATACTTCAGCACTTCGCCGATGATATCTCTTAAAGATCTTCTTGTAAGAAGCTCGTTGATGAATCCTATTTCTTCCGGGACCACCTCATTAAACAATACCCTGCCTACGGTGGTTTCAACTATTTGTTTAACCAGTTTGCCTTCTTCCATAACCCGGACTTTCACCCTGATGATGGCATGCAATTCTACTCTTCCTTCGTTATATGCAATATTAACTTCCTCAGGAGAATAAAATGTCAGGTTTTCACCTTTGACCGGCCTTTCGGGAGTGCTTTTCCTTGCTTTGGTCATGTAATAAAGTCCGAGCACCATATCCTGTGAAGGAACACTTATCGGTGCCCCGTTGGCCGGATTAAGTATATTGTGAGAGGCCAGCATCAGTATCTGTGCTTCAAGTATGGCTGCATTGCTTAATGGTAAATGAACGGCCATCTGGTCGCCGTCGAAATCTGCATTAAAAGCAGTGCAAACCAGCGGATGCAACTGAATGGCTTTTCCTTCAATAAGTTTTGGCTGGAATGCCTGGATACCTAATCTGTGAAGGGTTGGTGCCCGGTTAAGCAAAACAGGATGACCCTTGAGCGCATTTTCCAATATATCCCATACAACAGGATCTTTACGGTCGACAATCTTCTTGGCAGATTTTACTGTTTTGACAATACCCCTTTCAATCAGTTTTCTGATTATAAAAGGTTTGTAAAGTTCAGCTGCCATGTCCTTCGGCAAACCACATTCATGCAGTTGCAGCTCAGGACCAACAACAATGACAGAACGGGCTGAATAGTCAACTCTTTTACCCAGCAGGTTCTGGCGAAATCGTCCCTGTTTCCCTTTTAAACTGTCGCTCAATGATTTCAAAGGTCTGTTTGCATCAGTCTTAACTGCATTGGCTTTTCTTGAGTTATCAAAGAGTGAATCGACAGCTTCCTGAAGCATCCTTTTTTCATTTCTCAATATTACTTCCGGTGCTTTGATCTCAATCAGCCTCTTCAGACGGTTGTTTCGTATGATCACCCTGCGGTACAGATCATTCAGGTCAGAAGTGGCAAAGCGGCCGCCGTCAAGCGGAACCAAAGGTCTTAATTCCGGAGGTATGACGGGTACTACTTTTACAATCATCCACTCAGGACGATTCACTCCTTTGGAAGCCCTGAAAGCCTCAACTACCTGAAGTCTTTTCAATGCTTCGTTCTTACGTTGCTGTGAAGTTTCGGTACTGGCTTTATGCCTTAGCTCGTAAGAAAGGTCATCCAGATCCAGTCTCTCAAGCAGCTGATATAAAGCCTCAGCACCCATATTAGCAACAAATTTGTCGGGATGGTTGTCATCGAGCATCTGGTTTTCCTTGGGTAAAGACTCGATTATTTCAAGATATTCTTCTTCCGAGAGGAAGTCAAGGTAATTAACACCATCTGCCTGTTTAACACCTGGATTGATTACCACATATCTCTCGTAGTAAATGATTGAATCGAGCTTTTTTGATGGAAGTCCGAGCAGATATCCTATTTTATTGGGCATGGAACGAAAATACCAGATATGAGCAACAGGAACAACAAGTGAAATATGACCCATGCGTTCACGGCGTACCTTCTTTTCAGTTACTTCCACACCGCACCTGTCGCAAACAATCCCTTTGTACCTGATTCTTTTATATTTACCGCAATGACATTCATAATCTTTAACCGGGCCGAAAATACGTTCACAGAACAAACCGTCTCTTTCGGGCTTGTATGTCCTGTAATTAATTGTTTCCGGTTTCAAAACCTCACCGCTTGAACGTTCAAGGATTTCTTCCGGTGAAGCCAGTCCTATGGATATCTTGGTAAAATTTGATTTAACTTTGTTATCTCTTCTGAATGACATGGTATGATGATGTCTGATGGTTATTAAACAACAATACAATTATTACCTGCCGGGCTGTTTTATAGCAGGTTGATACTTAATCCCAATCCTCTTAACTCATGAAGGAGCACGTTAAGCGATTCGGGAATTCCCGGTTGCGGCATTGGTTCTCCTTTTACAATCGATTCATATGCTTTGGCTCTTCCGACAACATCGTCAGATTTCACGGTAAGAATCTCCTGTAATATATGTGCAGCACCAAATGCCTCAAGTGCCCACACTTCCATTTCCCCGAATCTTTGTCCTCCAAACTGGGCTTTACCACCAAGAGGTTGCTGTGTAATAAGTGAATAGGGCCCTATGGAACGTGCATGCATCTTATCATCGACCATATGGCCGAGCTTTAACATATAAATCATACCTACGGTAGCCGGCTGGTCAAATCTCTCACCGGTACCTCCGTCGTAAAGATATGTTTTACCAAATATAGGCAGGTCAGCCTTTTCAGTGTATTCTGTAATCTGATCAATGGTAGCCCCGTCGAAAATGGGTGAAGAAAATTTAAGTCCAAGTTCAGAACCAGCCCAGCCTAAAACCGTCTCGTAAATCTGGCCCAGGTTCATACGCGATGGCACACCCAGAGGATTTAAGACGATATCTACCGGTGTGCCGTCTTCAAGGAATGGCATATCTTCCATTCTTACGATCTTTGAAATGATACCCTTGTTACCATGACGGCCTGCCATCTTATCACCGACTTTGATCTTACGCTTCTGTGCAACATAAACTTTTGCCAGCTGCACTATTCCCGCCGGCAGTTCATCACCGATGGTAATGTTGTATTTCTTTCTTTTATATATTGCATCATATTCTTTGAACTTAGTGATGTAATTGAATATAAGCATACATATCTGATCATTCTTTTCCTTGTCAGTCGTCCATTTATAAGGATTGATATTCATATAATCAATCTCCTGAAGGATCTTCTGGGTGAATTTTGCCCCTTTCTGAACGATCTCCGTATTAAAGTAATCTTTCACTCCCTGGGAAGTTTTTCCATTAACAAGGATAAACAGCTTATCGATTAGCTTTGATTTCAGTTCATTTGTATTTCTGGCAAATTCCTCTTCAATTTTATCAAGTATTGGTTTGGTAGAGGTCTTCAGTTTTTTGTCCTTCACAGATCGAGAGAAAAGCTTTTTGTCAATGACCACTCCCTGCAATGACGGGGGTGCTTTCAGTGATGCATCTTTAACATCACCTGCCTTATCGCCGAATATGGCGCGGAGGAGCTTTTCTTCCGGTGATGGATCAGATTCACCTTTCGGTGTTATTTTTCCGATCAGAATGTCACCCGGAAAAACTTCGGCTCCGATCCTGATCAGCCCGTTTTCATCAAGATTTTTTGTTGCTTCTTCACTTACATTGGGTATATCTGATGTAAGTTCCTCCAGTCCGCGTTTGGTATCTCTCACCTCAAGCATGTATTCATCGATATGGATGGAGGTAAACAAATCATCGCGAACAACATTTTCAGAAATAACGATGGCATCCTCAAAATTGTAACCTTTCCACGGCATAAATGCCACCTTTAGGTTTCTTCCGAGAGCCAGTTCACCCGACCTGGTTGCATAACCTTCTGTTAATATCTGTCCTTTGGTTATTTTGTCACCTTTTTTTACTATTGGCTTAAGGTTAATACAGGTATTCTGGTTTGTTTTCTTGAACTTGGGCAATTTGTATCTTCTGGTATCACCCTCGAAGCTGACAAACTTCTCTTCTTCGGTCATGGCATAACGAATGACTATTTCGTTTGCATCCACGTATTCCACAATCCCGTCTCCTTCTGCACTGATCTGAAGACGCGAATCCCTGACCACCTCGTGTTCAATCCCGGTACCGACAATGGGTGCATCAGCCTGAATCAGCGGTACAGCCTGTCTCATCATGTTTGAACCCATCAGTGCACGGTTTGCATCATCATGTTCAAGGAAGGGTATCAATGAAGCTGCTATTGAAGCAATCTGGTTGGGAGCCACATCCATGAGTTCTACACTTGGTGCTTCAGCCAGAGGGAAGTCTCCGTTGTATCTTGCTTTTACACGCGGATTGACAAATTCACCACTGTTTTTAATCGGTGCATTTGCCTGGGCAATAACCTTTGATTCTTCTTCTTCGGCACTGAGGAAAATAATACCATCCGAAGAAAGGTCAACCAGAGAATTGGTAACCCTGCGATAAGGTGTTTCGATAAATCCCAGGTCATTGATTTTTGCATATACACACAACGAAGAAATAAGACCGATATTCGGACCTTCGGGAGTCTCAATGGGACATAATCTTCCATAATGCGTATAATGAACATCACGCACTTCAAAACCTGCCCTCTCCCGTGAAAGACCTCCGGGTCCCAGCGCAGACATCCTGCGTTTATGGGTCATTTCAGCCAGCGGATTGGTCTGATCCATAAATTGTGAGAGCTGGTTTGTTCCAAAAAAAGAATTAATAACCGATGAGAGCGTCTTTGAGTTAATCAGGTCAATGGGGGTAAAAACCTCGTTATCACGGACATTCATCCTTTCACGAATGGTCCTTGCCATTCTTGCAAGTCCGACACTGAATTGATTTGCGAGTTGTTCACCAACAGTTCTGACCCTCCGGTTACTCAGATGGTCGATATCATCAACATCGGTTTTTGAATTTATGAGTTCAATCAGGTATTTAATGATCCTGATGATATCTTCTTTGGTAAGGACTTTCACATCCATGGAGGTTTCAAGTCCCAGTTTTTTATTAATCCTGTATCTGCCTACTTCACCGAGGTCATATCTTTTGTCTGAGAAAAAGAGCTTGTCGATCACATCACGGGCAGTTGCTTCATCTGGAGGCTCGGAGTTACGTAATTGCCTGTAAATGTGCAGAACGGCTTCTTTTTCAGAATTACACGGATCTTTATGAAGTGTATTGTAGATGATCTCAAAATCAGACTGGTTCTGTGATTCTTTATGCAGTAAAATTGATTTGGCGCCTGAATCGATGATTGCATCAACATGTTCATTTTCCAGTAATGTTTCCCTGTCAATGATAACTTCATTCCTTTCGATGGAAACCACCTCACCGGTATCCTCGTCAACGAAATCCTCGATCCATGATTTTAATACGCGGGCTGCAAGTTTGCGTCCTACCAGCTTTTTCAAGGCAGTTTTTGAGACTTTTATCTCGTCTGCAAGATCAAAAATCTCCAGGATGTCTTTGTCACCTTCGTATCCGATTGCACGCAAAAGCGTGGTTACAGGTAGTTTCTTTTTACGATCGATATATGCATACATCACATTATTGATATCGGTCGCAAATTCAATCCATGAACCCTTGAAGGGGATAATCCTGGCAGAGTATAGCTTTGTTCCGTTTGCATGAAGGCTCTGTCCAAAGAAAACTCCGGGAGACCGGTGCAACTGTGATACGACAACACGCTCAGCTCCGTTAATCACAAAAAGGCCTCTTTCTGTCATGTATGGCATTGTACCAAGATACACTTCCTGGATGACCGTGTCAAAGTCTTCATGTTCCGGATCGGTACAATATAATTTCAGCTTTGCCTTAAGGGGAACACTATAGGTAAGGCCTCTTTCTATGCATTCTTCAATTGAGTACCTCGGCGGATCAATCTGATAATCCAGAAATTCCAGTACGAAGTTATTTCTTGTATCAGTGATGGGAAAATTCTCGTTGAAAACCCTGAAAAGGCCTTCTTGTTTTCTGTCTTCAGGTGTCGTGTTAAGCTGAAAAAACTCCCTGAATGACTTAAGCTGTACTTCAAGAAAATCCGGATATTTTAACTGATCTGTCCTTGAAGAAAAATTAATACGCTCGGAATTGTTGTTGATTATCATTACCCTATTAATTAAGTCGAACCCTGATTATTTATAATGCCGAACAGGTTTAATCCCGAAAAGCAAAACAAAGCCGGGATTAAACCTTTATGATCACATCAGAAGGTACCTTCTTTATTTAAGTTCAACTTCTGCCCCTGCTTCCTCCAGTTGTTTTTTCAGTGCTTCAGCTTCATCTTTTGAAATACCTTCTTTTATTGCAGCCGGTGCGGAATCCACAACAGCTTTGGCTTCTTTCAAACCCAGACCGGTAAGGTCTTTGACGAGTTTTACTATCTGGAGTTTTTGTCCTCCCGGTGATTTCAGGATAACATCAAATGATGACTTTTCTTCTGCAACTGCACCTCCATCACCGCCAGCTACAGCACCGGCTACTGCAACTGCAGCAGCGGCAGGTTCTATACCGTAATCTTCCTTTAATATTTGAGCCAATTCATTTACTTCTTTAACAGATAAATTTACCAATTGTTCTGCAAATGCTTTTAAATCTGCCATTTCGTTAATTATTTAAATAGTTAAAATTAATTTTTTTCTTTTTCAGATAATGTTTTTATGATACCAGCCAGTTTATGTTTACCGGACTGTAATCCGGAAAGAATATTCCTGACAGGTGATTGCAGTATTATGATCACCTCGCCAATAATTTCTTCCTTAGTCTTAATACTTGCCAGCGCATCAAGTTGATCATCCCCGATGTAAAAAGACTCTTCAACGTAAGCAGCCTTGAGCAATGGTCTGTCAAAGGTTTTCCTGAATTCTTTGATAAGCTTTGCAGGTACATTTCCCTTTTCCGAAAACATTATGGAGGTTGAATTTTTCAGTACCCCATATAATTCTTCAAAGTTCTCACTGCACTTTTCCAGGGCTTTTCGCAAAAGCGTGTTTTTTACCACAATCAGCTTGATATCCTGTTCAAAACATTTTCTCCGTAACTGGGATGTTGTTTCTGCATTTAATTCAGAAGTATCAGTCAGGTAAAAATGCTTTGAATGGTTTATCGTTTCAGTCAGATTGCTTATGATTTTATCTTTATCTTCCCTTTTCATACGAATTAAACATGATTTTATTCAATACGTTTCCGGATAAACCGGCAATTGTTTCATAACAATACAAAGTCATTCCATACATATTTCACTATTCATCGACATACCTGGCATCGATCTTAATCCCGGGACTCATCGTACTTGAAATGTAAATACTTCTCAGATAAGTGCCTTTCGTTGCTGTTGGTTTAAGCTTTAAAAGTGTATGAATGAATTCTCTTGCATTTTCAGCTATCTTATCCGCTGTGAATGAAACTTTTCCGATTGAAGTGTGCACGATACCATATTTATCAACCTTGAAATCGATTTTACCTGTTTTCACTTCTTTAACAGCTTTGCCGATATCCATGGTAACAGTGCCACTCTTGGGATTAGGCATCAGACCACGGGGTCCCAATACCTTACCCAGCTTGCCAATCTTAGCCATCACAGAAGGCATGGTAATGATTACATCCACATCTGTCCATCCATTCTGGATTTTCTCAATGTAATCGTCCAGACCTACAAAATCTGCTCCGGCAGTTTTGGCTTCTTCTTCCTTATCAGGAGTACACAAAACCAGTACACGTATTTCTTTACCCGTACCATGCGGTAATGTGACAACTCCCCTAACCATTTGGTTGGCTTTTCTCGGATCAACACCAAGGCGAATGTCCATATCCACTGATGAATCGAACCTGGCAGCGGTAACATCCTTGACCAGTTGCGCTGCTTCAGAGAGTTTATACATCCTGCCCTGTTCGATCTTTTCAAAAGCCTTTTTCCTATTTTTTGTGAGTCTTGTCATTTTAACTTAGGAATATTAAATGATTATTTAGCAGAAGGGAATTCTCCTTTAATGGTGATTCCCATACTTCTGGCAGTACCAGCAACCATTTTCATTGCTGATTCAATGGTGAATGCATTTAAATCAGTCATCTTTTCTTCAGCAATGGTTCTGACCTGATCCCAGCTCACGGAAGCAACCTTAACCCTGTTTGGTTCTGCCGAACCTGATTTGGTTTTGGATGCTTCAAGAAGCTGGACTGCGACCGGTGGTGATTTGATAACAAATTCAAACGATTTGTCTGCGTAAACGGTTATAACCACCGGCAGCAATTTACCTGCCTTATCCTGGGTACGGGCATTGAACTGTTTGCAAAATTCCATGATATTCACACCTTTAGCACCCAGAGCAGGACCGACAGGAGGAGAAGGATTTGCTGCACCACCTCTGATTTGTAGTTTAATTAATCCTGCTACTTCTTTAGCCATAATTGTTAGATTTCCAAAATTATTGATTGAAATTGCACGATACCTGATGATTATTCAGGAAGCATTACGGATATTTATAATCACCCCTGTCGTGTATTTTTAGTATTTTATTTTGTCTATTCTTTTTCTACCTGCATGAAGCTAAGTTCCAGCGGTGTTTTCCTGCCAAAAATCTTAACCATTACCTTCAGTTTTTTCTTTTCCTCATTTACCTCTTCAATAACACCTGTGAAGCTGTTAAAAGGACCATCAATCACTTTAACCGTTTCGCCAATATAAAACGGGACATTGATCTCTTCGTCACCCTCTGCAAGTTCATCAACCTTGCCCAGTATTCTTTTAACCTCTGATATTCTTAAAGGCGTTGGCAACTCGTCACCTTTGGCACCAAGAAATCCTATGATGTGCGTAACATTTTTCAGAATATGTGGAATTTCTCCAATCAAAGCAGCCTCAACCAATACATAGCCCGGGAAAAAATTCCTTTCTTTGCTTATCTTCTTCCCGCCCCGTATTTGATAGATCTTTTCTGTCGGAATCAAAACCTGCGATATATAATCCTGTAAATTCAACCGGGCTATTTCATTTTCAATATATTCCTTGGCTTTCTTCTCTTTCCCTCCGATAGCCCTTAGAACATACCATTTTTTTGCAAGTTCTTCCATCAGATATTTTTCCAATGATTAATAAAACAATACGTAAATATTTTCCATTATGGTTTTGAATCCTAAATCCATCAGGGCAATGACGACAGCTATGATTAAAGTAGAGATCATCACAATGATTGCACTGCTCTGGAGTTCTTCCCAGCTTGGCCAGGTTACTTTATGTACCAGCTCGTTGTACGACTCTTTAAAATAGTTTATAATCTTCATCCGAAAATATTTGTCTAAGTTATTCGCTCCCGCATTGCATGCCCTATGGCTTGCTTCCCGATGAACCGGGACAGGTTCCCGGTATAATAGTCGGGATGAATTATAAGATCCCTCATTTCAATCTATTGAAAACATCATCATGGAAGCTTCATCAGATACTCATTCTTTTGCACGGGAGGAGCGACTCGAACGCCCGACACCTGGTTTT